>NZ_LMSF01000005.1:0-112527 GCF_001428325.1 Arthrobacter sp. Soil761 | reverse complement strand
GGGCTGCTGCGGTGTTCGCTGAGGAGCTCAAGGGCCTGGGTGTCCTGGGTGATGTGGCGGGGKTGCGGGTTGATTTGTATGGGTCGTTGGCGGCGACGGGTCATGGGCATGGGACGATGACCGCCGTTTTGTTGGGGTTGGAGGGGTTCCATCCGGAGTTGATCCTGCCCGCCGAGGTGGAGGAGCGGYTGGCSTCGATCGCGGRGACCGGGGTGCTGAACCTGGCCGGTGCGGTGGCCTTGCCGTACGGGGTGAAGGATATGGTGCTGCGGCCGTTGACGGTGTTGCCGCGGCACACGAACGGGATGACGTTCACGGTCACTGATGCGGCCGGGGAGGTGCTGCATGCGGCGACGTTTTTCTCGGTGGGTGGCGGGTTCATCGTCCGGGAGGGCGAGGAGGACGCGGCGCAGCAGGAACTGGACGCGTCCAAACAGGAGCTGCCGCTGCCGTTCCGGACCGCGGCGGAGCTGCTGGGGCACTGCGCGGTGACCGGGCTGGGCATCGCCGACGTGATGCTCGTGAACGAAAAAGTCTCCCGGGACGAGGAGCAGATCCGSGCGGGGTTGCTGCAGATCTGGTCGGTGATGGAGGGCTGCGTGGCCGCCTCGTTGAGGCGGGAAGGGGTGCTGCCGGGCGGGTTGAAGGTCCGCCGCCGCGCCCCTGACTGGTACGACCGGTTGAAGAAGGAATCCGCGGGCGCCCCGGTCGAGGAGACGGATGCGGCGTGGGACGCGGGCCCGTTCGATGCCAGGTATTGGCAGGAGTGGGTTAATTTGGTGGCGTTGGCGGTGAAYGAGGAGAACGCCTCCGGCGGGCGGGTGGTCACCGCCCCGACGAACGGGGCGGCCGGGATCATCCCCGCGGTGCTGTTCTACGCCCTGCATTTCGCCCCGGGCATGGACAAGGCCACCCAGGAGGACCGGGACGCTGTGGTGGTGCGGTTCCTGCTGGCCGCGGGCGCGGTGGGGGTGCTGTACAAGGAACAGGCCTCGATCTCCGGGGCCGAGGTCGGCTGCCAGGGCGAGGTGGGGTCGGCGTCCTCGATGGCGGCCGCGGGCCTGGCCGAGGTCATGGGCGGGACCCCGGCGCAGGTGGAGAACGCCGCGGAAATCGCGATGGAACACAACCTGGGCCTGACCTGYGACCCGATCGGCGGGCTGGTSCAGGTCCCCTGCATCGAACGGAACGCGATCGCGGCCGCGAAAGCGATCAACGCCGCGAAAATGGCGCTCTGGGGCGACGGCACCCACCGCGTGTCCTTGGACGAAGTCATCATCACCATGCGCGAAACCGGCAAGGACATGTCCTCCAAATACAAAGAAACCGCCATGGGCGGCCTCGCCGTCAACGTCGTCGAATGCTGACCGAAGTCATCATCACCATGCGCGAAACCGGCAAGGACATGTCCTCCAAATACAAAGAAACCGCCATGGGCGGCCTCGCCGTCAACGTCGTCGAATGCTGATCCCCACCTGGCAACGCGACGCCACAGGCCACGCGGAGACCATCGCTTAGTTATGCGCCGCGGCCCACCAGTTCAGGCTGGCCGCAAACACCAGCCATGACACGTAGGGCAGCAGGAGCAGCCCGGCCGTGCGGCTGATGGGACCAAAATACACAACGGTTACTGCGACGGCGGCGATCAGGGCAAGGATGATGGCCAGCCCCAGCCACAGGGCCGGCGTGCCAAGGGCGGGGTAAAGGGCGAAAAACGCGGGGGTCCAGGCAAGATTGAGGACCAGCTGGACGGCGTAGGCGGCCATTGCCGGACGTGTCCTGCTGGTCCGCCGGCGCCAGACCAGCCACGCTGCGACAGCCATTGCCGCATAGAGGACGGTCCAGACGGGACCAAACACGCCGTTGGGCGGGGACCAGGGCGCCTTGTCAGCGGTGGCGTACCAGCCGGAGACATTGGCCGCCGAGGCCAGGCCGCCCAGCGCCGCCACCAACAGTGACGCCACCAGGAATCCGATAAGCGCGGCCACCTGCACCCCGGCGCTGTAGGGCTGTCCGTCGCTCCCCGTGCGGGCTGTAGTCTCTTCCCCATCCGGCCTCATGCCTACACCCTTGTTGACCGCCAACAGCGGCGTCAAGCGGGCATCCTGAACCCCGCTGGCCCGCATGCCCTGCAAGGCGGCGAAAAGCCGTAAGCACATCAGGCTTTAGACTTGAGGCTGCATGTCCGCACGCACCCAGAACTACCGAAACCGCGCACAGACCCGATTGGACAAGGCCCCCTTGCGACAATTCACCGCACGTTTTGCCACCGCCGAGGAAATTGAAAACTGGGACAAGCACGTCACGGCCAATCCGAACGGCGGCAATATGCTGCAGTCCGCCGCCTATGCATCGGTCAAGAACGGAAGCGGCTGGAAAGTCCGGTTCCTGGTGCTGGAAAGCCCCGGAAACTCCAGCTACAACCTGGTGCTGGAGAAGAGCTTCCCCGTCCTGGGACGGTTGTGGTATCTGATCAAGGGCCCCGACCTGGCCGATGCAGCGGACCTCGGCCCCGTCCTTGAATCCGTTGCCGCGTTTGTCCGCGGCAGGAAGCTGAATGTCTTCACCATCAAAGTGGAACCGGACATTATCGACTCCGACGAGGTGCAGAAGGAACTGCGCGCGGCCAACCTGGTGAAAGCGCCCAATATCCAGTCCAACGACTCCACCGCCCTGCTGGATATCTCCGGCTCCGAAGAGGCAGTATTCAAAGCCATCTCCTCGCGCGCCCGCAATGCCATCCGGCGTGCCGAACGCGAAGGCTGCCAGGTGGTCCGGCAGGAACCCGGACCTGAAACCTACCGCGCCCTGTACGACCTGATGGTCAACACCGTCAGCGCCAAGGGATCCATGCCCCTGCGCAGCTACGATTACTACGCACAGTTCTGGGATGAGTTCAGCAACCGCGGCCAGGGCAACTTCTTCTTCACCTACGAGGACGGAAAGCCCAGCGTGGGCGCATTCGTCATCAACTACGGTGCCAAGGCAACCTACAAGGACGGCGGTTCCACCCAGAACCGCAAACAGTACGGTGACTCGCACCTGGTCCAGTGGGCGGCCATCCGCCGGATGCAGGAACTCGGCTGCACCGAGTACGACTTCTGCGGCACGCCTCCAGCTGCGCGCATCAAGGACAAGACCCACAACCTTTACGGAATGGGCATGTTCAAGACCAGCTTCACCAAGACAGTGACCGACTTCGTGGGCTGCCACGACTACGTCCTGTCCCCGCTGCGGCACCGGCTTTGGGTCAAAGGCGGCGAAAAGATCTTCCGCCGGATTGAAACAGCACGGACCGGCCAGCAGTTCTACTGACCTGCAGCCGCCAGACCCGCAAAGCTCCCGCGACCCCCGCCGGGCCAGCACGCCCGCGTGCCGGCCGCCCCGAACACCGCCCGCCCATCGCGCGCCCACCAGGCCGCGAAGAGTCCAGAAGAAGGTCACCCCTTGAATCCAGTTTCCGCCGCTACCGGGCTTGAATACGCCAACCTCAGCGACGCCGACTTTGAGGCCTTCGCCCTGAAGCACCCGCAGAACAGTTTCCTGCAGTCCATTGATTTTGCCCGTTTCCAGCGAGCACGCGGCCAGCAGGTGGAACTCTTCGGAGTCCGGCGCAACGGGGAACTCGTGGCGGCAGGAAAGCTCAACTACACCACAAACCGCCTCGGCTACACCGTCTGTGAATGCGCCAAGGGCCCCCTTATGGACTACACGGACCGGAACCTGGTGGGCGCCGTCGTCGAGCTTCTCCGCAAGCACGCGGCAGGCCGCAAAGCCGCTGAACTGCGGATCTCGCCGAACGTCAGGTACATCGCCCGGGACGCCGACGGCGCCGAGCACCCCGACGTCGAGGACAACCGGCCCCTGGTGGCCGACCTGGAACGGCTGGGGTTCAAGCACCAGGGCCTGGACATGAACTTCGTCAACGTCAACTGGATGTTCATCAAGAACCTGGTGGGCATCCAGGACGCCGAAGAACTGATCATGAGCACCAGCTACCGGACGCGCAAAGCCATCCGCAAAGCGGAAAAGAACGGCGTCTTCCTGGAACAGGCCACCCTGGACACCCTGGACGACTTCTACGGGGCCCTGAGCCGGGCCGGTGACGAAAAAGGATTCGTCTACCGCGAACGCGCCTACTACGAACACCTGCTCCGGACCACCACCCCGGAATTCACCAAGCTGATGATGGCGAAGATCGACATCCCGGCCTACCGGAAATCCATCACTGAGCGCCTGGCAACGGAGTCAGCCACCGCAGCAGATCTCCGCCGTGAGGTGGAGGAGACCGGCAGCAAAAAGAAGGCCAACCGGCTCAAAGTGGTACAGGACCTGGTGGACAGCTACGAGCGGAGCCTGAAGGACATCGAAAGGTTCCCCGACTCCGTGGGGACGGCCACCGTGGCAGCCATCCACTTCGTTTGCTACGGCGATGAGGTGGTGTGCGTCATCGGCGGCACCGTCCAGGACTACATCTACTTCAACGGCGCAACCTCCCTGTACTGGGGAATGATGCTGCATGCCCTCGAGAAGGGATACCCGCGGTACAACTTCTACGGCACCTTCGGCATCTCCGGCCAGGACGAGGAAGGCCACGGCGGCTACGAATTCAAGAAGGGCTTTGGCGGCGAAGTGGTCCAGCTGGTGGGAGACTTCGTCGTGCCGGTGCGGCCCGCCGTCTTCCATGCCAACAGGCTCGCCAGGTCCGCTGCGGCCGCCGCCCGCACGCTGCTGGGCAAGTTGCCGCTGAAGCGTGCAGCCTGACCGTCCATAAACCGCGTACAGGGAGGAAGCGGGCATGACCGAAC
Organism: Arthrobacter sp. Soil761; assembly: GCF_001428325.1. Lineage (NCBI taxonomy): Bacteria > Bacillati > Actinomycetota > Actinomycetes > Micrococcales > Micrococcaceae > Arthrobacter > Arthrobacter sp. Soil761. The sequence continues at coordinate 107,719 of NZ_LMSF01000005.1, read as the reverse complement.
GGCACGAACGGCCAGGGCACAGGCCAAAGACTGACGGCCTGCCCAAGACTGAACCGCTGACCCCTGCGCAGCTTCGGCAGGACGCTGCCGCCAAGAGGATGCTGCGCCGCCTGGTGCAGGGCGAGAATCCACCAACCGCCCCGTTGAGCATCGTGGACCGGCTGGCGGGGAGTCCCTACGCCAACCCCACCATCCAGGTGGGTGGCGTGGACACCTCCGCCCGGAAGACCCTGGATTTCGCCCTGCACCTGGCGGAGACCATGTTCCGGTATGGCGCCGGCGCCCTGGAAGTGGAAACCAGCATCATTGCCGTCACCGCGGCCCTGGGGCTGAAAAACATCGAGGTGGACATCACCAACCAGTCCGTGGGTATCAACTACGCACCCAAGGACCAGACGCCGATCGCCCTGCTGCGCGTGGTGCGCTCCTGGACCAACAACTATGCGGGCCTGGCCAAGGTGCACCAGCTGGTCACGGACATCGTGGCCGGCGGCGTGGGCCGGGATGAGGCGATCCGCCGGCTGAACGAGGCCATCACCAGCCCGAAACCCTATCCGCGCTGGATGGTCACGGCCGCCTTCGGCATCTTCGCCGCCGTGTTCGTTGGCGTGCTGGGCGGCGGTCCGGTGTCCTCGGCAGTTGCGTTCGTGGCCAATATCGGCATCAGCCTGCTGGCCCGGCAGCTGGGACGCTGGCGCGTACCGGACTTCTTCATCACCGCCAGCTGCTCTTTTGTGGTCACCATGCTGGCGCTGCTGCTCTGGCAGTTCGGGCTCACCGCATCGCCGTCCATCGTGGTGGTGGGCGGCATCCTGCTGCTCCTTCCCACCGGGCGCCTGGTGTCCTCCGTGCAGGATGCCATCAACGGCTTCCCGGTGACGGCGGCCGGACGGTTCCTGTCCACGCTGCTGACGTTCGGCGCCATCGTGGCAGGGATCGCTGTTGCCTTCGTGGTGGGGGAGCTGACCGGGCTGCAGCGCATCGACGTCACCCAGACCTTCCCGCCCGCCTACGATCTGTGGGTCCTCATCATCTTCGTAGCCGCCGCCGTGATGGCCATCGGCATTACGGAACAGACCACCTGGAAGCTCCTGCTGCCAACCGCAGCCGTAGGCGTGGCGGGCTACCTGGTGCTGCTGGGCTGCGGCCTGCTGGGCATCGGGGACCGTTTCGCCCCTGCCATGGCCGCCGTCGTCATTGGCCTGCTGGCACGGGTGGTGGCGCTGCGGATGGGTGCGCCGCAGCTGGTGGTGGCAGTTCCCGCAGCCCTGATCCTGCTGCCCGGCCTCACGATATTCCGGTCCATGTACGTCCTCACCGTTGAGGAGTCCGAGATCCTGGCCGGCGCCGGAGGAATGCTCAGCGCCGGTGCCATCGTGCTGGGAACGGCCGGCGGGATCGTCCTGGGCGACGTGCTGGCCCGGCCCCTGACCCGCAGCCTGGCAAGCAACGAGCGGCGCCGGGCGCGCCGCCGCTAGATCTGGCCGACCGGGAGCTTTTTCTCGGCCTGGAACACGTCCTCCACGCGGCCCTGCGCCCAGTAACCGGAGAGGGACACCTGCCGGCGGTCCAGGCCGCGCTGCTTGAAGAAGATTTCGCGGAGGGCCTTCATATAGCCGCGTTCGCCATGTGCAAACACATCCACGGTGCCGGTGGGCCATTCGGCCTCCGCCACCGCCCTGACCAGCAGGTCGCTGGCACCTGCCGGTGTGCCGTTGCGGGCCAGCCAGGTAATCTCCAGCCCGGCAGGGGCGGAAACGGACTGGATGTCGGCCTCGGAACCTACCTCCAGGAAGGCAAGCCCGGTTGCCTCCGCGGGCAGGGCCTCGATGCATGCGGCGATGGCAGGAAGCGCTGCCTCATCACCGGCGAACAGGTACCAGTCGGCCTCGGGGTTGGGGTTGTAGGCGCCGCCGGGTCCGGTGAAGGTCAGTGTCTCGCCCGGCTGTGCCCCTGCCGCCCATGGACCCGCCAGGCCCTCGTCGCCGTGGACCACGAAGTCGATGGCGAGTTCGCTCGCCTCCGGATCCACCCAGCGCAGCGTATAGGTGCGGGTGAACGGCCACTGCTCGCGCGGCATGGTTTCCCGGACGGCCCACAGGTCCAGCGGGGAGGGGTAGTCAACCCCGGGCTGCGGGAAAACGATCTTCACGTACCGGTCCACGAAGCCGTTGTTGGCGAAGTCGCTGAAGCCCTCCCCGCCGGCCACGATCCGGACCATGTGCGGGGACAGCTGTTCCTTGCGCAGCACGGTCAGGGTGACCTGGGGGCGGCTCTTCTTCGTGGCGCTGGTGGCGGCGGGGACGGTGCTCATAAGGCAAGCCTAAGCTAGGGCGACGGCGGGAGTTCCCAGGTTACGGCCGTTGCACCCTGTTCGCGCAACAGTTGGTTCACCCGGCTGAATGGCCTGGAGCCAAAGAACCCGCGGGAGGCGGACAGCGGGCTGGGGTGCGGGCTGATGACGGCGGGGGCGCCTGCCAGCAGCGGCTGGAGGCCCTCCGCCTCCTTGCCCCACAACACCGCCACCAAAGGCATCCTGGACCCATCCGCGGCCCGGCGGCATGCCAGGGCGGTGACGGCCGCCGTCGTAATGTCCTCCCAGCCTTTGCCTCGGTGGGACCCAGCAGATCCTGCCCTGACCGTGAGTACCCGGTTCAGGAGCAGCACGCCCTGCTCCGTCCATGCCGACAGGTCGCCATGGACGCGCGGCGGAATGCCGAGGTCCGATTCGAGTTCGCGGTAGATGTTCACCAGGCTGCGGGGGAGGGGGCGCGTGCGGGCATCGACGGAAAACGACAGCCCGACTGCGTGCCCCGGGGTGGGGTAGGGGTCCTGGCCCACGATGAGGACCTTGACGCCGGCGAGCGGCTGGCGGAAGGCGCGCAGGACGTTCGACGGCGGCGGCAGGAGTTGGTGCCCGGCCGCCTCTTCGGCAGCCAGGAAGGCCAGGACCGACCGGAGCTTGCCCTCCACTCCCTGCAGGGCCGCGGCCCAGTCCGGCGCCATGAGCTCCGCCAGGGGCAGGTCAGCCAGGTCAGCGAAGCGGGTGCCGTCCGCCGGGTCCTGCTGCAGCTCGAACAGCGCATCCGATTCAAACATCGTTCCATTCTTGCAGGCCATCGGGGGACGCCCGCCCGCGGCACCGGGCCGGTGCAGGCGCGGGGCGCGAATGACACCCGTGTTATTCGACCGGTAGCATGGGGGTAAGACATTTACCGTAACCAGCGAAGGAGTGTGCCGTGGCGGAACCGGCCCGGGAACACCTGCCGGAGCAGGATCCACGGAAGTCCCTTTTGGCGGATTTCACCCTCCGTGAGTCCTCCCTCTCCGAGCGCGAACAGCAGATGCTGGCCCTGGAACGGCAATGGTGGAAGTACGCAGGGGCCAAGGAGCAGGCCATCCGCGACCTCTTTGACCTCTCCGCGACCCATTACTACCAGCTCCTGAACGCACTGATCGACCGCGAGGATGCGCTGGCACACGATCCCATGCTGGTGAAGAGATTGCGTAGACTACGTACGTCGCGCCACCGTGCGCGCACTGCCCGGCGCCTGGGATCCGACGCTTAACAACCCCCAGGCCGGGACAACAGCCGCAATCAACAAGGATGTCCTTCCACCATGACCAGATACGCCCGCGATGAATTCGACAAGGTCCCGGAGGCCGCGTCGCGACAAGGTGTCCACCGGACGGCCTCGGCCCCGTCCCGGGTGCGGCTGTGGCCCATCCTGGTAGTGGGGATGGCGGCCCTTGCCATAGGGCTGGTGTCCTTCCTGATCCTTCCCAAGCTGGGATTCAGCGCCACCGCGAGCCAGGCATCGGCGAGCGTGGAGTCAGCTCCGCTGGCCGGAACCGGAACCACTCCATCGGCCACGCAGGCATCCGCGCCTCCTGCTTCGCCGTCTCCGTCTGCTTCGTCTGAACCAACCCAAAGCAGTGACCCGGAGCCCCAGGCCACACCTTCCGCCACCCGGGAGGCAGCCGTCGACAGGACGCAGGCAGTGGCGGTTTACAACGCGGCAGGCACGGCAGGGCTGGCCAGCCGGGTGGCCGGAACCGTCCAGGCGGACGGATGGCGCCTCGGCCAGGTAGGCAACTGGTCCGGCGCCCCGCAGAAATCCTCCGTGATCTTCTACTCCGGCCCCCAGCAACTGGCAAACGCACAGGCGCTTGCCGGGCTGCTCAACATCCCCACCGTGGTGAACAGCACCGAATTCCAGGTGCCGCTCGTGGTGGTGCTTGGCCCCGGATACCGCTAGCCGCACCCGCTCCGCCCACGGCTGCATAACCCCAACGGAAAGAGTTGTTCATCATGGCACTGGGAACCGTCAAATGGTTCAACGCTGAAAAGGGCTATGGCTTCATCACCGTTGACGGCTCCGGTGATGACGTTTTTGTCCACTGGTCCGCGATCCAGGGGGAGGGCTACCGCGCACTGGATGAGGGGCAGAGGGTGCAGCTGGAAGTCGGGGAGGGCGAAAAAGGTCCCCAGGCAGAAAACGTCCGGCCCGCCCAGTGATGCCGTTTTACCGTTTCCCGGTCCGCGGCCGAGCGGCGCTGGCCGTTTCCCTGGGGGCAGTCCTCGCGGTCACAGCATGTTCGGGCGCCGGCGGCAACGCCAGGGTGGACCCGGTCGAAGCCTCCGGCGATGGCGTCCTCCGGGTGGGCCTGATCCTGGACAACACCGGCGGCAATGCCTTCCTTAATGCGCCCCAGCTGGCGGCCGCCAAGCTGGCCGTCCAGGAAATCAACGCCGCCGGCGGACACAAAGGCCGGCCGGTGGAGCTGCTGCCGGCGCATCCGGACCAGGAAGCCGCAGGCCAGGCCAAGGACCTGGTGGCCGCCAAGGCGGACGTGGTCATTGGACCCACCGATTCCAGCCACGCGGCCGCCGCCGTGGACATCCTGTCCCACGCACGCATACCCCTCATCTCGCCGGCCAACACCGCTGCCGCCCTCTCCGGGATCGCCAGCGGAGGCTACTACTTCCGCACGGCCGCGGCCGACGTCGCGCAAGGTCCTGTGCTGGCCAAACTCGCCAAGGACGCCGGGGCCGCCAGCATCACCGTGGTGTACCAGGAAGGTGCCTACGGCAAGGACCTGTCGGCTGCCGTCACGAAAGCCGCGCAACAGTCCGGCCTGACGGTCCTGCCCGGAGCCGCCTTCAAGCCCGGCGCCGCCGCCGAAGCCGCACGCTCCGCAGCCAAGGCCAGCCCTGACGCCGTGGTCCTGGTTGCCCGGGAAGGGGCGCAGGGCGCGTTGGCCGAGCTGAACAACTCCGGCCTCAGGGGTTCAAAAGTTCTCCTCAGCGATGGCGCCTTTGCCCGCTACGGATCAGGGCTCGCCTCCCGGGCCCTGGACGGCGCCCGCGCCGTCGTCCCGGGCCAACTGCCCACCGCCGCCTTCCAGGGAAAGCTCCTGGCCGTTGATCCTTCCCTGAAGGACGTCTCGTATGCTGCTGAAACCTACGATGCCGTGACCCTGGCGGCCCTGGCGGCGGCAAGGGCCCAGGACGATGCCGGACGCTCCATCGCCGCCAACCTGGTTCCGGTTTCGGGTGGCGCCGCATCAGGCAGGACCACATCCCAGGGGATGCCCTCCGCAGGGACGCCTGCCCCGGGGGCAACGGCCCCGCCCGCCCCGTGCCTGACGTACAAGGAGTGCCTGGGCGGCCTTGCTGCCAATCCGGACATCAATTACGACGGCGAGTCAGGACCGGTTGCCTTCGACGCCAACGGAGATATCACCACCGCCGTTTTCTCCGTATTCACCTACGGCCCCGAGAACAACCCCACCCCCACCGGCCGGGAGACGGCCGGACATTCAAGCTGATCGCCCTGGGCGAAGCCGCTGCCCCTACCCGCCCGTCCGGCGTCTTTTCGCTTGCACTCTCACCTGGGGAGTGCTAATTATTGAGTTAGCACTCTGACGTACCGACTGCTAAAGCAAAGCCTGGTTCCGGCCGGCGGCGCGGGGCACCGGACGAGGAGCGAAAGAAACACCTCACTTCAGTGAGATCCCCTCCCGGAGGCATACAGAGGCCGCCGTCAAAGGATCGTCCGTCGCGGGCACTGCAGCGAAGGTTCATTCTTAACGACTGTCCCGAAAGGACTACTGCCGTTATGGCCAAGATCATTGCATTTGATGAAGAGGCACGCCGCGGCCTTGAGCGTGGCCTGAACACCCTCGCCGACGCCGTTAAGGTCACCCTCGGCCCGCGTGGACGCAACGTCGTCCTCGAAAAGAAGTGGGGCGCCCCCACGATCACCAACGATGGTGTTTCCATCGCCAAGGAGATCGAGCTGGACGATCCTTACGAGAAGATCGGCGCTGAGCTGGTCAAGGAAGTTGCCAAGAAGACCGACGATGTTGCCGGCGACGGCACCACCACGGCCACCGTCCTGGCACAGGCCCTGGTCAAGGAAGGCCTGCGCAACGTTGCCGCCGGCGCCGACCCGCTGTCCCTCAAGCGCGGCATCGAGAAGGCCGTCGAGGCTGTCACCCGCGAACTCCTGGCTTCCGCCAAGGAAATCGAAACCAAGGAAGAGATCGCGGCCACCGCCTCCATCTCCGCCGGTGACGACGAAATCGGTGCCCTCATCGCCGAAGCCCTGGACAAGGTGGGCAAGGAAGGCGTTATCACGGTCGAGGAGTCCAACACCTTCGGCCTGGAGCTCGAGCTCACCGAAGGCATGCGCTTCGACAAGGGCTACATCTCCGCCTACTTCGTCACGGACGCCGAGCGCCAGGAAACGGTCCTTGAGGATCCGTACATCCTGATCGTCAACTCCAAGATCTCCAACGTCAAGGAACTGGTTGCTGTCCTGGAAAAGGTCATGCAGTCCAACAAGCCGCTGCTGATCATTGCCGAGGACATCGAGGGCGAGGCCCTGGCCACCCTGATCGTCAACAAGATCCGTGGCACCTTCAAGTCTGTCGCCGTCAAGGCTCCGGGCTTCGGCGACCGCCGCAAGGCCCAGCTGGCCGACATCGCCGTCCTCACCGGCGGCCAGGTCATCTCCGAAGAGGTTGGACTCAAGCTGGAGAACGCCGGCCTGGAACTCCTGGGCCAGGCCCGCAAGGTTGTTGTCACCAAGGACGAGACCACCATCGTTGAAGGTGCCGGCGACGCCGACCAGATCGCCGGCCGCGTTTCCCAGATCCGCGCCGAGATTGAGAATTCGGACTCCGACTACGACCGCGAGAAGCTGCAGGAGCGGCTGGCCAAGCTGGCCGGCGGCGTTGCAGTCATCAAGGCCGGTGCCGCCACCGAGGTTGAGCTCAAGGAGCGCAAGCACCGCATCGAGGACGCAGTCCGCAACGCCAAGGCTGCAGTTGAAGAAGGCATCGTGGCCGGTGGCGGCGTGGCCCTCATCCAGGCCGGTGCCAAGGCATTCGCCAACCTGCAGCTCTCCGGCGACGAAGCAACCGGCGCCAACATCGTCCGCGTTGCCATCGACGCCCCGCTGAAGCAGATCGCCTTCAACGCCGGCCTCGAGCCGGGCGTCGTGGTGGACAAGGTCCGCGGCCTGCCCGCAGGCCACGGCCTGAACGCAGCCACCGGCGAATACGTCGACCTGCTGGCTGCCGGCGTCAACGACCCCGTCAAGGTAACCCGCTCTGCCCTGCAGAACGCGGCTTCCATCGCTGGCCTGTTCCTCACCACCGAAGCAGTGGTGGCTGACAAGCCGGAGAAGAACGCCGCCCCCGCAGGCGGAGACGACATGGGCGGCATGGGAGGCATGGGCGGCTTCTAAGCCCTCCTGCCGGGACCTCTCCCGCCAACCGCAAAGTGCGGCCCCCTCGTTTGCGAGGGGGCCGCACTTTTGTGCCGGAGGTTTTGTTCCCGGCCACGGATGCGGCCTGTGCCGGCTTGGCCGCCCGGACAAGGAGCTGTGGGAGGGGAGTTACTTCCGGGCCGAATCCAGCATCCCCTGGACTTCCTTCTTGAAGGCTTCCGCCGCGGCCTGCGGGGTCATCCGGTCGTACAGCACTTCATCCGTGTACCTCCTGATGACGTTCTGGACGCTCCCTGCACCCACGGGCGGGACAGGCGGTGCGTCCTTGATGTCCGGGGCTATGTCCTTCAGGAATCCAACCACGGTGGTGTCAGCCGGCTTAAGCTGCGGGGTGATGCCCGAAACGATGTCCGGATTGGTGGGGACGCCCCTGTCGGTCATCAGGATGGCACCCGCCTCCGGACTGTTGGTGAGGTAGTTGATGAACTCCGCGGCCTGCTGGGAATGCTTCGAACGGGAGGATGCAGACCAGAACATGGTGGGCTTGTAGTACATGCCATTGCCGGCCGAGGCGCCGTCGACGCTGGGGGCCCGCAGTATCTTTATGCTGCTGCCGGTGGTGGCTTCAAGGGAACCAAGCTGGTTGGTCCACCACCAGGCCATGGCCACCCGGTTTGTTCCGAACAGGCTTTCCTCCAGTCCTGCCCCTGCATCCTCGGTTGCCACGGTGGCCGCCGGGCTGGCCTTGGAGTCGCGCTGTTCCTTGATCCGTTCCCAGAAGGACGCTGCAGTCGCGGCTTCAAAGTCGAGCTTGCCGTCCCCTGAGTACAGATTCTCGCCGTGCTGGCGCAGCCAGATGATCAGGTCGGCTTCGTTGCTGCCATAAGCGGCCCCGTAACTCTTCCCGTCACCTGCTGCGCTGATCTTCGCCGCCGTGTCCACGAAGTCTTTCCACGTCCAGGTCTTGTCGTCCGGCACGGGCACTCCCGCTGCCTGGAACACTTTCGTGTTGGCCATGATGACGTAGGCGTTCCGGCCTGTGCTCAGCCCGTACTGGGCGCCCCCGTACTGGCCCGACGCAAGCGCTTCCTTGTCCAGTTTTGAGGTATCGATGCCGTTTTGCCTGGACAGGTCCATCAGCGCCCCGCGGCCGCCGTATTCGGCGATGTATTTCTGGTCCATCTGGATGACGTCGGGCGCATCGTTGGCGGCGGTCTTCGTTGCCAGCTTGTCCCAGTAGCTGGACCATTCTCCCGGCTCCGCTTTGATCTTGATGTTCGGGTGCGATGCCTCAAAGGCCGCGATGACCTTGTTTGTCTGTGCGTTCAGGTATTCATTGCCCCACCAGGCGAACCGCAAGGTCACCTGGCCGTTGTCGCCTGAACCGCCGGGGGCCCCGCAGCCGGTGGCCAGGATGGAGAGGGCCAGCGCGGCCGCGCCCAGCTGGAAGCGGCGCCGGCTTACGACTGGAATCGTCATTGATGTTCCTTCCGGATGGGCTCCTTGTGCGCCGGGGTCGCCGTGATGCGCGGACCGGCGAAGATCAGAAACCGTTTTCTCGAGTGATGAAGTGATTGTGTCGCGCCCGGCATGCTCACGTCAAGAAGTTTCGGTAAGCGTTTTCCCAACCCCTGTCGCTTCGGCCGTCAAAGTTGCGCTTACGACCATTCGCACAGCCCGCTGCCGGGGCGCCGGAAGGGGTGCGGCAGCTCGCCCAGGCTGGGATGCTGTGGCGTCGGTCCAATGTCGGTGGCTTCTGGCAGGATGGTTTGGTGACGATTACTGCAGCGGCTGATGGTTCGGCCTTGGGAAATCCCGGTCCGGCTGGCTGGGCCTGGTATGTGAATGACGATTGCTGGCGGGCCGGGGGCTGGCCGCACGGGACCAACAACCAGGGTGAGCTGATGGCTGTCCTTGACCTCCTGCGCGCCACCGCCCACCTGCCCGGTGAGGACCTGCGCATCCTTTGCGACAGCCAGTACGTGATCAACTCAATTACCAAATGGATGCCGGGCTGGAAGCGCAAGGGCTGGCGCAAGGCAGACGGAAAACCCGTCCTGAACGTGGAACTGTTGAAGGAACTCGACCGCGAGCTGGCCGGCCGGGTTTACACATTTGAGTGGGTCAAGGGCCACGCCGGCCATGAGCTGAACGAGGCTGCGGACGAACGGGCCAGGGCCGCGGCAACGGCGTACCAGCAGGGCGTGGCAGCAAGGTCCGGGCCCGGGTTCCCCGGCGGACGCCACCCTGGCGCGCACCACGCAGCTGCACACCACGAAGCCGCACACCAACCTGCTGCGACCCCATCCGGCTCCGGACATGCGGCCGACGGGCAGCCCTCCGGTATTGGCTTCCCGCCCGCCACCCTGGACATCCCGACCGCTGCTCCTGGGCGCCCGGTACCAGGGGCCGGCGGCGGCGCACCGGCCGCGGGCGCCGGCAGGCCGCGCGCCACCCCTGAACCGCTCCCGGCCTTCGATGAACTTGACCTGTTCAGCGAACTGGACACAGACGCCCTTGACATGGCCGAGGCAACGCAACAGGCCGGCGCCATCCCGCCTGAGGCGCTGGTCGAAGAGCTCGAACGTGAGCTGCTGGGCCCACTGGTGCGGGGGGATATCGGCCGGACGGCTGTCCTGCTGCACCCGGACTTCATGGAGATTGGCAGCTCGGGAAGGGTCTGGACCCGGGACGCCATGATGATGGCCCTCGAAGAGGATCCCGGTGAACGGACCGATATCGAAATCCTGGGCGCTGACCGCATCGGCACCAGCGCGGTCCTGCTGACCTACCGCAGTTTCGCCCGCTCAGGCACCACGCTGCGCAGCTCCCTGTGGGTCCTCGACGGCGGCCGGTGGCGGCTGCGGTTCCATCAGGGAACGCCGGAAGCGTAGGCGAACCGTTCAGCTCACACGGGCGTCAGCTGAACCGCTGCGTGTTTCCCTGCTCCGCCTGGGCATACGTGGCCGCTGCAGAGGCCAGGGCCGCGTTGATGGACGCCAGCGACGCCTCCACCCGGCCCTGGGTGATGGTCCATTCGGTGATGAGCGCCTGGAAGTTGGTGGCCGCTGCACCGCGCCATGATCCCTGCAGTTCGTCGAGGCCACGCTTCATTGCGTGCACGTCCGCGCTGATCCGGTCCACGGTGGCCTGGACGTTCGCGGACTTCAGCTGCAGTAATTCGGTGTCGACGGAAATAATGCTCATGGCTGTGCCTTTCGATACGGCGGGCGGAGCGCCCCCGCGCCCGGCGGATCCGGGCTGCTGGGACGAGCCTATGGAGCAGAACCGGGCGGCAGCCATGGCCGGAGGACTATATGTGGATAACCGACCCGTCGCTGCCCTTGGCCCCTGCGGCACTGCGGGCGGTGGTTTCCTGCCCGTCCACGCCGCCAGTGCGGGCGGAATCCTCTCGCCGCGGAAGGCTCACCACCAGCGTGGCGCCGCCGCCGTCGGTCTTTTCCACCCTTACCGAACCGCCGTGCGACCCCACGATGGCCGCCACGATGGCGAGCCCGAGGCCGCTGCCGCCCGTCTCCCTGGTCCGGGACGTGTCAGCCCGGTAAAAGCGTTCAAAGACCTTGGCTGCGTCCTCTTCCGAGATACCCGGCCCATGGTCCCGGACTTCGATGATGGAACGTTCTTCGCCGTCGGTCCCGCGGACCCCGACGGCGACTTCGATGGGGCTGCCCTCCGGGGTATAGCGCAGGGCATTGCCCACGAGGTTGCCCACCACCTGGCGCAGCTTGGCCTCATCCCCAAGGACCGGGGCCGGTGCCGCCGGTCCGCCGTCGAGTCCGGTGAGCGTGATCAGCCGGGACCGGTCGCTGGCCTGGGTGTCAACCACGGCGTCGTGCGCAATCAGTTGCAGGTCCACGGGCTTCTGCTGCAGCGGCCGCTGTTCGTCGAGGCGTGCCAGCAGGAGCAGGTCCTCAACCATCGAACCCATGCGCTTGGCTTCGCTTTCGATCCGGCCCATGGCGGTGGCCACGTCTTCGTCCGTCGCCAGGGCGCCGTGGCGGTACAGTTCGGAGAACCCGCGGATGGTGACCAGGGGAGTGCGCAGTTCGTGGGACGCGTCGGCGGCGAAGCGGCGCATCCGTGCCTCTGAGGCGGTCCGTGCAGCGAACGCGGTCTCGATGTGCGCCAGCATGGCGTTCAGCGAGCTGCTCAACCGGCCCAGCTCGGTGGCAGGGTTCTCCACCTCCACACGGCGGGAGAGGTCACCGGCGGCAATCGCTGCCGCAGTCTTCTCCACACGGGCCAGCGGCCGGAAGGACCTCGACACGGTCCAGCTGGCAATAAGCGAGGCCAGCAGCAGCGTCAACAGGCCCACCCCGGTGACCACCAGGGTGGCGTGCTTGAGGACATCGTCGACGCTCTCCAGGGGGAGGCCGATGACCACCACGGCGGTGGTCTGGCCGTTCTGGACGGTCACTGCCACCACCCGCCAGTTTTCCCCGTCCGTTCCACGGACCTGGAAGGGAACCAGCCCGCGTGCCTGCGCCTGCTCCACGGTGATGGCGCTGATGTCCGGGTGGTCGTCCGGATCGCCGCCGAAGGTGTACGGCTGCTCACCCGGGGCGAAGAGCATCAGCGAATAGTCGGTGGGAATGGAGCTGGGCGCCTGCAGCTGCGTGAACGAGCGCTGTTTCCGGGCAGAGTCGACGGCGGCATTCAGCTTGTCGTCCACCTGCCCCTGTAGATAGCTGTGCAGCAGCGTCAGTGTGACCGCTCCGGTCACCGTCAGGGCCACAATCAGCAGGGCCATGATCATGGCCACCAGCTGCGACCTGAGCGAGGCCGACTTCCACCGCTTCAGCAAGGTCAGCGCTTTTCAGCCGTCCGGAGCACGTAGCCCACGCCGCGCTTGGTCTGGATCAGGGCCGGCGCCTCCGGGTCGATGTCCACTTTCCGCCGAAGGTAGGAAATGTAGGACTCCACGATGGACGCGTCGCCGTTGAAGTTGTACTCCCACACATGGTCCAGGATCTGCGATTTGGACAGCACCCGGTTGGGATTGAGCATGAGGTAGCGCAGCAGCTTGAATTCCGTGGGGGAGAGCTCGATGACAGTGCCCCCGCGCCGCACCTCGTGGGCGTCGTCGTCGAGTTCGAGGTCGTCAACGCGGATCACCGCATCGTCGTCCAGCAGGGGCTGCGTCCGGCGCAGGACGGCGCGGATCCGGGCCACCACTTCGTCGAGGCTGAAGGGCTTGGTGACATAGTCGTCACCGCCCACGGTGAGGCCGGTGACCTTGTCCTCGGTGTCGTCCTTCGCGGTCAGGAAGAGGACCGGGAAGTGCTTCCCGGCGGCACGGAGCCGGCGGGTCACGGTGAAGCCGTCCATGTCAGGCAGCATGACGTCCAGCACGGCCAGGTCAGGGGCGTGCGTGTCGGCCGCGGCGAGGGCATCGCGCCCGTTGGCAGCGGAGACCACTTCAAAGCCGGCGAACCGCAATGACGTGGAGAGGAGCTCGCGGATGTTGGGTTCATCGTCGACGACGAGCAGCCTGGCTTCTGGACCGTTCTTGTTCATGTTCCCATCATGCTCCCAGTCTCTGGGAGTTGTCTGGATATTCGTTGTGAGCATGATGAAGGCCCGCTTGGGCTTACCAGTCCATTGTTCCCGGCTCGCCTTTGAAGGGACCCACCACGCGGCTGGTGATCCAGCCACCATAGAAGCGGCCCGGCTGCGCCTGCACCCGTTCCCCGTCAACTTCGCAGAAATCCATCCTCCCGGCGTAGACGGCCACCCGCCCGGCGAGCGCCTCAAACCCGGACGCCGGCTCGGGGTAGGACCAGGCAGCGCCGTCCGCCTCCTTACCCCCGCCGCGCACCGTCAGGTAATTGGCCGCGCCCTTGAACTCGCAGAAGCTGCTGCCGGCAGCAGGCTCCAGCGCGCCGGAGACGAATGCTGACTGCCGGACGTAGTACACCGGTGGATGGCTGGTCTCAAGAACGCGCAGCGAGTCGGTGGTGTCAAGGATCACCTCGCCTCCAAGGACGATGCGTATGCGTTCCGTGCTGGGTTCGATCCGCGGCGGCCGGGGATAGTCCCAGACCGACTCCTGCCCGGGCCCGGGCACGACGGGAATGATTCGTGGACTCATGCTTCCAGTGTGCGTCGCAGACCGCTGTTACGCACCAGGGAACCCAATTCACGGCAAGAACGTTCCGCGTCCGGCATCTTCCCCCGCCCTGCGGCCGGGAATACAGTGATGCTTGCCAGGCGGTCAAGCCCGGCACCAGCGTTCCAACGGATCACCGGCTGCCGCCTCGTCCCGTCCCTGGTGGTCCCGCGCCAACAACGGTAGTAACCCGATAGTTCCTGGCCCATCGAAGGGGATAGACCATCATGACTGACCTGAGTGCTTCTGAAAACGCAGCTGTATACGAACGCAGCATCCGGGATTGGGCAGACCTTGCCGAGGAGATGTGGTCCTATCTCACCGGCAAGGGTGCTGCGATCAACTACCAGTTCGTCGATATGACCATTGAAGTTCCACGCGACATCGGCCCGGACGCGCCGCGCGCCACATGGAAGCTCAACGGCAGCCTGCGCGTCACCACCAGCGACAGGGATGCCGCCGGGTCGGACGCGAACCGCGGCTGACGGACATGCCCCAGTACCGTCTGGACGTTGATCTGGACTTCTCCTACACGGACGAGTCCGGTGCCGTCACCTCGGGCAGCGCCAGGGCCGCCGGCTCCGAGGTAACAGTGTCCCTGGAAGGCCTGGCGCCGTTGACCGGCGGCGGGCTGCCCTCCCTGGAGGAGATCAAACCGCTGGCGGAGCTGCTGGCCCGCAAGGGGGTGAGCGTCACCGTGGCCGGCCCCGGCGGAAACATCCTCAGCCTGGGCAACGTGGCCAGCCCTGCCTCCCAGCGGCTGGTCACGCGTTCCCCCCACATCAAGCTCGGCAAACTCGGCTCCCTGCTGCCGTTGGTCCGCCAGGGCAGGCGGAGGCCCAAAGGAATGCGGCTGCTGCCGCCGTCGACTCCCTTGCCGCTGGTGCCCACTGTCCAGCGGAAGATCACCCGCCGCATCACCACCACCCACTACGCCAGGGGCGGTGGCCGGCCGCGGCTGATCTTTGTCCAGGACGCCGCCACCTGGACCGGGCAGATTCCGCGGGAGGTGGCCCTCACGGCAGACGTTACAACGATAGGGAGCGGCGCAGGCGCGGACGTCCGGCTCGAGGGCCTGGCGGAGCTGCACGCCGAAATCAGGCACGACGGGCAGGATGAATACGTCCTGGTACCGAACGGTCCCGTCAGCGGCAGCGTCTCCCGGACGGGACCATCCGTCCTGCGGACCGGGGCAAGGATCCAGATGGGGCAATGGTGCCTGGCCTTCTTCCGGGAGGAATTTGCGGACCACGGCCGTCCCTACGGCGGCCGCAGCGGCGGGGAACTGGCCTACGAACGCCCGCAGTTCGATCCCAGAACGGGCACCATGGAGCGCGACAGTTCCGAGGGCGTGACGTGAACGGCGTGCACGCTGCGGGTCAGTCCGCGGCGTGCACGTCCTTGGCGTCCATGATCCGGTAGGCATACCCCTGCTCGGCCAGGAACCGTTGGCGCCTGGCAGCGAACTCCTGGTCCAGGGTGTCCCGTGCCACGAGTGAGTAGAAGCGGGCCGCCCTGCCGTCCTTCTTAGGCCGCAGCAGCCGGCCCAGCCTTTGCGCCTCCTCCTGCCGCGAGCCGAAGGAGCCTGAGACCTGGATGGCCACCGAGGCCTCCGGCAGGTCGATGGAGAAGTTGGCCACCTTGGACACCACAAGGGTCTGCAGCTCCCCGGCGCGGAACGCGTCAAAGAGCTTCTGCCGTACCTTGACGGAGGTATCGCCCTTGATCACCGGTGCCTGCAGCCGCTCGCCCAGATCGTCCAGCTGGTCAATGTACTGGCCTATCACCAGCAGCTGCTCGCCGGCGTGCAGCGCCACCAGCTGCTCCACCACGTGTGTCTTGGATTCGGAGGTGGCGCACAGCCGGTATTTGTCCGCGTCGTCGGCCATGGCGTAGGCCACGCGTTCGTCCTTTGGCAGGTCGACGCGGACCTCCACGCAGTCGGCCGGCGCGATGTAGCCCTGGGACTCGATGTCCTTCCAGGGTGCGTCATACCGCTTGGGTCCGATCAGGCTGAACACCTCGCCCTCGCGCCCGTCCTCCCGGACCAGGGTGGCGGTCAGCCCAAGGCGGCGGCGGGCCTGCAGGTCGGCCGTCATCCTGAAGATCGGTGCGGGCAGGAGATGGACCTCGTCGTAGATGATGAGTCCCCAGTCGTGGCCGTCCACCAGTTCCAGGTGGGGGTAGATGCCGCCGCGCTTGGTGGTGAGCACCTGGTAGGTGGCGATGGTCACCGGCCGGACCTCTTTCAGGGCGCCGGAGTATTCGCCCACTTCCTCCTCTGTAAGGGAGGTGCGCCTGAGCAGTTCGTCCTTCCACTGCCGGGCGGCCACGGTGTTGGTGACCAGGATCAGTGTGGTGGTGGAACCGGTGGCCATGGCCGCGGCCCCCACCAGGGTTTTGCCGGCGCCGCAGGGCAGCACCACCACCCCGCTGCCGCCCGCCCAGAAGTTTTCGCTGGCCAGGCGCTGGTAGGGCCGCAGTTTCCACCCGTCCTCGTTGAGGGAGATCAGGTGCGGCGTGCCGTCCACGTAACCGGCCAGGTCCTCCGCCGGCCAGCCGAGTTTCAGCAGCAGCTGCTTGAGCTGCCCACGCTGGGAGGCATGCACCACCACCGTCTCGCCGTCGATCCTTGGACCTAGCAGCGGTGCGATCTTTTTGGCCCGGATCACTTCCTCCAGCACGGGGTAGTCATCGGTCCGCATGACCAGTCCGTGGCGCGGGTCCTTTTCGAGGCGGAGGCGTCCATACCGGGACATGGTCTCCTCGACGTCGATCAGCAGCGAATGCGGAACCGGGAAACGCGAGTACTTGAGCAGCGCATCCAGCACCTTCTCCGCATCCAGCCCGGCGGCCCGGGCGTTCCACAGCCCCAACGGGGTCAGCCGGTAGCTGTGCATGTGCTCGGGCGCCCGCTCCAGCTCGGCGAACGGCGCAATGGCGTGCCGGGCCTCGGTGGCCAGCTCATGGTCCACCTCGAGGAGGATGGTTTTATCGCTTTGGACGATCAGGGGTCCGTCGGTCACGCGGGGAATCCTTTACTGGCGCAGTTCCTCTGCGGCCTCAATGTCGATGATGCGATGGACGGACAGGACCCGCTCGGTGTCCTTGGCAGGATCGAACACGCGGACCCGGCCCCCGCTCACAGAAAGCGGAACAACAATTTCCAGGCTTGCATTCCCCAGATTGTCCACCACGTTCATGTGGATCCGCTGCTTCAGCCGGATGGCCCGTTGCAGTGCCTCAAGCCCCAGCTGGGTTGCTGCCTCGCCGCCGGCGGCGGTACCGGGGTGGTGTCCGACGGCGGGGCCCGGCCGCCGCAGGACGTCCAGCTGGGCGTCAACCTCCTCCGCCGCGGGCGCCATCCGCGGGGCGGTATAGACGGGACGCAGGCTTTCCTGCGGTACGGAAGACCGGCGGACGTGGGCGGCGGGTTCGACGCCGTCCACAGAAGGGGACAGGCCCAGGCTCCGAAGTGCGGCGGCGAGTTCGCGGGGCGGTGCCGACGACGTGAGGACCGTGGGGGAAAGGCGGGCCAGGCCGAGCTGCGCCGCTTTGGGCCCCCCCAGCAACTCGCGGAGTGCGGCTTCATCATCGCTCTGGACAAAGCTTGCGGCCTGGCCCACCCGGAGCTGGCCGTGCCGGGAGGCCGTGTCCTCCACCAGGTACTCCAGCGGCTGGGGGACAGCGGTGGCGGAGTGTTCCCGGAGAAACGCCAGCAGGCCTGCGGCGTCGTAGCCCTCATCGAGTGCCCGTTTGATGGACGTCGACGAGAAGCGGTAGATGGTGGCCGGGCCCTGCCCCTCGGCGTCCGCCATGACCAGGAGCTTTTCGGTCAGGGCGGGAGCGAGGTAGCCGGGGGCAACGGCGGTCAGGTCTGCCTGCAACAGCACATGGTTCAGGGCTGCCGGCAGGTGCTCGCCAAGGATGGCAAGGGCAGCATCGGGCTGGTCTTCGGCGAACGCGCTTCCGAGTTGGCTCAGCGCACCTGAGCCCACCAGGCCCAGCATCTCCGCCTCGGCGAGGACTCCCCGGATGAGGGAACTGAACCGCCGGGCCATCCGCGGCTGTGACCATTCCGCACGCTGCAGGACCGCGGCGGCATCCAGCACGGGCACGGTGCCGTCCGGTCCTGCAGCTTCGAGCGTGAGTTCGTGCAGGATCTCCAGGATGCGCTTGCGGACCACCGGGGCGTCAGGCCGCTGCGCACCGGCGGACAACGCCGGGATGGTGGCTCCTGACGGTCCCCGGGATGGTGCTGCCGCTGCCGTGTTCATGGGCTGGCCCACCATAGATGGCACGCGCTCGCTGGCCAGCCAGGCGTTGACCAGCCACAGCCATTGTTCCTGCCTCGGCAGCACCAGCCATTCCAGCTGCGGCGGCTGCACCCATGAGGACGAGTCGACGTCGAGGCGGATCAGGCCCGCCAGGCCGCACAGCTCCAGCAGCCGGCCCGTCACGCCCTGGTCGACGCGCAGCTGGTCGGACAGGCGGCGCATCTCGCGTATCCCCACGCCTCCGCTGCGCAGCGTGGCCAGCGGGTTCTCCCTGACGGCATGCAGCAGTTCGGAGACCAGCCGCAGGGTTTCAGAGATGGCGCTGAGCGCTGCATTCCTGCGCAGCGCCGCGGTGGTCCGGCCAAGCTCCGGGACCGGCGGGGACAGGGTGAAGTCGTCGATGATCGCCCCGCCGCGCAGGGCCAGCCCCACGCTGTGCGGCAACTCCACATGGGCGGCATCCAGCGGAACCAGCAGCCCGCGCGCAAGGAGCCAGTCCACGGGCCCGACGTCGGCACCCTCCGTGGTGACCGACGCTTTCCGTTGCGCCTGGGGGACGGCACCCATGGCCCAGTTGCGGAACCTGGCGAGCAACGCCGTCGTCCGTTCCGGGGCGTTGGCGAGGATGTCCCGCAGTGCCTCGGGGGAGGAGGTCCAATGCTGGAGCGCCAGCGCCGCCTCCATGGGCGTGCTGGCATCGTGGATCGCGAATCCGCCGCGGTGCAGTTCGGAGACCAGCTGGACCACCCGCTGGGCGAAGGCCGGCTGCAGGCGGACCAGCTCCGTGTAGCTGCGGCCCAGCCCGGCGGGATAGATTCCCACCACATCCTTGAGGGAGCCGACGGGGAGGTAGTAGTGGTGCCCGGCAGCCTGGGCGTGGGCGCCATGCGGGGGGACCGCAGGATGCGCCAAAGCGAGTTCCTGCAGGGTGTCCATGATCTGTTCGATGACGGCCAGGGATGAACCCCGGATCAACTGGTGCAGGCCCTCCGCCGAGGCGCTGTGCCCGGTGTCCGTGTTGGTGCACAGATGGAGGGTCTCAAGCACCTGCATCTGCGGCCGGGTGAGGCGCTCCAGCGCACGCTGGACGCTGACCCGTGAACTGGCACGCGCCGCCAGTGCGGCGAAGTCTGGAACAGAGGGGGAAATGAGGTCCGGCCGCGCGGCGAACAACGCGCGCAACGAGTCGTCGCTGCGCGCCTCCAGGTCCTTGCCGAGCGCTCGAATGAGGGACATCAGTCCAACGTTACCGCGGCTCCCGCTTCCCCGCCCGCCGCCTGGCGGCAACGCCGTCCAGGACCACCAGGAGCATCAGGATGAAGGCCGCCGGCAGGCCGTAAAGGGCCGAGTAGGTGACCCAGGCGGGGGCGACCGTGTCGGCGAAGGCAAGCGCCATCACAGTTCCCACAGCAATGAGGGAAAGCACGGCCATAACAGCGGCGAGGACCATCAGCGGCCGCCGGTAACGCAAGGGAGTCATGGACGTAACGCTACAGCGGCAGCAGCGCCGCAAGTGAAAGCACCGGGAGCTTGCGCCCGGGGCGGAACGGTGCGGCCCGAAGCGTGATTAGGGCACGCGGCAGGATAACCTTGAAGGATACAGACCAACACGGTTTGCGCTGGCCATACCTTGAACCCGCACAACAATGCGGACGCGGTGGCAGCCGGCCGTGTCTCATGACAGCAGAACGAAGAAGGTTGATTACGTGCCTACCGGCAAGGTCAAGTGGTATGACAAGGACAAGGGCTTTGGGTTCCTCGCGGGCGAAGACGGCCAGGAGGTCTTCCTGCCCAAGTCGTCGCTGCCCGAGGGCGTGACGGAACTGAAAGCGGGCACCCGGGTGGAGTTCGGGGTTGCGGACGGCCGCAAGGGCGCCCAGGCCCTGGGCTTGCGGGTGCTGGACAAGACCCCGTCCATCGCCAAGGCCAAGCGCCCCAGCGCGAAGGACCTCGCCCCGCTGGTTCAGGACCTGGTGACCGTCCTGGACAACCTGTCCGGAACCTTGTCCAAGGGCAAGTACCCGGACGGCAACAAGGGCAAGGCCATTGCTGCCGCCCTGCGTAAGGTTGCCGACGAGCTGGACGTTTAGGCTGCCCATGGACCCCCAACCTGATCAGCCGGGCACGCCAGTGCAGGAGCAGGCTGCCAAGACCCAGCCCAAGCGCAAGGCAGGCGTGCCCGTGTGGCGCACGGGCAAGCCCGATGCTTTCCTGGCCGCGGCGGTGGACACCGCCCGGGCTGCAGTGGAGGGCATCACCCCGGCCGGCACCATCGGGCCGCACCTGGCAGCCAAGAGCGAGGGCGACCGGCTGGTCACGCACCTGTTCGAATCCCGGCTGCCCGGCTATGTGGGCTGGCAGTGGTATGCGGTACTGACCCGTAACTCGCGCTCCAAGGTGGTCACGGTCAACGAGTTGGGCCTGCTGCCGTCCGGGGACTCCGTCCTGGCCCCGGAGTGGGTGCCGTGGGCCGAACGCGTCCGTCCCGAGGACGAACAGCAGCAGGAGCCGGAACAGCAGGAACCGGAACAGCAGGAGCCCGGGCAGGGGACCCCGGATGGGCTTCCGGCAGCGGAGCGGGAACCCGGGGATGAAGGGCCGGCCGACGACGGCGCGGAGCCTGACGCCGAAACAAGGACTTCCTGACCACAAACAAACGGCGCCGTCCGGGGAAACCCGGGCGGCGCCGTCGTGCTTTAACTGTGGTTACTTGCGCAGCTCGCCCACCACGTAGTCGATGCTGGCCAGCAGGGCGGAGACGTCGCTGGGCTCGATGGCCACGAAGGTGGCGATGCGCAGCTGGTTGCGGCCCAGCTTCCGGTAAGGCTCGGTGTCCACGATGCCGTTGGCGCGCAGGACCTTGGCCACGGTGGCGGCATCAATCGATTCGTCGAAGTCGATCGTGGCGATCACGTTGGAGCGTTCCTCGGGCTTGGCCACGAACGGGGTGGCGAAGCCGGACGCTTCCGCCCAGCTGTAGATGCGGCCGGCTGAATCGGCCGTCCGTGCAGCCGCGAAGTCCAGGCCGCCGTTGGAGTTCAGCCACTGGACCTGGGCATTCAGCGTCACCAGCGTGGACAGCGACGGGGTGTTGTAGGTCTGGTTCAGGCGGGAGTTATCGATCGCGGTCTGCAGGTCCAGGAAATCCGGGATCCAGCGGCCGCTGGCCTTGATGCGCGCGGCGCGTTCCAGCGCTGCGGGGGAGAACAGGCCAAGCCAGAGGCCGCCGTCGGAGGCAAAGTTCTTCTGCGGGGCGAAGTAGTAGACATCGCTCTCGGCAACGTCCACGTCCAGTCCGCCGGCCGCCGATGTGGCGTCCACGAGGACCAGTGATCCCTCGTCGGCTCCGGCTACCCGCTTGACGGGGGCGGCGACGCCGGTGGAGGTCTCGTTCTGCGGCCAGGCGTAGACGTCCACGCCGGCCTCGGCCTTGGCTGCGGGCCGGGTGCCGGGCTCGGACTTGATGATGGAGGAGGCTTCCAGGAAGGGCGCCTTGTTGGTGGCGGCGGCGAACTTGGACCCGAACTCACCGAAGGACAGGTGCTGGGCCTTCTTCTCCACGAGGCCGAAGCTCGCGATGTCCCAGAAAGCCGTGGAGCCGCCGACGCCGAGGACCACCTCGTAGCCTTCCGGGGCGCGGAAGAACTGGCTCAGCCCTTCACGGACCGCTCCGACCAGGTTCTTGACCGGGGCCTGCCGGTGCGATGTGCCAAGGATCGTCTTGGAAGCTGCTGCCAGCGCGTCGATCTGCTCCTGCCGGACCTTTGACGGGCCGGCTCCGAACCGCCCGTCCTGGGGCAGGAGGTCGGCGGGGATCGTGATGCTGGTGTCGCTCACAGGTGCTCCAATTCGGCGGGGACAAAAGTTTGGTCCGGAAGGGCGGGCGGTCGGTGGCCGGCAGCGCCGGTGGCTGCGCTGCGGGCCATTCCCATTCTGCCTGAACCGCCGCCGGGGGCGGGAGCCAGGCCCGTCATAGTCCGGACAGTGAGACGTGCCGTCCCCGCGCAGCCCCTCGGGGCGCGGCTATTCGGACAAAGTCAAAATAGGCTAAGCTTTCCCCCGGACTACTTTGCGCGAAGAGGCGATACGGTGGGACAACGCAAGGTACTGCGCTCGAGGAGCTGAGCTGGATGACGGATCTGATCGACACTACGGAGATGTACCTCAGGACCATTCTGGAGCTTGAGGAAGAAAACATCGTTGCCCTTCGGGCCCGTATCGCCGAGCGTCTGCGCCACTCCGGTCCCACCGTTTCCCAGACCATCGGCCGCATGGAGCGGGACGGGCTGGTGGTGGTGTCCGGCGACCGGCACCTGGAACTCACGGACACGGGCCGCAAGCGCGCCACGGAGGTCATGCGCAAGCACCGGCTGGCCGAACGCCTGCTGGCAGACGTCATTGGCCTGGACTGGGCCTACGTCCACGACGAAGCCTGCCGCTGGGAACATGTCATGAGCGAGCGCGTGGAGCGCCGCATCTACGAGATGCTGGACCACCCCACCGAGTCGCCGTACGGCAACCCCATTCCTGGCCTTGCGGCGCTGGGCGGCCAGGCGGGGCCCGGCTTTGCCGACGGCGCCATCAGCCTGGTGGAAGCGATGAAGAATTACGGGCCCGCCTCCGGAGTGACCATCAGCCGCCTGGCGGAGCCGATCCAGGTGGAACCGGAACTGCTGGCGCAGCTGGACGAGGGCGGTATCCGGCCGGGTGCCGCCGTGGCGCTGGAACGCGTGGGCGAATACATCTCCGTGCGGGTCCCCGGAATCGAAGGCGCATTGGAGCTGCCGCCCGAGGTTGCCGCCCACGTCTTCGTGGCCATCAGCCAGCCCTGATCGGGGCGCCCATACCCCACGGAGGGGCAACCACGCAAAGGTAACGGAATTGTTACCTAGGGTCTTAAGCCCCTATAGTGGAACCAAGCGTTGATACATAAGCGTTACCTGATCCGGAGCCGAGCTCTGCCAGCGGGCCAGGTGCACGAGTCGTTACTGGCAGAGGCGGGGGAACCACAAGCGGCAGCGGGGGACTGCCTTGGGGTGAAGTCCGTCAGCAGCAAGCCTCTCCAGTGAAGGATTCTTCCGGGAATACCCCCTGTGCAGAAGCTTGCCTAAGGCGGACCGGGTCTTTGATCTCTCTGACCCGAATCCGACAGCTAACTCCGCAGGCTTCTTCCAGAGAGGAACCCTTCTTGACCATGCAGACCTCCCGGGGCCGCCGCCGCGCGGCCGGCCCCCCTTCGGCACCCCGGGTTGCCGAAGTTGTCGCAGCGGAGCGCCCCCGCGACCTGCATCGTGACGCGCGCCGCCGCCGGGGTCCCTTCCGGCAGATGACGGAGTTTGCCGCCGCCAGCGGTATTGGCCAAAAAGCCGGCATTGCCCTTGCCGCCACAGGCCTGGTGCTGACGGTCACGGTGCCCGCCACGAGTCCCGTCATGGCCACGGATACCGCCGGCAGTGCCCCCATGGCCGCGTCCGCCGTCAGCCCCCAGCCCCAGATCTCGGCCGATGTCGGAGCACAGATCGACTTCAGCCGGTCGGCCGTGGTGACCCAGGCCGACCCGGACGGGAAGCTGAAGCAACTCCTGAGCGCCCAGTCCGCCGGCTCCGTCACGCGTGCCGCTTCGGCCGGCACCCTGGCTGCACCCCTCGCCTCCCTCACCACCGCTTCCCCCTTCGGCTACCGGGTCAGTCCCATCACCGGAGGCTCCGGAGACTTCCACCGGGGCCAGGACTTCGTGGCGCAGTGCGGGACCTCGGTCCTGGCCGCCGCGACAGGTACCGTGACCTTTGCCGGCTGGCACCAGTTCGGTGGCGGAAACCGCGTGGTCATTGACCACGGCAACGGGCTGGAGACCACCTACAACCATCTCTCGTCCTTCAACGTCAAGGTGGGCCAGACCGTCTCCCGCGGGGACGTGGTGGCACTGAGCGGTACCACGGGCGCATCCACCGGCTGCCACCTCCACTTCGAGGTGCAGGTCAATGGCGAAGTTGTCGATCCCATGGGCTGGCTGTAACCAAATGGTTGCCCGCTCTCACATGTCCGCGACGCGCCGTGACCTGAATGTGACATTGAAGCAAAACTGCTGTACCGTCTAACTCGCGTCAACTTTTCCGAAGTTGACGCTCTTGAGTGGATTGCCTAACTCTGCCACCGCTCAAGGTCCGTTCGCATTTCATCGTCTGGCAGGGGCGGGGGAACCAATTTTGGCCTTCATGTTCAGAAGGCCTTGGGGTTAAGTCACAAGCTTCCCAGGAAGCAGCGTGGCCGGGTGACTCCCATCCGAATCCGACAGCTCACCTCGCAGGCATTGGGAGAGGCTACCTTCGTGTCTTCACGCCATCATTCTGCGCGCCACCGTGCGCAAACGGTTCGCACCAACCCCCTGGACGCCATGTCCAAGGCCGTCAGTGCAAATGCCGGGACCGTAGGCCGCCAGGCTGCCGTTGTGGCAGCGGCTTCCGGCCTCATCCTGAGCATGGGCCTGCCCGCCACGGCAGCTGACACCACGGCCGGTGTCTCTGCCTCCACCGAGTCCGGCTCGTCCCAGGCAGCCCTCGCTGTCACGGCCGCACCCACGGCCACGGTGTCCTTCGAGCGTCCGGTCGTCAAGACCACCGCTGCTCCGAAGGTGGAAGCGGTGCGTACCCAGTCCACGGCATCGGCGAACCGCGCCACCACCACAGGCCAGGAGGCGTCTCCGGCCGCCAAGACGGCGGAGACCGTATCCGCTGCGGCAACCTCGGGCATCGCTGCCATCGCCTACACCGGCATCGGCCACTCCTACGTGTGGGGCGGCACCAGCCCGGTCACCGGCTGGGACTGCTCCGGGTTCGTGCAGTGGGTTTACGCCCAGGCCGGAATCAGCATCCCCCGCACCAATGCGTGGAGCATCATGACTCCCACCTCCACCCCGCAGCCGGGTGACCTGGTTGTCCAGAACGGTGGCGCGCACGTCGGCATCTACGTCGGCAACGGCATGATGATCAGCGCACTCAACCCCTCCCAGGGCACGCTGCTCCACTCGCCTGCAGCCACTGGCACCTCCTCGTACTACCACTACGGCAACTAGTTCTTGGGCTTAACGCTCCAAGGGCTATTTCTTTGCCCAAGGCTTTTTCGCTAGAAACCACATCCCCGTTCGGGACGCGCCGACGTACCCCCAAGATGCCGGCGCGTCCAACAACCTTCGCCTGCCTACAAGCGGTTTGAGGGAAAAACGAAAGAGAGAACTGATGACGACTCGTGCCACCGCACGGCATCGCGCCGAGGTCACCAAAACCAACTCGATCGCTGTTATTGCAAAGGCCGTCAGCGACAACGCAGGCGGCATGGGCCGCCAGGCTGCGGTTATCGCTGCCGCTTCCGGCCTGGTCCTGACCAGCGGCATCGCGGCCAACGCTGCCGACGCCAACGTCAAGCGTGATTCCGCTCCGGCGTCCGCACTGGAAGTTGAATCCGCAATCGACGCCCCGATTTCCGCGGCTTCCACCATCGCCATCAGCTACGAGAAGCCCGCTGTCACCACCACGCCGGCTCCCGTCGCCGAGCCTGAGCCCCAGGTCGAGGTGCAGGAAGCTGCTCCTGCCGCCGAGCCCGTTGCGGCTCCCAAGGTCACCGCCAAGGTTGCCACCGCTGCTGCTCCGGCCGCTCCCGCTGCCCAGGCTTCCGCCAGCGGCAAGGGCGCTGCAATCCTCTCGGCCGCCTACGCCCAGCTCGGCGTTATGCAGGACTGCACCATGCTGGTCACCAACTCGCTGGCCGCCGTCGGCATCCACTTCCATGACTGGCCCGCCGGCTACCTGTCCCTGGGCCGCACCGTGAGTGCAGCCGAAGCGCAGCCGGGCGACCTGATCTACTACGCTGACGGCGGCGCGGGCATGGCCCACATTGCTGTCTACGCCGGAAACGGCATGGCAGTCCACGGCGGCTACAACGGAAACCAGACTGTGGTCTTCAGCGCAAACGTGGGTTCCGGCCCCGTGTTCATCCGCGTCAACTAAGCATCCCAAGGCAGGCCTGAACGGCCGCAGGCCAGGCAATGCCCCCAAGGACCCCCGCCATCCCGGTGGGGGTCCTTCGCGCTTAATCGGCCCGCGCCGCCCGCGGCCGACCCTCCCGCGGTGTCCAGCCGTTGTCCTGCTCCAGAGTGGCGATTACCCGATTCTGCACTTCTTTGTTTACTCTTGTGATGTCGATCCATAGCCTGGACATGCCGAGGGCAGCCGGCCCTCGTGCCCCTGACGGGTGCGGCCGTGAAGAGGTAAGTGCATGCGCACTCTCGTTCTGAATGCTGGATATGAACCGCTGGCGGTTATTACTTTCCGCCGGGCGCTGGTGCTTGTGCTCACGGGCAAGGCAAGTGTGGTTGCCGAAGGTGACGACCCCGTGGTGGGCCCTACTGACATTCTGGGCCGCCCGTCCGTGATCCTCCTCAACCGCTACATCCGGCCCCGGTACAACCACTCCACGGCCGTCAGCCGCAGGGGCGTACTCCGGCGCGACGGGCATAAATGCGCCTACTGCGGGAAAGCGGCGCACACCATTGACCATGTTCACCCCAAGTCCCGGGGCGGTGCCGATTCGTGGGAGAACCTGGTGGCCGCCTGCCTGCGCTGCAACAACGTCAAGGGCGACCACACTCCAGCCGAGATGGGATGGACCCTGCGGTTCGTGCCCGAACCGCCGCACGGAACCATCTGGCAGATCAAGGAACTGGAGAAGCCCACGCCGGCCTGGGACCCCTTCCTGCTTCCGGAACGCGCTGCCTGACACCCCGCGCTGCCTGAGTTGCCGTGATGCTCCGGTGCGCCGGACGTTCTGACCCGCAGTGCGGCCCCTACGCTGCCGGTCGCTAGGCTGGGGGAGTGGAAGTGAACGGGCTTGCCTTTGATGCCGTGATCCTGGCCGGGGGGAGGTCATCGCGGCTGGGCGGCGTACCCAAGCAGTCGCTCGTCTTCCAAGGCCAATCCCTCCTCGAACGCGCTGTCGCTGCCGCCGCGGGGGCCCGGCATGTGGCAGTTGTGGGCGAGATGGCTTCCCTGCCAATCTGGCCTCCCAACCTGCTGAGCTGCAGGGAGCAGCCGCACTTCGCGGGCCCGGCGGCAGCCATAGCGGCCGGGCTGGATGCGCTGGCGGACATCGGCGAGGGTGCGCCCTACCTCCTGGTGCTGGCCTGCGACATGCCGCTGGCATCCCAAGCGGTGGCAGCGCTTCAGGAAGCTTTGCAGATGTCCACGGCGGCGGACCCGGCAAATGTCATGGCTGCCGAAGGCGACCGCCCACAGCCACTGGTGGGTTTTTACCGCACGCCTGAGTTAACAAAGGCGTGCAGGGACCTCGCTGCCCGCGGGGCGCTGGTCAACGGCTCTGTCAGGTCGCTCCTTGCTAATCTGGACGTGCAGCTTGTCACAGTCCCTGCCGGGTCCACCTCCGATGTGGATACCTGGGATGACGCTGCCGCGCTGGGGATTGCCGCCGGGAACCAGAGCGAACGCCAGGACCGGCAGACGGGCGGAGCAAACGTGGGAGGCAATTCGTGAAGAGCCAGGACGAAACACTGGAAGAGTGGTGCAGGGCACTTCTCCAGGCGTACAAGCTTGAGGACGTCCAGGTGGACGTCAACGCGGTGCTGGCGCTTGCGGGCGTCGCCGCCCATGCTGTGGTCCGGCCAGCCGCTCCGCTCACCACTTTCATCGCCGGGTTCGCTGCGGGCCTGGCTTCGGCTCCCGGCAGGGAGATGGACGCTGAATCAATGGATGCGGCCCTGGCCGTTGCCCGCACCCTGGCAAAGGACTACGAGGCCGAGGCTGCCGCCGGGACTCCCGGCGAATGACCGCGGAACCCCAAAGCGATCCGGAAGCGCCACCTGGCAGCGAAGCGGAAGGGCCGGCCGGCATAGCTGGACCCGGACCCACTGGACCCGGACCCACTGGACCCGGACCCACTGAACCCGGAACCACTGACTCCGGCGCAGTCCAAGCCGGGACGGCGGAAGCAGGGCATGCGGGCCAGCACCATGCTGCCCACACGTGGGAAGAGGCCCGGCAGGCGGCGTTCGACGCCGCAACCCCCATTCCTCCCGGACCAGTGGCACTGCGTATCGCGTTGGGCCGCAAACTGGACCAGGACATCGTGGCCCTCCAGGACATGCCCCACTATGCGTCCTCGGCCATGGACGGCTGGGTAGTCAACGGAAGCGGCCCCTGGATCCCGGTGGAACCCGGCACCCGGCTGGCACCGCACCAGGCCAGCCCCATCGCCACCGGCGGCCTGATCCCTGCAGGCGGCAAGGCAGTGCTTCGCACCGAGAGCGCAGTCCTTGGCCAGGACGATGAAGGACTCCCACTCCTGATGACCGGAGGCAAGGCCCGCCCGGGCGAGCCCCGCGCGGGAGAGCACATCAGGAAAGCCGGGGAGGAAGCCCTGGAAGGGGACATCCTGGTCAAGGCGGGGGCGGAGCTCAATCCCGCCCACCTGGCACTTGCCGCGCTGGCAGGCTACGACGATGTGCAGGTCCAGGGAAAGCCCGTGGTGCGCCTGGTCCTGACCGGGTCCGAAGTGGTGGAACACGGCACGCCGGCCCCGGGCCAGGTGCGCGACACCTTCGGCCCGCAGCTGCCGGATGTCGTCGCCATGCTGGGCGGCATACCCGTCGGGCAGCAGCGGATCGGCGACTCCTATGACGAATGGCTTGCGGCGCTCGAGGACGTGCTGCCGGAGGTGCCGGACGCGCCGGACCTGCCGGCCGACGTCGTCATTACTACCGGTGGCACCGGGCGCTCGGGAACGGACCACCTCCGCAGGGCAGTGGCCGAACTCGGCGGCCGGCTCATCATCGATGGCGTGGCCATGCGGCCCGGCCACCCCGCCGTGCTCGCCGAACTGCCCGACGGACGCTTCGTTTTGGGGCTTCCCGGCAACCCGCTCGCGGCCATGATGGCCCTTTCCACTGTGGGGGCCCCGCTGCTGGCCGCACTGGGGCACCGTCCCATGCCGGCGGTGGAGGAGGTGCCGTGCGGGACCATGATCGAGCCGGACCCCGGGCGTACCCGGCTGATGCCGTTCCGGCTGCTGTACGGCATGGCGTCCCCGGCGCAGCATACGGGGCCAGGGATGATGCGCGGGCTCGCCGCCGCGGACGGTGTGCTGGTAGTGCCACCGCACGGCGTGCAGCTCGGCGAGCCGGTGCCCGCGTTCGCCCTGCCATGGGGGCCGCCAATACCTCCTACCCAGGACGGCCCGGCCAAAGCCAAGCCAAGAAGCGCCGCACGGACAGGCCAGCCCAAGGGTAAGCCGGCACCCAGCGGACCCGTGGACTGGAGCGCCCTCCTGGGCTGAGGCGGCCCCTGTTGGTGCCATGATGGAGTAATGAACAAGCAGGGTGGAACATGGGACGCGTAACCCAGCGCCGCAAGGTGCACAAGTATGTCCTGGACGGTTCGCCGGGAGCCCTGGAATACCCGGTCCGCCACCGCGAAGACGTCCTCGCCGTCGAGGAACCGCTGGAGATCCGGCTGGGAAAGCTTTCCTATTCGGTCACCATGCGAACCCCGGGGGACGACTTTGACCTGGTGGCTGGATTTCTGGTGTCCGAGGGGGTCATATGGGCCCCCGAACAGCTGGTTTCGCTGCGATTCTGTGCCGGCGAGGACGAGAACGGTGTCCAGACATTCAACGTGGTGGAGGCCCAGCTGCGGCCGGATGTGCCACTTCCCGACACCGGCCGCCACGTCTACACGTCCAGCTCCTGCGGCATCTGTGGAACGGACTCCATCGAAGCTGTCCAAAAGTCCTCCCACTTCAGCCCCCGGACGGACCCGTTGACTGTGGACGCGGAAGTCCTGGCCGCCCTGCCGGGAATGCTGCGGAAGTCCCAGCGTGTCTTCGAGGACACCGGCGGCGTGCACGCGGCCGGCCTGTTCAGGATCGATGACGACGGGGAGCCGCAGCTCCTGTGCCTGCGCGAGGACGTGGGACGCCACAATGCCGTGGATAAAGTGGTGGGCTGGGCACTGCGCGAGGGCCTCCTGCCTCTTACCGGAACCGTCCTCCAGGTATCTGGCAGGGCGTCCTTCGAGCTGGTCCAGAAAGCATCCCTTGCGGGCATTCCCGTCCTGGCTGCCGTGAGTGCCCCTTCCAGTCTTGCCGTGGAACTGGCCGAGGCGAACGGCTTGACGCTGGCGGGTTTCAGCCGGCACACCAGCTTTAACGTCTACGCCGGGGACTCGCGGATCCTGCGCCCTGCACCAGCCGTGCCCAGTGGCTAGGAGGGCCAATGCACGGCTGGGACGTGGCTGCCCGGGCAAGGGGGTTGGATGCAATGCTGCCGGAGGGTAGATTTGTCCATCGAATGGACGCGATGATCCAGCCCCGAGCCTAAAGAGGACTTATTTTGCATGACGACCGCAGGATCACGGAAGTCCGCCTGGCCAGGTTTGTGCGCGAGCGCATCGCCCCTGCCGTCTACAGCCGGACGGTCCCGCTTGCCCTGAGCAGTTGGGACGCCCCCGGTGAACCGGTCCCCGCGCTCGAAGCGATGCGGCAGGAGTTCCAGCCGCAGGAGCACGGCGCCGCCTGGGGCCGGCCGTGGGGGACCACCTGGCTCCGGCTGCAAGGGGAGGTGCCGGAATCCTGGGGCGGCGGCCCGGACACCACCGTGGAGGTGGTGGTGGATCTTGGGTTCACCACCGAAGCGCCCGGGTTTCAGTGCGAGGGCATCGCCTGGCGGCCTGACGGGACCATCATCAAGGCCATCTCACCCCGCAACCAGTACATTCCCCTGAAGCTGCTGGGCGGCGGCATGGCCGTGGACTTCTACGTGGAGGCGGCCGCGAACCCGGACATGGCGCAAGGCTGGACCTTTGCCGCCACCCCGCTGGGAGACAAGGCGACCGCCGGGGGAGCACCCCAGTACCGGCTGGGCAACATCGCCATCGCTGAACTCAACCAGTGCGTGTGGGAACTCCAGCAGGACGTGTGGACGCTGGCCGGCCTCATGGAACAACTCCCCCTGGAGCTTCCCCGCCGCCATGAGATCCTCCGGGCCTTCGAACGCATGATGGATGTGATGGACCCTGACGATGTTGCCGGGACCGCGCCGGCAGGACGGCAGGAGCTCGCCGAAGTCCTTGCCCGCCCCGCCTACGCTTCCGCGCATCAACTGGTTGCTACGGGCCATGCCCACATCGACTCGGCCTGGCTCTGGCCGGTCCGTGAAACCATCCGCAAATGCGCCCGGACGTTCTCCAACGTGGTGGCACTGATGGATGAAGACCCGACTTTCGTCTTCTCCTGTTCGTCCGCGCAGCAGCTGGCATGGATCAAGGAGCTGTACCCGGAGCTGTACAGCCGGATCCGGGAAAAGGTCCGGGCAGGCCAGTTCGTGCCCGTCGGCGGCATGTGGGTGGAATCGGATACCAACATGCCCGGCGGCGAAGCCATGGCGCGGCAGTTCGTGGAGGGCAAGGGCTTCTTCCTGGCGGAGTTCGGCATTGAGTGCAGGGAGGCGTGGCTCCCGGACTCGTTTGGATACAGTGCCGCCCTGCCCCAGATCGTGAAAGCCGCGGGCAGCCGCTGGTTCCTTACCCAAAAGATCTCCTGGAACCAGACAAACAGGATGCCGCACCACACCTTTAATTGGGAGGGAATCGACGGCACCCGGCTGTTCACCCACTTTCCGCCGGTGGACAGCTACAACTCGGACCTCAGCGGCAGGGACCTTGCCCACGCCGAGCGCAACTACCGGGACCACGGCCGCGGGACGGTGTCGTTGGTGCCCTTCGGCTATGGCGACGGCGGCGGCGGACCCACCCGCGAAATGCTTGCGGCGGCTGCCCGCACCGCGAATCTGGAGGGATCGCCCAGGGTCAGGATCGGCTCTGCGGAGAGTTTCTTCCGGCAGGCCGAGGAAGACTACCCGGCACTGCCTGTCTGGGTGGGCGAAATGTACCTGGAGTTGCACCGCGGCACGTACACCAGCCAGGCGCGGACCAAGAAGGGCAACCGGCGCAGCGAGCACCTGCTGCGTGAAGCGGAACTGTGGTGTTCCACGGCTGCAGTCCGGTCGGCCGGCGCATACGACTATCCGGATGCCGAGCTCAAGCGGCTCTGGCAACTGGTACTGCTGCAGCAGTTCCACGACATCCTTCCCGGCAGCTCCATTGCCTGGGTCCACCAGGACGCCGAGCGTAACTACCAGGCCATCGAAAAGGCGCTTGAAGCAATCATCAGCCAGGCAGCTGCCGCCATGCTGGGCTCCGGGGACCGGCAGTTCCTGCTTAACGCTGCGCCGCACGCAAGGAATGGAGTCCCCGCCCTTGCGGCAGCGGAACCAACGCCGCTCCCTGGGCCGGTGCTCGCCACGCCACACCACGGCGGCTACATCCTGGACAACGGGATTATCCGGGTCGAGGTGGACGCCGATGGACTCCTCGCGTCCCTGCGTGACTACGCCACCGGACGAGAGGCCATCGCCCCTGGCCAGCGCGGCAACCTGCTGGAACTGCACCGCGACACCCCCAACGAATGGGATGCCTGGGACATCGACGAGTTCTACCGCCGCAATGTCACTCCGCTGGTCCACGCGGAGTCGGTCCGGCTGGCCAATGAAGACGGCAGCGCCGTGGTGGTGGTGGAACGGCTGGCAGGGAGCTCGCCGCTGACCCAGCGCATCACATTGGCCCCCGGCAGCCCGTCACTGGAAATCACCACGGCCGTGGACTGGCAGGAGCGCGAAAAGCTGCTGAAACTCGGCTTTGCCCTCGACGTGCGGGCAGACCGGTCAGCTGCCGAAACACAGTTCGGCCACGTCTTCAGGCCCACCCACAACAACACCTCCTGGGAAGCCGCGAAGTTCGAAATCTGTGCCCACCGGTGGATCCACGTGGGGGAGCCCGGGTACGGGGTGGCGGTGGCCAACTCCTCCACATACGGCCACGACGTGGGCAGAAGCATCAGGGAATCCGACGGCGGAACCACCACTACGGTGCGCCTGTCCCTGCTACGGGCTCCTAAGTTCCCCGACCCCGACGCCGACCGCGGACACCAGGAGTTGACGGTGACCATCCGCCCAGGTGCTGACATTGCGGCCGCCGTCCAGGAAGGGTACCGCACCAATCTGGCGCCCCGGCTGGTCAGCGGCGGCACCGCGGTGGAGCCGCTCTTCTCCGTCAGCAATCCGGCCCTGGTCATTGAAGCGGTGAAGCTGGCCCAGGACGGATCGGGCGATGTGGTGGTCCGGCTCTATGAGTCGTTGGGGCAGCGGTCCGTGGGAACTCTCACAGCCAACTTCCCTGTCAATGGCGTGGTGCCGACGGATCTCCTGGAGCGTGCCGCCGAGGCGCCCGGAATTGTTCCGGCAGATACCGGTGCCGAGCTCGCGCTCCGGCCGTTCCAGTTGGTGACATTGAGGTTTACCAGGAAATAGGATCAGTGTCCCTTAGGGGCCAGGGTCCTTAAATAGGCTGAGTGGGGGCGGTCCCCAACGATCCGCCACCACTCATCCCCCCAATGCGTGCAAAGGCCCCCGGGGCGGCCGGCGCTTTGGAATTTATCCCCGTTCGAAAACGCTTGGCAGCCCCGCCTTCACACATTCATGATTGTTTCACATTCTAATGATTTTGTGAAAGCGCACGAAGGTTACATTTCGGTAGATGTCCTGCGCCGTGCCGCAGTCCGCCGGTTAACCACCCTTGAGGCCCAGATCAGGGCCAGCCCGACGACGAAGCACAGCACGGCCGTGTAGTTGATGATGAATTCTATCTGGCCGATGCTGGGCGGGATAAGAGGGAAGAGCAGCGTAAGGGTCACCGCCACTCCGCCCAGGGCCAGTAACGCAGCGGCGATGCGTACCAGGACCGGCAGCCGTTCCCGCACTGCCCGCACCATGGCCGGCACGAGGACCAGGGCGACGAAGGCGGGATAGGCGCGTCCAGCCGCACCGTAGTACTCAACCAGCGCGAAATGACGCGCATCCTTACCCGAGATGGCGCTTAGTCCTGCCGATGACCCGGCGGTGTCCATGGAGAAGAACAGTGAAATCACGACAGCCGAGACAGCGAGCAGGACAATGATGCCGGCCCTTCCGGTTATGAGACGGTAGGCACTGCCGGCACCGAAGCCCCTGGAAACGCGGATACCCATGAAGAAGATGGCGCCGAAAATGACGAAGCGCAGCAACAGGTTGGCCAGGTTGATCCCGCCCAGCGCCTGGTCGATGACGATGTACGGCCCCTGGATGCTCAACAGGATGGCCAGGGTCATCAAGGCAAAGATGCCGAAAAGGGAACGGTTTTCTCCTCTGAGTGTGCTGGGGACGCGGGCCACCGCAATAAGGGCGCAAATGGCCAGCGTGCTCCATTGAAGGGTTTCGATCATCCCAGGTTCTCCCAAATTTTTTCTGTCTGCGCTTGGTCCTGCTCCTGGCGGCGCAGTACTTTGCCCATTGCCTGAAGCCGGTCTCCAGCAAGGGCTGTGAGTTCTCCGTCGGTGAGGCTGTCCAGCGCCGCCTGCCGGGCACCGGGAGGCCAGCCGGCCTCCTCCTCCGTAATGATTCCCGTGGCCACCAGTCCGCCGGCGGGTCCCACTCCGGCCGCCAATGCCGTCGCTAAGGCGAGCTCCGGGGACAGCCGGTTGGCGGTCAACTGGGCGGAATAGTTTTGCGGCGCCACTCCCGTGGAGGCGGACACGCGGTGCCGGACCTCGCCGTCGTCTATGGCATCGACCCAGTTCTTCACGGAGGTGGCGTGCGGGGCAGGAGTGAGGGCGGGAGAGGCTGCTCCCCGGGCCGCGTCCATTGCGGGGCGGGCCAGGAGCGCCCGCAGGAGGTCCGGCGTGGAAATCTGGCTGACCAGCTCGCTGCGGGTGGGTGGACGCGGCGGGCTTCCCAGGGCGCTGTAGGCGTCAAACCCGGACAGTGCGTCGACGGGGTTGATGTTGTACGCGCGGCTGATGCTGACCACCGTGCTCACGGAGACTTTGCCCCGGACCAGCTGCTGGGCCAGCGTGGTCCGCTTGATTCCGGAGACCCTGCAGACGTCTGCAGTGCTGGCATCTGGCGCGATGCCTTGCAGCCAGCGCTGGAACGCCTTGGCAGGAAGGGTCATGGAGTGCTCTCTGCAGAACGGGTGGTGAGGACGATTTTACCGTGCCGTCCCCGCCCCGGCCGTGCCGCCGATTTTGCCCATGGTCCACCTTCGCCTATAGTTGATGGTCGAGCCCGCTGGTCCGTACACCCCCCAAGTCCGGACCAGCGGGTTCTTCTATGTCCTGCAGCCCCAGCGGCGCCGCGGCCCGGTTTTCGCCGCCTCTGCCGGCCGTCGGCGGCTGTCCGGGCAGCGGCGAAAGGACGATTCGATGACTGCAACCCTTGTTGCGAAGGACATCTCCGGTGGCCACGGCCACCGGGTGCTCTTTTCCGGGCTCTCGCTGACGGTTGCCCCCGGCGACGTGGTGGGCGTGGTGGGTGCCAACGGTGCCGGTAAATCGACGCTGCTGCGCCTCCTGGCCGGTGTCGACCAGCCCCAGCAGGGCTCGGTCAACCTTGCGCCGTCCGATGCCTTCGTTGGATGGCTGCCACAGGAGCACGAGCGCATTGCCGGCGAAACAGTGGCGGCCTACATTGCCCGCCGGACCGGCTGCGCGGAAGCGACCGCCGACATGGAGTCCACCGCGGAAGCACTCGGTTCCGGCGCTCCGGGGGCGGATGACGCCTACGCCCGTGCCTTTGACCGCTGGATGGCCTCCGGCGCCGCTGACCTGGACGACCGTGTCCCGGCGGTGCTGGCAGACCTCGGGCTGGACGCCGGCGCCGATGCGCTGATGACGGGTCTTTCGGGCGGCCAGGCCGCCCGGGTGGCCCTGGCGGCCCTCCTGCTGAGCCGCTTCGATGTGGTGCTCCTGGACGAGCCCACCAACGACCTCGACCTCGCGGGGCTGGCCACCTTGGAGAACTTCGTAACGGGGCTGCGCGGCGGCGTGGTGCTGGTCAGCCATGACCGCGAATTCCTGGCGCGCTGTGTGACCCGCGTCGTCGAACTTGACCTGGCACAGAACAGTGTGGCTGTCTACGACGGCGGCTACGACGCCTTCCTCGAGGAACGTGCCGTGATGCGGCGGCACGCCCGCGAGAAGTACGAGGAGTTTGCCGCCACCAAGGCAGACCTGGTCGCGCGGGCACGGACGCAGCGGGAGTGGAGTTCGCAGGGCGTTCGCAATGCCATGAAGAAGAACCCCGACAACGACAAGATCCGGCGCGCCGCCAGTACCGAATCCTCCGAAAAGCAGGCCCAGAAGGTCCGGCAGATGGAATCCCGGATCGCCCGTCTGGACGCGGTGGAGGAGCCCCGGAAGGAATGGCAGCTCCAGTTCAGCATCGGCCAGGCACCGCGCTCCAGCGCCGTCGTCGCCACCTTGCGCAAGGCCGTGGCACGCCAGG
Organism: Arthrobacter sp. Soil761; assembly: GCF_001428325.1. Classification (NCBI taxonomy): domain Bacteria; kingdom Bacillati; phylum Actinomycetota; class Actinomycetes; order Micrococcales; family Micrococcaceae; genus Arthrobacter; species Arthrobacter sp. Soil761. The sequence continues at coordinate 71,137 of NZ_LMSF01000005.1, read as the reverse complement.
GCGACTTCACGCTGGGACCGGTCAGCCTCCAGCTCAACGGCGGCGAGCGCGTGGGCATCACCGGCCCCAACGGCGCCGGGAAATCCACCCTCCTGCGCCTGCTGCTGGGCACCCAGGCGCCGGACGACGGCGATGCCTCCACGGGTGCCTCCGTCGCCGTCGGCGAAATAGACCAGGCCCGCGGGCTGCTGGACGGCGCCCTGCCGCTGGGCGACGCTGTCGAAGCGCTGCTGGCGGACTGGAACAGTGCCGACGTTCGCACGCTCCTGGCCAAGTTCGGCCTCAAGGCGGACCACACGTCGAGGACCGTGGATTCCCTGTCACCGGGTGAGCGGACGCGGGCGGCCCTGGCGCTGCTCCAGGCCCGCGGCGTGAACCTGCTGGTGCTGGACGAACCCACCAACCACCTCGACCTGCCGGCCATAGAACAGCTGGAAGAGGCCCTTGAAAGCTACGACGGAGCGCTGCTGCTGGTCACCCACGACCGCCGGCTGCTGGAAAACGTTCGACTCGACTACCGGTGGCACCTGGAAAACGGCACGGTCCAGGAACTCCACCACACTGCAACCCAGGAGAAACAGCCATGAGCATGGACCGCGTAGCCTGGAGTTCGCTCTACAACATCAGCACCGCAAAGAGCGCTTCGAAGCCATTTTCCAAAGAGACCCTGAAGCGGGTGCTGGCCTTTGCCGCCCCCCACAAGGGCAAGCTCATCGCCTTTGTGCTCTCCTCCATTGCGGCTGCCTTCCTGGCCGTCGCCACCCCGGTGCTTGCCGGCAAGGTGGTTGACGCCATCATCGCCAAGACCGGCGTTGACACGGTCATCTGGCTGGCAGTGCTGATCGCCATCGTGGCCGTCGGTGAGGCCGGGGTGGGGCTCTTGACCCGCTGGCTGTCCTCGACCATCGGCGAAGGCGTCATCGTGGACCTGCGCACGCGGGTGTTCGACCACGTGCAGCGGATGCCCATTGCCTTCTTCACGCGGACCCGCACGGGCGCGCTGGTCAGCCGCCTCAACAACGATGTCATCGGCGCCCAGTCCGCCTTCGCCGGAACCCTTTCCGGGGTGGTGAGCAACTCGGTGGCGCTGGCCCTGACGCTGGCCGTGATGCTCAATACGTCGTGGCTGGTGACCGTCCTCGCCATGGTGCTGCTGCCGATCTTCCTGATTCCGGCCCGGCGCATGGGCTCCAAGCTGGCTGACCTGCGCCGGGAAGCTGCCGCGCACAACGCCGCCATGGGCACCCAAATGACCGAGCGGTTCTCGGCGCCGGGCGCAACCCTGGTCAAGTTGTTCGGACGGCCTGACGAGGAATCCCGCGAATTCGCTGCCCGCGCTGGCCGCGTCCGGGACATCGGCGTCCGCATGGCGATGCTGCAGTTCACCTTCGTCACGGCCCTGACCCTGGTGTCCGCGCTTGCACTGGCACTGGTGTACGGCCTGGGCGGCTGGCTTGCCCTGGGCGGCCAGCTGGCACCCGGGGATGTGGTGGTGCTGGCACTGCTGCTGACCCGGCTCTACGCTCCGCTCACGGCCCTGTCCAACGCCCGGGTGGAAGTCATGAGCGCCCTGGTCAGCTTTGAACGCGTCTTCGAGATCCTGGACCTGCAGCCGCTGATCCAGCAGAAGCCGGACGCGAAGCCCGTTCCTGCCGGCCCCGTGTCCGTCGAATTCGACAACGTCCGCTTCGCCTACCCGTCCGCGGATAAGGTCTCGCTGGCCTCGCTGGAGGAAGTCTCCACCCTGGACACCCGCGGCGGCGAGGAAGTGCTGCACGGCGTGAGCTTCCGGGTGGAACCGGGCCAGACGGTGGCGCTGGTGGGTTCCTCCGGCGCCGGCAAGTCCACCATCGCCCAGCTGCTGTCGCGGTTGTACGACGTCGACTCCGGCGCAGTGCGTCTCGGCGGCACTGCGCGGGGCACGGGGCTGGACGTGCGGGACGCCACCTTCGATTCGCTGCGGGACACCCTGGGCATGGTGACCCAGGACGGCCACCTGTTCCATGAAACCATCGCGTCCAACCTTCGGCTGGCCAAGCCCGACGCAACCGAAGAGGACATGTGGGACGTGCTGCGGCAGGCACGGCTGGAGACGATGATCAGGTCCCTGCCGGACGGGCTGGAAACGGTGGTGGGGGAGCGCGGCTACCGGCTTTCCGGCGGCGAACGCCAGCGGCTGACCATTGCCCGGCTCCTGATCGCGCAGCCCCGCGTCGTCATCCTCGACGAGGCCACCGCTGCCCTGGACTCCACGAATGAAGCCGCCGTGCAGGCAGCCCTGGGCGCCGCACTCGAGGGGCGGACCGCCGTCGTGATTGCCCACCGGCTGTCCACCGTCCGCGCGGCCGACGCCATCCTGGTGGTCGAGGGCGGTCAAATTGTGGAACGCGGAACCCACACGGAGCTCCTGGCCGCCGGCGGCCGCTACGCCGAGCTCTACCGGACGCAGTTCGCGGAGGCCACCGCCGTGGCCCAGGAGTCCGTCCCCGAGTTCTAGGGTTGATCAGCTAAGCCTGCGCGGCTCCCGGGACTGCCCGGGCGGCCAGCAGGGGCAGGATGTGGTCCGTCAGCAGTGGCGCCAGGTCCCGGGCCTGTCCGGCGCCGGAAGCCAGGACGTCCAGGTCCAGCCAGCGGATCTCGGCAATCTCAGCTGAAGGGTGTGCTGACCAGGTGCCCGGAGCGGTATAGACGGTGGCTTCAATGTCAGTGGCGGCCTCGTTGGCTGCGTCGGCGATCCACACGCCCATCAACACCAATTCGCGCGGGTCGATGGTGATGCCCACTTCTTCCTCAAGCTCCCGGGCTGCGGCCTGCACAGCTGTCTCGCCCGGTTCCGGCTTGCCGCCCGGGTGCATGAACATGGTGGTGCCGCGCTTCCGCACGGTCAGCAGGCGGCCGGTGTGGTCGAACACGCAGACGGCGGAAACCACGATGCGGTGTTTCATGCCGGTGCCTGCGTCCGCACCAGGTGTGAAGTCAGCAGCAGGTCCTTGCGCGGACCGGTGACATCCCAGCTGTAGCTGAAGTGGTCAGGGCCCTCCAAGGTGTAGGTCACCCGGTAGGTGTCGGGATCACACCAGTGGCTGTCCAGGTTGGCTTCCGGCGTGAAGCTCATCCGGTGGAAGGGGCGGCCATCGGGGAAGAAGAAGTCCAGCGCGTCAGGGCGCCCGGTGGTCCGCAGCAGGTACTCGCGTGAGGCGGGGCCGGAAAAAGCAGGCCAGCGCATGGTGCCTTCCTCGCGAAGGGCCAGGCCGCCGTCGTCCGTGGGGATGAAAAGGACGACGCCGGAAAAGGTTCCGCGGGTGCCCTCCGACCTGTCCAGCAGGTCGCGCTCCACCAGCCAGCGGCCCGGGTGGGTGTCGTGGCTTGCGGCGCCGGCCGGCTGGTTGCCCAGGAGGTAGGCGCGGAGGCTGGGCTCCGGGACACGGGAGTTCAAGTGCCCTCGATTGGAATCGAACCAACGACACCGGCTTTAGGAGAGCCGTGCTCTATCCACTGAGCTACGAGGGCGGGCATCCGGTGGTTCGGCGGGGCCGGTCCGTCCGGACACGGTTACAAGCATACAAGGTGCCGGGCCGTACTACGCTCATGGCATGAGTCCAGCCCCCACTGCCGCTCCCGCCGCCGCCTTCATTCCGAACGTTGCGTCCACCCGGCAGTACATCGGGGCCTGGGCAATCCTGAGCGTGCTGCAGTATTTCGCCGCGGAGGCAGCCGTGGCCATGGCGTGGGCCGGACCCCGTCCCTACGACCTGCGGACCGGGTACATCAGTGACCTCGGTGCCCTCCACTGCGGGACGTTCTCAGGCCGGGACGTCTGCTCACCCCTGAACTGGCTGATGAATGCCTCGTTCGTGGTCCAGGGCCTTGGCCTGCTGGTGGGGGCGGTGATGCTGACGTCCGGGCTGCTGCGCGTGGGTGCCCGCCCCGGGACCAGGGTCGGCTGGGGCCGCAGGGGACCCTGGCTCGCGGCCGCCGCGGTCCGGCTGCTCACCGGAGCTGCCGGGGCAGGGACGGTGGTTGTGGGCCTGGTCCCGGAGGACGCCGGCTCACCCTGGCATTATGCCGGCGCCGTCACGTACTTCGTGACGGGTGGTGCGGCCCTGCTGGTCCTGGGACTCCTGTGGCTCCGGAAGACCGGGATGGCGTGGTTCCTGGTGGCCTGCGGCGGCGTGTCACTGGCCGCGGTGGCAACCGGCGGGCTTACCCGCATGATGGTTCCCGAGCCCGGGACGCTGGAGCGGCTCATGGGGTACCCCGTGACAGTGGGCATGGCCGCCGCCGGGCTTGTCATTGCACAGCGGGTGCACCGGCACCGGAAGGAACAGCGGGCAGCGGCTGCGGCGGCCCGGGTAACTGCCGGCTAGGTCTCGTTCCGTTTCCGGCTGTTCAGGAATACAGCTGCGGCCCCGGCCAGGAGGCTCAGGACCAAAAGCACCCACCCGGCAACCGTGAGGCCGGACGCCAGGGCAACCTGGCCGGCGTCGGGACCTTCCGAGGCCATCATGGCGTCTATGGCCACGTTCCCCCACAACCGGACCACAACGAACAGCATGGGCAAGGCCCACAACGCCCAGCGCAGCCCCTTCCGTGCCACATTGGTCCCGATGAGCAGCAGCCACGTGAAGCCGAAGATCAGCGGGAAGAGGGTCCCCGCGGTCTTGTGGACATAGTTCAGCTGGCCCAGGGCATCGCCGTCCATCGCTGCCTGCAGGCGGCCGATGTAGCCGGGATCGAACCCGCCCACCAGCGAATCGGGCATAGCCAGGCCCTTGGTGAGCTGGGTGAGCTGGTCCAGGGTCAGCAGGTGCAGGTACCAGAACAGGAACAGGCTTGCCACCACGCCGGCAACCACAATCAGGTTGCTGTTGCCCTGAGCCTTCTGCGGCGTCCGCGCCGTGGTGGGGTTCACCACAGGTGGAAGGTGGTGCTGCGGCACAACCGCTTTGTCGCCGTGCTTCTTGATCCTCTGGGCAGGGGTTTTGGCCATGGCACCATTATCCCGCCCCATAAACTGAAGCCATGACCACTGGCCGACACAGCGCAGCTGTTCTTGATCCCGCACTGGACGACTACGAACTGGCGGCCGCGCTGGTCCGCGAAGCCGGGCAACTGGCGCTCCTCATGCGCATGGCCGGCCTGCAGTCGGAACAAAAGACCTCCGTCTCGGACGTGGTGACGGCGGCGGACCACGCCGCCGAGGCCTACGTGCTGGAGCAGCTCCAGCGTTGCCGGCCGGATGACGGCATCCTGGGCGAGGAAGGCGCCTCCGTCCAGGGAACCAGCGGCCGTACCTGGGTGATCGACCCCGTGGACGGCACCTACAACTTCCTGCACGGATCCACCTACTGGTGTTCCGCCATTGCCCTGAAGGACCGCGATGATGTGCTGCTGGGCGCCGTCTTCCAGCCGGAGGAGGACAAACTGTGGCTTGGCGGCCGTGACCGGGCCGCCACCCTGAACGGTGGCCTCCTCACCGGTTTCAACGACGACGGCGGCAAACGCAACGCCACCAGCGTCGCCGAGCTTGGGGCCGCCACCTACATCCACCCCACCTGGCTGATGGATCCCATGTGCGCCATGCCCTGGCACGCGGCCGCCACCTCCGCTGCGTCCCTCCGCATGCTGGGGTCCGGGTCCTGCGACCTGGGCCGTGTCGCAGACGGGCAGCTGGGGTGCTGGTTCCAGCACAGCTGCCCGGAATGGGACTGGCTGCCGGGCAAGGCGATCGTCCGGGCGGCGGGGGGCGCCGTGGACACAGTCCGCGTCAACGGGCTGGAGTGGTTCCTGGCAGGAGGAACGACGGCGGTTCAGGAGTTGCGTGCAGCCCTTCAGTCAGGCTCGGTGGCCTGAGGCGGTTGCCGGCACTGGTTCACGGGTCAGCGGCAGTAATCCACAGGCTGGAAGGCGTTGTCGGTCCCACCGCCTAGACTTGTATGCACCATGGATATGTTGTTTGACCCGTACTCTGACGGACCGTTCAAGGCCGCTCCTGCCGCCACCGCCCGCACCAGGACGGGGCCGGAAGGCGTTGCCACCACGGCCGGGCCCGGCGGAATGCCGGGCAGCCAGGCCGGCTGGCAGCAGAACAACGGGGACCGGCACCACCCGGACCGGAACAGCACGGACAGGCACGACGGCGGCCGGCACCAAGGCAGCCACCGCCCGGACGCTGCCCAGCTGCTGGAGGGGCTGAACCCCCAGCAGGAGGAAGCGGTCAAGCATGCCGGGCCGGCGCTGCTGATCGTCGCCGGTGCCGGATCCGGAAAGACCCGGGTGCTCAGCAACAGGATCGCGTACCTGATCGCCACCGGCCGTGCCCACCACGGCGAAATCCTGGCCATCACCTTCACCAACAAGGCCGCCGCGGAAATGCGGGAGCGCATAGAGGCGCTGGTGGGCGGACGCGCCAAGATCATGTGGATCTCCACGTTCCATTCCTCCTGCGTGCGGATCCTGCGGCAGGAAGCGGCCAACGTCGGCCTGAAATCCAATTTCTCCATCTACGACTCCGCCGACTCCCTGCGGCTGGTCACCCAGGTCTCCAAGGCCCTGGACCTGGACCCCAAAAAGTTTGCGCCCAAGGCCATCCAGCACAAGATCTCGGCGTTGAAGAACGAGCTCATCGACGCCGATTCCTTTGCCTCGGCAGCCAATTACAACGACCCCTTCGAACATGCGGTCGCGGACGTTTACAAGGGCTACACCCAGCGCCTCCGGCAGGCCAACGCCATGGACTTCGACGACCTGATCGCCGAGACCGTCTACATGTTCCGTGCCTTCCCCGCGCTCGCCGAGTCCTACCGCCGCCGGTTCCGCCACGTGCTGGTGGACGAATACCAGGACACCAACCACGCCCAGTACGCCCTGGTGCGGGAAATCGTGGGGGAGGGCCCGGGCGCGTCGGAACTCACCGTGGTGGGTGACTCGGACCAGTCCATCTACGCCTTCCGGGGGGCGGACATCCGGAACATCGTGGAGTTCGAAAAGGACTACCCGGAGGCCCGCACCATCAAGCTGGAGCAGAACTACCGCTCCACCCAAAACATCCTGAGCGCGGCGAACTCGGTCATCTCCCGCAACCCCAACCGTCCGGAAAAACGGTTGTGGACCGCCGAGGGCGAAGGCCACAAGATCATCGGCTACGTCGGCGAAAATGAACACGACGAAGCGCAGTTCATTGCCAAGGAGATCGACCGGCTCCAGGACGAGGAAAACCTGCGCCCCGGCGATGTTGCCATCTTCTACCGGACCAACGCCCAGTCCCGCTCCATCGAAGACGTCCTGGTGCGCGTGGGCCTGCCGTACAAGGTGGTGGGCGGCACCCGCTTTTACGAGCGGAAGGAAATCAAGGACGCCCTGGCGTACCTGCGCGTCCTGGTCAACCCGGATGACGACGTCAACCTCCGCCGTGTATTGAATGAGCCCAAACGCGGCATCGGCGACCGCGCCGAAGGCGCCGTCGCGGCCCTGGCCCAGCGTGAGCGGACGTCGTTCATGGAGGCGGCCCGCCGCGCCGACCAGGCGCCCGGCATGGCCACCCGGTCCGTCAACGCCGTCCTGGGCTTCGTGAAGATGCTGGACGACCTGGCCGAGGTTGCCTCCGGATCCGGAGCGGCCGCCGCCCTGGAAGCCGTGCTGGAACAGACGGGCTACCTTGCCGCGCTGCGATCCAGCACCGATCCGCAGGACGAGTCCCGCGTGGAGAACCTGGCTGAACTCGTGGCCGTAGTTCGCGAGTACGAGCAGGAGAACCCGGAAGGAAGCCTTGGCGCGTTCCTGGAACAGGTCTCCCTGGTAGCGGACGCCGACCAGATCCCGGATGCTCCCGGTGCGGACATCGACGCCGCCGTCGCCGAGGCCAAACGGCTGGGCGTGGTGACCCTCATGACCCTGCACACGGCCAAGGGCCTGGAATTCCCCGTGGTCTTCCTGACCGGCATGGAGCACGGCCTCTTCCCGCACCAGCGCTCCGCCACCGACCCCAAGGAACTGGCCGAGGAACGACGCCTGGCGTACGTGGGACTGACCCGTGCCCGCAAGCGGCTCTACGTGACCCGGTCCGAGGTGCGCAGCATGTGGGGCCAGAGCCAGTACAACCCCGCCAGCCAGTTCCTCGAGGAAATCCCGGCGGAGCTCCTGGAATGGAAGCGTGAAGGAACCAGCAGGCAGGCCGGCGGCTGGGGCGGCGGTTCCATCGGGTCCGGCCGCTACAGCGGGTCCTTCTGGGGCGCCGGCACTGCCCGTGGCGCGGCAGCGGACTCCTCGGCGGGATTCAACGCCGACGTTCCGGCGTTCATCGCCAAGAACCGGGTGCAGCCGCAAAAGGAAATCATCGCCGTCAGCGTGGGAGACAAGGTCAACCACACCAGCTTCGGCAACGGCACGGTCCTGGCGCTTGAAGGAGTGGGGGACAAGACCGTGGCCAAGGTGAAGTTCGACGTCGGCGAGAAGCGCCTGTTGCTGCGGTACGCGCCGCTGACCAAGCTCGACGCCTAAGCCGCCCCCGGCCGGGCATAATGGAGCCCATGCGACGGAATGTCTGGGGGATGCTCGCCGCCCTTCTCCTCCTCATTGCTGTCACCGCCACGGGATGCAGCGTGACCACCAAGGACCCCTCCTACGTTCCACCGGCCCCGCTGCCGCCCATGGAACAACTGGAAAAGGCGCCCTTGGCCGACGCCAAGACATACTCCAGCGGTGGCGACGTCCTCTCCTTCATCACCGCGGACCGCACCATCGCCTGTTCATTGACGTCCGCGCGCGGGGACCACGTGAACCTGCCGTACCAGCAGAACCGCTACGGCGACGCTGCCAACAACAAGCTGCCCATTGTCCCGGTGGCCCACTGCGAGCTGGCCACCTATCAGCCTCCCCAACCCGGGGACGTTAGGGATGACTGCGCCGGAACCCACCTGGGCTACCTGGGCGGCGTGGCCCTGCTGGCCCCGGACAGTGCACGCTACGGCGAATGCCGCTCCGGCGTCACGTCGATGGAAGCGGCCTACGGACCCAAGGGGACCAAGGCCGGCCCGCTGGCCCAGCTGCCTGTGCTTGCGGACGGTCAGAACCTCGAACGGAACGGGCTGCGCTGTTCCGCCTACAACGGCGGCGTGGCGTGCGGAAACGTCTCCGCCGGCGTGGGATTCTTCATCTCCCCCGAACGTTACGAACTGGTCCCGGGCCCCGCCAAAAGCAGTGCATCCCCGCAGGCAGAGGGCCCAAAAACCCCGTAAATCCGCGGTTTTTCTACGCTCCATAGAATAGTGTGCTTACTCACATAAGAGGTAGTCTGGGACGGCCCGGTCCCTCCAAAGGACTAGAGTTCCCCATGGAGCATTACGCCGCGTGGCTCGTTTCCAGACAGGCCGCCGGTGCGTGCAATCCGCAGCCCGGTCATCGTCTTTTCGGATGGTGTCCGACTGTACAGAAACTACTTCGACGTAGAAGGACACTAAACCGTGGACCTGTTTGAATACCAGGCGCGCGATATGTTCGAGGCGCACGGTGTACCCGTGCTTGCCGGCATCGTGGCGTACACCCCAGAAGAAGCAAAGGCAGCCGCCGAGAAGATCGGCGGCGTAACCGTTGTCAAGGCACAGGTCAAGGTAGGCGGCCGCGGCAAGGCCGGCGGCGTCAAGGTGGCAAAGTCCGCCGACGAAGCGTTTGAGCACGCCACCAACATCCTGGGCATGGACATCAAGGGCCACACCGTTAACAAGGTGATGATTGCCCAGGGTGCGGACATCGCCGAGGAATACTACTTCTCCGTCCTGCTGGACCGGGCCAACCGCAACTACCTGGCCATGTGCTCGGTTGAGGGCGGCATGGAAATCGAACAGCTCGCCGTCGAACGCCCCGAAGCGCTGGCCAAGATTGCCATCGACCCCGCCGTGGGCATCGACCAGGCCAAGGCGGACGAGATCGTCGCAGCTGCAGGCTTCGCCGAGGAACTCCGCGGCCAGGTGGCCGGCGTCATCCTGAAGCTCTGGGACGTCTTCAAGAAGGAAGACGCCACCCTGGTGGAGGTCAACCCGCTGGTCAAGACCGGCAACGGTGACATCCTGGCCCTCGATGGCAAGGTTTCCCTCGACGAGAACGCCGACTTCCGCCACCCGAAGCACGCGCAGCTCGAGGACAAGGACGCAGCGGACCCGCTTGAGGCCAAGGCAAAGGCGCAGGACCTCAACTACGTCAAGCTCGACGGCGAAGTAGGCATCATCGGCAACGGCGCCGGCCTGGTCATGTCCACCCTCGACGTCGTGGCCTACGCCGGCGAGAACCACGGCAACGTCAAGCCCGCCAACTTCCTGGACATCGGCGGCGGAGCCTCCGCAGAGGTCATGGCCGCAGGCCTGGACGTCATCCTGGGTGACGAGCAGGTCAAGTCCGTGTTCGTCAACGTCTTCGGTGGCATCACCGCGTGCGACGCCGTCGCCAAGGGCATCGTTGGCGCGCTGGCCGAGCTGGGCCACTCCGCCAACAAGCCGCTGGTAGTCCGCCTTGACGGCAACAACGTCGAGGAAGGCCGCCGCATCCTCACCGAGGCCAACCACCCGCTGGTAACCCTGGCCGCCACCATGGACGAGGGCGCCGACAAGGCCGCCGAGCTCGCCAACGCAGCTAAGTAAAGGGACGCACCATGTCTATCTATCTGAACAAGGACTCCAAGGTCATCGTCCAGGGCATCACCGGCGGCGAAGGCACCAAGCACACCGCGCTGATGCTTAAGGCGGGCACCAACATCGTCGGCGGCGTCAACGCCCGCAAGGCCGGCACCACGGTCCTGCACGGCGACAAGGAAATCAACGTCTACGGCACCGTCAAGGAAGCCATGGCGGAAACCGGCGCCGACGTCTCCATCGTCTTCGTGCCGCCGGCATTCACCAAGAACGCCGTTGTGGAAGCCATCGAGGCCGGCATCGGCCTGGTCGTGGTCATCACCGAAGGCGTCCCCGTCCAGGACTCCGCCGAATTCTGGGCCCTGGCCCAGTCCAAGGTGGATGCCGACGGCAACCAGGTCACCCGCATCATCGGCCCGAACTGCCCCGGCATCATCACCCCCGGCGAAGCGCTGGTTGGCATCACCCCGGCCAACATCACCGGCAAGGGCCCCATCGGCCTGGTTTCCAAGTCGGGTACCCTGACCTACCAGATGATGTACGAACTGCGCGACCTGGGCTTCTCCACCGCCATCGGCATCGGCGGCGACCCCATCATCGGCACCACGCACATCGACGCCCTGGCCGCGTTCGAGGCTGACCCCGAGACCAAGGCCATCGTGATGATCGGCGAAATCGGCGGCGACGCCGAAGAGCGTGCAGCCGACTTCATCAAGGCCAACGTCACCAAGCCGGTCGTCGGCTATGTGGCCGGCTTCACCGCGCCCGAAGGCAAGACCATGGGCCACGCAGGTGCCATCGTCTCCGGTTCCGCCGGTACCGCCCAGGCCAAGAAGGAAGCCCTCGAGGCTGCCGGTGTCAAGGTCGGCAAGACGCCGTCCGAGACAGCCAAGCTGCTCCGTGAGGTCTACGCAGCCCTCTAGCAGTCCTGCACAACGCGGGGCCACCCGGCCCGGTTCCCCTTTGGGGGCCGGCAGGGCGGCCCCGCGTTTGCTGTTTAACCCACCTGACTGTTTGACGCACGACGACGGCGGGCAGCGCGCGCCCGAGTGCGTCGAGTAATGTTGAGGAAGGAAAATCAGGGCGCCTTGCGCGCGCAGGCAGGGGATGACGGATGGCAGAGAAGCGACCGACCCTGGTCGACGCCGTCGTCGACAAAGTCCTTGAGCACATCCTCAGCGGAGAGATCAAGGCCGACGACGCCCTGCCGCCTGAAGCGGATATCGCCAAGGAGTCCGGTGTCAGCAGGCTGACGGCCCGCGAGGCCATGAAGGTATTGAAAGCGCAGGACGTGGTGTACGTCCGGCGCGGCCTGGGCACCTTCGTCAACCCGCCCGAGCGCTGGACCGGACTGGACGCCATCATGCGCGCAGCCTCCAGGGGAGTGGCCTCGGACCAGGTGGCACTCCGTTTGCTCGAGGTCCGCCGCATGGTGGAGACCGGCGCGGCCGAACTCGCTGCCTCCCGGCACCGGCCGGCTGACCTCGCCGCGCTGCAGGACAGCGTGGAGCAGATGGAAGCGGCCCACCATGCCGGCGACGTGGACGCGCTGACCGTGGCAGACATCGCCTTCCACGACACCGTTCTGCGCGCGTCCGGCAACCCGTTCGTGCCGGCCCTGCTGGGCCAGCTGTCCACCCTGCTGTACGCCATGCGGCGCGAAACCTCGGCGTTCCCCGACGTGCAGCGGCACGCCATCCACCACCACAAGATGGTCCTGGCCGCCATCGCCGCCGGAGACCCGGCCACCGCCCGCTCCACCATGGATGCACATATTACCCAGACTTTCGAGGATTACGAGCACTACCTTGCCGTGTCCAGCCGTAGCGGAGCCGCGGCCCGCTAGCCGCCTGTCCGGGCCCGTCCCATCGGGGTATTCCCTGTCAGCGGCATCCCCACCAGGGCGCGTCCGCAGCCGTGTTGACGCTCCCGTCCCCTGTGATTAGAATCTCATACAGACATCAGACATCTGATATCACCCCCAAAAAATGCCGCCAGCCAAAGGAGTCGTCATGCGCGCGCATTCCCTTTTCGAGGGTCCCCACACCACCCTGGGAGGCCTGCGATGACCTCCCGTGCTGCTGCCCCCGCTCTCAGCGAGTTGGGCGAGACCACCCTCCGCAAGGTTCGTCGGAGGCTCATGCCCCTGATCGTCCTCCTGTACTTCATTGCCTACCTGGACCGGAACAACGTTGGTTTCGCCAAGCTCGGCATGCAGGGGGACATCGGACTGACCGAGGCCGCCTACGGCCTGGGCGCCGGCATCTTCTTCCTCGGCTACGCACTGCTTGAGATCCCGTCGAACGGCGGCATGTACCGCTATGGCGCCCGCAAGTGGATCGCCCGCATCCTCATCAGCTGGGGCATCTTTGCCACCGCCATGTTCCTGGTGAACGGTGAAGCGACGTTCTACATCATCCGCTTCCTCCTCGGAGCCGCCGAGGCAGGCTTCTTCCCGGCCATCCTCTTCTACCTGACCCTGTGGTTCCCCGCGGCGCAGCGCGTGACGGTGCTGGGCATCTTCATCCTGGCCCAGCCCATCTCCAACGCCCTCGGCGCCCCGGTGTCCGGCATGCTCCTGAACCTGGAGGGCGTGGCAGGCCTGCACGGCTGGCAGTGGCTCTACATCCTGGAAGGCATTCCCGCCATCCTGTTGGGCATCATCACCCCCTTCGTCATGACGGACCGGCCCGAACACGCCAAGTGGCTCAAGCCGGAAGAGCGTGAGTGGCTCTCCAACACCATGAGCGCCGAACTGGCCCACAAGCAGAAGTCCGGCAACCACAACTTCCTTGCCGGATTGAAGGACCCCCGCACCATCGCATACTCGGCCCTGTACTTCGGCCTGGTATGCGGCATCTACGGCCTGGGCCTCTGGCTGCCCACCATCGTCAAGGCGCTGGGCAAGTTCGACTCGACCCAGGTGGGCTTCATCGTCTTTATCCCGTACGCCATCGCTGCCGTCTTCGTCTACTTCTGGAGCAAGCGCTCGGACCGCACCGGCAACCGGGTATGGCATGCCAGCATGAGCATGGTGCTCGCCGCCGTCGGCCTCTTGGGCGCAGGCTACCTGCTGCCGGTCAATGCCGTGCTCGCCATGGTGTTCCTGACCCTCGCGGCCATGGGCATCTACTCCGCCATCGCGCCGTTCCTTGCCATGCCCTCCGCAGCCCTCACCGGTGCTGCAGCCGCCGCCGGCCTCGCCATGGTCAACTCCCTTGGCAACCTGGGCGGCTTCGTGGCGCCCTACATCGTGGGCATCCTCAAGGACGCCACCGGAAACAGCCAGAGCGGGCTGGTCTTCCTGGCCGCCTGCCTCGCCGTGACCGCCGCCGCCACCTACCTTTACGCACGCAAGCGGCCGGAGGGTGTCTCCGCCCCCGGGGTCACAGTTCCTGCCGCCGAAACCCACTAGGACGCATCAATGACTACACAGCACACCTTCCCCGCAGAGCGCACCGCTGTCCTCACCGGGGCAGCATCTGCCCGCGGCATTGGCCGGGCAACCGCTGACCGGCTGGCCAGCGAGGGCTGGTCCATCGCCATCCTGGACATCAATGCCGAAGACGCGAAGGCCGCGGCTGCCGAAATCGGCTCCAGCCGTGCCGTCAAGGCCATCGGCGTGGGCGCCGACGTCTCCGACGAGGGATCGGTTGACCGCGCCATCACGGAAATTGAGGAGGCGCTTCCGCCCATCGTCGGACTGGTCAACCTGGCCGGAATCAGCTCACCCACCCCCTTCATGGAGACCACGGTGGCGGAATGGGACAAGGTCTTCGCCATCAACATGCGCGGCACCTTCCTTGTTTCCCAGCGGGTCCTCAGGGGCATGATCGAGCGCGAACTCGGGAGGATCGTCAGCATCTCCTCCATCTCGGCCCAGCGTGGCGGCGGCACCTACTCCAAGGTGGCCTACAGCGCCTCGAAAGCCGGCATCCTCGGTTTCACCCGTGCGCTGGCCCGTGAAGTGGGTGAACACAACATCACCGTGAACGCCATCGCCCCCGGTCCGATCGACACTGACATCATGGGCGGAACGTTGACGGACGAGCGCAAGGCCCAGATGTCCGAGGGCATCATGATGGGGCGGGTGGGAACCCGGGAGGAAGTGGCGGCGCTGATCGCATTCCTGCTCAGCGAGGACGCCGGCTACATTACTGCCGCCACCTACGACATCAACGGCGGCCTGCAGGTTTCCTGACCACCGGTTTCCGCTGGTGCAGTGCTGCCTACCGGCCGTACGGCACCAGCGGGACGTGTCCGGGGACACCCCATCCCACGCGCTCCCGCACATTTTCCGGCTATAGGATTTCTACATGGCAACCAAGAACCAGGCCTCCGGCGGCGTGAGCAGGCAGGTCCTCGCCGACCACGTTTACGAAGCGCTTCTTGTTGCCCTGATGGACGGCCGGCTGGAGGCGGGAACCCCGGTCAGCATCGACGGGATGGCCAGGGAGCTGGACGTTTCCCCGACGCCGGTGCGCGAAGCGCTCGCCCGGCTGGAAGCGACCGGGATGGTGCGGAGGATGGCCCTGCGCGGCTACCGTGTGGCACCGCTGTTCTCCCCGGAAGAACTGGCCGACCTGATGGACGCCCGCCTGGTGATCGAACCGGCCAATGCCTTCATGGCCTGCAAGCATGCTGACGCGGAACTGACCGGGCAGCTGGAGCAGGCCATCGAGGACCTCAAGGCAGCCCCGCGCGGTCCATCCTTCACGGAGTTCCGCGCCTACTGGGAAGCCGATGAACGGTTCCACCGGCTCATCGCCGAGTCCGCTGACAACCAGTTCCTGCTGTCCGCATATAACGCCCTGGGCGGGCAGGTGCAGCGCTTCCGCTTCTTTGGCGGCCTGGGCGTGACCGATGCCGACTACGCCATTGCCGAGCACACCGAGATCCTCAAAGCCTTCGAGACCGGCGACGCCGATCTTGCCCGGCAGAAAATGATCGACCACATCGAAGGCGTCAAGCAGCGCTCGCAGCACGACAGCGAAGTGCGCAGCTAGCACGCACGCCCATGGGCCCAATATGGCCCGACTTTTTCACCAACCTCCGCCCGGGAGGAACAGAGAGGCCCTTGACAGGGCCTCGAATAGCGTAGATCCTATAGGAAATGCGATTCTAAATTTGGAGTGACAATGCCGTACACCGCTGAAAACTGGCCCATCGCTGCTGCCCTGCTGCAGTTCCCGGGAACAAGGCCGGACGGGACCACCGCCCAGGAGGCCCCCGCCAGCGACTGGCAGCAGGTCTTTGAAGAAGTCGCAGACGCCGGCTTCAGCAACGCCGACCTCACCGACAGCTGGGTGCGGCCGGGCGATCTCTCAAGCGCCCGTCTGGACGAACTGAAGGCCGCGGCCAGTGCCGCCGGCCTCGGGCTTCCCTCCATCTCCGCCATCCGCCGCAGCGTGATTGAGGAAGGCAAGTGGGAGGAAAACCTGGCCTACACCCACCGGACCATCGACGCCGCTGCGCAGCTCGGTTGCGAGGTCGTCTCCATCGGCCTGCACCAGGCCATCACCCCGGAGCAGCAGAAACAGCTCTGGTTCTGGACCGTTGAAGGCCACAAGGACCCGGTAGCGGACAAGGAAACCTGGAACAACGCCGTCACCCGCATCCGGGAGGTCGGCAAGCACGCCGCTGAACTCGGCCTCCTGGTGTCCCTGGAGATGTACGAGGACACGTACCTCGGCACTGCTGACTCCTCCGTGCAGCTCGTCCAGGACGTCGACCTGCCCAACGTTGGACTGAACCCCGACCTGGGCAACCTGATCCGCCTGCACCGCCCCATCGAAGACTGGCGCGAACTGGTGCACAAGACGCTGCCCTACTCCAACTACTGGCACGTCAAGAACTACATCCGCGACGAGGACCAGGCCCGGAACCACTACGTCGCCATGCCGGCGCCCATGGAATCCGGCCTCATCAGCTACCGCGAGGCCTTCCAGTTCGCCATCTCGGTGGGCTTCCAGGGCATCATCTGCACCGAGCACTACGGCGGCGACGGCCTGAGCGTCACCGCCGCCAACCAGGACTACCTGCGCCGCCAGGTCCTGCCCAAGCGCGATGGCTACACCCTGGGCACCAGCATGGTAGCGCAGGGCCGGCAGGCCCCGGCGGCTGTCCCCGCACGCTAAGCCACGGCAGGCTTCCCAACCGATCCAACCGGTTCAACGAGGAATCATGACAAAGATATTTGACGATCCAGCGCAGTTCGCAGACGACGCCCTCGACGGTTTCGTGGCCGCCAACCGCAAGTATGTGGCGCGAGTCGACGGCGGCGTTGTCCGTTCCACCGAAACACCAGAGGGCCAGGTGGCAGTGGTCATTGGCGGCGGTTCCGGCCATTACCCCGCCTTCGCCGGCCTGGTGGGGGCAGGGCTCGCCGCCGGAAGCGCCTGCGGCAACATGTTCGCTTCCCCCTCCGCCGGGCAGGTGTACCGCGTGGCCAAGGCATCCCAGACCGGCGGCGGCGTCCTCCTGAGCTACGGCAACTACGCCGGCGATGTGCTCCACTTCGGCCAGGCCCAGGAGAAGCTGAACGCTGAGGGCATCGAAACCCGCACCGTCCTGGTGACTGACGACATCGCCAGCGCGCCCCTCGAGGAGATCGGCAAGCGCCGCGGCATCGCCGGCGACCTGACGGTCTTCAAGGTTGCCGGCGCGGCGGCAGAGGCCGGGCTGGACCTGGATGAGGTGGAGCGGCTTGCCATCAAGGCCAACCACCACACCCGTTCGCTGGGCGTGGCGTTCGCCGGCTGCACCCTCCCCGGAGCATCCGAGCCCCTCTTCACCGTGCCGGAAGGCATGATGTCCGTGGGACTGGGCATTCACGGCGAACCGGGGATTTCAGACCTGCCCCTGCCCAGTGCCAGTGAACTGGCCAAGCTGTTGGTGGACGGGCTTTTGAAGGACAAGCCGGAAACCGCAGGCCGCCGGTTAGTGCCCATCCTCAACGGACTGGGAACAGTCAAGTACGACGAACTCTTCCTGTTGTTCGGCAAGATCGAGGCTCTGCTCACCGCTGCCGGACTCGAGATCGTTGAGCCGGAGTGCGGTGAACTGGTGACCAGCCTGGACATGTCCGGCCTGTCATTGACGCTGTTCTGGCTGGATGCGGAACTGGAGAAGTTCTGGGCCGCGCCGGCTGACACCCCCGCCTTCCGCAAGGGCAACCTGGCCCCGCGCCGGGCCCGGGCCGTCGAGTCCCTGGCCGAGGCGGCCACGACGCCGGGGCTGGCCGCCACGCCGGCGTCCACCGCGCTGGCTGCCACGGCGGTGGGAGTGTTGAAGGAAGCCCGGTCCGTCGTCGTCGAACACGAGGAGGCACTCGGGAAGCTGGATGCCATCGCCGGGGACGGCGACCACGGCATCGGAATGCGCCGCGGAGTGGATGCTGCCGTTGCTGCCGCGGAGAAGTCCCATGCCGGCGGTGCCGGCCTGGAGGAAGTGCTCGCGGCGGCGGGGGAGCAGTGGGCCGAGCGTGCCGGCGGTACCTCCGGGGCCCTTTGGGGCGCGGCGGTCACCGCCGTCGGCAGGACCCTGGGCAGCAAGGACGCCTACACCGCGGCCGACGCAGCGGCGGCCGTCAATGCCCTCCGCGACGCCATTGTCACCTTGGGCAAGGCCGAGGCGGGAGACAAGACCATGGTGGACGCGCTCCTTCCGTTCGCCGAGACCTTCACCAAAGCAATTGACGACGGCGGCAGCCTGGCCGGCAGCCTTCGTGCGGCAGCGGAGGCCGCCGCCGAGGCCGCTGACGCGACTGCCGGACTCAGCCCCAGGAAAGGCCGGGCGCGCCCGTTGGCCGAGAAGAGCCTGGGCCACCCGGATCCCGGCGCCGTTTCGTTCGGCCTCATTGCCCGCAGGGTGGCCGAGTACGCCGCCACCATCGAAAGCCACTAAGGAGAATCGCATGACCGAACACACCCAGCAAGGCTGGCGCATCGTCGTCGGCAATGACGAAGCCGGCGTCGAATACAAGAACGCGCTGCGCGAGATGCTGGAGGCAGACCCCCGGGTCGCCTCGGTGGAGGACGTGGGCGTGGGCGCCGACGACGCTACTGCCTATCCGCACCTTGCCGTCGCCGCAGCCCGCAAGGTCGCAGCCGGAGAGGCGGACCGTGCCCTGCTGATCTGCGGAACCGGCCTCGGCGTGGCCATCTCGGCCAACAAGGTTCCCGGCATCCGGGCCGTCACCGCACACGACAGCTACTCAGTGGAGCGTTCCGTGCTGTCCAACAACGCCCAGGTGCTGACCATGGGCCAGCGCGTCATCGGCCTGGAACTGGCCAAGAAACTGGTGGGCGAGTGGCTTGACCACCGCTTCGATGAAAACTCCGCATCCGCGGCAAAAGTAGACGCAATCTCCTCCTACGAGGACGCGTCGGAAGGACTTGAAGACAAATGAGCAACCGCAACATCGCCGTCGTCGGCTCAGGCTATATGGGCGGCGGGATCGCCCAGGTCCTGGCACTCGCAGGAGCCCGCGTGGCACTCGCCGACGTCTCCGCTGAAATCGCGCAAAGCAACTACGAGCGGCTCCTGAAGGAGTCCGACGAGTTCGTCGCCGCCGGCCTGTTCCCGGACAACGCCACCGACCTGCTCAAGGAAAACCTCTGGGCAGCCAAGGACATCGAAGAAGCCGTGGCCGGCGCCGAGTACATCGAGGAGGCAGTGCCGGAAATCCTGGAGATCAAGCACGCCACCCTGGGCAGGATCAGCGCCGCCGCCCGCCCCGAGGCCATCATTGGTTCCAACACCTCCACCATTTCCATCGCCAAGCTGGCCGAGGTGGTGGACAACCCGGAGCGCTTCCTGGGCGTCCACTTCTCCAACCCGGCACCATTCATTCCCGGCGTGGAAGTCATCCCGCACGAGGGCACCTCCGAGGCCACCATCCAGGCGGCCCGCACCATCGTGGGGGAGACCGGCAAGGAAACAGCCACCGTCAAGGACGTGACCGGCTTCGTGCTCAACCGGCTCCAGTACGCCCTGTTCCACGAGGCAGCCCAAGTGGTGGAAGAAGGCATCGCCACCGCGGAGGACGTGGACACCCTGGTGCGCACCACCTTCGGCTTCCGGCTGCCGTTCTTCGGGCCGTTTGCGATCGCCGACATGGCGGGCCTGGACGTATATGCGTTCTGCTACAAGTCCCTCCAGACCGGGTTCCCGGAGCGGTTCGCCACACCCAAGATCCTGCAGGAAAAGGTCGACGCCGGCCAGCTGGGCACCAAGACCGGTTCCGGCTTCCTTGACGTCCCCGCAGACCGGACCGCAGCCCTGGTTGCCTACCGGAACAAGGCGTACGTCGCCATGCAGAAGCTCATCGAAGAGCTGGGCCCTGCCCCGCTTTCCTGATCCGAAGGAACACCTCCATGACAGCATTTCCCACAGACCGCACGGTGATCGTTACCGGCGCTGTCTCCGAACGCGGCATCGGCCGGGCCACCGCAGACTACCTGGCAGAGCGCGGCTGGAACATCGGCGTGATCGACATCGATGACGCCGCCACCAAGGCCGTGGCCAAGGAGCTGGCCGAAAAGTACGGAATCAAGGCCCACGGAGCAGGCGCAGACGTCAGCAACGAAGCGTCGGTCCGGGCGGCCATCGACGAGATCGAAGCCGAACTTCCGCAGCTGGTGGCCCTGGCCAACATCGCGGGCGTCAGCTCCCCGGTGCCGTACCTGGAACTGGACGCCGCCGAATGGGACCGGGTACTCAGCATCAACTTGAACGGCGTCCACTACGCCACCCGCCGTGCGGCCGAATCGATGGTCAAGAACCAGCTGGGCCGGATTGTGAACATTTCCTCCGTCTCCGCCCAGCGCGGTGGCGGAACCTTCAGCAAGACCCCGTACTCCGTGGCCAAGGCCGGCGTCATCGGCCTGACCCGCGCCACCGCCCGTGAACTGGGGGAGTACGACATCACTGTCAACGCCATCTCGCCCGGGCCGATCGACACCGACATCATGGGCGGCACCCTGAGCGAGGAACGCAAGGACGAGCTGGTCAAGGACCTGGTGGTGAACCGCGTGGGCAACACGCGCGACATCGCTGCCGCCATCCATTTCCTGATTGGCGAGGACGCCGGGTATATCTCCGGCCAGACGCTGAACGTCGACGGCGGACTGTACATGCACTGACGGGCTCCGTTTCCCTTCGCATCACGAAGACCGGAGCCACCACCAACATGCGGGCCGCCGGCCCGCGGAAACCACCACGTCACCACTCGAAGGAGAGTGTTGTGTCCGAAACCACCGCAACATCCAAGGAACTTCTGGCCCGTCCGGTCCTGAAGTCCGCGATCTTCAAGGCGGCCCGCCGGCTCATGCCGATGCTGGTCATCCTGTACGTCGTTTCGTTCCTGGACCGCACCAACGTCGGCTTTGCCGAGGCGGCCCTCGGGGCGGACAAAGGAGTGTCCGCCGCAGCCTTCGCCCTGGGCGCCGGCATCTTCTTCATTGGCTACGCGATCTTCGAGATCCCCAGCAACCTGCTGCTCAAGAAGGTCGGCGCCAAGATCTGGCTGGCGCGCATCGCCATCACCTGGGGCATCGTTTCGGCGTGCTTCGCCTTCGTCCAGGGCGAGACCTCGTTCGTGATCCTGCGTTTCCTCCTCGGCGTGACCGAGGCCGGCCTGTTCCCCGGCGTGATCATGTACCTGGCCGAATGGTTCCCCAACAAGGTGCGCGTCCAGATGTTCGCCATCTTCTACCTGGCCCAGCCGTTCTCCCAGATGATCGGCAACCCCCTCTCCGGCTGGCTGATCAACATCGGCGACCAGGTGCCGGGCCTGCGCGGCTGGCAGGTCATGTTCTTCGTCGAGGGCCTGCTCGCAGTCCTGGCCGGCATCGCCGCCTTCTTCTTCCTGATCAACGGTCCTGAAAAGGCCAAGTTCCTCAGCCGGGAGGAGAAGTACGCGCTCAAGGAAGTCATGGCACTGGAGGACAACATCAAGGACCAGACCGGCCCCCGCGGCATCCCCGCCGCCATGCGCAACGGCCGGGTCTGGTACTTCACCGCCATCTACTTCTGCCTGCAGATCGCCGTCTATGGCGTGACGTTCTTCCTGCCGCAGCAGGTGTCGTCCCTGACCGGGCAGAAAGTGGGCCTCGCCGTCGGCCTGCTGATCGCGGTCCCGTGGTTCTTCGGCATCTTCTCCTGCTACTTCATCGGCCGGGCGGCTAACACCGTTGCCAAGCGGCGGAAGTTCGGCACCATCCTGTTTCTCTCCACCGGCCTGTGCATCTTCGGCTCGGCCTGGGCGGGAACCAACCACCAGCCGGTCCTGGGCATGATCTTCATAACCCTGGCAGTCTGCAGCTTCCTCGCCGTCGGTCCGGTGGTCTGGTCCTACCCAACCGCGTTCCTCGCCGGATCCGCAGCAGCGGCGGGCATCGGCCTGATCAACTCGCTGGGCAACCTGGGCGGCTTTGTGGCCCCGATCCTGCGGACCGCCGTCAACGAGGCCACGCACTCGCCCACCGGATCCATGGGTGTGTACGCCCTGGGCGTCCTGCCCTTCGTGGCCGCCGCAATGATGTACGCCACCAAGCGGTTCAAGAACAAGGCCGACGACCTGCTCGACTGAGCCCGTCACAACACACCGCAAGGAACTTCATGCGCACCTCCGGCAGCAGCACAGGCAACGGCACCGTCCACATCGGCGTCAGCACCAAAATGTACCTGGGTTACCAGGCAAGCCTGCGCTGGCTGTCGGAGGTGCGCTCCGTTGTGGACGAAAGGCCCGGGCTGGGTGCGCATTCCGCCAAGGACGCACCGGTCCGGGTCTTCGTCATCCCTTCCTTCCCCGTCCTGGAGCCGGCCACACGGATCCTGGCCGGCTCACCGGTCCTGCTCGGCGCCCAGAACTGCGCCTGGGGGGACGGGCCCCTCACCGGGGAAGTCAGCCCCGGCATGCTGGCCGAACTGGGCGTCCAGCTCGTCGAGATCGGCCACGCGGAACGCCGCAGCCTGTTCGCCGAGGACGACGCCGTGGTGGCACGCAAGGTGCGTGCCGCCGTCGACAGTTCCCTTACCCCGCTGCTTTGCATCGGTGAGCCGGACAGGCTCGACGCCGGTGCTGCCGCCGACTTTTGCGTGCGGCAGGTCCACGCCGCTACTGGCGGCGACCCCAGCCTCCTAAGCTGCCTGGTCCTGGCCTACGAACCTGTATGGGCTATCGGTGCTCCTGCACCCGCCCCGCCGCAGCACATCAACTCCGTGTTGACCCTGCTCCGGGCCGCACTGGGCCCGGACTGCCCCCTGATCTATGGCGGCAGCGCCGGGCCAGGGCTGCTGCCGCAGCTTCCCGCAGCGGACGGACTCTTCCTGGGCCGTTTTGCGCACGACGCCGCCAACCTTGGCCGCGTGCTGGACGAAGCCCTCGCCCTGGCTCAGACCCGCGCCCCGGCCAGCAATTCCTCCAGCCGTTCGTAGCCCTCGCTCAGGCCGCCCTCCATCCCGGACTGGGCCATGCCGTCGCGCGCCTCCTGGCTTGGGTAGACGGAATGGCCCCGCAACCGGGCCCTTCCGTTGCCCAGGTCCTCAAACGTCATGAAGTCCAGGCTGACCACGTCCGGGTATCCGCCGAACTCAAAGGTCTGGATGGCGAATTCGTTGTCCCGGACGGTGTGGAAGATGCCCTTGAACTCGTAGGCCACGCCGTCCGGTCCTGTGTGCAGGTAGCGGTAACTGCCGCCGGTGCGGAAATCGTAATGGTCGATCTCCATCTTCAAGCCCCGCGGGCCCAGCCACTGGACAATCAGGTCCGGTTCTTTGTGGGCGCGGAACACGTCCGCCACCGGGAAATCAAACTCGCGCTCGTAATCGATGAAGGGGACGCCCTCAGGAACGCTGAGTTTCAGGGAATTGCTCATCATGACTCCTTGGAGGATTTTTCGCCGCTGTCCGCAGCGTTTGACCTAAGAACGGCGTCGAGGCTGCGGAACTGGCCTTCGCGGACCAACCGGTACCGGTCAATCCAGGCGGTCAGCTCCTCAAGCCGCGCCGGGTTCAGGTGGACGGGCCTGCGCTGTGCATCCCTGCTTCGGGTCACCAGCGCGGCCTGCTCGAGTACCTGGATGTGTTTCGAGACCGCCTGCTTGGAGATCTCGAACGGTTCTGCCAATTCGTTCACTGTTGCCGGGCCCCGGCTGAGCCGGGCGATGATGCTCCTCCGCACGGGATCTGCCAGGGCCATGAAGGCCGAGTCCAATGCCGCACTTTCAGGGTTCATTGCCTGCCCGTTTCTAATCAACCTCCAGGTTTATCAACCTTTAGGTTGTTTAAGCATAAGAGTCCCAGGGTGACGATTCAAGACCCGCGTCTTCAGGGATTCCGGCTACGTGGAAAACAGTGCCCGGTGGCTGGTCCTTCGGCTTCGGCTGCGCGCAGCACGCACGGGAGAGTTGGCCGTCGCTAAAAAGTAGTTCCGGCACCCGCAATATTGGGACAGGGGCGCCCGGCAACTCTAGTTGTAAGTATGTCAGTACAAACTTTTGACAGGACATTGGATCTAAGGCAAAGTAGTGCCTGTGGCCCGCGCCACGGCCTGCCAGTTCCGGAACTCCTGCCCCTCGAAGGATCCGCGTTCCACACCAGAAAGGTCCACGATTCCCGTGACCCACGAGCTTCTTACGATCGGGCGCATCAGCGTTGATATCTACCCGAACGACATCGGGGTTGGCCTGGAGGACGTTAATTCCTTCGGCAAATACCTTGGCGGTTCACCGTCCAACGTCGCGGTTGCCGCCGCCCGCCACGGACGCCGCACCGGGGTCATTACCCGGACCGGGGATGATCCGTTCGGCGCCTACCTGCACCGTGAGCTGCGCAAGTTCAACGTCGATGACGCCTTTGTTACCCCGGTGAAGGACTGGCCCACGGCGGTGACCTTCTGCGCGATCAAGCCGGCCACGGACGAGTTCCCGCTATACTTCTACGGCCGGTTCCCCACGGCGCCGGACCTGCAGATCAAGGCTGAAGAGCTGGACCTGGACGCCATCCGTGAGGCCGGGATCTTTTGGTCCACGGTGACCGGCCTGTGCCAGGAGCCCTCGCGATCAGCGCACATTGCCGCGCATGAGGCGCGGCCGCGGACCGGGCTGGCTGAGGGCCAGTTCACCATCCTGGACCTGGATTACCGGCCGATGTTCTGGGCTTCCGAGGAGGAGGCCCGGGCCGAGGTTGCCAAGGTCCTGCCGCACGTCACGGTCGCGATCGGCAACGACAAGGAATGTGCCGTGGCAGTCGGCGAGGGGACTCCCGATGAGCAGGCGGACCGCCTACTCGCTGCCGGCGTGGAAATCGCCGTCGTCAAGCTCGGCCCCGAAGGCGTGATGGCCAAGACCCGCACCGAACGCGTGGTCTCCGCGCCCGTCCCGGTGGAAACCCTCAACGGCTTGGGTGCCGGCGACTCCTTTGGCGGCGCCTTCTGCCACGGACTCCTCTCCGGCTGGCCGCTGGCACAGGTCCTGGACTACGCCAACGCCGCCGGCGCCATCGTCGCCTCACGCCTTTCCTGCGCCGACGCCATGCCGACGCCGGAGGAGGTCACCTCGCTGCTGGCCGAACGCGGCCGCGCGGTTCCGGGCGCCTCGATTCCCGAAGGAGCAGCACTGTGACCCTCACCTCTCTTGCTTCCAATAACGCTGTGGACGACGATCCGCGCCGCTATGAGCACCTGAGCACTATACGGCTCGAAGACCCTGGTGCCGTGGCCCGGGCGGCCAAGTCCCGCCGGCGCCACCCCGGCCTGAAGTCGGGGCGGCAGAACTTCATCGTCGCCGCCGACCACCCCGCCCGCGGCGCCCTTGCCGTCGGCAGCGACCCCGTGGCCATGGCTGACCGGCGTCAGCTGCTGGACCGGCTGCGGATCGCGCTGGCCAACCCGGCCGTGGATGGTGTCCTGGCGTCGCCGGACATCATGGACGACCTGCTGCTGCTGGGCGCCCTGGACGGCAAGCTGGTGTTTGGGTCGATGAACCGCGGCGGCCTGTCCGGGCTGGTCAACGAGTTCGATGACCGTTTCACCGGCCACACCGCCGCCGCTCTGGAGGCCCTGGGTGCTGACGGCGGCAAGATGCTGACCCGGATCTGCCTGGGCGACCCGGACACCGTGGCCACTCTCGAAGCCACCGCGAAGGCCATCGATTCGCTGGCGGAGCGCAAGCTGATTGCCATGGTGGAACCGTTCCTGTCGGTCCGGGAAAACGGCCGCGTCCGCAACGATCTGTCCACCAACGCCGTGATCAAGTCCATCGCCATCGCAGCGGGCCTGGGCTCCACCAGCGCCTACACCTGGATGAAGCTGCCGGTCGTGGCGGAGATGGAACGCGTCATGGCGGCCACCACCATGCCCACCGTCCTGCTGGGTGGAGACCCGGATGGGTCCCAGGACGAGGTCTTTGCGTCCTGGCAGGCGGCACTGGCGCTCCCGGGCGTCCAGGGCCTCACGGTTGGCCGCACCCTTCTCTATCCCGCAGACGGGGACGTCGCCGGCGCCGTCGCCACCGCCGCCTCGCTGCTGCACCACACCCCGGAAGCATCGGAGTAGCCTCCCCATGGACACAACAGGAACGCGCAGGATGACGGTGGCCCAGGCCGTCGTCGAATACCTGTCCAAGCAATACACCGTCGACAAGGTGGGCGGTGTGGACTACCGGGAGCGGCTCATCCCCGGCACGTTCGGTATTTTCGGGCACGGTAACGTTGCCGGTGTGGGGCAGGCCCTGAAGCAGTACCAGCAGCTGGACCCGGCCATCATGCCGTACTACCAGGGCCGGAACGAGCAGGCCCAGGCGCACCAGGCCGTGGGGTATGCCCGGCATACCCGCCGCCGCCAGACCTTCGCCATCAGCACCTCGATCGGCCCGGGGTCCTCCAACCTGCTGACCGGTGCCGCTTTGGCCACGACGAACCGGCTGCCGGTGCTGCTGCTGCCCAGCGACACCTTTGCCACCCGCGCCGCGGACCCGGTGCTGCAGCAGCTCGAACAGCCCTACGCCTACGACATCACCGTTAATGACGCCTTCCGGCCACTGTCCAAGTTCTTTGACCGGGTCACCCGCCCGGAACAGCTGTTCTCCGCGTTCCACCACGGCCTGCGTGTCCTGACGGATCCGGCGGAGACCGGCGCCGTGACCATCTCCCTGCCTCAGGATGTCCAGGCCGAGGCGTTCGATGTCCCCGAGGAGTTCCTGGCCGAGCGGGAGTGGCGGATCCGCCGCCCCGACGCGGACGACGACGACATCGCCCGTGCCGCGGCGGCGATCCGTGCCGCGAAGCGCCCGCTGATCATCGCCGGCGGCGGCGTCCTCTACGCCTACGCCAACGACGAGCTCGCAAAGCTCGCCCAGCTGACTGGCATCCCGGTAGGCAACACGCAGGCCGGCGTCGGCGTCCTGCCGTGGGACCACCAGTTCAGCCTGGGTGCCATCGGCTCCACCGGTACGACGGCGGCCAACGCCATCGCTGCCGACGCCGACCTGATCATCGGCATCGGCACCCGCTACGAGGACTTCACCACCGCGTCACGCACAGCGTTCCAGAACCCCGAGGTGCGCTTCATCAACATCAACGTTGCCCCGATCGACGCGTACAAGCACGGCACCACGCTGCCGATCGTCGCCGACGCCCGCAAGGCACTGGTCAAGCTCAACGCAGCACTGGGCGGCTACCGGGTAGGCGCCGACCTGGAGCAGAAGGTCGCCGCCGAGAAAAAGCGCTGGAACGCCACTGTGGACGAGGCCTTTGACACCCGCTACACCCCGCTGCCGGCACAGAACGAAATCATCGGCGCCGCCAACCGGGCCATGGACGCTGCGGATGTGGTGATTTGCGCGGCCGGGTCCCTGCCCGGGGACCTGCACAAGATGTGGCGTGTCCGGGACCCGTTCGGCTACCACGTCGAATATGCCTACTCCTGCATGGGCTACGAAATCCCCGGCGGCCTCGGGGTCAAGCGCGCAGCCCTGGCCGAAGCCGCGCGCGGCGGCGAGCAGCGGGACGTCGTGGTGATGGTGGGGGATGGCTCATACCTGATGATGCACACCGAACTGGTCACCGCCGTCGCCGAACGCATCAAACTGATCGTGGTCCTGATCCAGAACCACGGCTACGCCTCGATCGGCTCGCTCTCGGAGTCCCTCGGCTCGCAGCGCTTCGGCACCCGGTACCGGGCACTGGACGAAGAACAGCACAGCTTCGACGAAGGGGACACCCTGCCGGTGGACCTTGCCCTGAACGCAGAGTCCCTGGGCGTGAAGGTCATCCGGATCGAACCCGGGGAGAAGGTGATCGCCGAACTGGAACAGGCCATCCGCGATGCCAAAGCGGCGCCCGAACGCGGCGGACCGATCCTGATCCACGTCGAATCCGACCCGCTCCTGGACGCCCCGTCCTCCGAGTCCTGGTGGGACGTCCCCGTCTCCCAGGTCTCCGAACTGGATTCCACCAAGCAGGCCTTCCATACCTACGTCGACCACAAGTCCCGCCAGCGCAAACTGCTCGGCTAACCCTCCTCCAGACACCACCCCCTCAAGGAAGAGTCCCCATGACTGCCACCACCCAGACCACCGATACCCAGACCACCGTGATCAACCACTTCATCAACGGCGCCGAAACCGCCGGCGCTGGCGACCGCACCACCCTTGTGTACAACCCGGCCACTGGGGCCGTGACCGGCGAGCTGCGCCTGGCCAACCGCGCCGACCTTGACGCCGCCGTCGCCGCCGCCCGGAAGGCTGCCGACAGCTGGGGTGACATCTCCCTGGCCAAGCGCACCGCCGTTTTGTTCAAGTTCCGCGAACTCGTCGCCGCCCACGTGGACGACCTCGCTGAACTAATCACGGCCGAGCACGGCAAGGTCCTCTCCGACGCCAAGGGCGAAATCGGCCGCGGCCTGGAAGTCATCGAGTACGCCTGCGGCATCCCCACCCTGCTCAAGGGCGACTACTCGGACCAGGTCTCCACCGGTATCGACGTGTTCAACTTCCGCGAGCCCCTCGGCGTGGTCGCCGGCATCACCCCGTTCAACTTCCCGGTCATGGTGCCGCTGTGGATGGCCCCGATGGCGATCGCCACCGGCAACGCCTTCATCCTCAAGCCCTCCGAGCGCGACCCCTCCGCGTCCCTGCTGCTGGCCAAGCTCTGGAAGGAAGCCGGCCTGCCCGACGGCGTGTTCCAGGTCCTGCACGGCGACAAGGAAACCGTCGACGGGCTCCTGACCCACCCGGACGTGGACGGCATCTCCTTCGTCGGGTCCACCCCGATCGCGCAGTACGTCCACGAGACCGCCACCAAACACGGCAAGCGCGTCCAGGCCCTGGGCGGGGCGAAGAACCACGCCATCATCCTGCCCGACGCCGACCTGGACAACGCCGCCGACCACCTCGCTGCCGCCGCCTTCGGCTCCGCCGGCGAACGCTGCATGGCCATCTCCGTCGCCGTCGCCGTCGGGGACGCCGCCGACCTGCTGGTCAAGAAAGTCGAAGAACGCGCCCTGGCCGTGAAGGTCAACAACGGCACCGCCCCCGACGCCGAAATGGGCCCGGTCATCACCCCGGCCTCCAAGGAACGCATCGTACGGATCGTCACCGAAGCCGAAACCGCCGGCGCCGCCATGGTGGTGGACGGCCGCGACCTGGTGATCCCCGGCCACGAAGACGGCTTCTGGGTGGGGCCCACCGTGATCGACCACGTCAAGACCGAAATGACGGCTTACACCGAGGAAATCTTCGGGCCGGTCCTCGTGGTGGTCCGCGTTGACACCCTCGAAGACGGCATCAAGCTGATCAACGCCAACCCCTACGGCAACGGCACCGCAATCTTCACCTCCTCCGGCGCAGCCGCCCGCAAGTTCCAGCGCTCCGTGACAGTTGGCATGATCGGCATCAATGTGCCCCTCCCGGTCCCCGTGGCCTACCACTCCTTCGGCGGCTGGAAAGCATCCCTCTTCGGCGACAAACACATCTACGGCCCCGAAGGCGTCTCCTTCTACACCCGCGGCAAAGTCGTCACCTCCCGCTGGCCCGAAACCCACCACGCCTCCGAAGCCTCCTACAACTTCCCGTCCAACTAACACCCAGAGAGACAACGCTGTCATGACTGAGAACAAGCTGATCATCGGCACGGCGCCGGACTCCTGGGGCGTCTGGTTTGCGGACGATCCGAAGCAGACCCCGTGGGAACGCTTCCTCGACGAAGTGGCCGAGTCCGGCTACAAGTGGATCGAACTTGGCCCGTACGGCTACCTTCCCACCGACCCGGCCCGCCTGGCGGAGGAACTCAAGCAGCGCGACCTGAAAGTCACCGCCGGCACCGTGTTCACCGCCTTCCACCGCGGCGTGGACCAGTGGGAGACCGCCTGGGAGCCGGCCCGCAAGGTCGCCGAACTCACCGCGGCAATGGGCGGCGGGCACATCGTGGTCATTCCGGCCATGTGGCGCGACGACGTCACCGGCGAGGCCGTGGAGAGCGGCACCTTGAGCGACAGGGCCTGGAGCGACCTGTTCACCGGCCACAACCGCCTGGGCAAGACCCTGCTGGAGGACTTCGGCCTGAAGCAGCAGTTCCACTCCCACGCTGACTCCCACGTTGGCGCGCAGGAGGACATCGAAACGCTGCTGGCAGCTACCGATCCGCAGTACCTGAACCTCTGCCTGGACACCGGCCACGCGGAATACTGCGGCGCCTCCAGCCTGGAGCTCATCAAGAACTACCCGGACCGCATCGGCTACCTGCATTTGAAGCAGATCAATCCGGACATCCTTAGGCGAGTCAACGAGGAAAACATGACCTGGGCCGCGGCCAACCTGGCCGGCGTCATGACCGAACCGCCGAGCGGGCTGCCCGACCTCCGCGCCGTCATCGAGGCCGTGGAAGCCCTGAACCGCCCCATCTTCGGGATCGTGGAACAGGACATGTACCCGGTGGCCTTCGACGTCCCGATGCCGATCGCCAAGCGCACCCGCAACTACCTGCTGACCTGCGGCTCCCGCACCGCCGTCAACTGACCTCTTCCTGCCAACGCCAAAAGGACCAAACAATGACTGAAACCCTCCGCGTCGCCGTCATCGGCGCCGGCCGCATGGGCGCCGACCACATCCAGCGCCTCAACAAGCGGATCCATGGCGCCGAAGTGGCCGCCGTTGTCGACGTCGACCTCGCCCGCGCCGAGGCCGCCGTCGAAGACATCCCCGGCGCAGTCGCCCTGGCCGACGCTGACGAAGCCCTCAACAACGGCGACGTCAACGCCGTTCTCATCGCCACCCCGGGCTTCCTGCATCAGGACATCCTGCTCAAGGCCATCGCCAGGGACATTCCGATCCTCTGCGAAAAGCCGCTGACCCCGGACGCCGAATCCTCCTGGAAGATTGTCGAAGCCGAAGTGGCGCTGGGCCACCAGCGCATCCAAGTGGGCTTCATGCGCCGCTTCGACGCCGAATACGCAGCGCTCCGTTCCATCATCCGCAACCATGAGCTGGGCGAACTGCTGATGCTGCACCACCAGCACCGCAACCCCAACACCCCTGAGGGCTTCACCAACGAGATGCTCATCAATGACTCCGTGGTCCACGAATTCGACGCCATCCGGTTCTTCACCGGCGAGGAAATCACCAGCATCCAGGTCCGGCTGGGCAAGCCCACCCGCAATGCTCCCAACGGCCAGCACGACCCCCAGCACGTCCTGATCGAGACCGAGTCCGGCGTCCTGGCGGACGTCGAGATCTACGTCAACGCCAAATTCGGTTACGAGGTGGCCACCCAGGCCTCCTTCGAGGACGGCATCGTCAGCATCGGCGGCGACAAGGGTCCCTACACCCGCAGTTCCGGCCGCTGGGGCGGCAGCGTCACCCCAGGCTTCGAAGAGCGTTTCGGCGCCGCATACGACGTCGAAATCCAGTCATGGGTGGACGCTGCACTGAGGGGCGAAATCGGTGGCCCCTCCGCCTGGGACGGGTACGCCACCGCGGCATGCTGCGAGGCAGGCGTCGAGGCGCAGAAGAACGGCGAAAAGGTCGCCGTGAAGCTGGCTGCGAAGCCCGACCTCTACAAGTAGGACAGGAGAAGGGGACGGAGGGGAAAACGACCATACGGCAGCCCGGCAACCACCAGCGCGCCCTGCGGACCGCCACGATCATCTCCACCTTTGGCGGCCTGCTGTTTGGCTACGACACCGGCGTAATCAACGGCGCGCTGCCCTATATGCGGCAGGATCTGGGCCTCACCCCGCTGACCGAGGGCCTGGTGGCCTCGTCCCTGTTGTTCGGCGCCGCGTTTGGCGCCCTGTTCGGCGGCCGCCTGGCAGACCGCAACGGCAGGCGCGGGATGATCATGGTCCTGGCAGTCGTCTTCCTGCTGGGCACCCTGGGCTGCACCTTCGCGCCGAACACCGAAGTGTTAATCGCCGCGCGGTTTATCCTGGGGCTTGCCGTGGGCGGGGCATCCGTTACCGTTCCGGTCTACCTGGCCGAGATATCGCCGCGCGACCGGCGCGGCCGGATCGTCACCCAGAACGAACTCATGATCGTCACCGGGCAGTTGCTGGCCTTCATTTTCAACGCCTACCTGGGCAACTCCTTCGGCGAATCGCACGGCATCTGGCGCTGGATGCTGGTCATCGCCACCCTGCCGGCCATCGCGCTGTGGATCGGGATGAACGTCATGCCCGAGAGTCCACGCTGGCTGGCCTCCATCGGCAGCTTCGGCGAGACGCTCAGCGTGCTGCAGCGGATCCGGTCGCAGGAGGAAGCCCGCAGGGAGTTCGAGGAAGTCAAGGCCATGGCCGTGGAGGACTACAAGTCCAAAATGGGTTCATGGAAGGACCTGGGCATCCCGTGGCTCCGCAGGATCTTCGTGGTGGGCCTGGGCCTCGCGGTGATCCAGCAAGATCACCGGCCAAGTGGGAACCACGACGGCGCTGCTGCTCATCGGTCTCTTCTCCCTGATCCTGCCGGAATCGCCTTTGCCGCCAAATACGTGCCCGAGACCAAGGACAAAAGCCTGGAGGACCTGGAGCACTACTTCAAGAATGTGGCCGGCAGCAAGGCCGAGGCCGCCGCGGCGAAGGTTCCCTGACCGGACCAGCGCCCCGCTGCTCCTTGCAAAGCCCCTATGAGGATCCTCAAAGGGGCGTTGCTGTCTTATGCGCGCGCATGCAGCCCGGGCAGTGCGTCAACCAGCGGTGCGAGTTCCGGCATGGTCATCGCCTGGCCGAGGGCCCGCTCAAGCGTGGCATCGTGGACGGGCCGTGCTTCCTCAAGGAGGCGCAGGCCGGTGGGCGTCAGTTCCGTATAAATTCCACGGCGGTCGTCGTCGCACAGGATCCTGGTCAGGAGGCCGCGGTCCTCAAGCCGGTTCACCAGCCGGGTGGTGGCGCTGGGGCTGAGCGCCGTGGCACGCGCCAACTGCTGCATCCGCATGTGCCAGCCGTCCTGCCGGCTGAGGGCGTCCAGCACTGTGTACTCCACCACGGAGAGCTTCGACTCTGCCTGGAGGGAGCGCTCCAGCTCGCCTTCGATCAGCCCATGCAGGGCCGCCAGGGTGCGCCAGCCCTGGGCGCGGACCTCGACGGCGTCGTCCTTGATGCCCATGGTTGCTCCTTTACGAATTGGCCCGGCGGGAGAGCCCTCCGGCAGCCGCGGGTAGAGATAGTTGCTTGCGCGGCATATTTGCATATGCAACAATAAATACCGCGCCTGCAACTATCTTAGGCGCCTTCCACTTCACGGAACAACCACACGTACAGCTCAAAGGAGCATTCGCATGCCTGTTGGCCTGATAGCACTCGCCCTGGGCGGGTTTGGCATAGGACTCACGGAATTCGTCATCGCCGGCCTCCTCCCGCAGGTGGCAACCGACTTTGGCGTCACCGAAGCGGAGGCCGGCTGGTTCATCTCCGGCTACGCACTCTCCGTGGTGGTGGGCGCGCTGGGCCTGACGGCAGCCGTGACGCGATTCCAGCGCAAGCCCGTACTGGCCGCACTGCTGGTCCTGTTCATTGCCGGAAACCTGCTTTCCGCCACTGCTGACGGTTACTGGCCAATGATGCTGGGCCGCGTTGTTGCCGCCCTCTCGCACGGCGCCTTCTTTGGCATCGGAGCAGTGGTGGCGGCCGGCATGGTCCCGCCCAGCAAGAAGGCAGGCGCCATCGCGCTCATGTTCACGGGACTGACCGCGGCCAACGTCCTTGGCGTGCCGTTCGGGACGTTGCTGGGCCAGGCGGCCGGCTGGCGTGCCACCTTCTGGGCCATCACGGTCATTGGCGTGGCTGCGCTCGCCGGCATCCTGGCCCTGGTTCCCAAGCCGGCCCGTGAAGCGGGGCAGGCGGGGAGCCTCCGCTCCGAGCTTCGGGCCTTCCGCTCCGGCCAGGTGTGGCTTTCCATCCTGGTGACCATCCTCGGCTTCGGCGGCATGTTCGGCGCATTCACCTACATTGCGTACACCCTCACCGAGGTATCCGGATTTGCGGCCTCCACCGTGCCATGGCTGCTCATTGTCTTCGGGGCGGGCCTCTTCGCCGGGAACACCCTTGGCGGCAAAGCCGCAGACCGCAACGTGGACCGGACGCTCCTGGTGGTGCTCGCCGCGCTGGCCGTGGTCATGGTGGTGTTCGCTCTGACGGCCGCCAGCCCTGTCCTGACGGTCATGTCGCTGGTCCTGATGGGCGGCTTCGGCTTCGCCACCGTGCCGGGCCTGCAAATGCGCGTGATGAAGTATGCCTCCGGGGCTCCCACCCTGGCCTCCGGCGCCAATATCGGTGCCTTCAATGTGGGCAACGCCCTGGGTGCCTGGCTGGGAGGGGTCACCATCACCGCAGGCCTCGGCTACACCTCACCCATCTGGGCGGGCGCCGTGATCACCGTTGCCGGCCTGGCCGTCATGGCGTTCGCCGCCGCCGCGGCCAAGCGGGAACGGCAGCCTGAAGGCCAGGTGCCGGTGCCTGTCGAGGAGCTGGCCAGCCGCTAGGCGGCGGGGTTCCTTAGGCACCGAACGGAAGCCGCGGGTCGATGTTTTGGGTCTCCCAGGTCTGACGCACCCAGCCATGGTGGGGATCGTCGCTGATCAGCCATTCCCGCACCGGGCCCGGACCTGCCATGACGTTGAGGTAGTAGAGGTCGTAGCCGGGCGCGGCCATCGCCGGGCCGTGCCAGCCGTAGGGGACCAGGACCACGTCGCCGGTGCGCACCTCGGCCGACACATCGATGGGCCGCTCATCGGAGGCGTAGACGCGCTGGTACCCGATGGCGTCGGCGTCGGGTGGCGCTGCGGAGCCGGACGCCACCTGGGTTTCGAAGTAGTAGATCTCTTCGAGCTGGGTCTCGCCGTCCTTTTCCTCGTCATGCTTGTGGGGAGGGTAGGAAGACCAGTTCCCTGCGGGGGTGAGGACCTCGCAGACGATGAACCGGTCGGCCTCCAGCGCTGCCGGGGTGCCGAAGTTGTGGACCTGGCGCGAGCAGTTGCCGGCGCCGCGCAGTTCCACGGGGGTCTCCGCGGCATGGACCAGCCGGGTGGGGTAGGAGGCTTTCGCGGGGGCCGTGGCCACTGCCACCCTGCCGCCGTCGGCGGATTTGATCCTCAAAGCGCGTCCGGCGCCGGAATAAAGGACGTCGCTGGGCCCGGAGAAGACCGAGGGCCGGCCCGCCAGGGGATAGTCGGTGCCGTCAACCGTCACGGTGAAGGCCCCGTTGAGGGGCACCACGATCCGTTCCTCGTCCGCGGCGGAGAGTTCGACGGCGGCACCGGCCGGCACCGTGGCCACCTTTAGGCCGGTGTGCGCCCAGCCGTCCACGGCGAGGGAGGAGTCGGAGGTTCCGATCGAAATGTCCCATTTGCCGTCAGCGGCGGTGCCCAGGGGGTAAACCCAGTTGGTCATGGAGTTGGCTCCTTGGATTATCGCTGTACGAGAGTCATTTCAAAACTGTAGGAATCGGCGCGGTACACGTGGTGGCCCGTTTCCACGCGCCGCCCGGTGTCGTCGACGGCAGTACGTTCCATGGTGACCAGCGCGGATCCCGGCGTCGTGTCCAGCATGGAGGCCTGGTAGTCGTTGGCATTGACGGCGCCGATGCGCTGGTTGGCCAGGCGGAAGTTGACCCCGCCGCGCCGGAGGATCGAATACAGGCCTTCAGCGGCGAGCATGGCCTCATCCATTTCCGCGATGTCGTCCCGAACCCAGTTCTCCATGAGGGCCAGCGGATTGCCGCCTACCTTCCGGAGCCGGGTGAAGTGATAGACCTTTGAGCCTGCCGGAAGCTGCAGTGTTGCCCGGGTGGCGTCGTCGGCTTCAACGTGGGAGAAGCTCAGGACTTCGGTGGTGGGTTTCTTGCCGTCGTTGGTGAGGTCGTCGTAGAGGCTGGAAAGCTCGAGCGGACGGCGCACCTGGCTGGAGACCACCTGGGTTCCCACGCCGCGTTTACGGACCAGGAGTCCGGAGCGGACCAGCTCGTCCATGGCCTTGCGCATGGTGGGCCGGGACAGGTTGAGCTGGGCGGCCAGGTCGATTTCGTTCTCCAGCCGGCTTCCGGGTTCCAGCACCCCGCTGTAGATGGCCGCTTCGATGCCCTGGACCACCTGGTGGTACAGGGGCACGGGAGAAGAGCGGTCGATGCTGAGTCCCAGATTGTTCGCCACGGTGCGTTCCCTCATGTTCATGTCTGCGCGTCCGCCCGACCGGCGCCTGCGCCAGTGGCGCACTGCCACCATATGTTCGCTTGATAGGACATACTCTTCTTCCACGATCGTAACAGGCGCTACTCCCGGGTCAAGGGAGGCAGGCAGAAGCAGGCGCGGTGGCAGGCTTCCGGTCCCCGGGAGAATTTGAGAGGCAACAAGGTCCGGCCAGCGTTGCGTTGCGTGGCCTAGGCTAACTCCATGATGTGGACTGGAAGGCGGCAGCCGTGAATTTCGCCGGAAGCCTTGGTCCCCGTCCCCGCAACCTCGAGGTCCAGGATCTGGCCAGCTTCGACCGCCTGGTGGCCGGCGGCGCAGTTAACCTGCATGGCTGGCACGCGCAGTCGCTGGACCTGCGGGGCCGGTCAGCCGCCCTGAAGAGCGTCACCGTCGAAGGTGCCATGTTCCTCGGCTGCCTGTTCGACGACGGCATGGAAGGCAACCTGCGCAGCCGCGGTGCCCTGATTTTTCCCCGGCTGGAAGGCGTCCCCTTCGACCCCTACCGGGCATCGCTGTACTCCCCGGCTGAACTGTATGCCGGACTGGCATCGTCTCCCTACGAGGAACTGCCGGACGCCCGCATCTACCACTGGAGCATCCAGTCCGGCCAGCGGCGCCGCGTGGATGCGACCCTGGCCTCTGCCCTGCACGACCATGC
Source organism: Arthrobacter sp. Soil761 (assembly GCF_001428325.1). Taxonomy (NCBI): domain Bacteria; kingdom Bacillati; phylum Actinomycetota; class Actinomycetes; order Micrococcales; family Micrococcaceae; genus Arthrobacter; species Arthrobacter sp. Soil761. The sequence continues at coordinate 34,180 of NZ_LMSF01000005.1, read as the reverse complement.
CATCGGGGACGCGCTGGAAGAGCTGACGGGGTCGGCGGCCTGGACCCGCCGCTCCATCGTCGGGGTCATGGGCGGCCATGCAGCGCCGCGCGGCAGCATGGAGTTCGCGGAGGCGGCACGGCTGGGCAGGCTCCTGGCCCTCCAGGGGTATTCGGTGGCTACCGGCGGCGGGCCCGGCGCCATGGAGGCGGCCAACCTGGGCGCTTACCTGAGCCAGGCGTCCGACGGCGACCTGGACGCAGCGCTAGGCACGCTTGCCGCGGTCCCCGGTTTCCGTCCCTCGGTGTCGGCGTGGGCACGCGCGGCGGCGGCCGTCGTCGAACGCCATCCGGGCGGGACTGCATCCCTGGGGATCCCCACCTGGTTCTACGGGCACGAACCGCCCAACTACTTTGCCACGCACATCGCCAAATACTTCGCCAACGCCATCCGGGAGGCCATCCTGCTGGAACTGTGCCACGGCGGAATCGTCTTCCTGCCCGGAGCAGCCGGGACCGTCCAGGAGATCTTCCAGGACGCCTGCGAAAACTACTATGGCGCCCGCGAGAAAGTGGCGCCCATGGTGCTGGTGGGGCGGCGCCACTGGGAGCAGGAGTACCCGGCCTGGCCCATGCTGCGCAGCCTGGCCGCCGGGCGGCCCATGGCGGACTACATTCACCTGGTGGATACGGTGGATCAGGCCGTGGAGGTCCTCCGGGGCTGAGCCCTATCCGACCGCCGTGCCGAAGAGCAGGCCCAGCAGGTAGGTGATGCCGGCGGCGCCGAGGCCGATGGCGAGCTGGCGCAGGCCGCGGGTCAGCGGGGAGGTGCCGGACAGCAGGCCGACGGCGGCACCGGTGGCCAGCAGGGCGATGCCCACCAGCACCCCGGCCACCACCAATGCGGCGACCCCGGTCAGGCCGAACAGGAACGGCAGGATGGGCACGATGGCGCCGGAGGCGAAGAAGCAGAAGCTGGACAGCGCCGCACCCCAGGCCGTCCCCACGGCCTCGTGCTGGTCCTCTTCCTCCGGCAGGTCCGGCTGCAGGGACAGGCTGGGGTCGCAGTCGCAGGACAGCAGCCCCATGCGCTCGGCCACCCGGTGTTCCGCCGCCTCGCGGGACATCCCGCGGGCCAGGTACACCAGGAGGAGTTCGTTGTGTTCAAGGTCCAGCTGGGGCGCGGCCGCCAGCGTGATCTGCGTGGGGCGGGTGGCCGCCAGCAGCTCGCGCTGGGAACGCACGGAGATGAATTCCCCGGCGCCCATGGACATGGCACCGGCCAGCAGCCCGGCGATGCCGCTCAGCAGCACCACGGTGCTGGCCACGCCGGACGCCGCCATGCCCATCACCAGGGAGAGGTTGCTGACCAGGCCGTCGTTCGCGCCGAAGACGGCTGCCCGGAACGTGCCGGCCAGGCGGTTGCGGCCGCGCGTTGCCAGGCCCCGCACCACTTCCTCATGGATCTGCTCATCGGCGGCCATGGCGGGAGTGGCGTTGGGGTCCTTGGCGTAGGGGGAGCGGCCCTCGGCGCGCTGGGCGAGGGCCAGCACGAACACCGAGCCAAAGTGCCGCGCCAGGAACCCCAGGAACCGGCTTCGCGCCGAGGCCCTCTTTGGTTTGCCCGCGTGCTCTCCCAGGAGGGCCAGCCAGTGGGCTTCGTGCCGGCCTTCGGCCTCGGCCAGGGCCAGGAGGATGTCCCGTTCCTCCCCCTCGCGGTTCTGGGCGAGGTCCCGGTAGACCGCTGCTTCCGCGCGCTCGTCCGCCAGGTATTGGCGCCACCGTTTGATGTTCGACGGCGAGGGCTGGCTTTGCGGGGTGCCGGCGGCCTCCGGGTGCGGGGTCCGGGAATTGGACCCGACGTTGTTGGACTGTGCGTGCTGCGACACTGGTAACTCCTGGGCTGGAAAGGGCATGTTTTACGCGCCTTTGCCTTGCCAGCGTACTGCGTATTTCCGCGGTTTTTTGGCTGGCCAACCTCGCTGGGAACTTTCGGTATGCCTTAAAACCGGGGCCGATACCGCCCCCGTTGGCCACTCTTCCGGGCGCCGCCACGACTATTGACCCGTCCGCCCGGCGGGTGCTGTGATGAAGGTGTGGCGCATCCTGCGCCCTACCCTAAAGAGCACGTCAGGCGAATAACGGAGGTTGAATCATGAGCACCACCGGACAGCACCCGGACATGCCGCACCTGGACGCCGTGGAAGCGGACCCCGCCTACGATTACGCCGAGGATGCACCGGTAGACGATGCGGACGCGGAGGACGGGGTCCTTGATGAAGGGGAACCGGTGGTCCAGCCGCCACCGATAGTCGTCGACGCCGAGGACCGCGAGGTCCCGCTGGATGACGACGAGCCCCGCGACACTGAGGGGTAGGGACCCAGGAGGGTAGGACTTACGACGGCGGCGCCTCCTTGCGCGTGAATGCGAAAGGAGGCGCCGCCGTCGTGCTTAATGCTTGGTCAAGTCAGCGGCCGGCGAGGACTTCCTCGGGCGCTTCTTCCGGCTCCTGGCCGGCAACACGAAGCTGCCAGGCACGCATGACGGCGGGGTCCGTGGGGCGGGTGAGCAGCGAAGCCGTGATGTAGACAACCGCGGAGGCGATCAGGCCGTAGTAGATGGGCTCGTTGGCGTATATCCCGTCCAGCGGGGCCTTGGCGTTCACTTCCAGGATGATCATGGTGCCGAGGGTGATGACCGAACCGACAGCCATGGACGCGGCGGCAGCCACGCCGGTGCCTCGCTTCCACACCAGGCCGCCCAGGATGGCGACCAGCAGGCCGCCCACCAGGATGTCGTAGGCAATGGTCAGGGCCGCTACCACGTCCTTGGTGATGATGGCGATGACGATGGCCACAATGCCCAGCGCCAGGACCCAGATGCGGTTGGCCTTGACGTCGTGCTCCGGGTTTTCGGTGTCGCCGGTGTTGACGTCCTTGCCGAACCAGCCGGCAACGAACGGCAGGACGTCGGCACGGGCAACGGTGGCGGCGGCGATGAGGGCGCCGGACGCGGTGGACATCATGGCAGCCACGGCGGCGGCCAGGACCAGTCCGCCGATGCCGACGGGGAGCAGGTTCTGGGCCACCTCGGCGTAGACGTCGTCCTTCGCCGCGATCTTGACGTTGGCCAGGGCCACGTTGGCGGCCATGCCGATCAGCGCACCGGCCACGCCGTAGAGGATGCAGTAGATGCCGGCGGTGGCGCCGCCCCAACGGGCCACCCTTGGGGTCTTGGCGGTGAACACGCGCTGCCAGATGTCCTGGCCGATCAGCAGGCCCAGGGTGTAGACGACGAAGTAGGTGATGATCGTCTGGACGCCGATGCCGTCCATCTGGAAGAAGCTGGCATCCACGCGGCTGCGGATCCCGTCGAGGCCGCCCGCGGCGTTCAGGGTGAAGGGGAGCATGAGGAAGAAGATGCCCACCGTCTTGATCACGAACTGGACCTGGTCCGCAAGGGTGATGGACCACATGCCGCCGATGGTGGAGTACACCAGGACGATCGCGCCGCCGATGGCGATGGCCAGCGCCCGGTCCAGGTTGAACAGCACGACGAAGATGGTGGCATAGGCGCCGGTTGACGTGGCGCAGAGCATCAACGTGTACGCGAGCATGACGATGCCGGAGGCTTGGGTGGCCTTGCTCCCGTAGCGGAGGGTGAGCATCTGGGACACGGTGTAGATCTTCAGTTTCTGGATGGTCCCGGCGAAGAGAAGGCTCAGCAGCAGGACGCCGGCGCCAATGGCCACCACCAGCCACATGCCGGAGATGCCGAACTTGTAGCCAAGGCCCACGCCGCCCACCGTGGACGCCCCGCCGAGGACGACGGCGGCCATGGTCCCGGTGTACAGGAACGGTCCCAGGCGACGGCCGGCAACGAGGAAGTCGCTGTTGTTCCTGGTGCGGGATTTGCCCCACCAGCCGAAGGCCAGCATTGCGAGCAGATACACCACCACGATGGCGATGTTGATGGCACTTGCATCCATAGTTGGCTCCTTGGAGCTGTGGGCCGGGTGTGGTGCCGGGGGCGACGGCGCCCGGCACCGCCGCGGACGAACGGAGAGGGGTTCCTGGTATTGCCTTATAGGCAACAGGAGTTTCCAAAGACTAGAGTGTGACGGCTGCAACAGTCAAGGATCGGAACGCCGGTGCCGCTCCCGTGTGGCATGCGCGTGTCACAAAAGCGCCGCAGATTAGTATGGCTCGAGAGTGGAGCCGGACTGCCGGCCATGAAAGGTTCGTAGATGAAGGCACTGCCAGTTGAGCCCAGTAACGTCCCTGTTGCCATCGGCTCAAGGATCCGGGCCGCCCGGCAGTCCCAGCGGCTCACCATCGAGCAGGTTGCCGATGCCACCGGCCTGACAAAGGGTTTCCTCAGCAGGGTGGAGCGGGACCTGACCTCACCGTCGGTGGCCTCACTGGTGACGCTCTGCCAGGTCCTGTCCATTTCCATTGGCGACCTTTTTGCGGCACCCGAGACCCACTTGACCAAGCGGAACGACGGCCCCCGGATTTCGCTCGGAGGCCAGGGCATCGTGGAGCGGCTCCTGACGGCGCGCTCGGAGCGCAGGGTCCAGATCATCCAGGCCGTGATCGAGCCGCACGGCCGCGGCGAGTCCGAGCTCTATGCGGTGGACTGCGACGTGGATGTGCTGCATGTGATCAAGGGGTCCATCAAGCTGATCCTCACCAACGAGGAATACGACCTGAGCACCGGCGACACCGTAACCTTTCCCGGCCGCGAACCCCATACCTGGGTCAACCCCACGGACAAGCCCGTAGAGGTGCTCTGGGTCCTGGTGCCCGCCGCCAGCCGCTGACTTGTCCTCGGGGTTCGGGGGTAGGTATGGTAAACACCTGATGCTCTAAGGGAAACAGGAGTGTATGATTGCAGTCACACCTGTCCCTTACCTCCTCGAAGGAGAGGCCTCCATTGGAAGAGCTGCGCATTGAAGCCAACGGCAACCTTGGCCCCATCGATTCATCCCGGATTCCCCGCTATGCCGGAGCTGCCACCTATGCCCGTCTTCCCCGCCTGGACCAGGTGGCCAAGGCTGACGTGACCGTGGTGGGGGTGCCGTTCGATTCAGGTGTTTCCTACCGCCCCGGGGCCCGTTTCGGCGCCAACCATGTCCGCGAGGCCAGCCGGCTGCTGCGTCCCTACAATCCCGCCTGGGATGTCAGCCCGTTCGAGAACATCCAGGTGGCCGACGCCGGCGACATGGCCGTCAACCCGTTCCACATCAACGAAGCCATCGAAACCATCCAGCAGAACGCGCTGGACCTCACCGCCGCCGGGAGCAAGCTGTTGACCCTGGGCGGGGACCACACCATCGCGCTGCCGCTGCTGCGGGCCGCTGCCGAGCGCGCCGGCGGGCCCATTGCCATGCTCCACTTCGATGCCCACCTGGACACCTGGGACACCTACTTCGGCGCCGAATACACCCATGGCACGCCCTTCCGCCGCGCGGTGGAGGAAGGCATCCTGGACACTGAAGCCATCAGCCACATCGGCACCCGCGGCCCGCTCTACGGCAAGAAGGATCTCGACGACGACCACCGCTTTGGGTTTGGCATTGTCACTTCAGCGGACGTCTACTACCAGGGCGTGCTGGAAACCGTCGCCAAGGTCCGCGACCGGATCGGCAACCGCCCGCTCTACATCTCGGTGGACATTGACGTCCTGGATCCGGCACACGCACCGGGCACCGGCACGCCGGAAGCAGGCGGCATCACCAGCCGCGAACTCCTGGAGATCATCCGCGGCTTCCGCGGCATGAACCTGGTGGGGGCCGACGTCGTTGAAGTAGCGCCCGCCTACGACCATGCCGAAATTACCGGTGTTGCCGCCAGCCACGTGGCGTACGAACTGGTGACCCTCATGGCGGACAATGCCGTTCCCGGGAGTCGCTTCGGAGCCGAAACGGGCTACCAGGCGCAGGCCCTGGGCCAGGAGGCCCGCCGTCCCGCCGGCTTCGCCGCGGCCACCAAGGAGTAGGGCGGTGACCGAACTGGCGGCACCCGCCCCCGCGGAGGGAAGGGGTGCCCGCAATGGCGGGGACCTCGTCGTCGAGACCCTCGAAGCGTTGGGTGCCAAGACGGTGTTCGGCATCCCGGGGCAGCATGCCCTGGGACTGTTCGACGCGATGGGACGCGGCAACCTGCACTTCGTCTCCTCCCGGATCGAGAACAACAGCGCCTTTGCCGCGGACGGCTACTCCCGCGCCACCGGGGAAGTGGGCGTGCTGTTCCTGTCCACCGGCCCCGGCGCGCTGACGTCCCTGGCCGGCCTACAGGAGGCTTACGCCACGGGCGTGCCCATGGTGGTGGTGGCCAGCCAGATTCCCCTGGAGGGGCTGGGTGCCAGGCGCAAGGGGATGCTGCACCAGCTTGATGACCAGAAGGCGTCGGCGGCGAACGTGACCAAGAGCCAGCGCTTGATCCAGCATGCATCGGGCATCCCGTCCGCCATCCAGGACGCCTGGACCGAGGCCATCTCCTCGCCGCAGGGCCCGGTCTGGCTTGAGATTCCGCAAAACGTGCTGCTGGATCCCATCATGGTGCCTCCAGTGGAGGATGCCTTGGCGGAGGCAGCGGACAACCCGCCGCGGATCGAACTGGTGCGGGAGGCCGTGAAGTGGCTGGAAGCAGCCAGGCGCCCGGCAATCATTGCAGGAGGCGGCACCCGCCGCGGCAAGGCGGAGAAGTCCCTCCTGTCCATCGCGGAGAAACTCCGCGCTCCCGTGATTTGCACGCCGGGCGGCAATGGCGCGTTCCCCTGGAACCACGAGTTGTCCCTCCAGGCCTGGATCGAGGACCGCTACATGACCGACGTCCTGGAGGACGCCGACGTCCTGGTGGTGATCGGCTCCTCGCTGGGCGAGGTGACGTCCAACTACTTCACGTTCGAACCACGCGGGCGGATCATCCAGATCGACGCCGAACCGCGGGTGCTGGAATCCAACCGGCCTGGCCTTGGCATCCGTGCCGACGCCGGGCAGGCGCTCGCGGCCCTTGATGAAGCACTGCAGTCCGGCAGGGCCGCGGCCCCGGACTGGCATGGTGCCACCCCGGAGTCGCTGGTGCAGGAATCGCTCGCCAAGGTCCGCGCCCGGCTGGAATCCCAGGACCTGGGCAAGGAACTGAAGTTCATGGCCGACATCCGCGAGGCCGTGCCGGCGGACATGCAGACCTTCTGGGACATGACCATCGCCGCCTACTGGGGCTGGTCCTGCTGGGACGCGCGGCAGGGGCAGTTCCACTCAGCCCAGGGCGCCGGCGGCCTGGGCTTCGCGTTTCCCGGCGCCATTGGAGCGGCCGTGGGATTGGAAACCCAGGGGAGGCCGGGCCGGGTACTCGCCGTGTCCGGCGACGGCTCCTCGATGTATTCCATCGCCGAACTGGCTACGGCGAAACAGCACAACGTGCCGGTCACCTGGCTGATCGTGGACGACGGCGGCTACGGCATCCTGCGTGAATACATGGTGGGTGCCTTCGGCAAGGCAACCGCTACCGAACTGGCCCGCCCGGACTTCGTCAGGCTTGCCGAGTCCTTCGGCATTCCCGCCACCCGGGTTGCCCCGGAGGATGTGGGGGACGCGCTGAAGGCGGGCTTCGCCGGGGACGGGCCCAACGTCGTCGTGGTTGAGACGCTTTTAAAGATGTTCGGGCCCACCCACCTGGGCGACTGATGTAGCCAATAACGCTCACACGCTCCCTCACTTCTGCCACAACGGCTGAAGTGGGGGAGCGTGTGTGTTTAAGGGCCAGCGGCAACAACTTCGTTTCCCTAAGCAACCTTTTCCTGATACAGTTGCTTGCAGCAACTAATTCTTTAGGGAGGATCATGTCTGTCGCGCCGGCCACTGCAGCCGACCTCGTCAGCAACATCTATGACCTCCAGCGCGCATTGCGCTGCGTCACCATGATCAACATCAAGGGCCAGGACACGGGCATCGCCCTCCAGGGCGTGCTCAAGTTCATCGGCGAAGGGGAGACCCGTGCCGCGCACCTGGCTGAGCGGCTGGGGGTCAGCCCTCCGGTGCTGAGCCGGCATGTGGCGGAGCTGGCGGACGCGGGCCTGGTGGTCCGCACCCCCGATCCGGACGACGGCCGGGCCCAGCTGTTGGCACTCTCCCCGCGCGGCAAGGAAAAGCTTGCGGAGTTGGTGCGGCACCGGGCGGAGACCCTGCAGGCCTACCTCGCCGACTGGAACGAGGACGACGCCGTGGCAACAGCCGCGATGCTGAGCAAGCTCACCACATCCCTGAAGAATTCCATCCGGGCAAGGGCGGCCGGAACCACCATTGAACACGAAACGCAGGAGTCCATTAATGGCTAACGTCACCGCCGCCGCGGACCAGGAACAGGAGCGCCAGCGCCAACGCGGCGCCAAACAGGAGTCGCGGCAATCCAAGCGCCACGAACCCGGCGCACCCATGAACCACCGGCAGATCATGGAGGCCCTGACCGGTCTCCTCGCTGCCTTCTTTACCGCAATCCTCAGCAGCACCATCGTGGCCAACGCGCTGCCCACCATCATGTCCGAGCTCAAGGGCACCCAGACGGACTTCGCGTGGGTCATCACAGCCGCGCTGCTGGCCAACGCAGCAACCACCCCCATCTGGGGCAAGCTCGCCGACCTCTTCGACAAAAAGGTCCTGGTCCAGCTCAGCATCGTGATTTTCGTGGCCGGCTCGGTGATGGCAGGCTTCTCCGAAAACATCCCGTTCCTGCTCACCGCCCGCGTGATCCAGGGCATCGCCATGGGTGGGCTGACTGCCCTGGCCCAGGCGATCATCGGCTCCATCATTCCGCCGCGTGAACGCGGCAAGTACTCCGGCTACATGGGTGCCGTCATGGCCGTCGGTACCGCCGGCGGACCGCTGCTGGGCGGCTTCATCGTGGACAGCTCGCTTGGCTGGCGCTGGACGTTCTTCGTCTGCGTGCCGCTCGCCGTCGTCGCCCTGATCCTGCTCCAGGTCACGCTCAAGGTTCCGCACATCAAGCGCCCGGCCAAGATCGACTGGCTCGGTGCCATCCTGCTCACCTCCGGCGTCAGCCTGCTCCTGGTCTGGGTCTCCTTCGCAGGCAAAGCCGACTACTACGACTGGTGGTCCTGGCAGACCGCGGTAATGGTGGGCGGCGGCGTCCTCCTGCTCGCACTGCTGGTCCTGGTTGAATCCAAGGTCTCGCAGCCGATCATCCCGCTGAAGATCATCTCCGAACGCACCACCGCGCTGGCCATCGTGGCATCCGTTGCCGTGGGCGTGGCCATGTTCGGCTCCTCCACCTTCCTGGGCCAGTACTACCAGGTGGCCCGCGGCGCCACGCCCACCGAGGCGGGCCTGCTGACCCTGCCCATGATCGCCGGCAACCTGGTCGGTTCCGTCCTGTCCGGTCAGCTGATCAGCCGCTACGGCAAGTGGAAGCGCTTCCTGATCGGCGGCACCGTCCTGCTGATCGGCGGCTTGGCGCTAGCCGGAACCATGGACCACACCACCGAACTCTGGCTGACCGGCCTTTATACCGGCATCTTCGGCATCGGCCTGGGCATGCTGATGCAGAACCTGGTCCTCGCCGTGCAGAACACGGTCCAGGCCAAGGACATCGGTTCCGCGAGTGCCTCCGTCGCGTTCTTCCGCTCGGTGGGCGGCGCCATCGGCGTGTCCGTCCTGGGCGCCGTCATGGCCAACCACGTCAAGGACCTGGCCACCGATGGACTGTCGAAGCTGGGCATCCAGGCTTCCGGCAACAGCGGCGCCAGCATGGACCTCAAGGACCTGCCCGCACCGGTCGCGGACATCATGCGGGCGGCCTACGGTGACGCGACTGCCGGCATCTTCATGATTTCCGCGGTCGTGAGCGCGGTTGCCCTCATCGCCGTGATCTTCATCAAGGAGGTGCCGCTGCGCAGGACCGTGGACATCACCCCCGAGGCCACACTGCAGGCCAACGCCGCCGGCGAAGCCGGAATGACCGCCATGACCGGCCAGCTGCCCGTGGTCCCGCCGGTCGGGAACGCCCCCGGGAACGGACTGCCCGCAAGGAGTGCCACACCTGCAGGGCTGGGTTCAGCGCCGGCCAGGATGTACGACGGCGGTGCTGCCGCTGCTGCGGCGGCGTCCGGGCGGGTAGCCACGGAGGACTTCGAGGAAGTCTTCGCCAGGAGCTTCCGTTCCGAAGGGCTGGACCTGCGCTCTGCCGACACGATGGACAAGGCTGCCGACGCGGTGGCCAGCGCCGCCGCCACCCTGCAGAAACTGCAGGACACCCAGCACCTGCTGGCCCGCCAGCAGGCGGAACTGGGCGGCCTGGTGCTGGACATCCAGGAACAGCTGCGCTCCCAGCAGGACGTGGCGGCCAGGCAGGCGGCCACCGCGGCAGAGCTCAGCAGGATGCAGCGCAAGCTCCTGAAGGAGCGCAAGATCCAGGCAGCGGCCGCGCTGTACCTGGCAGGGCGCGGGAAGCACAGTGCCGCAGCGCCTGACGCACCGTCAGCCGATGCCCTGTCAGCCGAGGCTCCGTCCGCCGGGGCCGGCTCCTAGCAGCGCCTGCCAGGCCATCGACAGCAGGGCGCGGCCCCCCGCACCGGCAACACCAACGCCGCAGCCCGCACTGGGAAGACACTTTCCGGTGCGGGCTGCGGCTTCTACTGCGGACTGCGGGGAATGCCGCTGCCCATGGTGCCCCCGTAGACTGGCCCTCCACCAGTGGCTCCGGCCGGAAAACCTGCTTCCAAGGGGACCCAATGTCGGTGGGCATCACTAGAGTTGAGTCCATGCTCCTCACCCTTATACGGCGCTACTCCAAACCGTATTTGCCGTACATCCTGGCTGTCCTCGTTTTCCAGCTCGCGTCCACCATTGCCGCCCTGTATCTGCCCAGCCTGAATGCGCAGATCATTGACGAAGGGGTGGCCCGCGGAGACACCGATTTCATCTGGCGCACCGGTGCAGTGATGCTCCTGGTGGCCTTCGCCCAGATAGCTGCGGCCATTGCCGGCGTCTACTTCGGCTCCAGGACGGCCATGGCGGTGGGCCGCGACCTGCGCCGCGCGGTGTTCCGCAAAGTCACCAGCTTCTCCGCCAAGGACGTCAACGCGTTCGGCGCTCCCACGCTCATCACCCGCGGCACCAACGATGTCCAGCAGGTGCAGATGCTCCTGCTGATGGCGCTGAACTTCATGGTCGCCACTCCCATCATGTGCATCGGCGGCATCATCATGGCGCTGCGTGAGGACATCAACCTCTCCTGGCTGGTGTGGGTGTCCGTCCCGCTGCTGGCCGTGGTGGTGGGGTACCTGGTGGTCCGCCTCATGCCGCTGTTCCGCTCCATGCAGCGGAAGATCGACCGGATCAACGCCGTCCTGCGCGAACAGATCATCGGTATCCGCGTGGTCCGGGCCTTCGTCCGCGAACCGTATGAGACGGACCGGTTCGGTGGCGCCAACAAGGAACTCACGGACGTCTCCCTCCGCATCGGCGCCCTGTTCGTCCTGATGTTCCCGGCCATCAGCATGATCCTGCATCTGTCCACTGCCGCTGTGCTGTGGTTTGGCGGGCAGCGGGTGGACGCCGGTGCCATGCAGGTGGGGTCGCTGACCGCATTCCTGCAGTACCTGCTGCAGATCCTGATGGCCGTCATGATGGGCACTTTCATGGCAATGATGATCCCGCGCGCCTCAGTCTGTGCTGACCGCATCGGCGAGGTGCTCGGCGTCGAACCTTCCATCCACGACCCCGAGCGTCCCGAAGCCCCGGCCTCCCTGCAAGGCGTGGTTGAGTACCGCAACGTCACGTTCGCTTACCCGGGAGCCGAGTCCCCGGTGCTCAGCAACATCAGCTTCACTGCACGCCCCGGCCAGACCATCGCCATCATTGGGTCAACCGGTGCCGGCAAAACGTCCCTCCTTTCCCTCCTGCCGCGGTTGTACGACGCCGCAGAAGGCCAGGTGCTGCTGGACGGCGTCCCGGTGGACAGGCTGGACCGTGCGGAGATCACCAAACGCGTCGCCCTGGTGCCGCAGCGTCCCTATCTGTTCTCCGGCACCATCGGGCACAACCTCCGGTTCGGCAAGACCGAGGCGACCGACCAGGAACTGTGGGAGGCGCTCCGGACAGCCCAGGGTGAATCATTTGTCCGGGAAAAGAAGAACGGACTCGATTCCCGGATCTCGCAGGGCGGCACCAACGTCTCCGGCGGCCAGCGCCAGCGCCTGTGCATCGCCCGCGCGCTGGTGACCAAACCGCGCGTCTACCTGTTTGACGACTCCTTCTCCGCCCTGGACGTTGCCACCGACGCCCGGCTCCGTGCCGCCCTCAAACGCACCACCTCGGACGCCACGGTGATCATCGTGGCCCAGCGGATCTCCACCATTACCGAGGCTGACCAGATCCTGGTCCTGGACAACGGGCGGATCGTTGACCGTGGAACCCATGAGGAACTACTGGAAACCTCACCCACCTACCAGGAAATCGTCGAATCCCAGCTGAGTGTGGAGGAAGTGGCATGAGCCCGCGCAAGAAGGACTCCAGTCCCGTGGAAGAGACGCCAATGTCCGTCCAGCCGCCCGCGGGGGAGGCACAACCGGGCGCAGGGCAGCCGGAGGATGACGACTACGTCGAAGAGGAGTTCCAGCCCACCGAAGCCGACGGCGGCATGTTCGGTGCCATGCCGGCCAAGAAAGCCGAGCATTTCTGGCCGTCTGCCAAACGTCTCATGGGGCTGCTGAAGCCCGAAGCGCTGGGCATCTATGCCGTGGTGGGGCTGGTGGTCATCTCCGTGGTCCTCAACGTCATCGCCCCCAAGATCCTGGGCCAGGCCATGGACGTGATCTTCGCCGGGGTGGTTGGCAAACAACTTCCCGCCGGGGCCAGCAAGGAGCAGTTCGTTGCCGGCCTCCGGCAGCAGGGGCAGGACAACTTTGCGGACATGGTGGCCCGCATGGAACTTGTGCCCGGCACCGGCATCAACTTCGACAAGCTCACCATGCTCATCGCCATCGTGCTGCTCATGTACTTCGTGGCGAACATCTTCATGTGGCTGCAGGGGTACGTGCTGAACCGGATCGTCATGAAGGTCATCCGGCGGCTGCGCGATGACACCGAGGCCAAGCTGAACCGGCTTCCCCTGAACTACTTCGACACCCGGCAGCGCGGCGACGTGCTGTCCCGGGTGACCAACGACGTCGACAACATCCAGCAGGCACTCCAGCAGGCCTTCGCCCAACTGGTCAATTCCGTGCTGAGCGTGGTGGGCATCGTGATCATGATGTTCATCGTCTCCTGGCAGTTGGCCCTGATTGCCCTGATCGCGCTTCCGCTGTCCGGGGTGGCCGCTGGCCTGATCGGAGTCCGGAGCCAGAAGCTCTTTGCTGCCCAGTGGAAGAACACCGGGTCATTGAACGGCCAGATCGAGGAGTCCTTTTCCGGGCACGACCTGGTCCGCGTCTTCGGCCGCGATGCGGACATGCTGGCCCGGTTCGAGGAACGCAACGAGGCCCTTTACAAGGCAAGCTTTGGGGCGCAGTTCGTGTCCGGAATCATCTTCCCCGTCATGCAGTTCGTCTCCTACTTGAGCTACGTGGGCATCGCAGTGGTGGGCGGCCTGCGGGTGGCATCCGGCGCCATGTCCCTGGGTGATGCCACCGCGTTCATCCAGTACTCCCGTGAGTTCACCCAGCCCCTGGGCCAGATGGCGGGCATGGCCAACATGCTGCAGTCCGGCGTGGCATCCTCCGAGCGCGTCTTCGAATTCCTGGACGCCGACGAACAGGACGCCGAGACCGCCACCGAACACCTGCCGCCGAAGACCGACGGGCATGTGGACTTCCGGAACGTCACCTTCAGCTACACCCCGGACAAGCCGCTCATCGAGAACCTGTCCTTCACGGCAGAGCCCGGCAACACAGTGGCGATCGTGGGGCCCACGGGCGCCGGCAAGACCACGCTGGTGAACCTGGTGATGCGGTTCTACGAGCTCAACGCCGGCTCCATCATGCTCGACGGCGTGGACATTACGCACCTCAGCCGCTCCGAGCTGCGCTCCAAGGTGGGTATGGTCCTCCAGGACGCGTGGCTGTTCGGCGGCTCTATCTACGACAACATCCGCTACGGCAACCTCAACGCCACGCACGAGCAGGTGATGGCCGCCGCGAAGGCCACCTTCGTGGACCGCTTCGTGCGGGCGCTGCCCGAGGGCTACAACACCGTGATTGATGAGGAGGGCAACAACGTCAGCGCCGGCGAGAAACAGCTCATCACCATCGCCCGTGCTTTCGTGGCGAACCCCTCGCTGCTGATCCTGGACGAGGCCACCAGTTCCGTGGACACCCGCACCGAACTCCTGGTGCAGAAGGCCATGGCCGCGTTGCGCTCGGACCGCACGAGCTTCGTCATCGCCCACCGGCTCTCCACCATCCGCGATGCCGATACCATCCTGGTCATGGAAAACGGACAAATCGTGGAACAGGGCAACCATCAGGTGCTGCTCGATGCCCGGGGCGCCTACCACCGCCTCTACATGTCACAGTTCGCGGGTGCAGATGCCGGAGAAGTACCGGTGGACGACTCGACGGCGGTGCGCAGCTGAGCGCCCAGCAGGCCGAGGCAGCCCAGCGGCTGCAGCGGCAGGAAGACGGACGGGAGGCCGCGGAAGGGGCCGGGCCGGACGGCGGTAAGCGCATTGAGGTCCTGGTGCCGATGCGCTGGGGAGACATGGACGCCTACGGCCATATCAACAATGTCCAGATCGTCAGGATGCTGGAGGAGGCGAGGATCGCCGCCTTCGGGCCGCCCCGGGGCGCGGGTCTGCCCGGTGTGGAGCCGCCGGTATCGCTGTTCAACGACGTTCCGGCCGGAACCATGGCGCTGGTGGTGGATCACAAGATCCGCTACGTCCGGACGCTGGAGTACCGCAACATTCCGGCGGTGGTGCAGCTCTGGATCGGCGCCGTCAAGGGAGCCAGCTTCGATATCCACTACCTGCTCCAGGACCCCGTCACCCGCGAGGACTGCGTGAAGGCGAGCAGCCACCTGGCGTTCGTGGACGAAACGACCGGCCGGGTGCAGAGACTCAGCCAGGAACAAAAGGAACGGATGGCCCCCTACAGGCAGTAAGCCTCTGGACAGGGCCGGTCTGGACACACTGGACTGGAACAACCAGCGAACGGTGAAAGGAAGCCCCGATGGCTAAAAACAAGATGGCTAAAAACAAGATGGCCAAGAACAAGACCCATGGCCGCCGGAACAAGAAGACATGGAAGGAAATGTCCCCATCCGGCAGGGCGGGCATCATCCTCACCGCGATCATGCAGGTGTCCCTGCTGGTTGCCGCCCAACGGGACATCTCGCGCAGGCCCGCCGAGCTGATCAACGGCCCAAAGGCTGTTTGGCGGGCGGCCTCCTTCATCAATTTCATCGGCCCCATGGGGTACTTCGTCTTCGGCAGGAAGCGGCCCGCCACCGGCATTTAGCCCGGCATGGCGGATGGGCGGCCGGACGGTTTGGAGCGGCCGCCCAGCTTGACCCTGTAAATTTGGAGGCATGACCCCCACTGCCACTGTTGCCATGACCCGCGCCCTCGGCATCTCCAAGGAGATCGAGGATGCGGCGTGGTTCGTGCTGGGGCCCGGTCTCCAAGGCAAGGCTTCACCCCTGGACGGCCGCACCCGGACCTGGTCGGTTCCGGCGGCCGCGGAGTTGCTCGACCGCCTGGACCGGGGCATCGCCGACTCCAAGGCCCCGATGATGACCAACCTCCGCGAGAACCTGGAGGGCGCCACCCGCGGGGCCAAGCAGTTGGCCGTGGAGCTGCTGTTCCTGCAGTCGCTTCCGCTGGCCCACGAAGTGAAGTCGTTGAAGGTCAAGCGCGCCCGCGTGGCCGAGGCCGCGGGCTGGCTTGAGCCGCCGCTGGAGCTTCCCGAGGAGCTGTACGCCGGCATGACGGACCACGGCGTGATCCGCGACCGGACCGCCGAATTCAACTGGACCATCTGGGACCACCTGAAGTGGCTGTGCCGGTTTGTGCAGAACGTGGCGCAGCGGCCGGCAAGCGTGGTGCAGGCGGCCATCAAGGACCCCGTGCAGTTCCACCGCCTCGCTGCATCAACTCCCGACGATCAGCCCGCCATCCGCCGCAGCATTGAGTTCCTGGCCTGGCCCAGCTACTTCGAGCCGGTGGTGGCGGACGTGGAGCGGCAGGAAATCCGGGACGCGTTCGCGTCGCTGGTGGGCGGGGCCAACGGCGACAGCGAAGAGGACATCACGGCGGACATCCACCGCATCCGGCTGCACCTGGACGAGCAGGCGGGCCAGCGCACGGACTGGTACTCCCGCCAGCTGGTCAGCCAGTGGCGCAAAGTGGGCGACCCCGGCCGGCGGGCCTGGCTGCTCCGCACGCACAGCGACCACGCCGAGCTGCTCACGGCCTGGCACGGCGAGGAAAAGGTGACCCTCGACGTCGAACATCTCCGGCACCTGGACCCCGGCGTCACCGCCGGCCTGGTCCAGCACGCCGTGGACGAGGACTACAAACACCTTGGCTACGTGGAACGCGAGGACACCAAGACTGCGGTGTTTGCCTTCCTGACCGTCATGAAACCGGGTGATCTGGTGCTCTACCAGCACGCCGGAACTGTCCGGCTGGGCGGCGTGCTGGGGGAGCCCGAGTACAACGACGACAACCGCCGGCTGCGGCGCAAGGTGCGCTGGTTCGACGACGGGCACACCACCACCAGCCTTCCCCGGCACGTCCAGCGCCAGCTCGCCACCCCCGGCATCGTGGTGGACGTGACCCGGGTGGTCCAGGCGCTGCAGGCGCTGCTGCCTGCCGAGGCGGAAACCGAGCCCGACGGCGACACTGACGGTGCCGCCGTCGTCCAGCCTGTCCAGGAGGGCTTCCGCCCGCTGACGCAGGAATTCGCGGCGTCGCTGCACATGGAGCTGGAACCGCTCCAGGAGATCGCGGACCTGCTGGAGGAGAACCGCCAGCTGGTCCTCTACGGCCCTCCGGGCACCGGCAAGACCTACCTGGCCAAGCACCTCGCCGCCGAGCTGGCGGACGACACCACCGACGAGCGTGTCAAGCTGGTCCAGTTCCACCCGTCCTATGCCTACGAGGACTTCTTCGAGGGCTACCGGCCGGACAAGACGGACGAGGGCCAGGTGTCCTTCAAGCTGGTGGCTGGCCCGCTGCGCCGCCTGGCCGAGGAAGCCGCCAAGCCCGGGAACGAGAAGAAGCCGTACTTCCTGATCATCGATGAGATGAACCGCGCCAACCTGGCCAAGGTGTTCGGCGAGCTGTACTTCCTGCTGGAATACCGCGACGACCGGATCTACCTGCAGTACAGCCCCAACGAACCGTTCACGCTGCCGGACAACCTCTACATCATCGGCACCATGAACACTGCGGACCGCTCCATCGCCATGATGGACGCAGCCATCCGCCGCCGGTTCTCCTTCATTGAGCTGCACCCGCAGACCGAGCCGGTCAAGGGCTCCCTGCTCCGGTTCCTGCAGGCCCGGCAGCTGGACACCACCCCGGCGCTGCTGCTGGATGCGCTGAACGGTGCCATCGACGAGTGGGACCGGGACCTGATGATCGGGCCGTCCTACTTCATGAAGCCGGCGGCCCAAACCCCGGCCGGGCTCCGCCGGATCTGGAAGTATGAGCTGATGCCGCTGCTGGAGGAGCACTACCACGGCCAGCTCACGCGGGCGCAGCTGGAGGAGCGCTTCGGGCTGGACCAGCTGCTGGGACGCGTTGCAGCGCGCTGATCCCCGGGCGTCCGTGCGGCACCTGGTCCTGGACGAGCTGTCAGGCGGCCTGGTGGAACGGCTGGACGCGCCAAGTGCTTCCTTCCTGAACTCCAGCGGGCTGGCCAAGGCATCCCCCATGGGCATGGGGCTGTACCGGATTGAACCGGTGGGCAAGGTGGGCTCCGTCCGGACCCCCACGCTCCAGCTGGACGTCCGGCCCAAGGACAGGCTGGGGCTCAGCCGGCTCCTCTTCCTCCTCAGTTATGCGGGGGATCAGGGCTTCCGGCCGGACCTGGTGGCCGCTGACGAGGACCGGGACCTGTGGAGCGCCCTGGCCGAGTCGCTGGCGCAGCTGGCCGAACGGGCCCTGGGCCGTGGTGTCCTGCAGGGCTACCTCACCGTGGACGAGTCGCTGCGGACGGTCAAGGGACGCATCCGGATTTCGGACCAGATCTCCCGCCGTCCAGGAATGCTGGTTCCCCTGGAGGTCTCCTACGACGAGTTCACCGAGGACATCGCGGAAAACCGGATCCTGCGCGCTGCGCTGGAGCGGATGGGGCAGGTGCCGGGGGTACGGCCGGAGGTGCTGGGCCGGCTGCGGCAGCTGAAGGGAAAGCTCGACGCCGTCACGCGCCTTCCGTCCGGGGCGCCGGTGCCGCCGTGGAAGCCCACCAGGATGAACCTGCGCTACCACGCCGTGCTGCGCCTGGCGGAGCTGATCCTGCGCAACGCGTCCGCGGAAGCGGGGGAGGGCAGGCAGCGGACGGCCTCGTTCGTGGTGGACATGGCCCAGGTGTTCGGGGACTTCGTGGGCACCGCACTGCGGGCGGCGATGGCCGCGTATCCGGGGGAGCTTCGGCTGCGGTACAACGCCCTCCTCAGCGAGGCGGTGCGCGACTCGGACCGCCTGTCCGTGCGCCCGGATGCTGTCCACCTGCTGGGTGGGCGGCCGGTGGTGGCGTATAACGCCAAGTACCGGGCCGCGTCGGACGCCGGTGCGTCCCTCACCGCAGACCATTACCAGATGCTGGCGCACTGCACGGCGCTGGCCGTACCCACCGCCTGGCTCGTCTATGCCGGCAAGGGCGAAATGAAACTCCGCCGCATCCTTAACACCGATATCGACATCGTGGAGTTCCCGCTGGATCTCAGCCAGCCGCCGTCGGCCATCCTTGCCTCCGTCAGGGACCTCGCCCGCCAGTCCTGGGGCGAGGTGGTTTCCCACCCGCGTCCTGCCCCCGCAGGCCCCGCCAGGTAACCCCGCGGGCGCGGGCCGCTACACCGGCACCCGGAACATGAAGGTGGTCCCTTCGCCCAGCGTGCTGTCGACGCCGATGGTGCCGCCATGTGCCTCGACGATCGCCTTGCTGATGGGCAGGCCCAGGCCCACGCCGGGGATGGCGGTGCGGCGGACGCTGCTGGTGCGGAAGAACTTGGCGAACACTTCGGAGGCGTCCTCCGGGCTCATCCCCATGCCGGTGTCGGTGACGCGGCAGGCCACGTGGCCGTCCTCCTGCGCCAGCGACACCACCACCTCGCCGCCGTCCGGTGAGTACTTGATGGCATTGGACACCAGGTTGTCCAGGACCTGGGAGATCCGGGCGCTGTCCACGTGAGCTTCCAGGCGCTCCGGGGTTTCGGCCCGCAGTTCAACGCCGGCGGCGGCGGCCCGCGGCATCGCGGAGGAGACGCTGCTGCGCACGAGTTCGGCCACATCGACGGCGTGGGGCGTGACGATCAACTGGCCGTTCCTGCTGGACAGCAGATCCGACACCAGGGTCAGGAGCCGCTCGGAGTTCCGGCGGATGATCTCCAGCATCTCGCGCTGCGGCCCTTCCAGCTCATCGGCCAGCAGGATCTCCACGTACCCGAGGATGGAGGTCAATGGCGTGCGGAATTCGTGGGAGACGCTGGAGACGAAGTCGTCCTTGGCGGTGAGCGCGTTCACCAGGTCCGTGACGTCGCTGAAGACGATGACGGAGCCGCCGAGGTTGCCATCGGAATCCTTCATGGCGCGTGCCGTCGTGACAAAGGCCCGCTGTTCTTTCCCCTCGCCCAGCCAGACGAGGTAATCGGTGAAGGTTTCCCCCAGGACGGCCCGGCGGACCGGCCGCTCCTCCACGGCGACCAGCGTCTTGCGGTCAGGGCCGAAGACCAGCAGCTGTGACTCGTTGGGGTCCGCGATATTCTTTGGCCTGGCCAGTTCATGGTTGGCGCGCTGTTTCCGGTTCATCAGGACGTCGTGGCCGTCGGCGTCGACGGCAAGGACGCCCAGGTGCACGGTTTCCAGCACGGTGTTTAACAGGGCCTCCTGGCGCTTGCTGATGCGCAGGTTGGCCCGCAGCTGCTCGTCTTTTTCCTCCAGCTGCGTCTGCTGGCGCATCATGCTCAGGGTCAGGACGCTCACTGAGACGCCAATGCCCAGCATCATGACCGGCAGCAGGAGCGACCGGGCAAAGTCCTGTGGCGTGTAGTTTCCCTTCAGGAGCAACGGCACCCAGATAATGGCCAGCGGTCCCAGGAAGGAGAGCCACAAGGCGGCCCGCGGGTAGTAGCCCGACGCGCAGAGCCAGATGACCGGGAACACGGCCAGCAGGCTGATACCCGCGAGGCTTTCCTGTCCGCCCTCCCGGCCGGCGGCGATCGAGATGAAGTCCAGCAGCGGGATGGCCAGGAAGCTGGTGTAGGGCAGCCGCTCCCATGGGATGAGGTAGCACAGCGCCATGATCGCCAGCTGGGAGATGAGGAACGTGACGAAAAGGGAGTTGTCCATGGTGTCCGGGAAGAACGCCCAGACCAGCAGGGCCGTCAGGATGGTGGTCACGAACAACGGCATCTGGCTCATGGCCACCCGGTCCGTCAGCCGGTACTCGTGAAAGGGCCGCTTGAAAAACCGCAGCCGTCCGGAGGACCAGGCTGTGGGGTCGCTCATGGGGTGGAAGACGCGGATGTGGGGGTTTGCAGGGCCATACCAGCAGGATATCCGCAGCCAGCTATACTTCTGACGTTGGCACTGAGGGGGCTCTATGAGTGAGGCACGTGTGGGTCTGGTCATCGAGGATGACCACGACATTCGGGAACTGGTTCGCACTGTGCTGACCCAGGCTGGATTCGACGTCTCGGTCGCCAGCGGCGGCGCGGAGGGCGTCCTGATGGCAAAGAGCCTGAATCCTGACGTCATCACCCTGGACCTGGGGTTGCCGGACATCGACGGATTCGAGGTGTCGCGGCAGATCCGCGAGTTTTCGGATGCCTACATCGTGATGCTCACGGCCCGCACCGAGGAACTGGACACCCTGATCGGGCTCGAATCGGGTGCGGACGACTACCTCACCAAACCGTTCCGGCCGCGCGAATTGCGCGCCCGCGTCGCGGCCATGATGCGGCGGCCACGCTCCGTTCCCGACCCCGGCGAGGTAACGGTGGATGCTTCCCAAGACGGAACTGCCCACCCCGAGCGTGGAAACTTCAGCCACAACGGGCTGGAGCTTAGCTACGCGTCCCGCACGGTGGCCGTCGACGGCAAAGAGATGAACCTGACCCGCACGGAGTTCGAACTCCTGTACGCGCTCCTGGAAGCCGGCCGGACGGTCCGGACCAAGTCCGACCTGGTGCGCAGGCTTCGGGATGAGGATTACGACGTCGGCAGTTACATCAGCGAGGCCGACGAACGTTCCGTCGAGGTCCACATGGGAAACCTGCGCAAAAAGCTGGGCGACTCGCCGCAGCAGCCGCGGTGGCTGCAAACAGTCCGCGGAGTGGGTTATCGCTTGGCGCCCGGGCAGCACTGAGCCTGCAGCCGGTGCGTGGTTTGCCTGCTGCACTGGGTGATGGGCCGCAGGTACGCGGCTGCCAGCCTGGGCAATGCCACCGTCATGTCAGCGTGTCGCGCCTCGGCCCGGATCTCGTTCTCCAGTTCCAGGGCAAGCCCCGCCAGCCGCTCGGCTCCAACCATCTGGCTTGAGGTCTTCAAGCTGAGGACGGCATCCATCGATCCGTCGAGGTCTCCGGTGGTCAGGGCAAGCCGCAAACGGGCCAGCCGTTGTGGCAGGTACTCGATGAAGTTCCCCACGAAGACCCTGCTGTAGCCTTCTTCCTCCTCAAGCTCTTCCCGCAGCCGGTCCAGGACGGACTGGTCTACCAGCGGCCTGGGCGCATCATCTGAAGTGCTCATGACACTCCTTTCTGCTGGAATTGCTGACTCGGAAAACAGGGTGGTAATGCGGAGGTGCTTCGTCTTTTTTCAGGTTAGGACCGTTCCCTTGACCTTGCAGAAGACTCGGCAAGAATTGTGGTTTTCTTGATGGGAGTGCGGTTTGCTGCCCATAGGATCAAGGCCAGTGCTTTCCGCATTGACGTCAACAGCGGCCCAAAGCCGCCTTCAATCTGGGGATAGATTGCCGTGTTCCGAACGCTCAGGACCTTATTTGCCGCGCTCTTAATCGTGGCTGGTTTGGCCGTGTCCATAATCCAGCCGGCCAGCGCAGCCACTTCACCTCAAGTTACGCTCAACCCGGCTTCCGGTCCGGCCGGTTCCGCGGTGACCGTTACCGGAACAGGGTTCAAGGTCTCCACTACCGGGACGGTGATTGTGGGTTCCACGACCTTCGCGTTCCAGACCACATCGACGGGTGCTTTCAGTACGGGGATCACCATTCCAGCGGCGTCAACCGGAAACCTCACCATCACTGCCAAGACCTCGTCCATCAAGGCTTCCGCGATTTTCGTGGTTCAGGCTGCCCCGGCTCCAGCACCAGCGCCCGCCCCGCAGCCGCCCACAGTCAGCACGGCTCCCTTGCGCTTCGGAGTGGCAACCGCCGGGGGAGCGCTGGCCGGCACCGAGCTTGACGAGGTGGCCACCCTGGCCGGGGAAAGTCCCTCGATGGTCATGATCTACAAGGATTTCCTGCAGTCTCCGCCAATCACCGAGATGGATGCGGTGCGCTCGCGGGGTGCCACGCCCCTGGTGACCTGGGAGCCGTGGGCTTGGGGCGGCGGGGTGGAACAGCCGGCCTATTCGCTTGACCGGGTGGCTGCCGGTGACTTCGACGCAAATATCACCCAGTGGGGCCAGTCGCTGGCGGCCTGGGGCAAGCCGGTCATGCTGCGCTTTGCGCACGAGATGAACGGCAACTGGTATCCGTGGGCCGAGGGCGTCAACGGCAACCAGCCCGGAGACTATGTGGCCGCTTGGCGTCATGTGCACGACGTTGTCGCCGCGACGGGTGCCGCCAATGTCCAGTGGGTTTGGTCCCCGAACGTGCCCTACTGGGGCTCGACCGACCTGGCCGGCCTGTACCCGGGGGCAGGTTACGTGGACATCGTGGCGCTGGACGGCTACAACTGGGGCACGTCCCAAACCTGGAGCAGCTGGGTTTCCCCGGTGGATCTTCTTGGCCCCGGCATCTCCCAGCTCCGCACCCTGGCACCCGGAAAACCCGTCCTGATCGCGGAGACAGCGTCCAGTGAGTTGGGTGGTTCCAAAGCCGCCTGGAACACGGACCTGGTGTCTTATCTGGCCGCGCAGCCGGACGTGATGGGCTTCGTCTGGTTCCATCTGCAGAAGGAAACGGACTGGCGCATCAACAGCAGTGACTCGTCGGCATCCGCCTTCAAGTCCGCCCTGTTGGCCCGGAGAAGCTAGGGGATAGGGGATAGCCGCTCCGAAACTGCCAGTGGCGTGCTGCCTGATCGCGGCAACCCGTTCATCCTGCCTCGCCAGGATCAAGGACAGTGCCGGCAGCGGCTAAAGATTTCCTCAAGAATTCCTGCGTCAGCCGCCGGCGTCCAGGAAGTTCACCAACTGGGTTTCGAGGGCTGAACGGTCCTTCAGCTCGCACTCCCAGACTGTCAGCACTTCCCAGCCGGCGTCTTCCAACTGCCGGCGCTGACCTTCGTCGCGCTCTCGCGTCCGGGCGCGTTTGGCGGCCCAGAACTCGGCGTTGGCTTTCGGAGCGTGCAGGCCCACCCTGCAGTCATGGAAATGCCAGAAGCAGCCGTTGACGAAGATCACCTTGTGCCGGGCGGCGAAGACGAGATCCGGATTTCCCGGCAGTTTGGTGCCGCCGGACCTGCCGTGCAGGCGGTACCGATAGCCCTTGGCGTGCAGCAACCTGCGGACCAGAAGCTCGGGTTTGGTGTTCTTGCCGCGGATCCGGGACATGTTCCAGCTGCGCTGCTCGGGGGTGAGCTTGTCTGCAGTGGACCTGTCCGCCATCCTTCCAGTCTAGGAGCGGTTAGATCTCCCGTTCCGGCTGTTCGCCGAACACGAAGTGCCGGCCACTGACGGACTTCGGTTCGATCTCCACGTAGAAGTCCTTGAGTGTTGGAACCCAGGTCTTCAGGCCAAGCTCCTCAATGGCTGCGAGCTCATCCGAATTGCTGAGCACACGCGCTGTGCCCCTCAGGACAACCGACCAGGCCTCCTGCGAGAGGATGCCGTCGGTCTCGAACAGCACCTGGGCGTTGATGGTCAGTTGCGCGAGTTTGTTTCCCGGCGCCGTGCGCAGGTAGACCTTCCGGTTTGAGGTCACGTAATTCACCGGGAAAATGTCCGGTTCCCCCGCAACAGAAACCACCAGCCGCCCGTGCTGCGTTGCCGCCAGCAGGCGCCAGGACTGCTCGTTATCGAGTTCCAGGACGGGATTGCCGTCCGCGTGTTCAAACATCATGCGGCCATTGTTCTACCCGCAGTAGAAATGCGCCAGAGGCTTTGTACCCATCTCCGCCTGTTTGTGACAGGTCCGTCAAGGCTTAACACTTCCGAAACAGGCTTGTGACCGGACTGTCTTTCCTGCTGGATAGCGTCGCACCCAGGGCCGTGATGGCTAAACGCAAACGAAAGCGACGCACCCAATGGGCAACGACTCAGATACAACGCAATTACTGGAACCGGCGGCGCCATCCGGTGCCGCCGTCGTCGGACATTCCCCGGCAACCCCGACGGCAGGCAACACCGCGGCGCTGAACGCCACCAAGGAAAGCCTGGAGGACTACACGCTGCGGTTCGCGCCGCGCTCCTACCGCAAGTGGAGTGCCGGGGTGGTGGCAACGAGCGCGCTGGGCGGCATCGCCTACCTGGCGGACTTCTCGATCGGCGCGAACATCGGGATCTCGTACGGCACTGTCAACGCGATCCTGGGGATCCTGGTGGCAGCCGTCGTCATCTTCGCCACCGGATTCCCCTTGGCCTACTACGCGGCCCGGTACAACATCGACCTGGACCTGATCACCCGCGGTTCCGGCTTTGGCTACTACGGATCGGTGGTCACGAACGTTATTTTCGCGACCTTCACCTTCATCTTCTTTGCGCTGGAGGGCTCCATCATGGCGCAGGGCCTGGAGCTCGGGCTCGGCGTCCCGCAGTGGCTGGGGTATGCCGCCTCCACCGTGATCATCATCCCGCTGGTGATTTATGGGATGAACACCCTGGCCAAACTTCAGGTGTGGACCACTCCGCTGTGGCTGCTGCTGATGGTGGTTCCCGTGGGCTACCTGCTGATGTCCCATCCGGAGAGCATCGACAGCTTCTTCGCGTACACGGGTGCGTCCGGCGATGGCGGACCGAACCTGGCATCCGTGATGCTCGCAGCCGGAGTGTGCCTGTCCCTGATGGCGCAGATCGCCGAGCAGATCGACTACCTCCGGTTCATGCCGCCGCGTACTGAGGCCAACAAGGGAGCCTGGTGGCGTGCGGTGATCCTTGCCGGGCCGGGCTGGGTGATCTTTGGGGCGATCAAGCAGATTGTGGGACTGTTTATCGCCATCTACCTGATCGCCACACTGGACCCCGCCGCCTCTGCCACGGCCAATGAGCCCGTGCACCAGTTCCTGGGCGTCTACCAGGAGATGATGCCGGCCTGGCTGGCCATGACGCTGGCCGTGGTGCTGGTGGTCATCTCGCAGATCAAGATCAACGTCACCAACGCATATTCGGGCTCCCTGGCGTGGACCAACTCGTTCACGCGCATCACTAAGACGTACCCGGGCCGGATGGTGTTCGTCGTGGTGAACCTGCTGATTGCGCTGGTTCTGATGGAAGCGAACATGTTCGATTTCCTCAATACCATCCTCGGTTTCTACGCCAACTGCGCCATGGCCTGGGTGGTCACGGTGGCGTCCGATATCGCCATCAACAAGTACCTGCTGAAGATCTCGCCGAAGGTGCCGGAGTTCCGCCGCGGCATGCTGTACGCCGTGAACCCGGTCGGATTCGTGTCCATGCTGGTGTCCGCAGGAATTTCCATTGCCGTGTTCTTTGGTGCGTTCGGTGCCGCAATCCAGCCGTACTCGCCCATTTTCGCGGTTGGCCTGGCGCTGGTCCTGCCGCCGGTTCTCGCTGTGCTGACCCGCGGCAGGTTTTATCTTCGCCGCACCGAAGACGGCATTGATCTGCCCATGTTCGACGCCGAGGGGAACCCGAGCGACGCCAAGCTCCTGTGCCACGTGACGGGATTGGAATTCGAGCGGCCGGACATGGTGCGTTCCGCGCAGGACGCTCCCGACGGCGGTATCCAGTACGTTTCTTCGCTCGCCTTGTCGACGGACAAGACAGGGGAGTTGGTGCTCCCGGCCGGAAAATAGGCGCTTTAGTTCTGGCGGTCATTACAAAAAGGAAGCCGGTGCACGTGGTGTGCCGGCTTCCTTTATGACTTCTTCTGTCGCATTCCGGATGGTAGAAACGGAACCGGGTCCGCCTGTGGATAAGTTCGGTCGCCGAATTGTGACGTGGGCTACCCTTAACTCACTGTCCGGAGCAAGCCGTCTTGAAATTTACTGGGGGTACAGCGGCCCATGACATCACAGAACTTCTTTACGTCCCGCGCTGTGCGGTCCGGGGCAGCAGCCCTTGTTATTGGTCTTTCACTGGCTCTGTCCGGCTGCAATTCCGGGGGCTCTCCGGGGCCGGGCGGCACTTCGTCGCCCGTGGCGGCCGAGACGCCCACAGCCAGCACCACGCCGACTCCCACCCCCACACCCAGCGCCGTCTATAAGCCAGCCGACGCGTCCGGGCCTGCCCAAAACGTTCCCGTCCCCGTGCTGCCGGAAGTAGCCAAGACAGAAACGAGGGAAGGACTAGAGGCGTTTACACGATACTGGTTTGAGCTCCTGAACTTCGCGTACCAGACGGGCGATATTTCGTCTGTACAGGCTGTAACTTCGCCGAATTGCGAATTTTGCTCGAACATTACCAGTTCCCTGACAACAAATTATCAGGGGGACCGATGGCTGGCTGGGGGTAAGATCACCATTCCTGCCGCAACCACCACTTTCGAGCGTTCAGGAGACGGCAACTACCAGGTAATCCTCCAAGTGCTCCAGGACACCATTACCTACTATGAGGGCGGAGGGGCAGAATTCAGAGCTGCGACAAAGCCCTCGAATACGGGCAACGTATTGCTCGTTGGCTTTGAAGATTCTGCCTGGCGTGTCAACGGGCTTCACCCGCTTCGATGATGAGGAGCCACCACCTAGTGAAGGGCCCTGTACGGGTCGCTTTAGTCCTAGTCCTGGCGCTCATCGGCCTGCAACCGGCCGTCGCCGATAGTGGTACTGATTCCGGCTTTGTCGACAACGGCGTTGGAGTAGACACCTGGGTTGTTGATTCGGACACAGGGAAAGGATCACTCGAATCACCTAGCGTTGGAGTCTCCGACCCCAACGAGTACAAGTACGAGCTCCAATGCCACCTCGGCGGAGGAGACTTTGACACCCCTTGCCTTGCCCGCCAGCTCGACTGCAAGGACCGGGAGGACGGTGCCAAGGGCATTCCGGTCGTGTGGCTGTCGCGGCCGCGGGGCGTACCCGGCGCGGTTTGGGCGCATCACTCAGGACCCACCTGCCTTTACGATCCGAAGCCCGAGGACCTCCTGCCCCGGATCGCCGCCGATATCCAGCGCCAGTTCCAGAACCTGCCGGTCAACGCCGGGAAGGTTGTGGCGCAGCCCAGCCCCAATACCCTCCGGGGCGCGGAGACGAACTTTTACGCGGAAGCCATTGAACAGCAGTTCGACATCACCATGTTCGGCCAACAGGTACACGTGGTGGCGACACCCGTCCAATACACCTGGAACTACGGGGACGGCACGGTTTTCGGCCCCCAGCCGTCAATGGGCGGCGCCTTGCCGCAGGACAGGTGGGGCGAGAAGACCCGGACCAGCCACGCCTACGCATCCACCGGCGATTTCCAGGCGGTGCTGACAACCTCGTTCCAAGGCACCTATTCGGTGAACTCCGGTCCACCCCTTCCGATACCCGGCCAGGGCCAGTTCAGCGCGCCCCCGCAAGGGATCAGCGTCTGGCGCTCGCTCACCCGCAACTACGCCGACGACTGCAACACCAATCCCCAGGGGCAGGGCTGTCCGGGTGCCGGAGCACCACGGTAGGTTCAAAAGCAGGGCAGAACTGGCTGTGATCCCTATCGCACCCGCGAATGTCCGGAATAGTTGCACGCGCCCCACAGTTGGCAAAGGCAGTACGTCTTCAGCCTTCGAAAGGAACTGCGCATGCTGTTTTCCCCACTCAGCCTCGGCGAACTTGAACTTCCCAACCGGCTGGTGATGGCACCCCTGACCCGCCTCCGCGCCGGTCAGGAAGGCATCCCGGGCCCGCTCGTCGTCGAGCACTACCGCCAGCGCGCGTCCCTTGGCCTCATCGTCAGCGAGGGCACCTACCCCACTCCCGCAGGACAGGCCTATCCCGGCCAGCCGGGCATCGTCACCCAGGAGCAGGTTGCAGGGTGGAAAAAGGTTACGGATGCCGTCCACGCCGAAGGCGGGCGCATGTTCGCCCAGATCATGCACGGCGGCCGGGTTTCGCACCCTGACATCACCGGCGGTCTGCCCATCGTCGCCCCCAGTGCAGTAGCGATTGACGGCGACGTCCGGACGCCGGCCGGCAAGAAGCCCTACCCGGTGCCGCAGGCACTGACCACCGACGAACTCCCCGTCGTCATCCAGGAGATCGTCAACGCCTCCCTGAACGCAATTGAGGCAGGGTTCGACGGTGTGGAACTGCACTCGGCCAACGGTTACCTCCTGCACGAGTTCCTGGCGCCAAATTCCAACATCCGGACCGACAGCTACGGCGGATCACCCGAGAATCGCGCCCGTTTTGTGATCGAAACGGTCAACGCAGTGGTTGCCGCCCTCGGCGCAAACCGGGTGGGCCTGCGCATTTCCCCGGAGCACAACGTCCAGGGCATTGCCGAGACCGACGCCGCGGATGTTCGTGCTACGTACGAAGTCCTCGTGGACAGCATTGCGCCGCTCAACCTCGCCTACCTGAGCATCCTGCACCACGAACCTGCCGGCGAACTTGTCCAGGACCTTCGCGTACGCTTCGGCGGCACCTTCCTGGTGAACACAGGCTTCGGCGTGGTCACCACCCGGGAAGAAGCCGTGAGCCTGGTGGCTGAGGGCCATGCGGACGCCGTGGTGGTGGGCCGCCCCGCGATCGCCAACCCGGACCTTGCCCGCCGCTGGAAGGAAAGCCTTCCGCTGAACGAGCCCGACGCCTCCACCTTCTACGCCGAAGGCGCCACCGGTTACACGGATTACCCGGCCTACCAGGGCTGAGCGGCGGATCGGCCGAGCTGAACAAAACGACGACGGCGGCACCCATCATGGGTGCCGCCGTCGTTGGCTGTCTGGGGTGCTGGTCCCGGGCAGCAACACCGGAAGGTCATCCGACGACCTCACGGCTGAAGAATTATGTGGCCCGCCGGACTCCATCGGATGCCGGCGGTGATCAGATGCTACTCCAACGAATGGACTCTTACCAGAGCCAGTTTTGCCGCAAGGAAAAAGCGCTAGAGCACGGCTTCCCGGCCGGTCCCTTCCTTCATCACCAAGCGCCCGTCCTCGATGGACACCAGCACACTCTTGGGCCTGCCGCTGACCTTGGTGATGGCTTTCAGCCCACGGTTGGTGACCTCAACGCCCACCTGGGCACCCTTGGCCGGCAGCTCCACCGAGACCTCTGACGCGATGCCGAGAAGCGGATTCGTGGAAATCCCCACATCCCTGCGCACAGCCTTCCCGTTCACGGTCACGGTGACGTTCGCTTCGTCGAACCCGTCCTGAAACACAACCAGCAATTCCCGCATGGTGGCCTCTTCCTCGAGCATGGGTGCCAGTGATGGCTAGTCCACTACAGCACTTTGCGCGTCCCAGGGGAATACCTGCTTCTCCCTATGGCGCCTCAGCGAGTACGGCGGCGGTGGAGCCCCGCAGGCCGGTAAGGCAAGATGTTCTGGTGACCCAAATGCCAGGACCTTCCGCCGCTTCCGTCCGCCCCAGCGCATCAGGGGAGGACGAACTCTTTGCCCAGATCGCTGCTGAGCTGGGGGTCAAGGCCTGGCAAGTGAAGGCTGCAGTTGAATTGCTCGACGGCGGCTCGACAGTTCCGTTCATCGCCCGGTACCGCAAGGAAGCCACCGGGACGCTGGACGACACCCAACTCCGCGACCTCGACGAACGGCTCCGCTACCTCCGGGAGCTGGCGGACCGCCGTCGTGCCGTCCTCGACGCGATCGAAGCGCAAGGCCAGCTGACGCCGGAACTGCGCAAGGCAATCTTGGCGGCGGACACCAAGTCGCGGCTTGAGGACATCTACCTGCCGTTCAAGTCCAAGCGGCGGACGAAGGCCCAGATCGCCCGGGAAGCAGGCCTGGAGCCGCTCGCGGACACACTCTTGAAGCGGCCGGACCTGGATCCCGACCGCGAGGCCGCGAAGTACCTCAACAGCGCGCATTCCGTTGATGACGCCGCCGCCGCGCTCGCAGGTGCACGCTCCATCCTGGTGGAAAGGGTGGCCCAGGATCCCGACCTCGCAGCGAATTTGCGGGACCGGCTGTGGGTCCAGGGCCGGATGGTGTCCCGCGTCAAGAAGGGCAAAGAGGCAGAAGGCCAGAAATTTGCGGACTACTTTGAGTTCGCCCAGGCGCCGGACAGGATGCCGTCCCACCGGGTCCTCGCGCTGTTCCGCGGGGAGAAGGACGGCATCCTTGAGCTGGACCTCGCCGAAGCCGATCCATCGGACGAGGCCGCCCTCACCGCCGCCCGCGCCCGCTACGAGTCCGCCGTGGCCAGGTTCCTCGGGGTCGCCGACCGCGGCCGCCCCGCCGACGCCTGGCTGCTGCAGACCGCGCAGGTGGCATGGCGCTCGCGCGTGCTGTCCCGCCTCACCTCTGATCTCCGGGCAAGATTATTCGCGGCGGCGGAAGACGAAGCGGTCAGGGTGTTCGCAGCAAACCTCCGCGACGTCCTGCTGGCCGCCCCTGCTGGAAACCGCGCCACGCTGGGGCTGGATCCCGGACTGCGCACGGGCGTCAAGGTCGCAGTGGTGGACGGCACCGGCAAGGTGGTGGCCACAGACACGGTCTACCCGCACGCCCCGGCACGCAGGTGGGACGACGCCCTGGCCACCCTGGTGCGGTTGGCGCGGCAGCACGCCGTCGAACTCGTAGCCATCGGCAACGGCACGGCGTCCCGCGAGACGGACAAATTGGCTGCCGAACTGATCAAGCTCCTCCCGGACGTGGACCGGAAACCGCAGAAACTCGTGGTGTCCGAGGCTGGCGCGTCCGTCTACTCTGCTTCCGCGCTCGCCGCCGCGGAACTGCCGGGAATGGACGTTTCGCTCCGGGGCGCCGTTTCCATTGCCCGGCGGCTGCAGGATCCGCTGGCCGAACTCGTGAAGATCGACCCCAAATCCATCGGCGTGGGCCAGTACCAGCACGACGTGACGGCGTCGAAGCTGGACCGCAGCCTGGACGCCGTCGTGGAGGACTGCGTCAACGCCGTGGGTGTTGACGTCAACACCGCCTCGCCCGCGCTGCTGAGCCGGGTGGCCGGCGTCGGTCCTTTGCTGAGCGAAAACATTGTGGCCTACCGGAACGAGCACGGACCCTTCAACAAGCGCACCGACCTCAAGAAGGTACCGCGGCTGGGCGCGAAGGCCTTCGAACAGTGTGCCGGCTTCCTGAGGATCTCCGGAGGAGCCGAGCCGTTGGACGCGTCGAGCGTGCACCCGGAGGCATACGGCGTCGCGCGCAAGGTTTTGAAGGCCGCCGGCGCGGCCCCGGCGTCGTCCCTGGACCCACAGAAGTTCGTTGACGATACCTTCGGTCTGCCGACGGTCAGGGACATCTTGGCTGAGCTGGACAAACCGGGGCGCGACCCCCGGCCCGCCTTTGCCGCCGCCACCTTCTCGGAGGGGATCGAAAAGATCGCTGATCTGTTGCCGGGCATGATTCTCGAAGGAACCGTGACCAACGTTGCGGCGTTTGGTGCCTTCGTGGACATCGGAGTCCACCAGGACGGCCTGGTCCACGTCTCCGCCCTGGCCAACCGCTTTGTGTCCGATCCGCGCGAGGTGGTGAAGTCCGGCCAGGTGGTCAGGGTCAAGGTCCTGGAAGCTGATCCTGAGCGGAAGCGGATTTCGTTGACCCTAAAGCTCGACGACGAACCGGCCAGGGGCGGTGCAGGTTCCGGGCGGAGCGGCTCGGCGAAGCCCGGGGCAGGGAGACCGGCCGGGAACGACAACCGCCGGGGAGTGGGCGGCGGCAAGGGTGAGCGCAGTGGACGCCCGGACCGGCAACAGCCAGGGAAGCAGCCGTCAGGCAGGACCGCGGGTGGTGGCCGTCCCACTCCTGTAGCCCAGCCCGTCAACACGGCAATGGCGGAGGCGCTCAGGAAGGCCGGCCTGGGCGAGTAGTCCATCAGGGCTTTTGGCAGTGGCGGCTTTTCTGCAAGGGTGGAGTATGACCTATTTCCTGGAGTACACAGTTCCTGCCGCTCCCGGTGATGCCGAGTTCGAGTTCCCGCACGACGAGATCAACACCGGCACCACGGTTCCGCTGACCCAGACCGGCGCCGACGTGGTGCACACGCCCGAGCTCCCGGCCCGTACGGCAATTATCGGAGCTACCGTGCCCGAGGCGAAGCTCGAGGCTGAGCAGCTGATCACCCACAGCCGCGCCTCGGAGGCATCCTTGTACTTCGACCCGTCGAACTCCCTGCAGGCGGGGGTGGGCACGCTGGTGAGTACTTTCAGCGAAGGCCAGGGCTGGCAGGACGTCTAAAGGTTTGCATCAGCCGGATCGTGAGGTTTAGCCGGTGGCGCTGGCGCTGACCAGGCGTGGCCTGCCGAATCTGGTCCGGACTCCAGGCGAGTAGAGGACAGACTCGGGCGGCCCGCCCACACTGATGCCGGCAGCTTTGATGAGTCCGTCGCTGAGCTGGTGGACATTAGCTCCGAACAGTGGCCACGCTTGGTGCGTGTTCGGTATGAAGGCCGTCCTTCCGAAGAAGTGCCCATGCATGCCGAACCTGGCGGTCAGAAAGACTGACAGGGGATCGCCGGCGGCGGCGCGGAGTCTGGGAACCACCATGAAGTCGCTGCGTGCCGCCGCGCTGCCGAACCGGCGCACGGAGTAGCCCACAGGAAATTCATCAGTGATCGCGGCGGCCTCGACCTCGCTGTGGCCATGCTGGCGCCGGACGACGCTACTGCCGGGAAAAGGCGGCCTTTGCCGGATACGGGACCACACGTAGGGAATTCCCACCGCTCGCGTTGCCAGAACGACGGGCAGCCGGTTCGCATCCAGGCTCAGGAACACTACGCCGCGGGTCCCATTTGGTTCCCGCGAATACAGCCGAACGTTGACCTCGTTGAAGCTCCCCAGATAGGGAATGCCCGGCCCGCGTCCAAGTCCCGCCTGTTCCATGCGGAAACCGATCAGGCCCACCCACGAACTGCCATCGAACACGTCCGGCCGGACGCCATCGGGCATGAAAGTTGCTGCCTCTTCCTCCGCGATGCGCCAGTGGAGGAAGACTGCGTCGAGCCACCGCTGGTCGGAGAATACCGGTGCAGGAAGTTCCGGTGGCCGCGGCCACACTGCCGGGGCACCCAAGTTTCCGGTCAAGGCCCATGTGCTCCTTCGATTGGCCCGGCTGAATAGGCTCGCTGGACTGATCTAGGCAGAGAAATTCAGCAACGTTCGCACTGATGTGCCCGTCATGCTTGAAGCCTAACTGAGGCTGCCGGTCCCCGGGTGGTGTTGTCGAAGGAAGGGCCGGGCCGGGCCGGAAGAGCCTGATGGCAAGGGGGGTCCCGGCCGGGACTTCTGGGCAACCGTAGTGGCAAGGCCGTCTGGTTCATTCGTATTGGTGGGGTGGTGGTGGTGGTTTGAAGTAGTGGTTTTGTTGGGGTTTTTGGGTGGGGTCGATGTGGGGTGGGGGGATGAAGGTTGGGGTGTGGTTGGTGGTGGTGATGGTCCATTGTTCTTTGTGGATGAGGTGGTGGTGGTGGCTGCAGAGCAGGACGCCGTTGTTGGTGGTGGTGGGTCCGCCGTGTGTCCAGTAGGTGATGTGGTGTGCTTCGCACCAGGGTGCGGGGATGGTGCAGTTGGGGAAGGCGCAGCCTTGGTCGCGG
>NZ_LMSF01000004.1:0-115380 GCF_001428325.1 Arthrobacter sp. Soil761 | reverse complement strand
AGCAGCGCGGCAGCGACCTCGGTGTCCGTCTCGGACAGGAACGTGACGCCCTTTTCAAGCAGCTCGAGCTTGAGCTCGGCGAAGTTTTCGATGATGCCGTTGTGGATCACGGCCAGCTTGCCGCCGTCAGCCAGGTGCGGGTGCGCGTTGCGGTCCGTCGGGCCGCCGTGCGTGGCCCAGCGGGTGTGTCCGATCCCGGTCACCGTCTCAGGCAACGGGCGGGCCTCCAGCTCGGCAATCAGGTTGCTCAGCTTCCCGGACTTCTTCCGCGACTCAATGGCGCCCTTGGACACCACTGCCACGCCGGCAGAGTCATAACCGCGGTACTCCAGGCGGCGCAGTCCTTCAAGGACAACATCCAGGGCACTGTGACCATTAACTGCACCGTCCACCGGACGGCCTACGTATCCCACGATTCCACACATAGGCACAAGACTATCGGCAGCGTGCCTGTTGCTCTAAACCGGCGGCCCACCCGGCGGGGCTTTTACGGGGGCCTGCGTGACGGGCTCCGCCGCGCTGAGCAGGGCGCTCATTTCGTGATGGGCCGGGCGCGGGGCAGAATCTTTAGCGTGACTTCGCAACGCAATGAAGCGAACGGGGAGGGTGCCTCGCCGTTCGTGGAGCTGGACCGGCAAACCTGGTCCCGGCTCGCAGCCCAGATGGAACAGCCCCTTAATGAAGAGGATGTGCTGCGCCTTCGCGGGCTCGGTGACCCCCTGGACATCAATGAAGTCAGGGATGTCTACCTGCCGCTGTCACGGCTGCTGCACCTGTACGTTGAGGCGGCGGGGCAGCTGCACGCGGCCACTACCACGTTCCTGGGCGAGCAGACCCAGCGCACCCCGTTCGTGATCGGCGTGGCCGGTTCGGTTGCCGTGGGCAAGTCCACTATCGCCCGCGTGCTGCGTGAGATGCTCCGCCGCTGGCCGGGCACCCCCAACGTGGAGCTCATCACCACCGATGGCTTCCTCTACCCCCTGGCCGAACTCAAGCGCCGGCAGCTGCTGGACCGGAAGGGCTTTCCGGAGTCCTACGACCGGCGGGCGCTGCTGCGCTTCGTGAGCGAGATCAAGGGCGGCGCCGAGGAAGTGCGCGCGCCCTGGTACTCCCACGTCACGTACGACATCGTGCCCGGCAAGGAAGTGGTGGTCCGCCGCCCGGACGTGCTCATCGTGGAGGGCCTGAACGTCCTGGCTCCGGCACGGCCCCGGCATGACGGCCGCCAGGGGCTGGCACTGAGCGACTTCTTTGACTTCTCCATCTACGTCGACGCCAAGACCTCCTACATTGAGGAGTGGTACGTGGACCGGTTCCGGAAGCTGCGCAGCACCGCGTTCGCACAGCCGGAGTCCTACTTCCACCGCTACGCCACGCTGTCCGACGAGGAAGCCGAAACCACGGCCCGCGACATCTGGAAGCGGATCAACGAGCCCAATCTGGAGGAGAATGTCCTTCCCACGCGGGGGCGGGCGCAACTGGTGCTGACCAAAGAAGCGGACCACTCCATTCGCCGCATGCTCCTCCGGAAGGTGTAGCACAGGTGTGCTACCAATGCGGGTCTCCCAGCCGGCGCAGCTTCACCCGGTTCCTCGCAGCGGGGGCCGGGCTGACTGTCCTGGCAGCGTGCACGCCTGAGGCACCCAACGCCGTGCCGGCGTCGTCCGCTGCTTCTTCCGCAGCCCCCTCCCCTGCTGCGGTCACCGCTTCAGCGGGCCCGACGGCGGAAGCCGCCACGGTGGGCCAGTCACCGGAGGTGCCGTCCCCCGCACCGTCACCGTCGCCGTCGGCGGCCCTGGCGCGCCAGTTTTCGCTTGATGACCCGGCCAGCCAGTGGGTCATCGTCAACAAGCACCGGCCCCTGAAGCCGGCGGACTTTGTGCCGGCTGACCTGGTGCGTCCCGCCGTCGCCATTTCCGCCGCGGGCGAGGCGGCGCTGTTGAACAGCCTGACGGCGGCGGCAGCCGAAGCGATGTTCGCGGCCGCCGCGCAGGATGGCGTGGCTTTGGTCCTGGCCAGCGGCTACCGCTCGTACAGCACGCAGGTGACCACCTACAACGGGTACGTCGCGGCGCGCGGTCAAGCCGATGCCGACACGGCCAGTGCCCGGCCCGGCCACTCGGAGCACCAGACGGGGTGGGCGTTCGACATCGCGGACGGCGGGGGCGCCTGCAGCTTCCAGCCGTGCTTTGCCGACCAGCCAGCGGCGTCCTGGGCGAAAGCCAACGGCCACCGCTTTGGATTCGTGGTGCGGTATCCCTGGATGCTGCACCCCATCACGGGGTATTACTACGAGCCGTGGCACCTGCGGTACGTGGGCGTGGAGGCGGCCACGGACATGCTGAACCGGGGCATTGGCACGCTGGAGGAATACTTCGGCCTGGAGGCGGCACCGGCGTACCTGTAATGCCGGTGCGCTAGGTTGGTTTCCATGCTTAGTGGATTCAAAAACTTCATTATGAAGGGCAACGTGGTTGACCTTGCGGTCGCCGTCGTCATGGGTACTGCTTTCGGCGCCGTGGTGACGGCGCTGGTCAACAAAGTGCTGATGCCCTTCGTCTCAGGCCTGGTGGGTGCACCCAACTTCGACAGCTTTGGAAGGGTGGAGCTGAACGGCAACGCCATCGAGTTCGGGGTGCTGCTGACCGCGGTGGTGAACTTCCTGCTGATTGCGGCGGCCATCTATTTTGTGGTGGTGATGCCGATGAACATCATGATTGAGCGCCGCAACCGCCGGCTTGGGATCAACAAGGATGTGAAGAAGGACGCTGCAGAGGATCCGCAGGTTGCGCTCCTGACCGAGATCCGGGATGCATTGAAGGACCGGGTCTAAGCCTTTCCAACCGCAAAGTGGCCCGTCTCCCTGTTGGGAGGCGGGCCACTCTTTTTGCTGCGGTTGTTTTGAGCCGCGCCGGCTAGTTGGAGGCGAGCTCCAGCGCGAGTTCGGTGCGGACCACCTGGGCCAGGTGTTCGGCGATGGACTGGGCCGTCTCCTCGTCGGCGGCCTCCACCATGACGCGGACCACGGGCTCTGTGCCGGATGGGCGGAGCAGGACGCGGCCGGTTTCCCCAAGCGCTGCTTCCGCCGATGCCACTGCCTGGGCCAGGACATCGCTGCTGCCCACGCGGGTGCGGTCCACGCCCTTGACGTTGATGAGGACCTGCGGGAGCTTGGTCATCACGGTGGCGAGTTCCTTGAGCGGTTTCCCGGTCAGGGCCACCTGCGCGGCGAGCTGCAGGCCGGTGAGGAGGCCGTCGCCGGTGGTGGCGTGGTCGGCGAAGATGACGTGGCCGGACTGTTCGCCGCCCAGGTTGTAGCCGCCGTCGCGCATGCCCTCCAGCACGTAGCGGTCCCCCACCGCGGTTTCCACGATGGTGATGCCGGCTTCGCGGAGGGCGATCTTCAGGCCGAGGTTGCTCATGACGGTGGCTACCAGGACGTCATCCTTGAGTTTGCCGGAGTTCTTGAGCGCGACGGCGAGGATGGCCATGATCTGGTCGCCGTCAACCTCGTTGCCTTCGTGGTCCACGGCCAGGCAGCGGTCGGCATCGCCGTCGTGGGCGATTCCCAGGTTGGCACCGTACTTGATCACGGCCTCCTTGAGCGGGCCGAGGTGGGTGGAGCCGACGCCATCGTTGATGTTGAGTCCGTCCGGATCGGCGCCGATGACGACCACGTCAGCTCCGGCGTCCTTGAAGAGCTGGGGCGAGCAGCCGCTGGCCGCACCGTTGGCGCAGTCAAGGACCACGGTGAGGCCATCGAGGCGGTGCGGGAGGGTGCGGAGCAGGTGGACGATGTAGCGGTCCTCTGCGTCGGAGAAGCGCTGTATGCGGCCTACGTCGGCGCCGGTGGGCCGGACGGCTTCCTTGCCCATCTGGGCTTCGATGGCGTCCTCCACCTCGTCGGGCAGCTTCTGGCCGCCGCGGGCGAAGAACTTGATGCCGTTATCCGGTGCCGGGTTGTGGGAGGCGGAGATCATGACGCCGAAATCCGCGTCCAGGTCCGCCACCAGGTAAGCGGCCGCGGGGGTGGGCAGGACCCCTGCGTCATAGACGTCGATGCCTGAGCTGGAGAGCCCGGCTTCCACGGCTGCGGCGATGAATTCGCCGCTGGCGCGCGGGTCGCGGGCCAGCACGGCGCGGGGCCGGGAGCCGTTGGAGTTGCGGTCGTGGCCGAGCACGACGGCGGCCGCCTGGGCCAGCTGCAGGGCCAGTTCTGCTGTCAGCAGGCCGTTGGCCAGCCCCCGGACACCATCAGTTCCAAATAATCTAGACACCGGTCAAGTGTAGAGGATGGGTGTGGGGGGAAATGGAAACCGCTGCTTCCCAGGCACGCATTGCCGATCTTCAACCTGAATCAGAAGGCGTCCCAGCGCAATCGCAGGCATCGGGCCGACGATCTCCCGACCGCTTAATTCCTGGATGGCTCCTTGTTTTGGATGCGGCTTTCCCGGCCCTGACTCCATAGACGTGGACGCCAGCTTGTCTTGTCGACCAGATCACCCACGGTTGACGCCAATCGAAGACTGGGTCGCTCCACCAAGGCGCTGAAAGCCACGGCCAAGGCGATAGAAAGCGGTACGGCGATGAGCCCGACTACAACGGGCTCATCAGAATGTGTCACAAGGGCGACGGACACAACCACGGGTTCGTGAGTCAAGTAAAGGCTAAAGGACAGTTTGCCCAGCCATTGGAGAGCCGGAGCACTCCCAATCATGCTGGTCCCCTTCGACCCGACGAACATGAACAGAAGAAGTACTCCGCCGACTGCAGACAGTGCATTGGCTGCAGGAATGCCAGGCAGAATCCAGCGCGACAACAAGAAGATGAGTGTGACGGTGAGAAGCCCACACCACGTGCTGGAACGGAACTTTGCCGCCCACGCGCTGAGAACCTCCACATGCGATGCCATGAGAACGCCGAGTCCAAACATGGGGAGGAATACCAGTACGTCCTCTTCCAGGATGTCTCCTAGGCCGATTGTCATGAGAAGGCCCGCCATGCGCAGCATCCAGGCTTGCCTGAATCGACAGACACCTATGCAAAACATCGGGAGCAACAATGAAAACAGAACTTCCCACCTCAGAGACCAGAGAGGTGAGTTCAAGCTACTTGCGCCGAAAAGCAAGGCTCCATCAATGAAGGCATTTGTGGGTTCTTGATGCTTATTGACCCAAGAACTTAGGTCAGGGTCTGCGATCCTGGGAGCAATCCAGACGGTAATGACAGCGAGACCGAGCGACGCCCACACGGGCGGAAAGATTCGAGCTATTCGCTTACAGTAATAAGCCGGCCAACTCTGAGGACGGCCTCGCAGCCGTGGCAGCGTGAGGACGAACCCGGACAGGATAAAAAACACAAAGACCGCCTCTTGGCCTGCCCAGAAAAGGTGAAGGGGCGAAAAGACGGTCCACCATGTCCACGGTTCGAAGGTGCCGCGTCCGTTGCTGTCCACCGCTTCCGCCAGCTCCGGGGAGACCAGGCAACAGTGATGAATCAGGACCACGCATGCGGCGATGCCCCTCAACCCATCGAGGGCTTGGTACCGCGCCACGCCTATCCCTTGCATGCGTCAAAGGTATGTAGCCGGCCCGGTCCTGCGCCTCAGTAGCAACTACCTGATTTCGCCGTCGCACCTCCCACACGGCCCGGAACCTAGTGGCTATCCGGGCTTTTCAGGCGGAACGGTGATTGGAGCTCCCTTTTGCAGCAAGAAGGCTTCCAACCGGCTACTTGGTCTTCCATCGCGATTACCTGCCTCAGCGAGAGTGCGGGACTTCCTGGCTACTTAGATCACGGTCCGGGTACCTGTCTTTACCTCAAACCCTCGCCGTGCCTACTTCGTGAACCCTACGATCCATGCATGACACCTAGCTATGGGGGCTTGGCGCTCGAAATTGTAGTACCGGTCTACAACGAAGAAGCGGTACTCGAAAACAGCATCACAAGGCTCGCCGATTATCTGACGCATGAAATGCCGTCGACGTGGAAAATTACCATCGCCGATAATGCAAGCACCGACGGGACACCGGTGATTGCCGCTCGACTCAGTGAGCAACATGAAAACATCGAATACCGACGCCTTGAAGCCAAAGGACGCGGCTTGGCACTGAGAGATGCCTGGACCGCTTCCGAAGCAAAAGTCCTCGCCTACTTGGACGTGGATCTATCCACCGATCTTGCGGCGCTTCCGCCCCTTGTCGCCCCCTTGCTGTCTGGTCATTCGGATATTTCGATAGGCACACGGTTGGGTCAGACCTCACGGGTGAGCCGTGGTCCGAAGCGCGAATTCATTTCCCGGTCCTACAACTTCCTGTTGCGTCGCACAATGCACGTGAGGTTTTCCGACGCACAGTGCGGGTTCAAGGCACTTCGGGCCGACGTAGCGAAACGCCTGCTCCCCCATATCGAGGACAACGGCTGGTTTTTCGACACAGAGTTGCTGATCATTGCTGAACGCTCCGGGCTCCGCATTCACGAAATTCCAGTCGATTGGGTGGATGATCCCGACAGCCGGGTCGATATC
This sequence comes from Arthrobacter sp. Soil761, assembly GCF_001428325.1. Taxonomy (NCBI): domain Bacteria; kingdom Bacillati; phylum Actinomycetota; class Actinomycetes; order Micrococcales; family Micrococcaceae; genus Arthrobacter; species Arthrobacter sp. Soil761. The sequence continues at coordinate 108,854 of NZ_LMSF01000004.1, read as the reverse complement.
AAGCAGACTGCTCTGGATGACCTCAGGGGGATGGTGCGGGTAGCCACCTCCTTATTAAAGGGCGTGATTCCTGTTCAGGCAATCTACGCTGAACTCGGACGCCGGCCGATCGCGCCTCTGAACCGGCCAAGCTTCTTTGGGCAGGTACTCCGCTTTGGACTCGTGGGGGCGGCCTCGACTCTGGCGTTCGCTCTGCTGTACCTAATGATGCAGGGACCCCTTGGCTCTCAGGAAGCCAACTTCGTTGCACTACTGCTTACGGCGGTAGGAAATACCGCAGCAAACCGCAGATACACATTCGGTATAAGCGGGCCAGAGAAATTGTTCACCCAACAATTCCAAGGTTTCTTGGTCTTCTTGTTGGCCTGGGCTATCACGTCATCGTGTTTGCTGGTGCTCCACTCGGTGCATCCCGACGCTGCACCCAGAGTGGAACTTCTAGTTCTGACTGCTGCGAACGTCGTTGCGACATTGCTGCGATTCGTGCTCCTCCGCCTCTGGGTCTTCAGAGGCGGCCGTACTTCGGGCAGTGCGACAAGCATGCAAGTTGCGCATGCCGGAAAGTCTGGCCTGTGAAAGTCGCGGAAGAGCAGCGGGGCACTGCGGTCCTGAACGACCAGGTCCCTGTTCACCGGCACAGGGAAAAATGGGCTCTTGGTGCCCTAATGCTCGCGGCGGGGCTCGTGTACGTCTGGGCAGTTGACAGAAATGGCTGGGCAAATGCCTATTACTCTGCTGCGATACAGGCCGGACAGTACAACCTTGAAGCATTTCTTTTCGCTTCGGCTGATTGGGGCAACTTCATCACGGTCGACAAGCCCCCGCTAAGCCTTTGGATTATGGGAATCTCTGTTCGGATTTTTGGCCTCAACTCTTGGTCCATAATGGTTCCACAGGCAGTCATGACATTGGCCAGCACTTACATGGCGTTTCGGCTTTTGAGGCGGTGTTTTCCTTTCTCAACCGCCCTCCTCGCAGGAATCGCCTATGCTTTCGCCCCCATCACAGTCCTGATGGCTCGCTACAACAACCCAGACCCTCTTATGGTTCTTTTGATGGTCGCCGCCCTCTACGCAGGTGTTCGCGCATCCGAGAGCGGTCACTTCAGGTATATGCTCCTGGCGACCGTCTTCCTTATCCTGGGGTTTCTAACTAAGCAACTGCAGGCCTTCCTTGTACTTCCGGCAGTTGCTGCATCGTATTTACTCTACGCACCACTTGGGTGGCGCAGGCGATTCGTTTCCTTGGGTGCCGCGGGCCTCGTGCTAGGGATTGGTTCACTCGCGTGGCCACTTTTCGTGGACTCGCGATTCAATTCAAGTCGCCCTTACATCGGGGGCTCGACCACTAACAGCATGATTGAGCTCACATTGGGGTACAACGGACTGGATCGCGTCCTGCAGCACGACGACTCCCCATCTGCCGCCCTAATACCCGTCCAATTCCGCACGGTGGAATCAGATGCTGGATTGCTTCGACTGTTCAATGCAAACTACGGCCAAGAACTAGGTTGGCTTCTGCTGCCAGCCTTACTTTCCTGCATAGGGTTGATCATTCTCCTAGCGAAAAATAGCTATTCTCGCCGACAGTCAATTCTTATTTGTGGGTCGGTGGCATGGACAGCTACCACCTATATGGTGCTCAGCTTTATGGGAACTAACTTTCATTCCTACTACACTGCATCTCTGGCACTTCCCATGGCTCTATGCCTCGGCCTAGGGACTGACTTGATGAGAAAATCAGTGAACACACGTTCGGGGCGCATTACCCTGGCATTCTCCCTGGTGGTGGCCACGGTGTTCGCGCACGGGATGTGGCAATTGAGCAGCGCCTATCCAGACTGGTTGGGGACTAGCCTCCTACTCCTCGGCGTTTGCGCAGCTGCAGTTCTGGCAGTCCGGGCACCCCGGCAGTGGATACCTCGCACTGCTGGCTCTCTTGCGGTCGGTGTACTCCTTGTAGGCCCCCTTTCCTGCTCCGCATTCACGCTGCAGTCGCCGCAGGAGGGATCAAATCCCATGTCAGGTGCGCTGACAAACAACCCGAATACACTGAGTCGGTTTCTACAAGGGGTAAAGCAGCAAGAGCCAGCGTGGGCCACAGGCATAGCGATTGGTATTAAACCAAGCCCCGCCATGGTCAACCTTGTTCGGCAGGCCCCAGACAGCTGCACATGGGCCGCTGCAACATATCCCGGCCAAACCGCCGCCCAATATCAACTTGCAACAGGACGCGCGGTTATGTCGATTGGGGGATTCGCGGCGGTGGACCCCACACCGACCCTCGAACAATTTCAAACGGCAGTATCCTCCGGTCAGGTCTGCTATGTGATCGAGCAGCAAGAGCAACTGAGGGTGCCGGGCAACAGCAAGGATCTCATTGCCCTACAGGATTGGGTCAAAGCAAACTTTGAAGCGGAGAAGATAGATGGCACTAACGTCTACAACGTCGGCGCTCGATGAACGAAGCGCAGGTAAACCGAAAGCGCCTTGGCCTGACAGATGGACGAGACATTGGCCCGAAGCAGCGCTCTATTCCATAGCCGGACTGGTCTACTTGTGGAACCTAACGATAAATGGATGGGGAAATCCCTATTACGCCTCTGCGGCGCAAGTAGGCGCCGCAGATTTGCAAGGCCTGTTCTACGGTTCTGCCGATGCAGGAAACGGTCTAACAGTAGATAAGCCGCCGGCGCATTTGTGGATAATGGCATTGTCCATAAGGCTATTCGGCCTAAATTCATTGAGCGTCCTCGTCCCTCAAGCATTGATGGGGATTGCAACAGTAGGCATGGTCTACCGCACCACGCTTTGCTGGTCTAGTCGGCGTCAAGCTCTTATTACCGGGCTGTTTGTGGTACTCATTCCTGTGACATCCATTATTTTTAGGTTCAATAATCCGGACGCCTTGCTACTGTTTCTGTGGTCTTTGGCCGTATTTTTCGCCGTGAAGTCAGCAGAAAAGCACCAACCGAGGTATATCTACGCAGCCTCGTTTATCCTGGGCATTGCCTTCCTATGTAAGCAGTTCCAGAGTTGGATTCTGGTACCAGCTCTCGGACTTGCGTTCTTGATCTTCGGCGACGGCCGAATGCGTGCGAGGCTTGGCCATCTTTTTACCGCCGCAGTGGTCACACTTATTCCGGCTTCATTGTGGATTGCGATCGTTGAACTGACGCCGCCCTCGAAAAGACCCTGGATAGGTGGAACAACGACAAACAGCTTTGTCGACCTTACTTTTGGATACAACGGGCTCGGCCGGTTGACCGGCAAGACGGACCTAGGCGCCGTTAATCCAAAAGACTTTTCAGGGGTAGTTGGATATGACGCAAGTCCAATCCGTCTCTTCACCATCAATTACGCTCCCGAGGTGGCATGGCTGCTACCTGTTGCCTTCGTGGGCACAGCTCTGATGGTGATCAGAATCTGCCGCCGCAGCCCGTCCCGTTTGGGGTCCTACGCTATGGCACTATTGGTCATGTGGTTTTTGACCACCTTTGCAGTGCTTAGCTTCATGACCGGTGATATCCACCCGTACTACACCTCGATGCTGGCACTACCAATGGCATCGATGGCTGGCGCCGCGTTCGAAGCCTTCTGGGTGAACAGAAATAGGATGATCTATGTGCGGGGGGCAGCGGTTGTCACGCTCCTCTGCGCTGTACTCACGTCCGGTATCCTCACGTGGTTTCAGGACTGGCAGCCTTGGGCAGTATTCGGAATGAAAGTCGGAGCGCTTGCGTCTGCAGTCGCCCTACTACTTCCCCTTACGGCCAAACGACATCAAGTCGCTTCGATAGCGCTCTTACTAGCAGGGACGACAATAGTCATAATCCCTGCGTTGTTCGTCATCGAGTCCATATCGACTTCCCAGCAAGGATCGTTTCCGATTTCCGGACCTGTTCCGACTGCCGAGAGTTGGCACAAACGCGACGCCGAACAATTGAGGCTGGATGAGAAGAGCAAGTACGCACTCTCTCGAGGAGAGCCTGTGGTCGCAGAAATTGCAGCATACATTGAGGGGACATCTTCTGGCGCGCGTTGGGCGGCTGCGACGACGGGAAGCGAAAATGCGGCCCTTTACCAACTGGCTACGAAGCGTCCGGTGATGTCCGTTGGCGGTTTCTCTGCTCTGGATTCTTACCCGTCACTGAACTCCTTTAAGGACTATCTACACGCAGGAGAAGTGCACTACTACATCCACCAGCCGGGTATCCTAAGTTGGTCTGCCAGCCCGAACACACTGTCGGTTGTCGCTTGGATCCAAGACCACTACCCATACCGGGAATTCGCCGGTGTTCGTCTGTATGATCTGACGCAGCAACTACCAGACTGAAGCGACAGAAGCCCGCCCCGCTGGATAGCGGGGCGGGCTTCTGTGCAAGCGGATTTAGCGCTTGGAGTACTGCTGAGCCTTACGGGCCTTCTTGAGACCAGCCTTCTTACGCTCGATGACACGGGCGTCGCGGGACAGGTAACCGGCCTTCTTCAGGGTCGCGCGGTTGTTCTCGACGTCGATCTCGTTCAGGGAACGGGCGATGCCAAGACGCAGGGCGCCTGCCTGGCCGGAGATGCCGCCGCCGTGGATGCGGGCGATGACGTCGTAGGCACCTTCGAGATCGAGGATCTTGAAGGGCTCGTTGACGTCCTGCTGGTGCAGCTTGTTGGGGAAGTAGTTCGCCAGCTCGCGGCCGTTGATGGTCCACTTGCCGGAGCCGGGCACAACGCGGACGCGTGCAACGGCTTCCTTGCGGCGGCCAACAGCTGCGCCGGCAACGGTCAGGGCCGGGCGCTCCTTCTTGGGAGCAGCTTCAGCAGCTGAGCTCTCAGAGGTGTAGCTGGTCAGGTTTTCCTCGGCCTCGACGACCTCGGTGGTCTCTTCGTTCTGAGCCACGATTCTCCTTGTATAGATAAGTTGTTTGGTGGCCAGGACTACTGGGCGACCTGGGTGATTTCGAAAGTCTTGGGCTGCTGGGCGGCGTGCGGGTGCTCGGCACCGCGGTACACCTTCAGCTTGCCGAGCTGCTGGGCAGCCAGGGAGTTCTTGGGGAGCATGCCCTTGATGGCCTTCTCAACGGCGCGGACCGGGTTCGATTCCAGCAGTTCCGCGTAGTTGACGGAGGTCAGGCCGCCCGGGTAGCCGGAGTGGCGGTATGCGCGCTTCTGCTCCAGCTTGGCACCGGTCAGGGCTACCTTCTCGGCGTTGATGATGATGACAAAGTCGCCCATGTCCATGTGGGATGCGAAAGTGGCCTTGTGCTTGCCGCGCAGCAGGATTGCGGTCTGGCTTGCAAGACGACCAAGGACAACGTCGGTGGCGTCAATGACGTGCCACTGGCGGTTGATATCGCCGGGCTTCGGGGTGTACGTACGCACGGTGTTTGCCTCGTTCTTGTTCTGGCGTTCTTGTTTAGGTGTCGCTAGCTCGCGCACCTACTGTCTGCGCGCTACCGGAACAGAGGTGAGGGCTCCATGTAACCAGTCATCCTGAAGTTCCGAATGTGCACGTTGAGTAGTTATCCTGCAACCGGATTCTCAAGCGGGCACGCACCATCGGAATAGGACACGCACAACGACTACCAAGATTAGCGCGTCAAGGGGTTCAGGGTCAAAATGGGGTAGCCGGCGGTGGGTACATCCCGCGCCGGCCCAAGCTACTTAGGGGGCCGCAGTGGTATCAGCAGGGGGCAACGGTCCGACCGCTGGTCTCATGGTCGTTGCCATCGGCCTCCTGGGGCTCTTCCTCTCCCCCGTGGCCGAGCTCTTGATTTCGCGACTGCTCCCGCGGCTGGGTGGCCTTCCTACTTTGCGGGTTCGGATTACGACGGCGGCAATCACCGGCGCCGCCTGTGTCGCCCTCGTTGTGCGTTTCGGAAATACTGCGGCACTGCCCGCATTGATACTCCTGGCCGTGCTTGGTGTGCAGCTTGCCAGGGTGGATATTGCGCTGCATTTATTGCCCAACCAGCTGGTCATAATTTTGCTAGTAGCCGGCGTTCTCTTGTTGGCAGCACCCCTGATATTTGGTCAGCAGGCTGATGACTTTCTGCGCGCACTTCTCAGCGCCGCGATTTTGTTCGCCATCTACGTTCTTTTGGCTTTGATTTCGCCTGGTGCCATCGGTATGGGTGATGTAAAGCTGGCGGCACCTATCGGCCTTTATCTGGGGTACCTAGGTTGGAGCCAACTGCTGTATGGCGGCCTTCTGGGCTTCATTGTGAACGGGATCAGCACAGCCATAATCGTCGGTGGAAAACGCCGGAATAGGGCCAAGGAAGTGGCACATGGCCCCGCTATGCTGGGCGCCCTGGCCATCACAGCACTGCTCATCCCGTAGCCGGAACACTCCCTTCCGGACGCCTCCCGCTCGTGGTGAAGCGCACCCATCCAAGTAGTAAAGAGAACACGCGGATCTCACCCTAGGTACCTTTCCGAGTATTCGAGTACGTCAGTTCAGCATGCCACGAAAAATTCGAGTACTACTACGCATTGTTGCCCGTTGGCTTGAATGACAATCTCTTCTTAGCGAAGTCCAGCCGCTAAGGATTTATGGGGGCAGCTGGAAATTCGTTGAAATACAAATCACTTCAATTTCACCGAATTAAGGAAAATACAATGACTTCTCTCATGGTCTCGATGATGGCTTTCGTCACCGGTGTCAAGGAGCGTTTCTCCTCGGAAAAGGGAGCGACGGCCACCGAGTACTCCCTGCTGGTAGGCCTCATCGCACTGGTGATCGTCGCGGGCGTAACGCTCTTCGGCGGCAACCTCAACACCTTCTTCAACGGACTCGCTGGCAAGGTTGGCGCCTGGTAGAAGCCAACGTCAACGAGGGAGTGTCGACAAAATGTCAAACATTAATGCCTTTGTTCGAGAACTGGCGGTTGCCATCCGGACAATCTTCACCAGCGAAAAGGGCGCAACGGCCACTGAATACTCACTGCTCGTTGGACTTATTGCCTTGGTTATCGTCGCAGGGGTAACTCTCTTCGGCACTAACCTGAATGCCTTCTTCAATGGTCTAGCCGGCACTGTCGGCGCTTGGTAGTTATCCGGGATCGGTGTGCCGTGCTCCCGAGCACGGCACACCGACCCTTTTCAAGCTGCAACCGTCCAGGGGGACCCTTTGAAACGCAGCAACAGAACTTCTGATAACGGTGAACGGGGTGCCGTTGCAGTCGAATTCGCGTTAGTCGCCCCGATTCTGGTCGCTTTGATCATAGCCATCGTCGAGTTCTCAAATGCATACAACATTCAAGTCTCTGTCACACAGGCATCACGCGAAGCTGCCCGGACGATGGCCATCACCAAGGACGCGACGAAAGCAACGGCAGCTGGCAAGGCCGGCGCACCTTCAATTAACTCCTCTCTGCTCACCTTCGACTTCTCGTCAGCGACCTGCCCGGCAGCGACGCCAGCATCGACTGCAGTAGTAACGGTCAAATACAGCGGCTCTTCTCTAACAGGGTTTTTCGGCCCGAGCCTCACAGTCACAGGTAAAGGGGCTATGCAATGTGGCGGTTAGTCAAAAAGGCAAGGGGTGCAAACGAAGGTGAACGCGGAGCAGCCGGTGTGACAGTCGCTGTCATGATGCTCGTCCTCATAGGCGCGGGTGCAATGGCGGTCGATGTCGGGCAGATCTATGCCGAGCGCGCGCAACTGCAAAATGGCGCCGACGCAAGCGCCCTAGCCGTTGCTCTAAGTTGCCAGGCCGGCACCTGTACTCCTGCCCTTGCGAATGACTTGGCAAATTCAAACTCCAACGATGGCGCCAGCACGGCTTCCGTTGATCTTTCGACACCCGGTCAAGTGACAGTCACTACGTCCACGAAAAATGGTTCGTCCAGTTTTCTGACGAACCTATTCGCAAATGCAATTAACGCTGGCCCGGTAACGGTTGGTGCCCAAGCTGTAGCAGCTGCGGGCCCCCCTGGTGGCGGCTCCGGATTCCCGCTGGCTTTGTCTAACAACTGTTACAACCTGGCTTCAGGGAGCCAGACGGCGGAAGTTCAGAAGATGTCATACAAACCGGGAGGGACATGCACGGGCCCCTCCGGAACACAGATTCCAGGCGGTTGGGGCTGGCTTGACCAGGACTCCCCCTGTGTCGCTGACACACAAGTGGGAACAAATGATATGGGATCGGACCCCGGCAATAACCCTCCAAGTGGCTGCGCAACAATTCTCGGTACCTGGAAAACCACGATCGAAGCAGGAGGAGAAGTCAAAGTCGAATTCCCCGTGTTCGACACGTCCTCTGGCACTGGGCAGGGTGGTTCGTTCCACATTATTGGTTACGCAACATTCAAAATCTGGGGCTGGAAGTTCGGCAACAACGGAGTTTACGAGTTCCGCAACACCGCCAGTGACCCCGGAATGACAAGCTCCCTAGCTTGCTCAGGCGGAAACGACCGCTGTGTCATCGGCCAGTTCGTCAAATACTCGGTTATCGGCTCCGGTGGCTACATTCCTGGAGGCCAAAATCTGGGCACGTCGGAAATCCGGCTCATCAAATAGTTCCAACTAAGGGGAAAGTAATGAAAACACGCCTACTGGGAGGCATAGCCGCACTGGTGGTAGCAGTTCTTGGCACAGTCCTTCTCTTCAATTACGTCCAAGGAGCGGATCGACGCGCCTTGGCAAACACCGAAACAGAGGACGTACTGGTCGTCAAACAGAACGTCCCGGCCGGAACGCCGGCCAGCCAACTCTCGCAGTACGTTACTACTAAAGCAGTGCCACGCACCGCCGTGGCAGTCGATGGAGTCCACGATCTGGCCTCGTTGGGATCGACAGTCACCGCAGTCGCGCTGGTGCCTGGCGAGCAGCTCCTCAGCAGCCGCCTCGTAGACGCAAATGCCTACCTCGGCCCGTCACGGGTTGCGGTGCCACCCGGGCTCCAGGAAATCACTCTTCGCCTGGGGATTGAGCGGGTCGTCGGCGGCAAGATCCAGGCCGGCGACACAGTAGGCGTGTTCATCTCCATGACAGATCCTTCGGGCGTCGGCAACGGAACCCAGCTCACGTTCCACAAGGTTCTAGTCACTGCCGTTCAGTTCAGTTCGGGAGCCGCAGCCCAAACGCAGGCGCAATCAACTCAAGGGAGCTCATCGGGTGCCCTCAACGCGGCTAGCGAGAACAAGCCAGCTACAAGCGATTCGTACCTGATCACGTTCGCCCGGAATGCAGTCGACACCGAAAAGCTCGTTTATGCCGCTGAATTCGGGAAGGTCTACCTCTCGAAAGAACCGGCCGACGCCACTGAAGGCACCAACGGTGTAGTCAACCAAACAAAGGTATTCAAATGAGCCGGTTCATTCTGATATCGCCATCCCTTGACTACGAGCGCAAGGTTCGGGCATCTGTAGCCCCGTTGAGCGGATCATTGCAGTTTTTCCAAGCCGCTTACCTTCCCGAGTCCCCTGAAGATCTCCTTCGGCAGCAAGCAGGCGAACCTCCAGAGGTGCTCATTCTTGGCCCCGGGCTTCCGCAGGAGGAAGCCCTGAAATTCGCCGCGGTCATGGACCTGCAATATCCCGAAATCAGCATCGTGCTGGCGGCAGATGACGACGGCGATCTTGCCTTGAATGCAATGCGTTCCGGTATTCGTGATCTGATCCCGCCCGCAGCAGATCTAGACCAGGTTCGAGCACTGGTGGAACGGGCGAGCCTTGCGGCCGCCGGACGCCGGCGGGGTTTGGCACCAAACACTGCCGAGCGTCCGGCCGCTGAAGGAGGCCGGGTCATCGCCGTCATGTCTCCCAAAGGCGGGGTGGGTAAGACGACGGTGGCCAGCAACCTTGCGATCGGCTTGGGACAGGTTTCACCCATGAGCGTCGTGGTTGTCGACCTGGATCTCCAGTTCGGGGACATAGCAAGCGGCCTGATGCTTGAGCCTGAATTCACGATCACGGAGGCTGTGGTGGGTGCCGCGAGCCAGGATGCAATGGTACTCAAGACCTATTTGTCTCTCCACCCAGGCAACATTTACGTCCTGTGCGCGCCCCGCAATCCTATCGATATGGACCGGATATCCGGCGAAAATATAAGCCACTTACTTCGCCAACTGAGGGCAGAGTTCCAATATGTGGTGGTCGATACCGCACCCGGCCTTGGCGAGCACGTGCTGGCCACTCTGGAGCAGGCCACGGACGCTGTTTGGGTATGCGGAATGGATGTCCCGAGTATTCGTGGGTTGCGAACCGGGTTCCAGATCCTTTCGGAACTCGATCTGCTCCCTGATAACCGGCACGTGGTGCTAAACATGGCGGATCGGCGGACGGGCCTGACAGTTCAAGACGTTGAGGCCACCATTGGCGCGCCTGTAGATGTCGTTCTTCCCAAGTCCCGCGCGGTCCCATTCTCGACGAACAAGGGCGTCCCGCTGCTTCAGGATGGCAGCCGGGATGGAGCAGCCAAGGGGCTGCGCAAGTTGGTCGAGCGGTTCAAACCTAATTGGGAAGCGCCACGCAAGAAGGTCCACAGAAGGGCGGTAGTTCAGTGAGTCTCTCCAACCGTTTTGCAAAGTTGCGTGGCGAGTCCGATGCTCCCACTTCCGAAGCTGCCCCATACCTCGCATCTACCTTGGGTTCTATTCAACTGGCTCAAGCAGCTGAGCAGGCCCAAGCCCCGGTGACGATAGAAGTAACCGGTGGAACTGCGAGCGAGGCACTCACAGGCCTCAAGGAACGGGCCAGTCAGGCACTCTACGAGAGGCTGGGCTCCCGGATCACGGACTCATCCCTTGAGGAGGCTGAGCTCCATCAGTTTGTAAAGGATGAGCTGAAGGCAGTTGTTGATGAGGAACAGGTCCCTCTGTCACAGGGTGAGCGACAGCGCCTCACACGGGAGATCATCGACGATGTCCTCGGACATGGACCGCTGCAGCGGTACCTGGACGACCCGTCAGTCACAGAAATTATGGTGAACAGGGCGGACCAGATATACGTCGAGCGAAATGGGCACCTTTTCCTCACCGACACCAAGTTCAGTAATGAGGATGCTCTTCGTAGGGTCATTGAGCGGATCGTCACCCGGATTGGGCGCCGAATCGATGAATCGTCCCCACTTGTGGATGCTCGCTTGGCCGATGGATCCCGTGTAAACGCGATCATCCCTCCGTTGGCGGTGAACGGCGCGTCGCTGACAATCCGTAAGTTCGGGCGCGAGGCGCTGACGGTACAAAAACTGGTCAGCTTCGGAAGCCTGTCCCCCGAAATGGCCGAGTTGCTCCAGGCATGCGTATTGGCAAGGATGAACATCATCGTTTCCGGTGGTACGGGCACCGGCAAGACGACGATGTTGAACGTGCTTTCCTCCTTCATCCCCGCTACGGACCGCATCGTGACCATCGAGGATGCCGTCGAACTGCAGCTTCAGCAGGACCACGTGGTCAGACTCGAAAGCCGGCCAGCGAATATTGAAGGCAAGGGCGAGGTCTCTATTCGTGATCTGGTCCGCAACTCTCTTCGTATGAGGCCTGACCGCATTGTTGTCGGTGAGGTCCGTGGCGGCGAATCACTCGATATGCTCCAGGCGATGAACACCGGCCACGACGGCTCGATCTCGACCGTCCACGCCAACTCGCCTCGTGACGCAGTGGCCCGCCTGGAAACACTTGTCCTCATGGCAGGGATGGACCTACCGCTCAGGGCAATCCGGGAGCAGATTGCGTCCGCGGTAAACCTGATCGTGCATATCTCGCGGCTCAGGGACGGATCACGGCGGGTGACACACATAACTGAAGTGCAGGGCATGGAAGGAGACATCGTCACGCTTCAGGATGCCTTCGTCTTCGACTATTCCGCGGGCATTGACGCGAACGGCCGATTCCTTGGGAAGCCTATTCCTACCGGAGTCCGGCCCCGGTTCACGGACAGGTTCGAGGAACTGGGAATCAAAATCTCCCCTGCTGTTTTTGGTGCGCAAGGGCCAAGGAGTCGATAGATGGAAACTCCAGAAGCTCCGGTCATGATGTTGGTTGCGGGGGTGCTAATGATCTTCACGTCGATCATTGTCACTTTCATTGTCGTACTGAAACCCCGTCATGCGATTCCGCTCTCACGGCGCCGGCCGGATGTGCCCGCAGGTGCTTCCAGGCTGACTGTCCTCACCGATACTGCAGTTGGCGCCATCAACAAACGTATGAAAGGAAGAAAAGACTTTCTGGTTAGCCGCGAAAAGCTGGAACAGGCCGGGTTAAAGACCCAGCCAGCCGACTTCCTGCTCATGATGGGCGCGGGCGCGCTGGCGGGAAGCGTCTTCGGTTTCCTGCTTGGGGGGCTCTTCTTCGCGATCATTCTGCTCGCAGTTGTTCCGGCCGGAATGCTCGCCTATCTTTCGGTACTAACTTCCAGACGGAAGGGCAAGTTCGATGAGCAACTGCCGGACACCCTGCAAATGCTCACCGGAAGCATGCGTGCTGGTCATTCCCTCTTGCGAGCTATCGACGCGTCAGCACGTGAAAGTGACGCACCCATGTCGGAAGAACTCAGCAGGATCGTCAACGAAACGAGGATCGGCCGCGACCTTGGGGATTCAATGAACGAGGTTTCTTCTCGCACCGGCAGCGAGGACTTCAGTTGGATCTCCCAAGCCATTGAGATCCACCGTGAGGTGGGCGGAGATTTGGCGGAAGTGCTCGACCACGTCGGCGAAACCATCCGTGATCGTAACCAGATACGCCGCCAGGTAAAGGCGCTTAGTGCCGAAGGCAAGATGTCGGCTGCCGTGCTCATGGGACTGCCAGTTGTTTTGTTCTTCGCCCTGATCCTGATCAACGGTCAATATGCGAAAACGTTTACGAGCACCGTTCCTGGTTACCTGATGCTGAGCGCTGCGGCTGTAATGCTCACTGCCGGTGGCTTCTGGCTCAGCCGGCTTATCAAGCCAAAGTATTAGGAGAGCAACATGTCACCCATTGCACTCGGAGCAATACTTGCCATCGTTTTGCCTGTCACATACCTCGTGTGGTCGGTAGCAGCCGTAGATAGGCTCGCCCTTCGAAACATCCAAACGAACCTCGGTCAACGGGCCAGGAACGCAGCTCCGCAAAGCTTGACCCTGGAATTCAGCGCAGTGGCCCGCAAAGTGACTCCAGTTCGCTACGTCGCTTGGCTGGACAAACAGCTCGCTGCCCTGGGACGCCCCAAGGAGTGGCCCCTTGAACGACTCCTGGTGACGAAACCGCTACTGGCTCTCGGTGCCGGACTTCTGGCTCTTTTCTACTTCCTCGCCTCGCCTGAGCCGGCACGGTTCGCGTTCCTCATTGCCGCTCTTGCGTTTGGCTATTTCGCACCGGACCTGCTGATTCGCAGTAAGGCTGAGAAGAGGAGAGACAAGATTCGGCTGGAGTTGCCGAACACCCTGGACCAGATGTTGATCTCTGTCCAAGCAGGTCTTGGGTTTGAAGCCGCTATGGCGCGCACAGCGCAAAATGGGGGCGGCCCACTGGCTGACGAAATGATGCGAACGCTGCAGGACATGCAAGTGGGGCGTTCCCGAAAGGAAGCCTATTTGGCTATGTCTGACCGAGTTGACGTCCCCGACCTGCGCTCATTCATCCGCGCGATTGTTCAAGCGGATGCATACGGAATTGCCATCGCCAAGGTGCTGAAAGTCCAGGCCCACGAAATGCGGATGAAGCGCCGACAGCGTGCCGAGGAACACGCCATGAAGATACCAGTGAAGATTCTCTTTCCACTAATTTTCTTCATCTTCCCGACCCTCTTCATCATCCTGCTGGGGCCGGCAGTCATGAACATCATCGCCGCGTTCTCCTAGGAGGAGTCATGAGGAATCCTGCACAGTCCCTATTCCTGATCCGTAATTTCGCACGGCGAATAAGGTGCGAGGAAGACGGCGCCACCGCAACAGAATATGGAATCACCGTTGGTTTCGTTGCTGTCGTCATCGTGGCCGGAGTCGGCTTATTTGGGTTCTCACTTAACGGCTTCTTTGACCATCTCACCTCCGGGATCAAGACTGCGCTCGGCATCCCCTAGCAGCGGCCGTAAGCCCGGCGCCTCTGGCGCCCCATAGACCGGACCCCCTCGGCACCCAGAACCGAGGGGGTCCGTTGTTGCCGTCCAAAGAGGCCAGCCGAGTCGGTGAAACGAGCAGCTGGCTTACCGACAGAAACCATAGGAGGGCGGTTTCCTCTTCGGATCGTTTCCATGGAGATCGCGGACTAGAGGTCGCAGCCCACGAATCTATACAAGATGGCGGAGCCTTGTTGGTCGACTTTGACGAATGCCGACGAATCCGGGGGAACGCTAATGCCCGGAAAATCATTCACCTCGGTGCGCAGCGGATCAATGTAGTGCTCGCCAAAATCAAGGAGGAATCCAACATTCTCCCTCTTTGCAGCCGCACAAGCCTCTGAGCCGGCCGTGGCTTGATTTAGTGTCTTGGCCACCAGCAAACGGTCCGGATTCGAACCTGTGTATGCGTGCGGGAAGAGTACCCGGCGGTTCGCGATGGCGAAGGCTGTGGAACTACCATCCCACGGGTTGTTGGCCATCACCGCACCCTCCGGGACTTCGGCACTAAGACGGCCCAGCAATTCAAGTTCATCGGGGCTCAGCAAGGGTGAGTCTGCTGTAAGAGCGTAGGTTCGTTCCCTCCCCGGCGTGGTTTGAGAATTTGTTGGCCACATCACGGTAGTAGCGGCCGCGGCTGCGATGCCAGCGGCAACAAACCATCTGACACGGTAGCTGGAGGCGATGTCTTCAAAGAGCCACGTCGCTGCCAGACCGACAAACACAGCCCAGAACATCGGCAGAAGGGCAGCGAGCCGGGGTGGGTCCCCGTACCACGCACCAATAATGATTTGCCTCGCGAGCGGCTGTGGTAATGAGGCCGCCACCAGGTAAAGCGTGACGGCGCCTCCGTACGCGGCCAGAAACCACCGTCCGGTTGGGCGTCTGAACATGATGGCGGTTCCCAGCAGTGTGACCACCGCAAGGCTCCAGCTGACGTCCCCGTGTGTAGGAGCCACTACGAGGACACTGCCTATGGCCGCCGCTGGGGTGTCAATCGGATCCCAGGTGGTGGTCCACGGCCGCACCACGGCCCAGACCACCAGGCCAAGGGAAAATACGCTCGTCCAAAGTGCTGTCCATTGGAGGTAGGCAAGAGGATCGGACTTCCTCTGTTTGAGTTGCCGGAACGAACGTACGGCGGCCATGGCAGCGAAACCCGATGTAAGCGCAACAAGGGCTACCAGCGCCGACATGTGTGTGACCACAAGACCGGGCAGTCCGGCAACCAGTGTCGTGAGGCCTAGCGGCCAAGGCATCGGTGTCCGGCCGAACCCAAGTAACGAGGCCGATACCGTCAGCAGGGGAGCCAGGAAAGTGACAGCGAGCATATACGGGAACAGCGGACCGAAGTCGCTCTTTTGGCTCTGCATGACAGTAAAAGGAAAAGCGAAAAATCCTGCGCTCGCAGTACCGGCAGCCAGCAAGGCGATCATCTTAGGACCAACCACGACATGGACCAGGAGAAGTACACCGCTCGGCCATGCCAAGGCTACGACGGCGAAGTTTAGGGCATTCGATGCCTCGACCACGGGCAACCCTGCCGCCTCTGCCACAAGGGCAGCAAGCGCGTGCCATATTTGAGGGTAAAAACCGCCTCCTTCCCCCATCAGCTCCCTCACAGAGAAGGGTGAACCGTCTTGGGAATCAATGATCTGCTGGACGAGGTTAAGGTGAAATGGCGTGTCTATGCCTTGGTTGATGTTGGCCGGGTCCTCGACAATCTGGGCATAGCGCAGGGTCAGAAGGATCCCGCTGGCGAGTAAGGCAAGCCAGTATGCAGCGCCTGCCGAATTCTCTGCGGGATCCCAAATAAAGTACTTCGGCCAAAGCCTGGCCGTTACGCGGACAAGGACAAGCGCAACTCCGGCGCACACCACGACGGATACGGTGAACACGCCCAACTGCCAGTCAATGTGCACCCACCAGCAAACCAAGGTGGAGACTGCAACAAGTGACGCAGTCAGGACCGGCGCAAGTGACATCATCCAAATACGCCGCAACCCCAGCGTCCAGCCGAGAAGCAGCCCTGGCAACAAGAGCACCGCCGCCGCCATTCCAAAGCCCGGCAGAGCAGTAAGCCAAGAGTTCAAGGATTCCCCAAGTAGTTCATCAGTATTCCCCAAGTTTCGACATTCTGCCCGGAAGCCCTCCCTGTGCGCCTATAGCATACCTAACATGAAACTTAGCCACGGGGGCCTGGCGCTTGAAATTGTTGTACCGGTTTTCAATGAGGAAGCCGTACTCGAAAAGAGCATCACTAAACTCGCAAATTATCTGCGTCACGAAATGTCAGTGACGTGGCAGATTACCATCGCCGACAACGCAAGCACTGACGAGACACCAGTCATTGCGGCTGGCCTGGCCGCCAGTATGTCAAATGTCGCTTACCGGCGGCTTGATGTGAAGGGCCGCGGATGGGCGCTCCGTGATGCCTGGACTTCTTCCGCCGCGGAAGTCCTGGCGTATGTAGACGTCGACCTCTCCACGGACCTCGCGGCACTGCCGCCGCTTGTCGCCCCGTTGCTGTCAGGCCACTCCGATATCTCCATTGGCACGAGGCTTGGCCAGAGCTCCCGCGTAAGCCGCGGGCCGCAGCGTGAGTTCATTTCGCGCTCATACAACTTTCTGCTTAAACGCACTATGCAGGTTCGTTTCTCCGATGCCCAGTGCGGTTTCAAGGCCGTCCGGGCTGAAGTCGCCAAGAAACTCCTTCCCCATATTGAGGACAACGGATGGTTTTTTGACACGGAACTGCTGATAATCGCGGAGCGCTCGGGCCTTCGGATCCACGAGATCCCAGTGGACTGGGTCGACGACCCGGACAGTCGGGTTGACATCATGCAGACAGCAGCTGACGACATTCGCGGACTGGTCCGCGTTGCTGGCTCCCTTGTGAAAGGGTCCATTCCCGTCCAAGCGATATATGCCGAGCTGGGGCGGCGCCCCATGGTCGCACAGTCGAGGCCCAGCTTTTTTGGGCAAGTTATCCGGTTCGGCATTGTCGGAGCCATATCCACTGTGGCCTTTGCACTGCTCTATGTGCTGTTCCAGGAGCCTCTTGGCCCCCAACCCGCCAACTTTCTCGCCCTCCTCTTGACGGCGGTGGGTAATACAGCCGCTAATCGCCGTTTTACGTTCGGCATGAACGGCCCGGACAGGCTCTTTACCCAGCAGTTTCAGGGACTTGTTGTTTTTACGCTGGCCTGGTCAATAACATCATCGTCGCTGCTGGTATTGCACACTTCCGCACCGCACGCTTCCCCTACCATGGAGCTCGTGACACTGACAGGGGCTAATATCCTCGCGACCCTCATGCGCTTCGTCATGTTGCGCGTCTGGGTTTTCCGTGTTCCCGGCACTGATCCAGCCCGCCGCGTTGTGGCATCCAGCGCGCAAGCGGTACGCGCCTCTTGACGGCGTTGACACCCGACCCGTCGGACCCCGCTGAGCTTCGAGCGCAGGTGCTTCAATCACGCCAACCCCCCCTTGCGGCACATCGGGCATCCTCGGGGCGCCGGAGGGAGACTTGGATGCTGTGGGCCCTCCTGGCCCTGACAGCGGTGCTCTACCTTTGGGGCCTGGACCGCAACGGATGGGCGAATTCGTACTATTCAGCGGCTGCCATGGCAGGCTCACAGGATTGGACGGCATTCTTCTTTTCATCCTCGGATCCTGGCAACGCCATTAGCGTCGATAAACCTCCTCTCAGCCTCTGGTTAATGTCGGCTTCCGTCTGGGCCTTCGGTCTGAATCCCTGGAGCATCTTGGTGCCGCAGGCATTGATGGGCGTCGCGAGCGTCTTCCTGATGTACCGCATGGTCCGCACTTATGTCGGAAGCACCGCGGGGTTTCTCGCAGCGACATTCTTCGCCATAACCCCGGTTGCAGTGGTGATGTTCCGCTATAACAATCCGGATGCATTGCTCACCTTGCTGATGATCGGCGTGGCCTATGCTGCGTTGGAGTCTATCCGCAGCGACAAGGTTCGGTGGCTGATATTGGCCGGTGGCCTCACCGGTGCTGCTTTGCTGACGAAGCAGCTTCAAATCGCACTGGTCCTGCCTGCGGTTGCTGTTACCTATCTCGCTTTTGCCACCGGTCCACTTGTGAAACGCGTGCTGCACGTCGCGGCTGCCCTGTTAACAGCAGTGGTTACGGGCGGCTGGTGGTTTGTCCTTGTGCAGATGGTCCCGGCGGCCAGCCGCCCCTTCGTCGGAGGATCCCGTCTTAACAGCGCGATGGAATTGAGCTTGGGCTACAACGGCCTGGACCGCCTGACCGGTGAGGACGCCAGCCGGACTATGTCTCCCAGCACCGCGAGCCTGGCGGAAAAACTGGATCCAGGATTTCAGCGTTTCCTGCAACCGCAATTCTCTGGCCAGTTCGGCTGGTTCCTGCCTCTGGCCGTAGCAGGCATGTGCATTGCCATCTGGCACATCAAGCGGCGGAGCGGTAGCCGGCGATATCGGGCGTTCCTCAGTCTGTGCGTTCTCTGGTTTCTCTGCGCCTCAACGGTGTTGGCATTCATGTCAGGTATTGTCCATCCGTATTACTGCCTAACTGTTGTACCACCGTTGTGCTGCCTCGCAGGGACGGGTCTGCTGCACTTGTACCGGCTTCGTGACCAGCGAAACGCACGCTGGGTGCTGGCCGGGACGCTCCTGGCAACGATGGTTCTGGCCTTCCTCTCGGCGAATCGTTCAACCGCTGATTTTCCGCTAGGTCCTCTTGTGGCGCTCCTGGTCTGGTCGTTGGCCATCACCCTTCTGGCGGTCCCGCCCCCGTTTCCAGCCCTCCGGAACGTGCCAGCGAGCCTCTTGGCTGTCGCGCTATTGGCCGGTCCTTCCGTTTGGTCCCTCAATACAGTCCTGAGTCCCCACGAGGGTGCAGGCGTCGTGGCTGGCCCCAGTATCCTCGGCGTGCGCACCGACCACCCCGACCGTCAGCAGATGGGTTCGGACGTGCCACCCAGTTTCATGGCTGTCATGTTCGGAAACCTGCCAGAATCCGGAATCGTTTCGCGCCTCCGTGCCACGCCGGCCACCAGCAAATGGTCGGCGGCCATGGTGGGCTCCGAGACAGCGGCTAACTATCAGCTGGCAAGCTTACGCTCCGTGCTGCCGCTTGGCGGTTTCGATGGTACTGATCCCTTCCCGACCCTGGAACAGTTTCAGCGTATGGTCACCGACCACCAGGTGGCGTCCGTAGTCATACAGGACCTGCCACCATTGACCCTTGAGGGCCGCGGAGAGTCGGCAAGAATCGTGGACTGGGTGAGAGGCCATTACCGGGCCGAACAAATCGGGAGTGCCCAGTTTTACAAGTTGCTGCCGTAACGGCGGACAGTGGCCGCACAGCTTCTGTCCTTTTCGGAACTGGGCCATCCTTCCGATATCGCAGGGTTTGCCGGGTGATTGCGCACCAAACATGCACTTTGAAAAGCCTTTGCGAATACGCCAGCCACCCCGTCGAAATGACTCAAGCGGAGAATCTGTCGCGTTGATCACCTGTACTTGCGCAGGACTTTCACCGTGGAAACAGCTCGGGTTCCACGACGGACACCGTCCAGGCGACGGCTCCTCATGGCGAACGCCGGTGTGACCCAACAACACCGAATACAGCAAACAACACATCCATTCCTGGTGCCAGCTTCGCCTTCGCAGTCTGCAAGCCTTCCAGTTCCGCAAGGTTTTCCACGCAATTGCGCAGGAAAGGTACACCTTGAAAAGCCTTTGCACAGGATCCTGCAAGACCCGGTCAACACCGCATCAAGGCTTGCTAACTTCGTCTTAGTGCTGGTGCAGGGCCAGCCAAACCTACTCGCTCAGGAGTTCATAATGCTTTCTCTCATCGCCACCCTTCAGACCCTCGGCTTCAACATCAAGAACCGCCTCCACGACGAAAAGGGCGCAACAGCTGTCGAATACGGCATCATGGTCGGCCTCATCGCAGTCGTCATCATCGTCGCTGTAACCACCTTGGGCGGCCAGTTGAACACCATGTTCACCAGCGTCACGGCCAAGCTCTAGCTGGGACGAAAAGAGCTCGGGTTCCTGCGACGAACACCGTCCGGGCCACGGCTCCTCATGGCGAACGCCGGCGTGACCGCAAACAACAGCGGGTTCGGCAAAATACAGAATCCTGCAAGACCCGGTCAACCGTTTCAAGCCTTGCTATAACTTCGTCCTAATGCTGGTGCAGGGCCAGCCAAACCCACTCGCTCAGGAGTTCACAATGCGGTCTCTCATCGCCACCCTTCAGACCCTCGGCTTCAACATCAAGAACCGTCTCCACGAAGAAGAGGGCGCAACAGCTGTCGAATACGGCATCATGGTCGGACTCATTGCAGTCGTCATCATCGTCGCAGTAACCACCTTGGGTGGCCAGCTCAACTCGATGTTTACAAATGTGACTGCCAATCTCTAAAACCCGGCCCCTACAGCAAGACCCGAGGCCCAGCGCGCCCGGCTATTGTGCGGTGCAGCTCAACTGCACCGCACAAGCTGTTTCACGTGTACAAATCCACTCATCGCAACACAGACTCGAGAGGAACGCAGCAGATGCTGAGGCCATCAGAACGCGGGGCGGCGGCCGTTGAGTTCGCCATCGTCGTGCCTGTCCTCATCAGTTTGCTCCTTGGCATCATGGAATTCAGCCGGGCCTACAACGCCCAGGCATCGCTTTCGGCCGCGGCCCGCGAGGGGGTCCGGGTAATGGCCATCACCAATGATCCGGCGGCGTCTCGGACGGCAGCCGAAAACACGGCTGTCTCCCTAAATCCCCTTCTCGCTGATTCAAACATCACCTTCAAGAACCTCGACACGGGCACTACAACCTGCTCATCGGGCAACCGCATTGCGGTCACAATCACATATACACTCTCCACGCTGACTGGTATCGCCGGACCATTCACTATGACTGGCCAAGGAGCCATGTTGTGCGGCGGCTGAAGAATATCAGCAGAAATTCCCGCTCCGAACAGGGCGCCGTGAGTGTCATCGTGGCAATAATGATGGTGGCTCTGCTTGGTTTCGCCGCCGTGGCGGTTGATGTCTCGATGATGTACTCAGAACGTACCCAGGTTCGGAACGGCGCTGACGCGGCTGCGCTTGCCATCGCTCAGAAGTGCGCTAAGAGTACCGCTGACCCGGACTGCACGGGCACCTCCCCGCTCGCCGCCAGCCTAGCGAATAGCAACGCCACCGACGGGCTGAGTAACATCAAGTCCGCCACGCCCAATACGGCCAGTCAGACTGTAACCGTTACGGCGGGATCACAGCAGACGGGGAATAGCCCAAACCAGGTCACCCTCTTTTTCGCTCAAATATTCGGAATCTCTTCGGCAGAAGTAACCGCTGCCGCTTCGGCGCAATGGGGTACCCCGTCCAAGGGGCCCGCTATTCTTCCCTTGGCCATTGCTTACTGCAAACTGGACATTCCACCAGCCGGAAGCCAAGGCGCCGTACAGGTTCTCGAGCAGGCGGTGAATGGTTGTGGTGGCTTGCCGGGCGGGTTCGGGTGGATCACCACCTCGGGAACAAAATGCTCCGTCACGATGACGGCCGGCCAGTCCGACAATGCGGGTATCTGGTTTGCGAGCGATCCCGGGGCCAGCGCCCCAACGATCTGTAGCGCTGCCGATTTCAACCAGATGAACGACCAGACAGTTCTACTCCCTCTCTATGACGTGGCCACCGGTACGGGTTCCTCCGGCAAGTACTACGTCAAAGGCTTTGCGGCATTTCATGTAACTGGCTACCACTTTGCCGACATTTCCTGGAGCACGGGCGGAAACGTCCAAAACAAGACGATTCGTGGATACTTCGTAAAATTCGTATCCCTCGCCCAAGCATTTGAACTTGGTAACGTCCCAAACTTTGGGGCCTCAGTTGTGCGCCTCACCCCATAGCTAAAAGCAACAGGAGCAGTCATTGAAGTCACGTATGTTGGCCGGTGTATCAGCAGTGGTGCTGGCCATCATTGGGGCGCTTCTCATCGTCGCCTACGCCCAGGGTGCCGACCAGCGCGCCATGAAGGACTTGGATCCCATCGGGGTACTCGTGGTGACCAAGGCCGTACCGGCAGGCGCTTCCCTCGACATCGTAAAGGCGTCCGTTACTGAACAGCAGGTGCCAGCAACCGCTGTTTCAAAGACCGCTCTGAAAACCCTTGAGGCCTCCGCCGGCAAAGTCGCCGCAGTGGACCTCGTCCCCGGCGAGCAACTTCTCGCCGAACGGTTGGTTGACCCGGTGGACGCCAAGTCCAGTGGTGCCATCAAAGTGCCTATAGGGATGCAGGAAGTAACCTTCGAGCTCGAACCCAAGCGTGTGGTGGGCGGCAGGATTGACGCCGGCGACCATGTGGGCATCGGGTTCAGCTTCGCTGCGGAAAAAGCAAAAGCAGGCGAGCCAACCACCCAACTCACCCTCCGAAAGGTTTTGGTTACCGCCGTCCAGCGGGCCCCGCAGGCACTACCAAGCGCGAAGCCCACGGACGGCACCAATCCCCAGGACACAACGCTTCCGCAAGGTTCGCTCATGGTCACGGTTGCCGTGAACGACATCGACGCAACCAAGATCATCTACTCCTCAAACAACGGCGATCTCTGGCTCACCAAAGAACCCCTCGACGCCAAGGACAACGGCGGCTTCATCGCCAAGAAGGACACGGTGTATAAGTGAGCCGCTTCGTCCTCCTTTCCCCCAACGGCGACTTCGACCTGAAGCTGCGTTCCGCCGTCGCCAACGGCCTGCGCGGCAGCGTCCAGACCATCGCCTCGGACATCCTCCCGGCGGGCCCCGCGGAACTCTTCGCCCTCCTCAACCAGGAGCAGCCGGAGGTGCTGATCATCGGCCCGGACGTCCCCTACGAGGAAGCACTCCGGTTCGCCAAGGTCTTCGATGTCCAACTGCCCGGCCTCAGCCTGGTCCTGGTCAGTGACATTGACCCCGGTGGCTTGTTGCACGCTATGCGCGCGGGCATCCGGGACATCCTCAGCCCCCAGGCGGACGCCGCCGAAATCCGGGTGCTGCTGGAACGCGCCTGCCAGTCCTTCGCCACCCGGCACCGCGGCCCCGAGGCACAACAGTCGGGGAACGGCAAGGGCCTGGTCATCGGCGTGTTCTCCCCCAAGGGCGGCGTGGGCAAAACCACACTGGCCACGAACATCGCCATTGGACTCGGGCGGATCGCCCCCATGAGCGTGGTCATCGTGGACCTGGACCTCCAGTTCGGGGACGTCGCCTCCGGCCTCTACCTCAACCCCGAACACACGGTCACGGACGCCGTCACCCCCGCCGCCGCCCAGGACTCCCTGGTCCTCAAGGCCTTCCTTACCGTGCATCCGGCCGGCATCTACGCCCTGTGCGCACCGCCCAACCCGGTGGACGCGGACCACATCACCCCGGACCAGGTCAGCCGGCTGCTGGAGCAACTGGCCCAGGAGTTCCAGTACGTGGTCATCGACACCGCCCCCGGCATGCCGGAAATCGGACTCGCCGCAATGGAGAAATGCACCGATGTGGTCTGGGTGAGCGCCATGGACATCCCCAGCCTGCGCGGACTCCGCTCCGGCCTGGAAGTCCTCCGCCAACTCGAAATCATGCCGGAATCCCGGCACGTGGTCCTGAACATGGCGGACGCCAAGGCAGGCCTGAACGTGCAGGACGTCGAATCCACCATCGGCGCCCCGGTTGACGTCAGCATCCCCAGGTCGCGCGCGGTGGCCCTGTCCACGAACCGTGGCATCCCTGTCCTGCAGGACTCGAAGAAGGACCCCGCCGTCAAAAGCCTCCGCCAGCTTGTGGAGCGCTTCAATCCGGCCTGGCGAGCACAAGCACAGCGGAAGCTTCACCGAAGGGTGGTTATCTGATGAAACTCTCCGAGCGCATCAACGCGGTCCAAGGCCGCAACGTATCCTCCACCAGCCCGGGATCCGTACCCGGCACCGCGCTGCTCGAGCAGCCGCGTCCTGCGACCGCGCCTTCCCCGTCCCCCGCCGAACGTGCGGAAGCTCGCTCTCCCGGCATCACCGCCGTCGCGCATCCAACGCACGAGGCCGGCACTTCCTTTGTGCCTAAGGCACCGGGCGTGGATGTCTTCGCAGCAATGAAGCTCAGGGCCGCAACCGCACTTTTCGAGCGGATGGGCACCCGGTTCAATGATGGTGCAGTCACTGAGCAGGAACTCCGGAGCACAGCCAAAGAGGAGCTTACCCGGATCATTGACGCGGAACAGGTACCGCTGACGCCGGAGGAGCGGACCAGGCTGGTCCAGGACGTCGCAGACGACGTGCTGGGCTACGGCCCCCTCCAGCGGCTGCTGGACGATCCCGCAGTCACCGAAATCATGGTTAACCGCATGGACCAGATTTACGTGGAACGCAAAGGGAAGCTGGTTCTCACTGAGTCCCGGTTCAGTTCCGAAGAGCACCTGCGCAAGGTCATCGAACGCATCGTGTCCAAGGTAGGCCGCCGCATCGACGAGTCCTCGCCGCTTGTGGACGCCCGGTTGGAGGATGGCTCGCGTGTCAACGCCGTCATTCCGCCCCTTGCCGTGGGGGGCTCCTCGTTGACCATCCGTAAGTTCAGCAAAACTCCGCTGACCGTTCAAAACCTCATAAACTTTGGCACCCTGACGCCGGAGATGGCGGAGCTGCTAAACGCCTGTGTCAAGGCCAAGCTCAACATTATAGTTTCCGGCGGTACCGGAACCGGCAAGACGACGTTGCTGAACGTGCTGTCATCCTTCCTGCCGGCTGACGAACGCATCGTGACTATCGAGGACGCCGTGGAACTACAGATCCAACAGGAGCACGTCGTTCGGCTCGAAAGCCGTCCGCCCAACACCGAAGGCAAAGGCGCGGTGACCATCCGTGAGCTCCTCCGCAACTCGCTTCGTATGCGTCCTGACCGAATTGTGGTTGGTGAGGTCCGTGGCGGCGAATCACTGGACATGCTCCAGGCCATGAATACCGGCCACGACGGCTCCCTGTCCACGGTTCACTCCAACTCCCCCCGCGACGCCGTGGCCCGCCTTGAAACCCTGGTGCTGATGGCTGGCATGGACCTCCCGCTGCGGGCCATCCGCGAACAGATCGCCTCCGCGGTGAATCTGATCGTGCAGATCTCCAGGCTCCGTGACGGGTCCCGCCGGATCACCCACGTCACCGAGGTCCAGGGGATGGAAGGCGACATTGTCACCCTCCAGGACGCGTTCGTCTTCGATTACTCGGCCGGCGTGGACGCCCAGGGGCGGTTCCTCGGGAGGCCCGTGGCCACCGGCATCCGGCCCCGGTTCATTGACCGTTTCGAGGACTTGGGAATCCACGTATCGCCGGGCGTCTTTGCCGGTCCGCTGTCCCCGGGCGCCAAGTAGGGACGCGGCCATGATCATCGCCATTGGAAGCGTCTTTCTCCTGGCTGCTATCTGCCTCCTCGGCGTGGCCATCCTTCTGCCAAGCGCCCCTACAGTGCCGCTGGACCGCCGTCGTCCGTTTGAACCGGAACCGCCATCCTCCCTGTCCCGGCTGGCACTGTCAGGCGTCAGGTCCTTCGAACGGCTGCTCGGTGGCCGCAACGTCAGGCTATTCTCCCGCGCGGAGCTGGAGAATGCGGGCCTGCGCCAAAGCCAGGCCGAATTCTTCCTGCTGGTGGGCATCGGCGCGTGCGTCGGGATGCTGGTGGGAGCCGTGATTGTGGGCCCACTGCTCGGATTGCTGCTCGCGCTGCTCGCTCCGTTCGTGGGGAAGCTTGTCCTCGGCTTCCTGAGCGGCAGGCGTCGTGCAGCGTTCGACGGCCAACTCGGCGACACCTTGCAACTGCTCTCCGGCGGCCTCCGTGCCGGCCACAGCATCCTGCGCGCCATCGATGCCGCCGCCGTGGAATCGCAGAAGCCAACGTCGGAAGAGATGCGCCGTGTAATCACCGAAACCAGCCTGGGCCGCGACCTGCTGGCCGCCCTCAACGACACCGCCGAGCGGATGAAGAACGAGGACTTCGTGTGGATCTCGCAGGCCATCCAAATCAACCGGGAGGTCGGCGGCAACCTGGCCGAGGTGCTGGACCAGGTGAACGAGACCATCCGCGAGCGTGGGGAGATCAAAGGCCACATTAAGGCACTCGCCGCCGAGGGCAAGTTCTCGGCTTACATCCTAATAGCCATGCCGTTCGGTATCGTTGCCATGCTGCTTTCCGTCAGCCCCAACTACATGAATTCGATGTTCACCCATCCCCTGGGCTGGGTGATGATCGGAGCCTCGTTCGTCCTGATGACCATCGGCGCGCTCTGGATGCGCAAGATCATCGACCTGAAGTTCTGAGGACACATGAACCTGACCATCCTGCTCTCAGTCCTTCTGGTCTGCCTGCCCCTTGCGGGGCTTGCCTGGTCTGTCCTGACCGTGGACAAGCAGGGCCGGACCTCCGCCGCCGAGCTACTCTCGCGCGGCGCACCGGCAGTCACCGCTGCACCAGTGGGAGCACCGGGGCTACTCGAAACCTTGGGCAGGCGCGTGACTCCCCCGGCCTATGTCGCATTCCTGGACCGGCTGCTGTCCCTCGCCGGCAGGCCCGTTACGATGCCGCTGGGCAAGGTGCTTGGGTCCAAGCTGGGCCTCGGCCTGGTCGGGGTGGCCCTGGGCGGCTACTTGGCGGCGGTGGGAAGCAGCCCGATGATGAAACTCGCGGGACTCTTCGTCCTCTTCCTTGGTTACTTCATCCCGGACCTCCTGCTATACAGCAAGGGCAAGGAACGGCAGAAGGCCATGCAGCTGGAACTCGCCAACACCCTGGACCAGATGCTCATTTCGGTTGAGGCTGGGCTGGGCTTTGAAGGCGCCATGGCCCGGGCAGGCGAGAACGGCAAGGGCCCCCTTGCAGAGGAGCTGGTCCGCACCCTGCAGGACATGCAGGTGGGACGCAGCCGCCGCGAGTCCTACATCGCCCTGGCCGAGAGGACCAGCATCCCGGAGCTGCGCAGCTTTGTGCAGGCCGTGGTGCAGGCGGACACGTACGGAATCGCCATCAGCCGGGTCCTGCGCGTCCAGGCGAAGGTCATGCGGGTCAAACGGCGCCAGCGGGCCGAGGAAAAGGCCATGAAGCTGCCCGTCATGATCCTTTTCCCGCTGCTGTTCTTTATTTTTCCGGTCCTCTTCATTGCCATTCTGGGGCCGGCCGTAATCAATACAGTGGTGACCTTCAGCGGCCAGTAAAGATGCTCAGCGCGGCGGCAAGGTTGTCTCAAGGTTTACACAGAATGATGAAAAACAGGACCCCGAAGCATTTCCAGGAAGTAGCCTTGAACAATGAACAGTCCCGATCCCGGTTCCAGCGGAAAGAGCCCCGCTGCGGACTTCCCGCTGTCCGGGGTCGGTTTTCCTCCCGCTCCCGCTCCCGCCGGCGTGGACCCCTCACTGGAAGCGGCCGCTCTCTTGCCGTTGGTTGATGCCGCAGTGCTGGCGGAACTCGAAGATGAGCTGGCCGGGTCCGGACTGGCGCAGCGCTTCGCCAGGGACTACGCGGCCATGTGGGACGTGCGGCTGGCCCGGCTGGGGACAGCGGTGCTGAGCCGGGACGGGGACTCTGCCCTGGACGCGGTCATCAGCCTCAAAATCAGTTCCGCCATGGTGGGTGGGGTACGGCTGGCAAAGCTCGCCGAACTCCTGGAGGGCCTGATCCGGCAGGGTGACTTTGTCCAAGGGCAGGCGATGATGGCAGGCGTGGCCCAGGACGGGGCACGCACCGTATCCGAACTGCAGTCAACCTACATCATGGAAAACGGCTAGCAGTCAGGCATCGTCCGGCCGCTTCGGCGCCAGCCGGTAACCCACCCCACGGACTGTCTGCAGCCAACGAGGGGACAACTGGTCCTCTTTCAGCTTGCGCCGCAGGTTTCCCACGTGGACCTCCACCGCCCGTTCGTCCGCTTCGCTGATGTACGTATCCCGATCATAGAAATCGCCCCGCACCGCCCGCACCAGGTCCGCCCTGGTGCACACGGCACCACCGCCCTTCAGAAGCACGTGGAGCAGGTCGAACTCGCTGCGGGTCAAGCCCAGCGGCTCACCCTTGACCTCCACGGTGCGCGTCCGGTGGTTCAACAGGAGTCCGTTGTGCCGCAGGACCCCAGGCTCGGACTGCGTGGCGGCAGGAACCGGTGCCTGGCCCCCGTGTGACGCGGATTCATGCTGCTCGTTCACCTCGTGGCGCGGCCTGCGCATCATGGCTGCCACCCTTGCCCGGAGTTCCCTGGGCCTGAACGGCTTGGCGATATAGTCATCCGCGCCCGCATTCAGTGCTGACAGCAGGTCCGGTTCGTCGGTCCGGCCAGTCAGCATGACCACGTACGCGTTGCTGAAATTCCGGATTCGCCGCAAAACCTCGAACCCGTCGATATCCGGCAGGCCGATATCCAGCGTCACAACGTTGGCCTGCTTGGTGCGGACCACCTCAACCCCGGCCCGTCCGTCAGCCGCCGTATGAACTTCGAAGCCCGCCTGGGTCAAGACACCTTCAAGGAGGTTGCGTACGTCGGCGTCGTCCTCGATAACCACCGCTACACCAAGATCGTCCATTAATACCCCTGCGCCAGGCGGAGATGGCCCCCCATTGGCCCAGCGCCAATGCCATTCCCGCTCCAACAATTTATACGCTACTAGTAAGCCCGGCTGTGCACATCCGAATCGACACTGAAAATTGAAAAGTCAATTACTATGACAAGACATGTGCATTATCCAAGGGAAAGGGTGCTGGCCAAGGTAACTGGGGGGAATTGCTACATCTTGGCGGCGCCTGCTTTCCGGACCTAAAGGGGTACGAGTCAGAAACATGGCCGAGCCGTTGTTCCAGCGTGGACCCGGACGCATCTTCCGGCGGCTGGGAACCCGCGCCCAGGTGGCGCTGTGCCAGCTCCCCCTTACCTTCCTTGTGCTTGTCATTGCCGTGGCCACCCCCTTCGCCTGGCCCTCACTCATGCACTCCCCCTTGTACGTGGCCGGCCTTGCCCTGAACGCGGTTTTGTTCCTGGGCTGCTTCCTGGTTCCCTGGGAACGCCTGGCGCACCGCCCATACCTGCTGATCCCCGTGCTGGACTTCGCGCTGATCGGGTTCCTGCGCAACGGCGCCGCTCCGCTCCTGCCGGGCCTCGCGGTACTGGTGGTCTTCCCAGTCATCTGGCTTTCCGCCTCCGGCATGCTGGCGCGCAGCAGCCTGGTGCTCAGTTTTGCGGGGCCCTTCCTGATCATGGTTCCATCTGCCGTGGGCCATTTCCCCACCGTCACGGCCTCGGACCTCACCACCGTCCTGCTCTTTCCCGTGATGATGCTCGCTGTATCCCTGGCCATCCGCTTCGCGAGCGTAAGCCTCCGGCAGCAGCAGCGTGAACTGGCGGACAAGGACCGTGAACTCCGCGAACTGCTGGCCGCAAGCCGGGAACGGGAGAAGCTGCTCGAAACTGTATTGGAGGCCACCGACGTCGGAATTGCCGCCGTCGACCGCTCCGGCCACTTCCTGGTGTCCAACAGCCGCCAGCGCAACTTCCGCCGTGTCACGGGCGCTGACGACGCCCTCCCCGGCCAGGGGCACCAGCTCATCTTTGGACAGGACCGGCGCACACTGCTCCCCCGGGACCGGCGGCCCATCAACAGGGCCATGGCGGGTGAGTCCTTCGCCGACTACCTGGTGTGGGCCGGCGAAGGCCCGGAGCAGCGCGCCATATCCACCGCCGCCCGCCCGCTGGTCGGCGAGGACGGCCGGCTGACCGGGGCAGTGGTGGTCTACACGGACGTCACCGGCTGGGTGGAGTCTCTGGCCGCGAACCAGGAGCTGGTGTCCAACGTCTCGCACGAGTTCAAGAACCCACTGAACTCGATTCTGGGCAACGTGGACCTGGTCCTGGACGACGCCGACAGCCTGCCCCGGCAGGTGGCCCAGCGCCTGCTCGTGGTGCAGCGCAACGCGGAACGGCTGCTGGACCTGGTGGCCGACCTGACGGCCTCCGCCTCCACCACCTTGAACGTCCACCCCAAGCGGACCGATCTGGCCAGCCTGGTGGAGACCAGCCTTGGTTCCGCCCAGGCCCTGGCGCAACGCTCCCACGTGGAGATCGCCGCCGACGTCCCCTCGCCGCTGTGGGCCTACGCGGATCCGCTCAGGATCGGACAGGTGCTGGACAACCTCGTGTCCAACGCCATCAAGTACTCGCCCGACGGCGGCAAGGTCAGCATCAGCGCGGACGCGGACCGGCAGTGGGTCCGGCTGAGCGTCACGGACACCGGGATGGGCATGTCCAGCGAGGACGCGGCGAGGGCTTTCAACCGGTTCTTCCGCGCCGAGACCGCCCGGAAGGCCGCCATCCCGGGCGCAGGTCTGGGTCTGTCAATCACCCGAATGATTGTGGAGCGGCACGGCGGGACGATCGCCTGCGAGAGCGGCGAGGGCCAGGGCAGCACGTTTACGGTGACGCTGCCGGCCGAGGGTCCACCCCCGGCATTCTAGTCAGGGCTCGCGGAGCGCCCGGGTCTGTTCGGCGCGGGCCAGGAGTTCGCTGTCCGAGGGGTAGGCCACTTCCTCAAGCACCAACGGATGCGGGGCGGCCAGGACCGACTTGGCGTCCCGCTTCTGCAGCAGCAGCCGTTCGTGCAGCCAGCCCGGCTCCACAACGCCTTCACCCACGTACAGCGCGGAGCCGATGAGGGCGCGCACCATGTTGTGGCAGAACGCATCCGCCTGGACGGTGGCCACAATGACGCCGCCCTCGCCGCGCCTGAACTCAAACCGCTGGAGTTCCCGGATGGTGGTGGCGCCTTCGCGCGGCTTGCAGAAAGACAGGAAGTTCTGCAGGCCCAGCAGCTGTGAGGCGCCCTCGTTCAGCAGTCCCACGTCCAGCGGATTCCTGTGCCACAACGTGAAATACCGCTCCAACGGATCCCACAGGGCGGGCCCGTCTGCGATCCGGTAGCTGTAGCGGCGCCAGAGAGCCGAGAAGCGGGCGTCAAAGCCCACAGGTGCCAACGAGATGTCATGCACTTCCACGGCCCCGTGAAGATCGCCCAGGGCCCGGTTCAATGCCCCGCGGAGCCTGCGCAGCATGGCGACGGCGGGATCCAGTTCGTGCCCGCGCGGCAGGTTCTGCCACTCGTCTTCGGTGAGGTCCAGGTGGACCACCTGGCCGCGGGCGTGCACGCCGGCGTCGGTCCGTCCCGCCACGGTGACACGCACCGGACGGCGTACCAACAGGGCGATCGCCTCTTCCAGGACGCCCTGGATGGTACGCCGTCCCGGTTGCAGCGCCCAACCGCTGAACGGGCCGCCGTCGTACGAAAGGTCAAGCCGGATACGCAAAAACCCGCCGCCCCCTGGAACGGGGGCCGCGGGTTTTTGGTGGTTCACAGACCTAAGTCTATGCGAAGAGAATCAGCGAATTACTTCGCGTCCTTCTCTTCGGCGGCGGGAGCCTCGGGAGCTTCCTCAGCGGCGGGAGCCTCTTCGGTTGCAGCCTCTTCAGCCGGAGCCTCAGCAGCTTCGGGCTCCACGGCCTCAGCCTCGGGAGCTTCTTCTGCAACGGGTGCAGCAGCAGCTTCCTTCTTGTCGGCATCGCGCTTGGCAGCGGAGGTAGCCTCGGCTACGACGGCCTGCTTGGCGGAAACCGGCTCGAGGACCAGTTCGATGACAGCCATGGGAGCGTTGTCGCCCTTACGGTTGCCGATCTTGGTGATGCGGGTGTAGCCGCCATCGCGGTTCTCCACAGCCTGGGCGATGTCGGTGAACAGCTCGTGGACGATGCCCTTGTTGCTGATCAGGCCGAGAACGCGGCGGCGGGAAGCGAGGTCGCCACGCTTGGCGAAGGTCACCAGGCGCTCTGCGTACGGCTTCAGGCGCTTGGCCTTGGTCACCGTGGTGGTGATCCGCTTGTGCTCGAACAGGGATGCTGCCAGGTTCGCGAGCATGAGGCGCTCGTGAGCCGGGCCGCCTCCGAGGCGCGGACCCTTAGTGGGGGTAGGCATAATTGTTTCTCCTCATGTGGAAGCCGTGGGCGGCACACCGTGGTGCTGCCCTCCGGCCAAGGTCTGGTTTAGAGTTCGTCGTCGCCGAAGGCGGCGTCGTCCTCTTCGATTGCTGCGGCGCGTGCTGCGAGGTCAAAACCGGGAGGCGAGTCCTTGAGGGACAGGCCCAGTTCAACCAGCTTTGCCTTGACCTCGTCAATGGACTTTGCACCGAAGTTGCGGATGTCCATCAGGTCAGCCTCGGAGCGGGCAACGAGTTCACCCACGGTGTGGATGCCCTCACGCTTGAGGCAGTTGTAGGAACGGACGGTGAGGTCCAGATCCTCGATCGGCAGTGCCATGTCGGCTGCCAGGGCAGCGTCGGTGGGCGACGGGCCGATCTCGATACCTTCAGCTGCGGTGTTCAGCTCACGGGCCAGACCGAACAGTTCCACCAGGGTGGTGCCTGCGGAAGCGACGGCATCGCGCGGGGCGATGGCCTGCTTGGTCTCGACGTCGACAATCAGCTTGTCGAAGTCGGTGCGCTGCTCAACACGGGTTGCTTCCACGCGGAAAGTAACCTTCAGCACCGGCGAGTAGATGGAGTCGACCGGGATACGGCCGATCTCTGCATCGCCGGACTTGTTCTGAGCTGCCGAAACGTAGCCGCGGCCGCGCTCGATGGTCAGTTCGAGTTCGAACTTGCCCTTCGAGTTCAGCGTGGCGATGTGCAGATCCGGGTTGTGGAATTCGACGCCGGCCGGCGGAGCGATGTCCGCGGCGGTGACGACTCCGGGGCCCTGCTTGCGCAGGTAAGCCACGACGGGCTCGTCGTGCTCGGAGGAAACCGACAGGCTCTTGATGTTAAGGATGATCTCGGTGACATCTTCCTTGACACCCGGAACCGTGGTGAACTCGTGCAGCACACCATCGATCCGGATGCTGGTTACGGCAGCACCGGGGATGGAGGAGAGCAGGGTACGGCGGAGGGAGTTTCCGAGGGTGTAGCCGAAGCCCGGTTCCAGCGGTTCGATGATGAAACGCGAACGGTTTTCGGAGACTACCTCTTCGGAGAGGGTGGGGCGCTGTGCAATGAGCACTTAGGTTTCCTTTCGGCGAGCATCCGCTATATGACGCAACACAGGTGGTGGAAATTCGGTCTGAAGACTTAACGCGCTGGGCTTGCCCGGACCATCGCTGGTCCGGGCAAGCTCCTGCTGCGGAAAAGAATTAGACGCGGCGGCGCTTCGGCGGGCGGCAGCCGTTGTGGGCTGCGGGGGTGACGTCCTGGATGGAGCCAACCTCGAGGCCTGCGGCCTGCAGCGAACGGATTGCCGTCTCGCGACCGGAACCCGGTCCCTTGACGAAAACGTCTACCTTGCGCATGCCGTGCTCCTGCGCACGCTTGGCAGCGGCTTCGGCAGCCATCTGTGCAGCGAACGGGGTGGACTTGCGCGAGCCCTTGAAGCCAACCTCACCGGAGGAAGCCCAGGAAATAACAGCGCCGTTCGGATCCGTGATGGAAACGATGGTGTTGTTAAAGGTGCTCTTGATGTGCGCCTGGCCAAGCGCGATATTCTTCTTGTCCTTCTTACGCGGCTTGCGAACCGCGCCACGAGTCTTCGGGGGCATTTTTTCTCCTACAGAAAGTTATTGGGGAAAGTCCGTAAATCCCGAGCGGGGATTTTAACGGGCCTTCTTCTTGCCGGCGACGGTACGCTTCGGGCCCTTGCGGGTACGTGCGTTGGTCTTCGTACGCTGACCGCGTACGGGCAGGCCCTTGCGGTGGCGCAGGCCTTCGTAGCTGCCGATTTCAACCTTGCGGCGGATATCTGCTGCTACTTCGCGGCGAAGGTCACCCTCAACCTTGTAGTTGCCTTCAATGTAGTCACGCAGCTCAACCAACTGGGCGTCAGTCAGGTCCTTGACGCGAACGTCAGCGCTGATGCCCGTGGCAGCCAGGGTTTCGTGTGCACGGGTCTTGCCCACGCCGTAGATGTAAGTAAGCGCAATTTCCAGCCGCTTTTCGCGGGGAATGTCTACGCCAGCGAGACGAGCCATAGTGGCAGTACTCCTTGATAAACCGGAGGTCGTAGGCAGTACACCCGCATGTTCCATGCGGCCCCAGCCTCCGACCGGGGGTTAGCTGTCCGGACTCTTTCGAGCTCAATGTTCCAGATCAGCTTGTGCTGCCTTTATTTACTTGCGTGGGTTAGCAACCCAGGATTTCCTTCAGGGAAGGAAATTAGCCCTGGCGCTGCTTGTGGCGCGGGTTCTCGCAGATCACCATGACCCGGCCATTACGGCGGATCACTTTGCACTTTTCGCAGATCTGCTTGACGCTCGGCTTGACCTTCATGGCGTTCCTTTGCGTGTAGCAGTGTGGTCAACTGGAGCAGCGGTCAGCTTGTGCTGAAGCCGCCCAGCAATTTACTTGTAGCGGTAGACGATACGACCACGGGTGAGGTCGTACGGGCTCAGCTCCACCACTACGCGGTCCTCGGGGAGGATTCGGATGTAGTGCTGACGCATCTTTCCAGAGATGTGTGCCAGAACGATGTGCTTGTTGGTGAGCTCAACGCGAAACATCGCGTTAGGCAGCGCCTCGGTCACAACGCCTTCGATCTCAATGACCCCGTCCTTCTTGGCCATACCCTCCGCTAACTGTTGTTGCCGCAGTCCCGCCGGAATGCACCGGGCATGACCACGAACGTTTTTGTTGGATCGATTGCCGCCTCCAGGCCCAAAAGGGCGTGGCAGTCCAGACAACCAACAAACAACACTACCCCGTTGGCCGGTAAAAGTTAAATCGGCCATAGTAGCCTACGCCGGGCGGTACGCACCATATTCGCCTGCTGGAGTGCTGACGCCTGCAGCGCTGGCCACGCCGTCCAGGATGGCCAGGCGGACGACGTCGGCTGCCGCACTCTGCAGCGTAATAAGGCTGACCTGCCGGGCAGCTTCGTCCGAGCGGTCCAGTGCCACGGCACCGGTCGCCAGGCAAAAAACGGTGTCCCCGTCGGCGAGGGTGTGGCTGGGATTCAAGGCACGGGCAATCCCCGCGTGCGAGGCAGCCGCCGTGCGCTTGCACTCGGCCGCATCAAGGACGGCATTCGTGGCCACCACGGCAAGGGTGGTGTTCGTCGTGGTCGCTGCTTTGATTGGCGCTGGAAAGCCAGGCTTGGTCTGGTCGAACGGGAGCCCGAGTGCGTTGACTATGGCCAGCGCGCCGACCACTACCCCGTTCTCCAGCGTGACCGACGCCGTGCCAACTCCCCCTTTGTATTGCCCCCTGCCAATAAGTGCCCCGGTTCCGGCACCCACGTTGCCGCGTTCGACGTCGTGCCCTTCCCTTTGTGCTGCCGCGGCGGCCGTTGCCGCGTAGCCCATGTCCGGCGTCGGCCGTGCCATGAAGTCGCCGCCCCTGCCAAGGTCGAAGATCGCGGCAGCGGGGACGATAGGCACGACGCCCCCGGGAACGGCGAACCCCCGCCCGTTCTCCTCGCACCAGCGCTGGGCACCGGCCGCGGACGCCAGCCCGTAGGCGCTGCCGCCGGTCAGCACCACGGCGTCCACCGCCCTGACCAGGGTGGTGGGGTCAAGGGCGTCCGTTTCATGTGTGGCAGGGCCGCCGCCCTGGACCTCCACCGAACCCACGCAGCCCGGCGGCGGCAGGACCACGGTGACGCCGGTCAGCCAGCCCCCGCTGTCCTTGTGGACCTGGCCTACCCGGATGCCCGGCACGTCGGTGATGGTTCCCATTCCCCTATTCTCCCCTCTGTGAGCGCGCCCCTGCCGCATCGCGGGACTTTGTGCGAGACTGCATTCAACACAGCGTTAACGGGCGACGAAGCCTTGGATAACAGTCCCCTGACAAGGGCATATGCGGGTTTCAGCCCCCTGACGGTCTGGTGTAGTAGTCCCTAGATCAAGCCAGGGCCGGCCACGAGCAGGCTCCCAACCCGGGAGAGACACGCATGACCCGTCAACTCGCCCCCCACCCCGCCGCCAAACCCAAGAGGCCTCCGGGGCGGTCCGCGAAAATCCCTAAGCGCCGGTGGACTGCACGGACCCGCAGGGACTTCTTTGTCTTCCTGGCCATGGCGCTGCCCAACCTGGTGCTGATCGCCGTCTTCACCTACCGGCCGCTGTTCAGCAATATCTATTACTCCACCCTCGACTGGACCCTTGGCTCCCCCACGGCCACCGTGGTTGGCCTCAGCAACTACGTCACCTTCTTCACCAGCAATGATGCGCCGAAAGTCCTGGGGACCACGGCTGTGTTCACCGTGGTCACGGTGGGCGGCTCCATGGTGCTGGGCCTGCTGGTGGCGCTGGCACTGAACGCGAAGGTCCGCGGCACCACCTTCGCCCGTTCGGCCGTCTTTGCCCCGTACGTACTCTCCGGCGTCGGCGTGGGCCTGGTGTGGCTGTTCATCTTCGACCCCGGCTACGGCGTCCTGGCCTGGCTGCTGCGCGGCATCGGGCAGCAGAGCCCGCAGTGGATCAACGACCCCCAACTCTCGCTGGTCATGGTGATCCTGGTCTACGTCTGGAAAAACCTGGGCTACTGCGCCGTGGTGTACCTTGCGGGGCTCCAGTCCCTCCCGGCGGATGTCATGGAAGCCGCGTCCCTGGACGGCGCCAACGGATTCCGCCGCTTTGTCAGCATCTCGCTGCCGCTGCTGTCCCCCACCACGTTTTTCCTCCTGATCACCACCATGCTCAGCTCGCTGCAGGCCTTCGACCTCATCCGGATCATGACGCCGCTGGGCACCGGCACCAGCACCCTGATCTACGAGGCCTACCTGCAGGCCTT
This sequence comes from Arthrobacter sp. Soil761, assembly GCF_001428325.1. Classification (NCBI taxonomy): domain Bacteria; kingdom Bacillati; phylum Actinomycetota; class Actinomycetes; order Micrococcales; family Micrococcaceae; genus Arthrobacter; species Arthrobacter sp. Soil761. Next base: position 72,014 of record NZ_LMSF01000004.1, on the reverse strand, counting down.
CGGGGCGTACAACAGGGCCGGCTACTCGGCAGCCATTTCCGTGGTCCTGTTCGCAATCCTCCTGGTGATCACCGTGCTGCAGCTGCGGTTCGTGGAACGAAAGGTGCATTACTCGTGACTTCCCTTTCCCCGGTCAGCCCCGACCCCGCAGCTCCCGCCATTGCCGGACCGGAGCCAAGCCTCCACCGTGACCGGCCGTTCTCCCGCCGCAACCTCATCCGGACCGTGGTGGCCGGCTACCTGCCGCTGCTCGTGGCCACCCTGGTGGTGTTCCTGCCCCTCCTGTGGATGGTCCTGAGCTCCTTCAAGACGTCCGGCGAGATCGTCACCACGGACCTGAAGATCCTCCCTGAAAGCCTGGACCTGCAGAACTACCGGACCGCCATGACCACGGTGCCGTTTGGGCAGTTCTTCCTGAACAGCACCATCGTTACCCTGGCCGGGGCCACCATCAAGGTGCTGCTGGCGATCCTGACGGCCTATGCCCTGGTGTTTGTCCGCTTCCCGTTCCGGAACTTCATCTTCCTGCTGATCCTGGTGGCCCTCATGGTGCCGCCGCAGGTGTCCATCCTGCCCAACTTCATCCTGATCGCCGGCATCGGCGGGAAGAACACGCTGTGGGGCATCATCCTCCCCGGCCTTGGCACCGCGTTCGGAACGTTCCTGCTCCGCCAGCACTTCCGCACGCTTCCCGCCTCCATCCTGGAATCGGCCGAGGTGGACGGTGCCGGCCACTGGCGCCGGCTCTGGCAGATCGTGGTTCCCGTCTCGGTCCCGTCCATCGCCACCGTGGCGCTGGTGACGATCGTGACCGAATGGAATGACTACATCTGGCCCCTCATCATCACGGACCGCCCCGAAACCATGACCCTGCCCGTGGGTCTCACCCTGCTGCAGAACAACGAAAGCAACGCCGCCGGCTGGGGCGTCCTCATGGCCGGGGCGGTCCTGGTCATCGTTCCCATCCTGATCATCTTCGCGGCCCTCCAGCGCTACATCGTTGCGGGCCTCACCCAGGGCAGCGTAACCGGCTAAGCTGCCGGCCGCCGTCGTACCTTCCAACCTTTACCAAGGCAACAACCGAAAGGAACCGTCATGACACTGCACCTGGACCGGAGGCATTTCCTGGGCCTGGCAGGGGTATCCGCCTCTGCAGCTGCCCTGGCCGCATGCGGCGGACCATCAACAACCGGCGGCGGCCAGGCTACCTCCCAGGCAGCCGAGATCGACTTCAACGGCGTGAAGCCCGCCGCCAAGATCGACTTCTGGTCCAGCCACCCTGGCCAGTCCCAGGAGGTGGAGAAGAGCCTGATCGACAAATTCCACGCCAAGAACCCGGACATCACCGTCAACCTGGTCACCGCCGGTGCCAACTACGAGGAAATTGCCCAGAAGTTCCAGACCGCCCAGGCCGCTAAGTCGGGCCTGCCGGGCGTGGTGGTCCTGTCCGATGTCTGGTGGTTCCGCTACTACACCAACGGCAGCATCATTCCGGTTGACGGCCTTATCAAGCAGCTGGACATGAAGATGGACGACTTCCAGCAGTCGCTGGTCAATGACTACAAATACGACGGAAAGCAGTGGGCATTGCCCTACGGCCGGTCAACGCCGCTGTTCTACTACAACAAGGACCACTTTGCGGCGGCTGGAATTCCCGACCGTGCCCCGAAGACCTGGGACGAGTTCAGTCAGTGGGCACCCAAGCTGAAAGCAAGCTCGGGCGCGCAGTACGCCTATATCTACCCCGCACTCGCCGGGTACGCGGGCTGGACGCTGCAGAACATGCTGTGGGGCTGGGGCGGCGGCTGGTCCAAGGAATGGAACATCACGTGCGACTCCACCGATTCCGTGGCGGCCCTGCAGTGGGCGCAGGACTCCATCTACAAGGACAAGTGGGCCGGTGTTTCGTCCAAGGAAGCGGCGGATGACTTCTCGGCCGGGCTGACCTCCACCACCATTTCGTCCACCGGTTCGCTGCTGGGGATCCTGAAGTCGGCCAAGTTCAACGTTGGTGTTGGCTTCCTGCCGGGCGGTCCCAAATCCCAGTCGAACGTGTGCCCCACGGGCGGCGCCGGCCTGGGCATCCCCAGCGGGATCACCAAGGAGGAACAGCTGGCCGCCGGCAAGTTCCTGGACTTCGTCACCCAGCCGGAGAGCACGGCGGAGTTCTCGGCAGCCACCGGCTACATGCCCACCCGCAAGTCCGCGGACATGGCGGCCGTCCTGGCCAAGACGCCACAGATCAAGACCGCCATGGACCAGCTGGCGGTGACCAAAGTCCAGGACAACGCCCGGGTGTTCCTGCCGGGCGCCGACCAGGAAATGGCCAAGGCCGCCGCCAAGATCCTCACCCAGCAGGGCGACGTCAAGTCCACCATGACGGACCTGAAGAACACGCTGCAGAGCATCTACGACCGCGACGTGAAGCCGAAACTGAAGTCGTAGCACCTGGCCGACGCGCAAAAGCCCTGGCGACACCCATTTACAGGTGTCGCCAGGGCTTTTGCGTGTCGTGCCTGAAGGTGCGCGTCGCTTACGGAATCGGCGCGTCGCCTACGGGATCGGCACGGGGGTGACGCCGAGGGGCAACAGGTGCTCCGCGCCGCCGTCGGGAGCTGAAAGCACCCAGATGCCTTTTTCGTGCACGGCCACGGAGTGCTCCCACTGGCAGGAACGCTTGGCGTCGGTGGTGACCACCGTCCAGTCGTCATCCAGGACTGCCGTGTCAATGCTGCCGCGGACCAGCATGGGCTCGATGGCCAGGCACAGGCCCGGTTTGATCTTGGGCCCGCGGTGGTTGGTGCGGTAGTTCAGGACGTCCGGTGCCATGTGCATCTCGGAGCCGATGCCGTGGCCCACGTAGTCCTCCAGGATGCCAAGCGGTTTGCCCGGCACAGATGAAACGTAGTCGTCGATGGCGGCTCCGATGTCTCCCACATGCGTGCCGGTTGCCAGTGCCGCGATCCCCCGCCACATCGCTGCATGGGTGACGTCGGACAGCCGCTGGTCCTCGGGGTCCGCGTTTCCCACGATCACAGTGCGGGCGGAGTCCGAATGCCAGCCGTTGACGATCGCGCCGCCGTCGATGGAGATGATGTCGCCGTCCTGCAGGACGCGGCTGCCGGGGATGCCGTGCACCACTTCCTCATTGACGGACGTGCAGATGGTAGCGGGGAAGCCGTGGTAGCCCAGGAAGTTGGACTTGGCACCTGCCTCGTTGAGGACTGCGGCGAAGACGTCATCCAGGTGCTTGCTGGTGACCCCCGGCACCGCGGCGGCAACGGCGGCATCCAGTGCACGGCTGAGGACCAGGCCGGCCTCATGCATGGTGCGCATCTGGGCGTTGTTCTTGAATTCGATGCGGGGCTGGCCGAAGGCCATGGTGTGTCCTTTCAAATGGCTGAGGCTCCTCCCGGATGCCTGGAGGAGCCTCGATAAACCGGGCGCCTGGGGTCAGGCTGCCTGTGCGGCCTTGATGGCCTGCATGACGCGGTTGGTGACTTCGTCGATGGGACCGATCCCGTCAACCTGGGTGAGGATGCCGCGCTCGGCGTACTTTGCCACCACGGCTTCGGTCTGCTCGTGGTACAGGTCAAGGCGGTGGCGGATGACGGCTTCGTTGTCGTCGCTCCGGCCCGTTTCCTTGGCCCGGCCCAGGAGGCGGTGGACCAGTTCCTCGTCATCGGCGGTCAGCTGCAGGACCACGTCGAGCTTCTCGTCGCCGTCGGCGAGGATCTCGTCCAGGTAGTCCACCTGCGCGGTGGTGCGCGGGTAGCCGTCAAGCAGGAAGCCGTTCTCGACGTCGGACTCGCCCAGGCGGTCGCGGACCATCTTGTTGGTCACGCTGTCCGGAACAAAGTCACCGTTGTCCATGTACTTCTTGGCCTCGATGCCCAGAGGGGTCTCACCCTTCACATTGGCCCGGAAGATGTCACCGGTGGAGATGGCCACAACGCCGAGGCGTTCTGAGATCCGCTCCGCCTGCGTTCCTTTTCCGGAACCGGGAGGTCCAATAATCAGCATTCTCGTCATCGCAAAAGCCCTTCGTAGTGACGTTGTTGTAGCTGCGCATCAATTTGCTTTACGGTCTCCAACCCAACGCCCACCATGATCAGGATCGAGGTGCCACCGAACGGGAAGTTCTGGTTTGCGTTGATCAGTACCAGTGCAACCAACGGGATCAGCGCCACGAAGCCCAGGTAGAGGGCGCCGGGCAGGGTGATCCGAGAGAGCACGTACTGCAGGTAATCAGCGGTCGGCCTGCCGGCGCGGATACCTGGGATGAAGCCGCCGTACTTCTTCATGTTGTCTGAGACTTCTTCAGGGTTGAAGGTAATCGCGACGTAGAAGTAGGTGAAGAACACGATCAGGACGAAGTAAACCGCCATATAGATCGGGTGGTCACCGCGGGTGAGGTTGTTGTTGATCCATTCAACCCACGGTTGCATTGACTCGCCGTTCCGGGGCTGGTTGAACTGTGCGATCAGCCCGGGAATGTAGAGCATGGAGGAAGCGAAGATCACCGGAATGACACCGGCCATGTTCACCTTGATGGGAATGTAGGTGCTGGTGCCGCCCACGGTGCGCCGGCCGATCATACGTTTGGCGTACTGGACCGGAACGCGCCGCTGGGACTGTTCCACGAAGACCACCAGCGCGACGGTGAGCAGGCCAACGGCCAGGACAATGAAGAAGGTACCGGGGCCCTGCGAGGTCCAGATGGCACCCAGCGAGGTGGGGAACTGCGCAGCGATGGACGTGAAGATGAGCAGCGACATGCCGTTGCCCACGCCCTTCTCGGTGACGAGCTCACCCATCCACATGATCAGGCCGGTGCCGGCCGTCAGTGTGATGATGATCAGGATGGTGGTGATGATGCTGTTGTCCGGGATCACCGGCAGCTGGCAGCCGGGAAGCAGCTGCCCGGAGCGGGCCAGGGACACCAGCGTGGTGGCGTTGAGCAGGCCCAGCGCGATGGTGAGGTAGCGGGTGTACTGGGTCAGCTTGGACTGTCCCGACGCGCCCTCGTCGTAAAGCTGCTGGAACCGGGGAATGACCACCCGGAGCAGCTGGACGATGATGCTGGCCGTGATGTAGGGCATGATGCCCAGGGCGAAGATGGACACCTGGAGCAGCGCACCGCCGCTGAAGAGGTTAACGAGCTGGTACAGCCCGCCGGCGGTCTGACCGTTTTGCAAGCATTGCTGGACATTCTGGTAGTTCACACCTGGCGAGGGAATGAAAGCACCCAAGCGGAATATGGTGATGATTCCCAGCGTGAACAACAACTTGCGTCGCAGATCAGGCGTGCGAAAGGCCCGGCCAAATGCGCTAAGCAAGCGTCCTCCTGTGGTGTCAATAAGAGTGGGGGTGCGGAACTTGATAAATCCCGACAACCGAGTCTAACGGTTGAATGTGCCGTGCGAACAATCCGCGCCAGCGCGCATGCGCCGGATGGCAGGAAAATATCGCCCGGCGGATGTGAAAAACTCCCGGTATCCGGGGCCGAAGCCCGCGGATACCGGGAGTTCAACAGCTGGCGCCGTCCCTTAGAGGGCGGTGGTGCTTCCGCCTGCTGCAGCTATCTTTTCAGCGGCACTGGCCGAGAATGCGTGGGCGGTGACGTCAACCTTGACGGTGATGTCGCCGGTGCCCAGCACCTTGACGGGCTGGTTCTTGCGAACTGCGCCCTTTTCGACCAGGTTCTCCACGGTGACTGCGCCACCTTCCGGGAACAGCTCGTTGAGCTTGTCCAGGTTTACAACCTGGAACTCAACCCGGAACGGGTTCTTGAAGCCACGCAGCTTCGGCAGGCGCATGTGCAGCGGCAACTGGCCGCCGGCAAAGCCAGCCTTCACCTGGTAGCGGGCAGCCGTACCCTTGGTACCACGGCCGGCAGTCTTACCCTTGGATGCCTCACCACGACCAACACGGGTCTTGGCGGTCTTGGCACCCGGCGCGGGACGCAGGTGGTGAACCTTCAGGGCGTTCTGCTTCTCAGCAGCCTGTGCCTTATCAGCAGTGTTCTCTGCCATTTACTTCGCCTCCTCTACCTTTACCAGGTGCGGAACCGTGTTGAGCATTCCAACGGTCACGGCATCGGCGGTGCGGACAACGGTGTGTCCGATCCGCTTCAGGCCGAGGGACCGAAGGGTGTCGCGCTGGTTCTGCTTGCCGCCAATGGCGGACTTGATCTGAGTGATCTCCAACTGAGCGTCGGAGGGGACCAGGTTCTTAGCCATGACTAAACACCTGCCTTAGGGGCGAGGAGGGCCTTCACCAGTGCCGCCGGAGCGATCTCGTCGAGGGGCAGGCCGCGGCGTGCTGCCACTGCTGCCGGCTCTTCGAGGCGCTTCAGGGCATCAACAGTCGCGTGAACGATGTTGATGGCGTTGGAGGAACCGAGCGACTTGGAGAGGATGTCGTGGATACCCACGCACTCCAGTACTGCACGGACCGGACCACCGGCGATAACACCGGTACCGGCGGAGGCCGGACGCAGCATTACAACGCCTGCAGCGGCTTCACCCTGAACGCGGTGCGGGATGGTGCTGCCAACGCGGGGAACGCGGAAGAAGGACTTCTTGGCCTCTTCAACGCCCTTGGCGATAGCAGCGGGAACTTCCTTGGCCTTGCCGTAGCCCACGCCGACCATGCCGTTACCGTCACCAACGACGACGAGTGCGGTGAAGCTGAAGCGACGACCACCCTTGACGACCTTGGAAACGCGGTTGATGGTGACAACGCGCTCTACGAACTGGTTCTTCTCGGCTTCACGGCCACCGTCGCGGCCGCCACGGCCACCGCGGTCGCCGCGGCCCTGGCCGCGGTCGCCACGCTCGCCGCGACGGGCGCCACCACGGCGGTCCTCGGCAGCGGGGGCAGTGGTCTCAGCAGCTGCGGCTTCGGGCGCCTTCTGATCTGCAGACACAGTGTCCTTTTCCTTGTTTGCTTCGGTCACAGTGACAGCCCACCTTCGCGTGCACCGTCAGCGACGGCGGCAATGCGGCCGTGGTACTTGTTACCACCACGGTCGAACACGACAGCCTCGACGCCGGCAGCCTTGGCACGTTCGGCAACGAGCTCGCCGACGCGCTTGGCCTTGGCAGTCTTGTCACCGTCGAATGCACGGAGGTCAGCTTCCAGGGTGGACGCGCTTGCTACGGTCTGGCCAATGCTGTCATCGACAACCTGGACAAATACGTGGCGTGCGGAGCGGTTGACCACCAGGCGGGGGCGGGCAGCCGTACCGGCAATGCGCTTGCGGATACGAAGCTGGCGGCGGCTGCGGGCAGCAGCCTTGCTCTTGTTCGTACGCTTCTTGTTAATGGAGATGGCCATGGTTACTTACCAGCCTTTCCGACCTTGCGGCGGATGACTTCGCCGGCGTAACGGATGCCCTTGCCCTTGTAGGGGTCCGGCTTCCGCAGCTTACGAATGTTGGCAGCAACTTCGCCGACCTGCTGCTTATTGATACCTGAGACAGAGAGCTTGGTCGGTCCCTCTACTGCAAAGGTGATGCCGGCCGGAGCAGAAACGCTGACCGGGTGGCTGTAGCCGAGAGCGAACTCAAGGTCAGATCCCTTGGCCTGAACGCGGTAACCGGTACCGACGATTTCAAGCTTCTTCTCGTAGCCTGCGGTGACGCCCTGGATCATGTTGGCGATCAGGGTGCGGGTCAGGCCGTGGAGCGAACGGGAGGCGCGCTCGTCGTTCGGGCGACTGACGGTCAGGGTGTTCTCGTCCAGGGCAACCTCGATGGGGCTGGCCACTGTGTGGGTCAGCTCCCCCTTGGAACCCTTGACGCTGACGACAGAGCCGTCAACCTTGACCTCAACGCCGGCAGGAACGGTGATGGGGAGACGTCCAATACGTGACATTATTCTCTTCCTTTCCCGTTACCAGACGTACGCGAGGACTTCGCCGCCCACGCCCTTCTTGCCGGCCTGCTTGTCAGTCAGGAGGCCGGAAGAGGTGGACAGGATTGCGATACCCAGGCCACCGAGCACGTGAGGCAGGTTGGTGGACTTCGCGTAAACGCGGAGACCCGGCTTGGAGATGCGGCGTACACCGGCGATGGAACGCTCGCGGTTCGGACCGAACTTGAGTTCGAGGGTCAGCTTCTTGCCAACCTCAGCGTCCTCTTCCTTCCAGCCGGCGATGAAACCTTCGGCCTTGAGGATGTCGGCAACGCGTGCCTTGAGCTTGCTGTAAGGCATAGACACGGAGTCGTGGTATGCCGAGTTTGCGTTACGCAGGCGCGTAAGCATATCTGCGACAGGATCTGTCATTGTCATGTGGGCTCATGCCCTTCCTCGTAACGGTTTCCGCCGTTCCCTCCTTGATGGAGAGGAGCGGCCGGACCTTTTACGTAGTTAATTAAGCTTCGGTTTTGAACGGGAAACCAAGCGCCTTGAGCAGCGCGCGGCCTTCGTCATCGGTCTTGGCGGTGGTCACAACCGTGATGTCCATACCGCGGACGCGGTCGATCTTGTCCTGGTCGATTTCGTGGAACATAACCTGCTCGGTCAGACCGAAGGTGTAGTTGCCGTTGCCATCGAACTGCTTGCCGCTGAGGCCGCGGAAGTCGCGGATACGGGGCAGGGCCAGGGTGACCAGGCGGTCCACGAATTCCCACATGCGGTCGCCACGCAGGGTTGCGTGTGCACCGATGGGCATGCCTTCGCGCAGCTTGAACTGTGCGATCGACTTGCGGGCCTTGGTAACCTGCGGCTTCTGGCCGGTGATCTGGGTGAGGTCGCGGACAGCGCCGTCGATCAGCTTGGAGTCCTTGGCGGCATCTCCAACACCCATGTTCACAACAACCTTCACCAGGCGGGGTACCTGGTTCACGTTCTCGTACTTGAATTCATCCTGGAGCGTTGCCTTGATGGATTCGGCGTACTTGGTCTTCAGACGAGGAACGATCTTCGTTGCCGGAGTCTCGAGAGTCTCAGTCATTAGATGTCCTTCCCGGAGCTCTTGGACACGCGGATGCGGACGGTCTTCTTGACACCGTTCTTCTCCACCGTGTCGAGGCGGAAGCCCACGCGGGTCGGCTTCTTGGTCGACGGGTCAACCAGGGCCACGTTGGAAATGTGGATCGGGGCCTCTACGACCTCGATGCCACCGGTCTTGGTGCCGCGCTGCGACTGTCCAACCCGGGTGTGCTTGGTGACGCGGTTGATACCCTCAACCAGCACACGGTTGGTGTCGGTGAATACGCGCAGAACCTTGCCCTGCTTGCCGCGGTCGCCGCCGCGCTCAGCCTTGGCGCCAGTGATGACCTGAACCAGGTCACCCTTCTTGATCTTTGCAGCCATGGACTAGAGCACCTCCGGAGCCAGAGAAACGATCTTCATGAACTTCTTGTCACGCAGTTCACGACCAACCGGTCCGAAGATACGGGTACCGCGGGGGTCACCGTCGTTCTTCAGGATCACAGCTGCGTTCTCGTCAAACTTGATGTAGGAACCATCCGCACGGCGGCGTTCCTTCTTGGTACGGACGATGACGGCCTTGACCACATCGCCCTTCTTTACGTTGCCGCCCGGGATTGCATCCTTGACGGTGGCGACAATGACGTCACCGATGCCTGCGTAGCGACGGCCGGATCCACCGAGAACGCGAATGGTAAGGATTTCCTTAGCACCCGTGTTGTCGGCGACCTTGAGTCGCGACTCCTGCTGAATCACTATTTACTCCTTGCGTCGCGCCGGTTCTCAGGCCGTGATCTTGCTACGGAATGAGCCTTGCGGAACGGTTGATCGGGGTGTCTCTTGACCTGCCTGGATTTTGCCAGACCAGGCCTAAACGCCCGTGCCAGAAGCAGTTGCTCCCATCCGGTCCGGGACGGATCCCGGGCGCACAGGGGCACTATGCTGTGGCACGCTTGTTTACGAGGTTGATGACGGCGCGCGAAAGGCGCCATACAAACTCAATATCCTAGCACGTTTTCCGCCGGTCCCCATATCACCACCGCCCACCACCCCGCAAGACGGACGACGGCGTCACGCACGGCAGCCTTTTGGCGCACCAAAGGTGCCACTCCCCCGCCAGTCCAGGCGCCGCCGTCGTCCGACAGTCCAGTACGCCCCATCACTTCCTGCGGGAAATCCTCCAACGCGCCATCACCTCCCGCTGGTACGTTTCGGCAAGTGATGTGGCGTTTCCGAAAAGCGTGCAGGAACTGATGGGGCGTCTGTGTGGGACGGACGGCCACGCCCGCTGCCCGTTAAACGAGGAAGCCCCCGCTCCCGGGAGGGAGCAGGGGCAACAGCTAAGCAGCAGGTGCTACTTGGCCTTCTCGAGGATTTCCACGAGCCGCCAGTTCTTGGTGGCGGACAGCGGACGGGTCTCGGCGATGACTACGAGGTCGCCGATGCCGGCGGTGTTCTCTTCGTCGTGTGCCTTGACCTTGGAAGTGCGGCGGATGACCTTGCCGTACAGTGCGTGCTTCACGCGGTCTTCAACCTCGACGACGATGGTCTTTTCCATCTTGTCAGAGACCACGTAGCCGCGACGGGTCTTGCGGTAACCGCGCTGCCCAGCCTTGGCTGCGGTAGCAGTTTCGGTCACGTTCTGGTCCTTTTCACTCACTTGGCATCCTCCTCGGTCTCAGCCTTTTCAGCCTTGTCGGCCTTCTTGGTTGAAGCCTTCTTGGACTTCTTCTCTTCCTTGGCTTCCACAACCGGTGCGGCAACCTCGGCACGAATGCCCAGCTCGCGTTCGCGGAGAACGGTGTAGATGCGGGCGATGTCCTTCTTTACCGCGCGCAGGCGACCGTGGTTCTCCAGCTGTCCGGTGGCGGACTGGAAACGCAGGTTGAACAGCTCTTCCTTGGCCTTGCGGAGTTCTTCAACGAGACGCTCGTTGTCGAAACCGTCAAGCTGTGCGGGAGCCAGATCCTTGGATCCTACTGCCATTTCTACTCACCACCTTCGCGACGCACAATGCGTGCCTTCAACGGCAGCTTGTGGATTGCCAGGCGCAGGGCCTCGCGAGCTACCTCTTCATTGACACCGGAGAGTTCGAAAAGAACCCGGCCCGGCTTGACGTTGGCGACCCACCATTCCGGTGAACCCTTACCGGAACCCATGCGGGTTTCGGCCGGCTTCTTGGTCAGGGGACGGTCCGGGTAGATGTTGATCCAGACCTTACCGCCACGCTTGATGTGGCGGGTCATCGCAATACGGGCAGATTCGATCTGGCGGTTGGTGACGTATGCCGGGCTCAGGGCCTGGATACCCCACTCACCGAACGAGACCTCGGTGCCGCCCGTGGCAGCGCCGGAACGACCCGGGTGGTGCTGCTTACGGTGCTTGACTCGACGTGGGATAAGCATTTAAGCCTGTCCTCCTTCTACAGCAGCAGGTGCTGCTTCAACTGCCGGTGCTTCGGCAGCAGGAGCTGCGTCAGCGGCCGGGCGGTCGGTGCGACGGCGGCGGTCACCACGGTCAGCGCCACCCGGGCGGCCGGGACGGTCGCCACGGTTACCGCGGGACGGAGCTGCAGCAGCCTGTGCTGCCAGTTCCTTGGCGGTGACGTCACCCTTGTAGATCCAGACCTTCACGCCGATACGGCCGAAGGTGGTCTTGGCTTCGTAGAAGCCGTAGTCGATGTTCGCGCGGAGGGTGTGCAGGGGCACACGGCCTTCGCGGTAGAACTCCGAGCGGGACATTTCAGCGCCACCCAGGCGGCCCGAGCAGGCGATACGGATGCCCTTGGCACCTGCACGCTGAGCGGACTGCATGGCCTTCTTCATCGCACGGCGGAATGCCACGCGGGAAGTCAGCTGCTCTGCAACGCCCTGGGCAACAAGCTGGGCTTCCATCTCGGGGTTCTTGACCTCGAGGATGTTCAGCTGGACCTGCTTGCCGGTGAGCTTTTCGAGCTCGCCGCGGATGCGGTCTGCTTCTGCTCCACGGCGGCCGATGACGATGCCGGGACGTGCCGTGTGGATGTCCACGCGGACACGGTCACGGGTGCGCTCGATCTCGACCTTGGCGATGCCGGCGCGCTCCATGCCCGTGGACATGAGCTGGCGGATGCGGATGTCTTCGCGGACGAAGTCCTTGTACCGCTGGCCTGCCTTGGTGCTGTCAGCGAACCAGTGCGATACGTGATCGGTGGTGATGCCGAGTCGGAACCCGTGCGGGTTTACTTTCTGTCCCACTTAGCGAGCCTCCTCTTTCTCCGGGGTAGCGACTACCACGGTGATGTGGCTGGTGCGCTTCTTGATCTGAAATGCACGACCCTGGGCACGCGGCTGGAACCGCTTCATGGTCGGGCCTTCATCAACAAACGCTTCGCTGATGATGAGGTCGCCTTCGTCAAACGCCACGCCGTCGCGGTCCGCGAGGACCCGGGCGTTGGAGATTGCCGACTGAACTACCTTGAATACCGGCTCCGAAGCTGCCTGGGGGGCAAACTTCAGAATTGCCAGAGCCTCATTCGCTTGCAATCCACGAACAAGGTTGACGACGCGCCGGGCCTTCATAGGCGTTACGCGGATGTGGCGCGCAATTGCCTTGGCTTCCATTGCTTTCCTTCTCTCGTCTTTGACGTAAACGCAGGCGCCTAGCGGCGCTTGCCCTTACGGTCGTCCTTGACATGGCCGCGGAATGTCCGCGTGGGAGCGAATTCGCCGAGCTTGTGCCCGACCATCGACTCAGTGACAAACACCGGGATGTGCTTGCGTCCGTCGTGTACGGCGATCGTGTGTCCGAGCATGTCGGGGATGATCATCGAACGGCGGGACCAGGTCTTGATGACGTTCTTGGTGCCCTTTTCGTTTTCCCTGGCTACCTTCACAAAGAGGTGCTGGTCGACGAAAGGACCTTTTTTCAGGCTGCGTGGCATGTGTCCAGGCTCCTATCGCTTGTTCTTGCCAGTACGACGGCGACGCACAATAAGCTTGTCGCTCTCTTTGTTGGGGCGGCGGGTGCGGCCTTCACGCTTACCGTTCGGGTTGACGGGGTTACGTCCACCGGACGTCTTACCCTCGCCACCACCGTGCGGGTGGTCAACCGGGTTCATGGCAACACCACGGACGGTCGGGCGGACGCCCTTCCACCGCATACGGCCGGCCTTGCCCCAGTTGATGTTCGACTGCTCGGCGTTGCCCACCTCGCCGACGGTTGCGCGGCAGCGCACGTCAACGTTGCGGATTTCACCGGAAGGCAGGCGCAGCTGGGCGAAGCGGCCTTCCTTGGCAACAAGCTGGATGGATGCGCCGGCGGAGCGGCCCATCTTGGCGCCGCCACCCGGACGCAGTTCCACTGCGTGGATAACGGTACCCACCGGGATGTTGAGCAGGGGCAGGTTGTTACCGGGCTTGATGTCAGCACCGGCACCTGCCTCGACAACGTCACCCTGGGAGAGCTTGTTGGGAGCGATGATGTAACGCTTGGTGCCATCAACGTAGTGCAGGAGGGCGATGCGAGCCGTGCGGTTCGGATCGTACTCGATTTCGGCAACGCGGGCGTTGACGCCGTCCTTGTCGTGGCGACGGAAGTCGATCAGACGGTACTGGCGCTTGTGCCCACCACCCTTGTGACGGGTGGTGATCTTACCGGTGTTGTTACGGCCGCCCTTCTTGGGCAGCGGACGTACCAACGACTTTTCCGGCGTCGACCGCGTAATTTCGATGAAGTCCGCTACGCTCGAGCCACGACGGCCCGGGGTAGTCGGCTTGTACTTACGGATTCCCATAATTTATTTCCTCGTTAAAGTGGTCTCCGCTACGCGAGCGGACCGCCGAAGATGTCGATGGTGCCTTCTTTGAGGGTGACAATCGCACGCTTGGTGTTCTTGCGGGTACCCCATCCGAATTTGGTGCGCTTGCGCTTACCGGCACGGTTGATGGTGTTGATCGATTCGACCTTGACGGAGAAGATCTTCTCCACGGCCAGCTTGATCTCGGTCTTGTTCGAACGGGGGTCCACCAGGAAGGTGTACTTGCCCTCGTCGATCAGGCCGTAGCTCTTTTCCGACACGACGGGTGCAAGCACGACGTCGCGGGGATCCTTGATGGTGGCTGCACTCACTTGGCATCCTCCTCGTTCTTAGCTGCCTTAGCGGCAACGAATGCGTCGTAGGCAGCCTTGGTGAAGACAACGTCATCAGAGACGAGAACGTCGTAGGTGTTCAGCTGGTCTACGTACAGAACGTGAACGCCGGCGAGGTTGCGCACGGACAGTGCGGCAACGTCGTTATCGCGCTCGATGACGACCAGCAGGTTCTTGCGGTCGGACACACCGCGGAGCGTTGCCAGTGCGGTCTTGGCGGAGGGCTTGGTGCCTTCAACCAGTTCTGCGACAACGTGGATGCGACCGTTGCGTGCCCGGTCAGACAGTGCGCCGCGCAGTGCAGCAGCAATCATCTTCTTGGGGGTGCGCTGGCTGTAGTCACGCGGGGTGGGACCGTGGACGATGCCACCGCCGGTCATGTGGGGAGCACGGATGGAACCCTGACGGGCGCGGCCGGTGCCCTTCTGCTTGAACGGCTTGCGTCCTGCACCGGAAACTTCAGCGCGGGTCTTGGTCTTGTGGGTTCCCTGGCGGGCAGCAGCGAGCTGGGCAACGACAACCTGGTGCAGCAGCGGCACGTTGGTCTGAACGTCGAAGATCTCTGCAGGCAGGTCAACCTGGACAGTGTTAGCCATTGAACTAGGCTCCCTTCACGGCGGTGCGTACGAGTACGACCTGGCCGCGGGCGCCGGGAACGGCACCCTTGATCAGGAGCAGCGACTTCTCGACGTCAACCGCGTGGACCGTGAGGTTCAGCGTGGTGTGACGAACGGCGCCCATGCGGCCGGCCATTTTCATGCCCTTGAAGACGCGGCTCGGGGTGGATGCGCCACCGATTGAACCGGGCTTACGGTGGTTCTTGTGGGCACCGTGGGAAGCTCCAACACCGTGGAAGCCGTGACGCTTCATAACACCGGCGAAGCCCTTACCCTTGGTGGTGCCGATGACGTCGATCTTCTGGCCGGCTTCGAAGACCTCTACGGAGAGCTCCTGGCCCAGCTCGTACTCGGCAGCATCTGCGGTACGGAGTTCGACGACGTGGCGGCGAGGCGTGACGCCTGCCTTTTCAAAGTGACCAGCCAGCGGCTTGGTGACTTTGCGGGGATCGATCTGGCCGTAGCCGATCTGAACGGCGACGTAGCCATCGGTCTCAGCGTTGCGCAGCTGGGTGATGACGTTCGAGTCTGCCTGGACCACAGTGACGGGGATGAGCTTGTTGTTCTCGTCCCAGACCTGGGTCATGCCGAGCTTCGTGCCCAACAGGCCCTTTACGTTACGGGTTGCGGTCATAGTTTCTCAGCACCTCCCTACAGCTTGATTTCGATGTTCACGTCAGCCGGCAGGTCGAGACGCATGAGCGAGTCAACAGCCTTCGGCGTGGGATCGATGATGTCGATAAGACGCTTGTGCGTGCGCATTTCAAAGTGCTCGCGGCTGTCCTTGTACTTGTGCGGAGAGCGGATCACGCAGTACACGTTCTTCTCCGTCGGCAGCGGCACGGGGCCGACTACCGTTGCGCCTGCGCGCGTGACCGTCTCAACGATCTTCCGTGCTGAAACGTCAATGACCTCGTGGTCGTATGACTTCAGCCGGATGCGGATTTTTTGTCCCGCCATGTCGCCTGACTCTCTTTCAGTCTGTGCTTCCCCGGTTTAGGGCTGCCCTGTTCACTTACTCGTTGTATGGCTGCCGAAGCATTTGAGGTCGTAACCACCATCCGCCGCACAAACTGAATCCGGATGAATCCGGGTTCCTCACCTTGCCGGCGTAACCGACCCCCGCGGTCGGGCGTGTCGCGCTGGGCGCACATATGAATCCGCAGTTCCATGGGGGTGGGTTATGTTTGGTCTTCAGCTTGGACCCTGCACCCGGCATTATCCGGATCGGGACGCGAAGAAGCGCTTGAACAACTCATCTAGTATGCCGGAAATCCGCGGCAGATGCGAATCGGCTCCGGGTCCGGGCTGGTCACCGGCCATTGCCGCGGACCCGAACGCGCTGGATGATAGGGAGCATGACCCTGGAAGGCACTGAATCGGTGACCGAACTGGCCGGACGCGTTCCGCCGTCGTTCACGCTTGGCGTCGCGGCGGCGGCGTTCCAAATTGAAGGCGCACTCAAGGCCGGGGGCCGTGGGCCATCGGGGTGGGATGCCTTTGCGGAGAAGCCCGGCGCCATCCAGGACGGACACTCCCCCGCCGTGGCCTGCGACCATTACAACAGGTTGCCCGAGGATGTGGCGCTGCTCAAGGAACTGGGCGTTGACTCATACCGGTTCTCGCTGTCCTGGCCACGCATCCAGCCGGATGGCCAGGGCGGCTTCAATCCCGAGGGCCTGGACTTTTACGACCGGCTGATCGACCAACTCCTTGAGGCCGGCATCTCCCCCATGGCAACGCTCTACCACTGGGACACCCCGTTGCCCCTGGAACACCGCGGCGGCTGGCTGAACCGTGACACCGCGGAGCGGTTTGGCGAGTATGCCAGGGCTGCCGGCGAGCGGTTCGGCGACCGTGTGGCGCAGTGGGTCACCCTCAACGAACCGGTCTCGGTCACCCTGAACGGCTATGCCCTTGGAGTGCACGCACCGGGGCGCCGGTTGATGTTTGACGCCCTTCCCGCCATCCATCACCAGCTCCTGGCGCACGGGCTCGGCGTGCAGGCACTGCGGGCCGCCGGCGTGGCGGGCGGCATCGGCCTGACCAACCTGCACTCCCCCGTCAGGCCCGCCACCAGGAAGCTTGGCGACCGGCTGGTGGCCCATCTCTACGACCTGCTCATGAACAGGATCTATGCCGACCCCGTCCTGCTGGGCCAATACCCCTCGCTGCCGCTGTACGCTAAGCCCTGGCTGCGGTCAATCGGCAGGATTTCCGATGCGGACCTCCGGACCATCCACCAGCCGCTGGACTTCTACGGACTGAACTACTACTTCCCCGTCAAGGTGGCCCTGGGGCCGGGCATCACTCCCCTGCCTGCGGATATGCACAAGCAACTCGCCAAGCTGCCCTTCCACGAGGTTGGCTACTCCGAGTTCGACAGCACAGGATTCGGCTGGCCCGTGGCACCAGACCATCTGGGAATCCTGCTGCGGGAAATGCGGGACCGGTACGGAGCGGCCCTCCCGCCGGTGTACATCACCGAGGGCGGTGCCAGCTTCCCCGAACCCGACCGTATCGCCGGCACACTGGAAGACACCGACCGCGTGGAGTACCTTGCCGCACATCTGACGGCAGCG
The DNA here is from genome assembly GCF_001428325.1 of Arthrobacter sp. Soil761. Taxonomy (NCBI): domain Bacteria; kingdom Bacillati; phylum Actinomycetota; class Actinomycetes; order Micrococcales; family Micrococcaceae; genus Arthrobacter; species Arthrobacter sp. Soil761. Next base: position 54,746 of record NZ_LMSF01000004.1, on the reverse strand, counting down.
CTTGACGCCACCGCCCCCGGCGGCCACGCCGAGGGCGTGGATCTCCGGGGCTACTACGTCTGGACGCTGATGGACAACTTTGAGTGGGCGGCCGGCTACTCACAGCGTTTTGGGCTGGTGCACGTGGACTTCGAGACACTGGAGCGGACGCCCAAGCGGTCCTTCTACTGGTACCAGGCGTTGTCCAGGGCACGGCGCCACCGGCCACATTAGTGGCGCGCCACCGGCACCGTAGCGGCGGCCGCGGGTTCAGCCGTGTCCCAACACCGTGAGGAAGATCAGCACGCAGTTCAAGCCCACGATCAGGGTGGCGCTGGTCCACCCGGCGATCTTGAGCGGCTTTGAATCGGCGTGGATGCCCATCACCTTGCGGCTGCCGGTGAGCCGGATCAGGGGGATCAGCGCGAACGGGATGCCGAAACTCAGGAGGACCTGGCTCAGGACCAACGCCAGCGTCGGTTCAATCCCTGCGCCCAGGACCGCCAGCGCGGGAATCAGGGTGACGGTCCGCCGGACCAGCAGGGGAATCCGCACCTTGAGGAGGCCGCCCATGATGGTGGCCCCGGCGTAGCATCCCACCGAGGTGGACGCCAGGCCGGAGGCCAGCAGGCCCACAGCGAAAACGACGCCGATCACAGGGCCCAGTGCGGACGTCACGGCAGCGTGCGCGCCGGCAATGGTGTCAGTACCCTCCACGCCGCGAAGGCTGGAGGCAGCCAGCAGCAGCATGGCAATGTTGACGACGCCGGCGAGCAGCAGAGCGCCGGCGACATCCACGCGCGTGGTTCGGATCAGCCGGGTCCTGACCGCCGGATCTTCGGAGAATCCGTGGCGGTCGCGGGCAAGGGCGGAATGCAGGTAGATGGCATGCGGCATAACCGTGGCACCGAGCATGCTCGCCGCGAGCAGCACGGTGTCGGTTCCCTCGAAGCGGGGCACCAGTCCGGCCAGGGCGCCGCCGGCGTCAGGCGGTGCGACGAAGAGGCCCGAAACGAACCCGACAGCAATGACGCCCAGCAGGGTAAGAATGGCAAATTCGAAGGATTTCTGGCTGCGGTGCGACTGGAGCGCCAGCAGCAGCATGGACGCCAGGCCGATAATGACGCCGCCGGTCAGCAGGGGCAGGCCGAACAACAGGTTCAGTGCCACTGCCCCACCGATAACCTCGGCCATGTCAGTGGCCCCGGCAACGATCTCGGCCTGCACCCAATAGGCGCGGCGGCGCCGCGTGCCCAGGCGCTTGCCGAGGATTTCGGGCAGGCTCATGCCGGTGGCGAGCCCCAGCTTGGCTGACTGGTACTGGATCAGTACGGCCATGCCATTGGCTGCAACGAGGACCCAGACCAGGAGGTAGCCGAAGCTGGCGCCGGCGGTCAGGTTGGCGGCGACATTTCCCGGGTCGACGTAGGCAATGGCAGCTACGAATGCCGGCCCGAGCAGGAGCAGGCGGGACCAGATCCTGGGGGTGGCGGATTCTGCCGTCATTGTTGAAACAGCCATTGCGTGTCCTCGTCGTTGCGGGCGTCGATATGACGAGGATACCCCGAATTTAGGTATACCGAAAAGTAGGAGTAAGGACTACCGGCAGATCGCTGTGCTCACGCCGTTGCTACTGGTTTTTGTTTGCCCTGTTGATCCGCTTGGCCCGGTCAATCTCGCGCCGGAAGTACTTCCTGGTCCAGAACACCCCGGCTACAACGGCAACCGCGATGATCAGGAAAATAAGCCATCCCATGATGAACTCCTTTCAGTGGTGCAACAGTACCAGTGGCCCCTTAACGAAAAAGGACAGCCCCGCTGCTACTGCAGCGGGGCTGTCCTTTAGGTCAGCAAGTACTACTTGATGATCTTGGTAACACGTCCCGAACCAACGGTGCGGCCGCCTTCGCGGATTGCGAAGCCGAGGCCCTCTTCCATAGCGATCGGCTGGATGAGCGCAACGGTCATCTCAGTGTTGTCGCCAGGCATAACCATTTCCGTGCCCTCGGGCAGGGTGATAACGCCGGTTACGTCCGTGGTACGGAAGTAGAACTGCGGGCGGTAGTTGGAGTAGAACGGGTTGTGACGTCCGCCTTCGTCCTTGGAGAGGATGTAGACGTTGGCCTCGAAGTCGGTGTGCGGGGTGATGGAACCCGGCTTGACGACAACCTGGCCACGCTCGACATCGTCGCGCTTCAGACCGCGGAGCAGGAGGCCACAGTTCTCGCCGGCCCATGCTTCGTCGAGCTGCTTGTGGAACATCTCGATACCGGTAACCGTGGTCTTCTGGACCGGGCGGATGCCGACGATCTCGACCTCGGAGTTGATGGCGAGGGTTCCACGCTCGGCGCGGCCCGTAACAACGGTGCCACGACCGGTGATGGTGAAGACGTCCTCGATCGGCATCAGGAACGGCTTGTCGCGGTCACGTACGGGGTCCGGAACGGACTCGTCGACTGCTGCCATCAGGTCCTCAACGGACTTGACCCACTCGGGGTCGCCTTCCAGGGCCTTCAGGCCGGAAACGCGGACGACGGGAGCTTCGTCACCATCGAAGCCCTGAGAGCTCAGGAGCTCACGAACTTCCATTTCAACGAGGTCCAGCAGTTCCTCATCGTCAACCATGTCGGCCTTGTTCAGGGCGACCAGCAGGTAGGGAACACCAACCTGGCGAGCGAGCAGAACGTGCTCGCGGGTCTGAGCCATCGGGCCGTCGGTAGCGGCAACCACGAGGATTGCGCCGTCCATCTGGGCAGCACCGGTGATCATGTTCTTGATGTAGTCAGCGTGGCCGGGGGCGTCAACGTGTGCGTAGTGACGCTTCTCGGTCTGGTACTCCACGTGGGAGATGTTGATGGTAATACCGCGCTGACGCTCTTCGGGTGCAGAGTCAATCGACGCGAAGTCACGCTTCTCGTTGAGATCCGGGTACTTGTCGTACAGCACCTTGGAAATGGCGGCCGTCAGCGTCGTCTTACCGTGGTCAACGTGACCAATGGTGCCGATGTTGACGTGCGGCTTAGTCCGCTCGAACTTTGCCTTTGCCACAGGTTCCTCCTAGAACGTTTTCAAATAGCTTGCCCTCCAGCCGCGCTTATCGCGGTAGAACTCAGGCAAGTCTACTTGGGGGGCTTTGGATTGGTGAAATTGCAGATTCAGGAACTAATACTAATCCCCTGAGCCTGTTCGTGCAGGGGCCGGACCGGCTTGCCGGATAAATCCGGCCGGCCCGGCCACCTGCACCGGCTGCGCTGTCCGCTGGCGGACTGCCCAACCGAGGTGTTCGCTTTGAAAGTCCGGAAGGACTACTCGCCGCGGGACTTCTGGATGATCTCGTCGGCAACTGCCTTCGGGACCTCGGCGTAGCTGTTGAACGTCATGGAGTACACAGCGCGGCCCTGGGTCTTGGAGCGCAGGTCACCGATGTAGCCGAACATGCCGGACAGCGGAACGTGCGCACGGATGACCTTGACGCCCTGTGCATCTTCCATGGACTGCATCTGGCCACGGCGGGAGTTGAGGTCACCAATAACTTCACCCATGTATTCCTCAGGGGTGCGGACCTCGACATCCATCAGTGGTTCGAGCAGAACCGGGTTCGCCTTGCGTGCAGCTTCCTTGAAAGCCATACGGCCGGCGATCTTGAACGCCATTTCCGAGGAGTCAACATCGTGGTACGCGCCGTCGATCAGCGTGGCCTTGATGCCGACAACCGGGTAGCCGGCCAGGACGCCGTCGTTCAGTGCATCCTGGATGCCCGCGTCAACGGACGGGATGTATTCGCGCGGAACGCGGCCACCGGTGACCTTGTTCTCGAACTCGTACAGCTCGCCTTCGGCGGTGTCCAGCGGCTCGATGGCGATCTGGATCTTTGCGAACTGGCCCGAACCACCGGTCTGCTTCTTGTGCGTGTAGTCGTGGCGTTCGACGGCGCGCTTGATGGTTTCGCGGTAGGCAACCTGGGGCTTGCCCACGTTTGCCTCGACCTTGAATTCGCGGCGCATGCGGTCCACCAGGATGTCCAGGTGGAGCTCGCCCATGCCGGCGATGATGGTCTGGCCGGTGTCTTCGTTGAGGGACACCTGGAAGGTGGGGTCCTCAGCGGAGAGCTTCTGGATGGCCGTGGAGAGCTTCTCCTGGTCACCCTTGGTGTTCGGCTCGATGGCAACCGAGATCACGGGCTCCGGGAAGCTCATGGACTCAAGCACGATCTGGTTGTTGGCATCACACAGGGTGTCACCCGTGGTGGTGTCCTTCAGGCCAATGGCTGCGTAGATGTGGCCGGCGGTAGCGCCCTCAACGGGCATTTCCTTGTTGGCGTGCATCTGGAACAGCTTGCCGATGCGCTCCTTCTTGCCCTTGGTGGAGTTGACCACCTGGGCGCCTGCTTCCACGTGACCGGAGTACACGCGGATGAAGGTGAGCTGGCCGAAGAAGGGGTGCGCAGCAATCTTGAACGCCAGAGCCGAGAAGGGCTCTTCCGAGGAAGGCTTGCGCGTCAGTTCCTTCTCTTCGTCGCGAGGATCGTGGCCGACCATCGGGGGGACGTCGAGCGGGTTCGGCAGGTAGTCCACAACTGCGTCGAGCATGGGCTGAACGCCACGGTTCTTGAAAGCGGAACCGCAGAAGATCGGGTACAGCTCGGAGTTGATGGTCATCTTGCGGATGCCGGCCTTGAGCTCGTCGATCGAGATCTCTTCACCCTCGAGGTACTTGTCCATGAGTTCCTCGGAGGACTCAGCGACAGTCTCAACGAGGGTCGCGCGGTATTTCTCAGCCTTTTCCTGGAGGTCAGCCGGGATCTCGCGGATCTCGTACTTGGCACCCATGGTCACGTCACCCTTGGCATCGCCGGGCCACACCAGGGCGCGCATGTAGAGCAGGTCAACGACGCCGATGAAGTCGTTCTCGGCACCGATGGGCAACTGCATGACCAGCGGCTTGGCACCGAGGCGGCTGATGATGGTGTCTACGGTGAAGTAGAAGTCAGCACCGAGCTTGTCCATCTTGTTGACGAAGCAGATACGCGGAACGTTGTACTTGTCAGCCTGGCGCCAAACAGTCTCGGACTGCGGCTCAACGCCTTCCTTGCCATCGAAGACGGCGACTGCACCGTCGAGGACGCGCAGGGAGCGCTCAACCTCAACCGTGAAGTCAACGTGGCCGGGGGTGTCGATGATGTTGATCTGGTTGTTTTCCCAGAAGCAGGTCACGGCGGCAGACGTGATGGTGATGCCGCGTTCCTTTTCCTGTTCCATCCAGTCGGTGGTCGAAGCGCCGTCGTGCGTTTCGCCGATCTTGTGGTTCACACCCGTGTAGAACAGGATGCGCTCGGTGGTGGTGGTCTTGCCGGCATCAATATGGGCCATGATGCCGATGTTGCGGACCTTACTAAGGTCGGTAAGCACGTCCTGTGCCACGGGGTCTCCTTTTGGGATGGACTACGCGTTCGCCGCCGGCTCTGTTGAGCCGGCGGCGTCCGGGGAGTATTACCAGCGGTAGTGTGCGAAGGCCTTGTTGGACTCGGCCATCTTGTGGGTGTCTTCGCGACGCTTCACAGCGGCACCGAGACCGTTGGACGCATCCAGGATTTCGTTCTGGAGACGCTCGGTCATCGTCTTCTCGCGGCGGGCCTTGGAGTAGCCAACCAGCCAGCGCAGGGCGAGTGCGGTGGAGCGGCCGGGCTTGACCTCAACCGGAACCTGGTAGGTGGCGCCACCGACACGGCGGGAGCGGACCTCGAGGGAAGGCTTGACGTTGTCCATGGCCTTCTTCAGGGCGGCAACGGGGTCGCCGCCGGACTTGGCGCGTGCGCCTTCGAGTGCACCGTAGACAATGCGCTCTGCCGTGGACTTCTTGCCGTCAACGAGCACCTTGTTGATGAGCTGGGTTACCAGCGGGGAACCGTATACCGGATCCGAAACGAGCGGCCGCTTGGGGGCCGGACCCTTGCGAGGCATATTACTTCTTCTCCATCTTTGCGCCGTAGCGGCTGCGGGCCTGCTTACGGTTCTTCACACCCTGGGTATCGAGGGCGCCACGGACGATCTTGTAGCGGACACCCGGGAGGTCCTTCACACGACCACCGCGAACGAGCACAATGGAGTGCTCCTGCAGGTTGTGGCCAACACCGGGGATGTAGGCGGTAACTTCCACGCCGCCGTTGAGGCGCACACGTGCCACCTTACGCAGAGCCGAGTTCGGCTTCTTCGGGGTGGTGGTGTAGACGCGGGTGCAGACACCGCGGCGCATGGGGCTGCCCTTAAGCGCGGGAGCCTTGGTCTTTGAGACCTTAGGCGTGCGGCCCTTACGGACCAGCTGGTTAATCGTAGGCACTCTCGTGTTCTCCGTTTTATCCGGAGTGGCTGTTTCCGGCCACTCTCCTGTTGCGTTGCCCCGCCGCCCGGGCCTTGAAGAAGATCTCCAGGGCGGCGAAGGCGAAGCCTTAATAGTCGGATCGCATTCCCGGGGGCGACTGGCGTCGGACAAGTCCCTAGGCATGCAAAAATGTGGCATACGTTGCACAAGAACCCTGCAAACCGGAAACGTCGCTCTGGTCCAGCTTTTCAGCTGATACCGGCGCTCTCATCCACTGCCACAATAACAATTGGTAACAAGTCTAGCACGGACAGGCTCCATGCCTTAATCGGGGGGTTAAAGCGGATGGTCCCCCACCTTTCGGTGCGGGACCATCCCCTCGTAAGGCTCTACCGGAGTTGGTTACCGGAAGTCGTTGCCCAGGTCGTAGTCATCCAGCGGGATGGCGTGGAACTCGGGGGCTCCGTCACCGCCCAGGGTGTCGTACGAGAAGTCACTGAATGCGCTGGGGCCGGTGAACAGGTTGGCCTTTGCTTCCTCAGTGGGCTCGACGGTGACCTCGGTGTAGCGCGGGAGGCCCGTGCCGGCCGGGATCAGCTTACCGATGATGACGTTTTCCTTCAGGCCCAGCAGCGGATCGCTCTTGCCTTCCATGGCCGCCTGCGTCAGGACGCGGGTGGTCTCCTGGAAGGAAGCTGCGGACAACCAGGACTCGGTGGCCAGCGACGCCTTGGTGATGCCCATGAGCTCGGGACGTCCGGAAGCCGGAGTCTTGCCCTCGGACACGACGCGGCGGTTCGCTTCCTCAAACCGGCTGCGCTCGGCGAGCTCGCCGGGCAGCAGGTCCGATTCGCCGGACTCGATGACCGTGACGCGGCGCAGCATCTGGCGGACGATAACCTCGACATGCTTGTCGTGGATACCGATGCCCTGGCTGCGGTACACGCCCTGGACCTCGTCCACCAGGAACTTCTGTGCCGCACGCGGACCCATGATGCGCAGGACCTGCTTGGGGTCCACCGGGCCGTTGATCAGCTTCTGTCCGACGGAGACGTGGTCGCCGTCTTCGATCAGCAGGCGTGAACGGCGCAGGACCGGGTAAGCGATCTCTTCCGTTCCGTCATCCGGGGTGATGACCAGGCGCATCTGGCGCTCGGACTCTTCGATGGTGATGCGGCCGGCTGCTTCAGCAATCGGGGCGACACCCTTCGGAGTACGGGCTTCGAAGAGCTCCTGGATACGGGGCAGACCCTGGGTGATGTCGTCGCCGCCGCTGGCGGAAACTGCACCACCAGTGTGGAACGTACGCATGGTCAGCTGGGTACCGGGTTCACCGATGGACTGTGCGGCGATGATGCCCACGGCCTCGCCGATGTCCACGGTCTTGCCGGTGGCAAGCGAACGGCCGTAGCACAGGGCGCAGGTGCCGACGCTGGACTCACAGGTGAGAACGGAGCGGACCTTGACCTCGGTGATGCCTGCCTTGAAGAGCTCGGCGATGACGACATCGCCGCAGTCGGTGCCGGCGGCTGCGAGGACGTTGCCCTCGGAGTCCACGACGTCGACGGCGAGCGTACGTGCGTAGGCGCTGTTCTCGACGTTCTCGTCCAGGACGAGTTCACCGTTGGAGTCGGCGACGGCGATCGGCGTAACCAGGCCACGCTCGGTGCCGCAGTCCTCTTCGCGGACGATGACGTCCTGCGAGACGTCCACCAGACGACGGGTCAGGTAACCCGAGTTGGCGGTACGCAGAGCGGTATCGGCCAGGCCCTTACGGGCACCGTGCGTGGCGATGAAGTATTCCAGCACCGACAGGCCCTCACGGTAGGAGGACTTGATGGGGCGCGGGATGATCTCACCCTTCGGGTTGGCCACCAGGCCACGGATACCCGCGATCTGGCGGACCTGCATCCAGTTACCACGTGCACCGGAGGACACCATGCGGTTGATGGTGTTCATCGGCGACAGGCTGTCACGCATTGCCTGGGCGATCTCGTTGGTTGCCTTGTTCCAGATCTCGATCAGTTCCTGGCGGCGCTCGTCGTCGTCGATCAGGCCCTTGTCGTACTGGCCCTGGATCTTGGCGGCCCGCTCTTCGTACCCGGCAAGGATTTCCGGCTTGGCGGCCGGGACCTCGATGTCGGAGATGGCGACGGTGACGCCCGAACGGGTGGCCCAGTAGAAACCGGCATCCTTCAGGTTGTCCAGCGTTGCTGCGGTGACGACCTTCGGGTAGCGCTCGGCAAGGTCGTTGACGATGCGGGACAGTTCGCCCTTGTCGGCAACAGCCTCAACCCAGGGGTAGTCCTCGGGCAGGGTCTCGTTGAAGAGGACCTGGCCCAGGGAGGTCTGGACGAGTGCGGGCTGACCCGGCTCCCAGCCTTCCGGAGCTTCCCAGCCGGCGTAGGGCACGAAGCCTTCGAGGCGGATCTTGACCTGCGAGTTCAGGTGCAGCTCGCGGGCATCGAACGCCATGATGGCTTCCGAAACCGAACCGAAGATGCGGCCTTCGCCGGCTGAACCGACACGCTTGGTGGTCAGGTGGTAAAGGCCGATGATCATATCCTGCGAAGGCAGGGTGACCGGGCGTCCGTCGGAGGGCTTCAGGATGTTGTTCGAGGACAGCATCAGGATGCGGGCCTCAGCCTGCGCCTCGGGGCTCAGCGGCAGGTGCACTGCCATCTGGTCGCCGTCGAAGTCGGCGTTGAACGCGCCACAAACCAGCGGGTGCAGCTGGATCGCCTTGCCTTCGACAAGCTGCGGCTCGAACGCCTGGATGCCCAGGCGGTGCAGGGTAGGTGCACGGTTGAGCAGCACCGGGTGTTCGGTGATGATCTCTTCGAGCACGTCCCAGACCTGCGGGCGGTAGCGCTCCACCATCCGCTTGGCCGACTTGATGTTCTGGGCGTGGTTGAGGTCAACCAGGCGCTTCATCACGAACGGCTTGAAGAGCTCCAGGGCCATCTGCTTGGGCAGGCCGCACTGGTGCAGCTTCAGCTGCGGGCCGACGACGATGACCGAACGGCCGGAGTAGTCGACGCGCTTGCCGAGGAGGTTCTGGCGGAAACGGCCCTGCTTGCCCTTGAGCATGTCGCTCAGGGACTTCAGCGGACGGTTGCCCGGTCCGGTGACCGGACGGCCGCGGCGGCCGTTGTCGAAGAGGCTGTCAACAGCTTCCTGAAGCATGCGCTTTTCGTTGTTGACGATGATCTCCGGAGCACCCAGGTCAAGCAGGCGCTTGAGGCGGTTGTTGCGGTTGATCACGCGGCGGTAGAGGTCGTTGAGGTCGGAGGTCGCGAAGCGGCCACCGTCCAGCTGGACCATGGGGCGCAGTTCCGGCGGGATCACCGGGACGGCGTCGAGGACCATGCCAAGCGGGCTGTTGTTGGTGGTCAGGAACGCGTTGACCACCTTCAGGCGCTTGAGGGCGCGGGTCTTGCGCTGGCCCTTGCCGTTGGCGATGACGTCGCGCAGCAGGTCGGACTCGGCCTGCATGTCGAAGTTCTCAAGGCGCTTCTTGATGGCTTCGGCACCCATGGAGCCCTCGAAGTACATGCCGTAGCGGTCGCGCAGTTCGCGGTACAGGCCTTCGTCACCTTCGAGGTCGGCGACCTTCAGGTTCTTGAAGCGGTCCCAGACCTGCTCGAGGCGCTCGATGTCGGCGTCGGCACGCTTGCGCACGTTGGCCATCTGGCGGTCGGCGGAGTCGCGGGCCTTCTTCTTGTCGGCAGCCTTGGCGCCTTCGCCTTCGAGGCGTGCGATTTCGCCTTCGAGGTCGCGGGCGATCGCGGCGATGTCGGCATCGCGGTTGTCGATCAGCTGCTTCTTCTCGATGTCGTGCTCAACCTGCAGGTTGGGCAGTTCCTCGTGGCGGGCAGCTTCGTCGACGCTGGTGATCATGTAGGCGGCGAAGTAGATGACCTTTTCGAGGTCCTTCGGGGCCAGGTCAAGCAGGTAGCCCAGGCGGGACGGAACACCCTTGAAGTACCAGATGTGCGTGACGGGGGCGGCCAGTTCGATGTGGCCCATGCGCTCACGGCGGACCTTGGCGCGGGTGACTTCAACGCCACAGCGCTCACAGATGATGCCCTTGAAGCGCACGCGCTTGTACTTGCCGCAGTAGCATTCCCAGTCCCGGGACGGGCCGAAGATCTTCTCGCAGAAGAGGCCGTCCTTCTCGGGCTTGAGCGTGCGGTAGTTGATGGTTTCCGGCTTCTTAACCTCGCCGTACGACCAGCCGCGGATGTCTTCCGCGGTGGCGAGGCCGATCTGCATGAGGCCGAAGGAGGATTCGCTGGACATATGGTCCCTGTTCTCTCTTGTTCTCTAAATTCTGAAGTCTTGGTGCGGGATGAGGGAGGGGGCGTACGACGGCGGGTGGTCACCCGCCGTCGCAAACCTCCTGCTAGACCTCTTCTACGGAGCTGGGCTCTGCGCGAGACAGATCGATGCCCAGTTCCTCCGCAGCCGTGAAGACTGCGTCATCAGAGTCACGCATTTCAATTGTGGTTCCGTCCGTGGAAAGGACTTCCACGTTCAGGCACAGCGACTGCATTTCCTTGATCAAGACCTTGAAGGATTCGGGAACGCCCGGCTCGGGGATGTTCTCGCCCTTGACGATTGCTTCGTAGACCTTCACACGACCGTGGATGTCATCCGACTTGATCGTGAGGAGTTCCTGGAGCGTGTAGGCGGCGCCGTAAGCTTCGAGCGCCCACACTTCCATTTCACCGAAGCGCTGGCCACCGAACTGTGCCTTACCACCCAGCGGCTGCTGCGTGATCATGGAGTACGGGCCGGTGGAGCGTGCGTGGATCTTGTCGTCCACCAGGTGGTGGAGCTTCAGGATGTACATGTAGCCGACCGAGATCGGATCCGGGAACGGCTCGCCGGAGCGGCCGTCAAACAGGCGGGTCTTGCCGGAGGAGTTGATCAGGCGCTCACCATCGCGGGTCACGTTGGTGGAATCCAGCAGGCCCGTGATTTCCTCTTCGCGGGCACCGTCGAACACCGGCGTCGCAACAGTGGTGGGGCCACTCTCGCGCGGCAGGTTCGGCAGCTGCTTGACCCACTCAGGCTCGCCTTCGATCTTCCAACCGGTCTTGGCAACCCAGCCAAGGTGGGTTTCGAGCACCTGCCCCACGTTCATACGGCCCGGAACACCCAGCGGGTTCAGGACGATGTCAACGGGGGTGCCGTCGGCAAGGAAGGGCATGTCCTCAACGGGGAGGATCTTGGAGATAACACCCTTGTTGCCGTGGCGGCCGGCGAGCTTGTCGCCGTCGGTGATCTTGCGCTTGGCGGCCACGTAGACGCGGACCAGCTGGTTCACGCCCGGGGGCAGCTCGTCGTCGTTGTCGCGGTCGAAGACGCGGACGCCGATGACGGTGCCGGACTCGCCGTGGGGCACCTTCAGGGAGGTGTCGCGGACTTCGCGGGACTTCTCACCGAAGATGGCGCGCAGCAGGCGCTCTTCCGGGGTCAGTTCGGTTTCACCCTTCGGGGTGACCTTTCCAACCAGGATGTCCCCTGCTTCAACCTCGGCACCGATGTGGATGATGCCGCGCTCGTCCAGGCCTGCCAGGACTTCCTCGGACACGTTGGGGATGTCACGGGTGATCTCCTCGGCACCAAGCTTGGTGTCGCGGGCATCGATCTCGTGCTCCTCGATGTGGATGGAGGAAAGGACGTCCTCGGCAACGATGCGCTGCGAGAGGATGATGGCGTCCTCGAAGTTGTGGCCTTCCCATGACATGAATGCCACGAGCAGGTTCTTGCCCAGTGCGAGCTCGCCCTGGTCCGTTGCCGGGCCGTCGGCGATGATGCCGCCAACTTCCAGGCGCTGGCCTTCGTTCACCAGGACGCGGTGGTTGTAGCAGTTGCCCTGGTTGGAGCGGGCGAACTTGTTGATGCGGTAGTTGGTCTCGGTGCCGTCGTCGTTGAGCATGATGACGAGCTCGGCGGAAACCTCGGTGACCACACCGGCCTTCTTGGCGATGACAACGTCACCGGCGTCGACGGCGGCAGCGCGCTCCATGCCGGTGCCCACGAACGGGGCCTCGGAACGGACCAGCGGCACAGCCTGGCGCTGCATGTTGGCACCCATGAGTGCGCGGTTGGCGTCGTCGTGCTCCAGGAACGGGATCAGGGCGGTAGCCACGGACACCATCTGGCGCGGGGAGACGTCCATGAACTCAACGTCCGCGGCCGGAACCAGGACGGGCTCGCCCCCACCACCACGGGCACGGACCAGCACGGTGTCTTCAGCGAACTTGTTGTTCTCGTCCAGCGGCGCGTTGGCCTGGGCGATCAGGACCTCGGCCTCGTCGTCGGCTGTCAGGTACTGGACGTCGTCGGACACGACGCCGTCCTTGACCAGGCGGTACGGGGTTTCGATGAACCCGAACGGGTTGATGCGTCCGTAGGATGCCAGCGAACCGATCAGGCCGATGTTGGGGCCTTCAGGGGTTTCGATGGGGCACATACGTCCGTAGTGGGACGGGTGCACGTCACGGACTTCCATGCCGGCGCGGTCACGGGACAGACCACCGGGGCCAAGGGCCGACAGGCGGCGCTTGTGGGTCAGGCCCGAGAGCGGGTTGTTCTGGTCCATGAACTGCGACAGCTGGGAGGTTCCGAAGAACTCCTTGATGGCTGCGACCACGGGGCGGATGTTGATCAGGGTCTGCGGCGTGATGGCCTCGACGTCCTGGGTGGTCATACGCTCGCGGACAACGCGCTCCATGCGGGACAGGCCCGTGCGGACCTGGTTCTCGATGAGCTCGCCGACGGCGCGGATGCGGCGGTTGCCGAAGTGGTCGATGTCGTCGATTTCGACGCGCAGGTCCACTTCCTGGCCATCGCGGGTGCCCTTGATGGTCTTCTCGCCGGCGTGCAGCGCGACGAGGAACTTGATCATGGCGACGATGTCTTCAACGTGCAGGACAGAAGCTTCCTTGTCGCCAAGGGAGCGGTCGATGCCCAGCTTGCGGTTGATCTTGTAGCGGCCAACCTTGGCCAGATCGTAGCGCTTGGAGTTGAAGTACAGGTTGTCCAGCAGGGACTGGGCAGCCTCGACGGTGGGCGGCTCGCCCGGACGCAGCTTGCGGTAGATGTCCAGCAGGGCGTCTTCGCGGGTCTCGGTGGCGTCCTTCTCCAGGGTTGCCCGCATGGAGTCGTACTGGCCGAACTCTTCCAGGATCTGGCCTTCGGTCCAGCCAAGGGCCTTCAGCAGGACGGTGACGGACTGCTTGCGCTTGCGGTCGAGGCGGACACCGACCTGGTCGCGCTTGTCGATCTCGAGCTCAAACCAGGCACCGCGGGACGGGATGATCTTCGCGGTGAAGATGTCCTTGTCGCTGGTCTTGTCAGCGGCGCGCTCGAAGTAGGCGCCCGGGGAACGGACCAGCTGGGAGACGACGACACGCTCGGTGCCGTTGACGACAAAGGTGCCCTTCTCGGTCATCAGCGGGAAGTCACCCATGAACACGGTCTGCTGCTTGATTTCGCCCGTGTTGTTGTTCATGAACTCGGCCTTGACGTACAGCGGAGCCGAGTACGTTGCGTCCCGGTCCTTGCATTCGGCCATGGTGTACTTGGGGTCAGCGAACTCCGGATCGGAGAAGCTCAGGGACATAGTGCCCTGGAAATCCTCGATCGGGGAGATCTCTTCGAAGATGTCCGACAGGCCGGACGTGGTGGCGACGCTGAGATCGTTTTCTTCGACAGCCTTTGCCACGCGTGCCTGCCAGCGCTCATTGCCGACCAGCCAGTCAAAGCTGTCCGTCTGCAGGGCAAGCAGATTCGGAACGTCAAGAGGTTCGTGAATCTTTGCGAATGAGAGCCGGCGAGTGGCACCATCAGTGCTGTCGGCAGTGTTAGCGGTTTCGTTATTAGAGGTGCTCGAGGCGACCAAGAGGGATCCTTCCACAGACCTTCAGGCGTTTTCAGATCTCCCCCGCTGTGCACCCTGCGGAGTGACTCCGCAGCGCTACCATCCGGTTCCGCTATATGACCCGGGACCTGATACTGACTATGCTGTGACCGTTGTTACGGCACGTTCATTGCCAGCTGCCAGGCAAAGCCCACCGCTATATGAAGGCTGAAGGTAAACAGGGAAGACGCAAATATCTACGATACGGCAAAATAACCTACGTGTCTACCCCACATCCGGCCGGATTGCAAGCACCTGATTTTTGGGGACCCCTAGGGCGCCGCCCGGATGCTAGAGCCTGAGCGTGACGCCCGCCGCCGTGCAAGCCGCGGAGTTGGCGAAGACGGCGTCCCGCACCGCGTCCTGGGACTCCGACGCCGGCTTGGCTCCGGCCTCCGCCGCGGATGAGTGGTCGATGGCCAGCAGGCTCAGGGAGGCAAACAGTCCCTGCAGATCCCCGGAGACAGTGTTCTTGGCGTCCTGGGCCTTCAGGTACACGTCCTCATAGCCCTTGGAGTCAGTGGGTGAAACAGAGGAGTAATCCGCCACCAGCCTGTTGAAGAGCTCGCAGGCTTCCCGGGTTCCGCCTGCCCTGGCACCCTGGCTTGTGCCGCCGGTGGCCAGGGGGCCGCTTCCGGCCGCATCCCGGGTCTGCTCCGGCGATGCGGTCGACTGGACCGATTCCGCCGGCGCCGGGGTGGACACCGAGCAGCCTGCCATCATTCCGCCCGCCAGTAAGGCCGTGGAGGCCGTGGCTGCCGCGATAGATGTCGTCTTCACTGTGTCGCTCCGTCCGTCCCGGCTCCGGACCATCTGTCCCCCTGCAAAGCATGTGCCCCTGCAAAGCCTCGCCGTCCACCCTACGCAAGAGGCCGCCGTCGTGCACAACGCTGCCGATGGGGACCTCTCCCCTGCCGCGTGTGGAACGAACTGATTCAGGAATGCACATAGGGGTTCCAGCGTTTGAATAGTTGGGTGACCAGGGTCACGATAGCCTTGGTGGCTTACACCGGAACCGGACTGAAAGTGAAAACCATGGGCAACTCTCCCGACAACAGTGACGTTGTCATCCTCGGGGCAGCACGGACTCCGCAGGGCCGGATCAACGGCCAGCTCTCGAGTCTCACCGCCGTGGACCTTGGCGCCCACGCCATCAAAGCCGCACTGGAATCCAGCGGCGTCGGCACCGGCGACGTGGAGGCCGTGATCATGGGCCAGGTGCTTCAGGCCGGTGCGGGGCAGAATCCAGCGCGGCAGAGCGCCGTCGGCGCCGGCATCGGCTGGAACGTCCCCGCGGTCACAGTCAATAAGGTGTGTCTTTCAGGCCTGACGGCGGTGATCGACGCCGCCCGGATGATCCGTGCCGGCGAGGCCGCGGTGGTGGTGGCCGGCGGCCAGGAGTCGATGAGCCGGGCGCCGCACCTGCTCCCGGGGTCCCGCCAGGGATGGACGTACGGCTCCATCCAGGCGCTGGACGCTGCCGCCCATGACGGCTTGACCGATGCCTTCGACGGCCAGTCCATGGGCCTGTCCACGGAAACACGGAACCTCACGCTGGGCATTGACCGCACGTCGCAGGACAACGTTGCCGCCCAGTCCCACCAGCGCGCGGCGCTGGCGGCAAAGAACGGAACGTTCGACGGCGAGATCGCACCCATCAGCGTGAAGCAGCGCAAGGGCGAGCCCCTGGTGGTGGATTCCGACGAGGGCGTCCGCCCCAACACCTCGGTGGAGTCGCTGGCAGGCCTGCGCGCAGCGTTCGTCACCGATGGCACCATCACCGCCGGTAACTCCTCTCCCCTGTCCGACGGCGCCGCCGCCCTGGTGCTCGCATCCCGAGGCTACGCGGAGGAGAACGGGCTGGAGTACCTGGCCGTGGTGGGAAAGCCGGGACAGGTGGCCGGCCCTGACAACTCGCTGCATTCCCAGCCGTCAAACGCCATCATGAACGCCTTGGGCAAGGCCGGGTGGAGCACTGCGGACCTTGACTTCATCGAGATCAACGAGGCCTTCGGGTCCGTGGCGGTACAGTCCCTGAAGGACCTGGACTATCCCCTGGAAAAGTGCAACATCCACGGCGGTGCCATCGCGCTGGGACATCCGATCGGGGCCTCGGGCGCACGGCTGGCGGCCCATGCAGCCCATGAGCTGAAACGGCGCGGAACGGGCAAAGCCGCCGTGTCCCTCTGCGGCGGGGGCGGGCAGGGCGAGGCCCTCCTGCTGTACCGCGACTGATGGCGGGCGCATCCGGAAACGGAACGGACGGCGTCGGACGGGAACGCTTCCTGGCCGACGCCGCGGCCCGCGGCCTGCAGGTTGACGTGGTGCAGCGCCCGGCAGCAAAGAGCCTCGAAGAGGCCGCCGGCATCCTGGGCATCAGCCCGTCCGACATCGTCAAATCCCTGGTGGTCAAGCACAAGGACGGCACCTTTTTGTTCGCCCTGGTCCCGGGCGACCGGCAGATCTCCTGGCCCAAGCTCCGCGCCCTGGTAGGCGTCAACAAGCTGTCCCTCCCGCCCGCCGCTGCCGCGCTGGAGGCAACCGGCTATGAGCGGGGCACGATCACTCCGCTGGGGAGCACCACCGCGTGGCCGGTCTATGCCGACGCCACGATCACTGGGCGACGGATCTCCATGGGGGCCGGCGCCCATGGCTACAGTGCGTTCGTTGACGCCGATGCCCTGACCGCAGCCCTGGACGCGGTTGTGGCGGATATCAGCGACCCCGCGTAACGCGGGAGACCCGTTTAAGGCAGAAAACCCCGCCCACCGGAGTGGACGGGGTTTTCTGAGGAAAAGGCGTTGTTACTTGAGGGTAACGGTGGCGCCTGCAGCCTCGAGCTGCTCCTTGGCCTTCTCGGCAGCTTCCTTGTTGGCGCCTTCGAGGACAGCCTTGGGGGCACCGTCAACCAGGTCCTTGGCTTCCTTGAGGCCGAGGGAGGTGATGGCGCGAACTTCCTTGATGACTGCGATCTTCTTGTCGCCGGCAGCTTCGAGGATGACGTCGAAGTCGGTCTTCTCTTCAACCTCTTCAGCAGCTCCGCCACCGGCGGGGCCGGCAACTGCAACAGCAGCGGCGGTAACTTCGAAGGTCTCTTCGAAGAGCTTGACGAACTCGGAGAGCTCGATGATGGTCAGTTCCTTGAAAGCTTCAATGAGCTCTTCGTTGCTGAGCTTCGCCATGGTAGGCGTCCTTCCTGTTGTGGTGTCCGCAATGGCGCATGGCCTGAGGGGCACCGGAGTCTGGTGGGGGTAAGAGAATCAGTTCTCTTCGGCAGCGGGAGCTTCAGCGGCAGCTTCAGCTTCAGCGGCGGGGGCTTCTTCAGCGGCGGGCGCTTCGGCAGCTGCCGGTGCACCGTTCTCTTCTTCAAGCTTGAGGCGCAGTGCGTCGATGATGCGTGCAGCTGCGGCGGCCGGTGCCTTGAGGACACCTGCAACCTTGGCGAGCTGCAGCTCACGGGACTCGAGGGCAGCAAGTGCGGCAACCTCGGTGGCGTCCAGCGCCTTGCCCTCGAAGTAACCGGTCTTGATGACCAGCTGCTTGTTGGCCTTGGCAAAATCCGTCAGGCTCTTGGCAGCGGCAACTGCGTCACCCTTGATGAACGCGATTGCAGTGGGGCCGGCAAGCTGGCCGTCGAATGCTTCGACGCCGGCTTCCTTGGCTGCAATGGCGGTCAGGGTGTTCTTGACGACCGCGAACTTGGTGTCCTGGCCGAGAGAAACACGCAGCTGCTTGAGCTGTGCAACGGTGAGCCCGCGGTATTCGGTCAGGACAGCGGCGTTCGATTCCTTGAAATCGTTAGTGATCTCAGCTACTGCTGAAACCTTGGTAGGCGTTGCCATAACCCTCCTTCCGGGGATAGTGCCGGTATTCGACGGTCCCCGCTCAAGAGAGCTAAAACTAAAAACGCCCCGCGCAGATGCACGGGGCTTGGCTCAACACGGCTGAACCGCGGAGCTTTGCTTCGTTCACCTGCGCCGGCCGCCCTGCGTTGAGGGTCCTTCGTCCGGAAACCCACTGTGGCCTCCGGAGCACAACTGCAGAGTTGAGCCATGTTCAGGAGAGTGGATTTCCAACAACCGACGGTCTTTGGTACTCCCAGCTTACGCGAGGCGTTGCCGCTCCGCCAAATCGGGGGCTCAGCTGGTACTGGTGTGCAACGTGGGGAGCTCTTTTTGCCAGATCCCGGTGACGCCGGCCGTCTGGAAGCCGAGCTGCCTGTTGACGGTCAGGAGGTACCGGTTCTCCGGCGCGTTCCAGGTGTAGATGATGCGGGCGTCAGGAAACTGCTCGCTGAGCCGCTCCATGTTGGCCACCTTAATCAGCAGGCCCAGCTTGTTGCCGCGGTGTTCCTGCAGCACCAGGGTGTCGTCCTGGAACACGACGTCGGCCCGGTGCGCCAGCACGGTGATGGTGGTCAGTCCCACCAGGGCTCCGGTGGCGATGTGCTCGACGGCGGTGACCACCGTTCTGCGGCCCTGCGCGATGGCGACGTCCTCCGCCTCCCGCAGGATGCCGCCGTCGAACACCATCTCCTGCTCAACGGGCGCGTCCAGCGAGGGATCCAAATCGGCCCCGGCCTGGTTTTCCAGGACGGCCACGGCCTCCAGCCAGCGTTCCGGGCAGCGGTCGGTCCAGTGGTGCAGCCTGTACCTGCCGTTGTTTGCTTCTTCGGCCTCAGCCTGGAGGTCCGCCACCAGCTTGCTGTCCAGCGGCAAGCGGCAGGAGCTGAACTGCTCGATGTGCTGCAGCGTGTATCCGGTCTTCTGCGCGAACTCCACTTCGCGGCTCTCCAGCGGCACGAACCCCTGGCCGGTACCGGGAACCAGCAGGGCCTGTTCAAACTCAGACAGGGACGCGCCGGGGTGGTTGGTGTCCACCAGGATCATGCTGCGCCCTTCCCCCCTTGCCAGTTGTTCGGCTGCCTCCAGCAGCCGCCGTCCCACGCCCTGCCGCTGGTACTCGGGGAGGATGTCCAAAGTGAGTTCGGCGAGGTCCAGGTGGTCAGTCAGCGGCAGTGCGATGTCCACCGTTCCCACAATGGTGTCATCCACCTTGGCCACGAGGATCAGCTGGCGCTCATACGGATCCGCGAACTCAAGCAGCTTCTCCAGTGGACCGTAAGCCAGATCGTCGCTGCCCCACGTGGCCATCCGCACCTTGCGGCCGACTTCGACGGCGGCAAGGAAGTCCGCTGCGTCGGGGGTGTCCAGTGAGTCGGGGATCCAAAGCTGCTCGATCTTTACGTCTATTGCCATTCGGGCATCATCCCAGCCGTTTCTGCCACTCACCTTCATAGCCAGCGGGCCTGAATCCAAGTGCGGTATTTATCGCCAGCATATGCTGGTTTTCGCTGGCATTCCATGTCAGGACCGAGCGCGCCCGGGGCCACTTTTCCTGTGCGCGGCGGAGGTTGGCCACCTTGACCAGCATGCCCAGCCGGTGGCCGCGGTGTTCCTCCGACACCAGGGTGTCCTGCTGGAGCAGCGACCCCGGCACCAGCGGCCGCCAGGTCAGGACGGTATAGGCCACCAGCTCACCGGTGCGGCGGTGCAGGGCCGCCGCCACGGATGAGTGCACGCCGCTCCTGGCCAGCGCCTGCTCGTCGTCCCGCACGCGGGCGGCGTCCCAGTCCTCGCGTTCCCAGTCCATCCCGGCGGTGGGCGCATCGGTGCTCATTTGTGCCCGCAGGGCGGCGTACCGGGCGATCAACGGGTCCGGACAGTGCACGTCCCAGGCCGTCAGCCGATAATCGCCGGCGTGGCTGAGGGCATCAGCCTCCAGCCGCGCCAGCAGTTGTCCCGGAACGGGGAGGTCGAGCCGGCTGGAACGCTCCACCTGTTCCAGCCGGTACCCGGCGGACAGGGCGAAGGAGGTGGCCGGGTCAGCCAAAGGAAGTCCCCCGGCCCCCGACATGGCAGGTACCAGCGGACCCGCGTCATCCACCAGGCGGGCAGGGAGTTCAAAGTAGCCATCCAGCGACGTCCGGTTGTTGGCGCGGGCCACCTTCTCCGCGTGGTCAAGGAGCCGCCGCCCCAGCCCGCGCCGCCGGAAGGCCGGCGCCACCAGGACGTTGATCCCTGCCGTGGCGGTGTTCTCCCGCAGGGGCAGCGTCACCGAACACATGCCCACCGGTTCCTTGCCCAGCCGGGCGACAAAGAGGTGCCGCGCCTCGTAAGCGGTGCCGCGCCAGTGTTCCACCTCCTCCGCGTAGGTGTAGCCACGGTCAAGGTCGCCCCATGTCTGCAGTTCGTGCGCTTCCCGCATTGACCGGCAGTCGTTGAAGTCCTGAAAGTCGCTGCCGCCCTCGGTTGACGGAGGAACAACGACGGCGGAAATCACCAGGGCGTTCGGCTGCGTCATTCCCCAAGCGTAGCCAGCCGTGGACGGCTGTCGAGGGTGCGCAAGCGGCGTTAACGCCTGAAGGGACCGCCCGGCTGGTAGCCGGACGGTCCCTTCAGAAGTGCCGGAAGGCACGGGACGCTGCTGAGGATTTACGCCTCGGTGAGCACCTTGGTGACGTTGGGGTCAACGGAGATGCCCGGGCCGAACGTGGTGGCCACGGTGGCCTTCTGGATGTAGCGGCCCTTGGATGCGGACGGCTTGAGGCGAAGGACCTCTTCCAGTGCGGCTGCGTAGTTCTCGGCCAGCTTCACGGCGTCGAAGGAAACCTTGCCGATGATGAAGTGCAGGTTGGAGTGCTTGTCGACGCGGAAGTCGATCTTTCCACCCTTGATGTCGTTGACGGCCTTGGTGACGTCGGGGGTCACGGTGCCCGTCTTGGGGTTCGGCATCAGGTTACGCGGACCCAGGACCTTACCGAGGCGGCCAACCTTGCCCATGAGGTCAGGGGTGGCAACGGCGGCGTCGAAGTCGGTCCAGCCGGCGGCGATCTTTTCGATCAGGTCGTCGGAACCAACGAAGTCGGCGCCGGCTGCGATTGCGGCCTCAGCCTTGTCGCCCGTGGCGAAGACCAGGACGCGGGCCGTCTTACCGGTGCCGTGGGGCAGGTTGACGGTGCCGCGGACCATCTGGTCGGCCTTGCGGGGGTCAACGCCGAGGCGGAAGGCAACCTCAACCGTGGCGTCGAACTTGGACGGGTTGGTGTCCTTGGCCAGCGTTACTGCCTCGAACGGTGCGTAGTGCTTCTCCGCGTCGATCTTGGCGGCTGCTGCCTCATATGCTTTGCTGCGCTTTGCCATGCTGCTTATTTCTCCTTGTGCAGTTGTGGTCTGCGGACCGCGCTGGCCCTGCCACAGTCGGTGATCCGGTTCGTTATCCGGCCCGGATGACCAACATTTCAATGTGTTTGGTGCCGGTGTCCCGGCGGTGCCGCCCGTCGTCGTCAACTACCTGACGCTGGACAGCGGGAAGGGTGGTTAGCCCTCGACGGTGATGCCCATGGAGCGGGCGGTGCCGGCGATGATCTTCGCTGCGCCTTCGAGGCTGGTGGCGTTGAGGTCTTCCATTTTGGTGGAGGCGATCTCGTTGACCTGGGCCTGGGTCAGCTTGGCAACCTTGACGGTGTGCGGGGTTGCTGAACCCTTGGCGACGCCTGCAGCCTTCTTGATGAGTTCTGCAGCCGGCGGGGTCTTGGTAATGAACGTGAAGGAACGGTCTTCGTAGACCGTGATTTCCACGGGGATGACGTTTCCGCGCTGGGCTTCCGTCGCAGCGTTGTACGCCTTGCAGAATTCCATGATGTTGACACCGTGCTGGCCAAGCGCAGGACCGATCGGCGGGGCCGGGTTGGCGGCACCTGCCTGGATCTGCAGCTTGATGAGGCCGGTGACCTTCTTCTTGGGAGCCAATGTAGGGTCCTTCTCTCAATAACGTCCTGGGGCACAGGAGCGTGCCTCAGGTTTTTGGCCGCCATGGCAAGGCGGCCGGCCGTTCCGGTGCAGCTAAGCGGGCGGCGCCGGGACGAATTCTAGGATTCTCAGATCTTGGTGACCTGGTTGAACGCCAGGGTGACGGGCGTTTCGCGCTCGAAGATGGAGACCAGCACCACGAGGGTCTGGGACTCGGGCTTGATCTCGGAGATCGTGGCGGGAAGGGTCTCGAAGGGACCTTCCTTGACGATGACGGATTCACCGACCTCGAAGTCGACGGCCACGGGAGCCTGATTCTGCTTGTTGACCGGCTTGCCCTTCTCGGCCTGTTCCTCTTCGAATACAGGGGCGAGCATGGAGAAGACCTCGTCAAGGCGCAGCGGGACCGGGTTGTGGGCGTTGCCCACGAATCCGGTGACGCCGGGGGTGTGGCGGACGGCGCCCCAGGAGGCGTCGGTCAGGTCCATGCGGACCAGGACGTAGCCGGGGATGCGGACGCGGTTGATCACCTTGCGCTGGGCGTTCTTGATCTCCACGACTTCTTCCATGGGCACCTGGATTTCGAAGATGTAATCTTCCATGTCCAGGGTCTGGATGCGGGTTTCAAGGTTGGCCTTCACGCGGTTTTCGTAACCTGCGTACGAGTGGATGACGTACCAGTCACCTTCCTGACGGCGCAGCTTGGCCTTGAACTCCTCAGCGGGATCCACGGCTGCAGCTGCTGCCGCGGCGGCGAGGGCGTCGGCGGACTCGTCTTCCCCGTCAGCGTCTGATGCATCGCCTTCGGCAGCAACTACCACGTCGGAGGCGGCGTCGTCGGATTCGGGCGTGGAGGACTCAACCTCGGACTCTTCACCGGCTTCTGCCGTGACGTCCGGGGATTCTTCCAGCCCCGTCTCGGTTACCTCGAGCTCCTGCTCAGACACTTGGTCTCCTGCTTCCTCATTGCCTAACATGCCTATTTAAATGGCTCAATCCCGCACACCGGCGCATCCCTTCCGGTTTCCCGGATGGAACACGCGGCCTGCGGACTGTGCAGCCTTAGCTGTCCTTGGGGCCGGTACCGCCGAAGATCCAGCTGACAGCGGTTCCGAAACCAATGTCCAGCAGGCTGACGATGACCATCATGATGGCCACGAACACCAGCACCACGAGCGTGTAGTTGATCAGTTCCTTGCGGGTGGGGGCAACAACCTTCTTCAGTTCGCCGATAATCTGGCGGACAAAGAGTGCAATGCGGGCGAAGAAGTTTGCCTTGGCTTCCTTCTTAGCTGGGCGGCCCTTGGAGCTGCTGGCAGCTGTTTCGGTCACCTGGTCCTCGCTCATCTTTGCAATGGTGGATTACCCGGCCCTGATCAGAACCATGGTTGCTGCGCCTGCCCCGGGCTTTCGCCCGGAGCAGCTTGCGCAGGGCAGACAGGACTCGAACCTGCAACCTGCGGTTTTGGAGACCGCTGCGCTACCAATTGCGCCACTACCCTATGGAGTGAATTCCACTCTTTGACGACCCAACACCAGCTTGAACTGGGGCGCACGTCATCATCCGTGTTTCAACACCGGTGAACCAGTCTACGCAAGAACTTCGCGTAGGTAAAACCAGCCCGGCCCGGTCCGTCCGAAGTCCGGCCTGAAAGGTGCTGCGCAGGGCAGTCATAAATCAAAACCGGCTCCCCGGAGGGTCCGGTGAACAGCATAGAGTAGAACTCGTCGAATCCCACATTCCAGCCACCCGGCTGCAAGCGAAGAACGGACCTGCCATGTCTGCCGCCCGCGTTTCCCAACGCATTTCCGCAATTGCCGAATCCGCAACCCTGGCCGTCGATGCCAAGGCCAAGGCGCTGAAGGCAGCTGGCCGGCCCGTTATTGGCTTCGGCGCGGGTGAACCCGACTTCCCCACCCCGGACTACATCGTGCAGGCGGCAATCGAGGCTGCGGGGCAGCCCAAGTTCCACCGCTACTCCCCCGCCGGCGGCCTGCCCGAGCTGAAGAAGGCCATCGCCGAGAAGACCCTCCGCGATTCCGGCTACCAGGTGGACCCCTCCCAGGTCCTGGTCACCAACGGCGGCAAGCAGGCCGTCTACAACACCTTCGCCACCCTGGTGGATCCGGGCGACGAAGTCATCGTTCCCACCCCGTTCTGGACCACGTACCCGGAGGCCATCCGGCTCGCCGGCGGCGTCCCCGTGGAGGTTTTCGCCGGCCCCGAACAGGACTACCTGGTGACCGTCGAACAGCTCGAAGCAGCCGTGACGGACCGCACCAAGATCCTGCTGTTCGTCTCGCCGTCGAACCCCACCGGCGCCGTCTACTCCCCTGAGCAGGTGGCGGAAATCGGCAAGTGGGCCGCCGCCAAGGGCCTGTGGGTGGTCACGGACGAAATCTATGAGCACCTGACCTACGACGGCGTGCCGTTCACGTCGATCGCCACCGCGGCCCCCGAACTGGGCGACAAGGTGGTCATCCTCAACGGCGTTGCCAAGACGTACGCCATGACCGGGTGGCGCGTGGGCTGGATGATCGGCCCGGCCGACGTCATCAAGGCTGCCACCAACCTGCAGTCGCACGCCACCTCCAACGTGTCCAACATCATGCAGATCGCCGCCCTCGCCGCCGTGTCCGGTCCGCTGACCGCCGTGGACGAAATGAAGGTTGCGTTCGACCGCAGGCGCAAGGCGATCGTGGCAGGACTGAACGCGATCGACGGAGTGGAATGCCCGACGCCGAAGGGCGCCTTCTACGTGTACGCGGACGTCCGTGCCCTGCTGGGCAAGGAATTCCCGACCGCGTCCGGTACGGCCACGCCGCAGACCTCCGCGGAACTGGCCTCGCTCATCCTTGACGAGGTTGAGGTGGCAGTGGTTCCCGGCGAAGCCTTCGGCCCCTCGGGCTACCTGCGCCTCTCGTACGCCCTGGGCGACGACGACCTCGCCACGGGCGTCCAGCGCCTGCAGGACTTCCTGGGCAAGGCCCAGTAGTCGCTCCATCACCTTCCGCAGGAACAACCCAAACGCCCCATCACCTGGTGATGGGGCGTTTGGGTTTAAGGCGCAGGATCTGATGGGGCGTTTGGGTTTAAAGGCCGAAAGATGATGGGGCGTTTGGTTTAAAGGCGCAGGATCTGATGGGGCGTCTACAGGAGGCGGCGCTCGGCTGCCCATTTGGTCAGTTCGTGGCGGCTTGAGAGCTGGAGCTTGCGCAGCACGGCTGACACGTGGGTCTCCACCGTCTTGATGCTGATGAAGAGCTCCTTGGCCACCTCCTTGTAGCTGTAGCCGCGGGCGATGAGGCGCATGACCTCAAGTTCCCGGGCGGAGAGCTTGTCCAGCTCGTCATCGGCAATATCCGCAGGAGCGGTGCCGAAGGCGTCCAGGACGAACCCGGCAAGGCGTGGGGAGAAGACCGCGTCGCCGCCGGCCACCCGGAACACGGCGTCGGTGATCTCGGCGCCGGAGATGGTCTTGGTGACGTATCCGCGGGCACCGGCGCGGATGACGGCCACCACGTCCTCCGCAGCGTCGGAGACGCTTAATGCCAGGAAACGGGTGGTGGACAGGAGCGCGGCGGAGCCGGCGATGACTTCCCGGCCGCCGCCGCCCAGTCCTCCGGGCAGGTGGACATCGAGAAGAACGACGTCGGGCCGCTGCTGGGCGATCACGGCAATGGCCTGTTCAACGGTGGCGGCCTCCCCCACCACCTGGATGCCGGCGTCGAGGTCAGCTTTCAGCCCGGACCGGAAGATGGCGTGATCGTCCACGATGACCACCCTCACGGAGTTTGCCGGCCGGGCGCTTCCGGTACTTGTCCCCTGGGTCGTGTTCATGATTTTCCTTCCGCGTGTTCTGCTGCAGCCGGCAGCCTCAGGCGGACCTCGGTACCGTCCCCCGTGCTGAGGATGGCCGCCGAGCCGCCATGCCGCTTCATCCTGCCGATGATCGATTCCCTGATACCGAGGCGGTCCGCCGGGACGTCCCCCAGCTGGAAACCGGGTCCCCTGTCCTTGATGAAGATCTCAGCCTGCCCGTCCGATGCCTCAAGGTAGACCGAGACGGTTCCGCCACCGTGCCGCGAGGCGTTGAGCATGGCCTCCCGGCTTGCCTGGACCAGGGCTTCGTGCGCCTCGGTCATGGCGGCGTCACCCACGGTGACCACCTCCACGGCGTTGCCAAGCAGGTCCTCCACCTCCGCCGCAACAGCCTTGATCCGGTCTGAAAGCTGTCCGCTTTCACGGCCGGGGTCCTGGAACAGCCAGCCGCGCAGCTCGCGTTCCTGGGCACGGGCCAGGCGGACCACGTCATGCTCGTTGCCGGCGCGCCGCTGGATCAGTGCCAGTGTCTGCAGCACGGAATCGTGGAGGTGGGCAGCGATCTCCGCCCGTTCCGTCTCCCGGATCCGGCCGGCGCGTTCCGATTCCAGGTCCCGCCAAAACTTCAGCGCCCACGGCAACAGGACCAGCACCACGCCGCCCAGGACGGCCACGGACGCCAACAGCGCCAGCCAGGTCTGTTCCCAGGAGCCCGAGCCGGACACCATCACCAGGACCCCTGCTACCACCAGCGCCAGTCCTGCAGCGAGCCTGCCCCACCCGCCGGCCTGGTCCGCTTTGGTCTTGTCCACCAGCCCTGCGCGGCGCGTCTCATCCAGCTGCATCCAGGCGATCGACGCGCCGCCCAGCACAGCTGCAGCCGGGATCAGCGTCCCCAGGGACACGTCCACGCCCAGCATCTGGGCAATCATGATGCCGGCCACCAGCAGGAGCCCGCAGCCCAGCAGGATTTCCTTGCCGTACCGCATCCCGCGCGCCCGGAACCAAGGGGGCTCTCCGGAGGCTCCCGCTCCGGCCGGAACGGGCCCATCGGCACCTGCTGGTGCTCCGCCGTCGGACGCCGTCTCCTGCGCCGGCTGGGCCTGCTGCGGCTGGCCCGGTCCCAGCTGGCTGACGGCGGGAGCAATGGGCGACGCCGGCCGGCGGGCGTTGCGGCGCGCGGCCTCGTCCGCGGTGGGCACCATGATCCAGAGCCATGCGTAGAAGACCAGGCCGGCCCCGCCTGCGAAGGAGGCGAGGACCATGCCCAGCCGGACATTCTTGACCGGCCAGCCCAGGTGCGCGGCGAGGCCGGAGCAGACGCCGGCGATGACACGGTCGCTGCTCCGTGCCAGGGGCGGGCGCACCGGGAGGGTTGTCATGGATCAATCCAAACACGGATCAGGGTTGCCCGGACCGTATCCGGCCGCTTACCGGGGACAGCTCAGGGGCCGTTCAGGGTATCCCCCAGTAGAGCGGCGACGGGCCCGGACGGGAGGATCAAGGTATGAACTCGCAGACCCCCTCCCCTGACGACGAACACCCTGCCGGGGCCATCCCCGGATCCGACAGCGAGCGGCCCACGGAGCCGCTGCCGTCCTCCCCTGCAACGCCTCCGGAGCCTGAGGTTGGCCCGGGTGCCGGTCCCGCGGCCGGCCCGTCAGGTGGTCTTGGCGCCGGTCCCTCAGCTGATCCGGGTGCCGGACCGGGCCCTGATCCCGCTGATAACACCCAGGGCTATGCCTACCGCAGCAGCCCCACCGCCCCAACTCCTTCCACCGACTTCTTCGGCTGGATCCGCAGCAACGGCATTTACCGGGGCAACGACCGTTGGGTCGGCGGCGTCTGCAGCGGAATCGCCCACCGGCTGAACGTGGACCCGATCATCATCCGCGGCGCCTTCATTGTCCTCACTCTCCTGGCCGGCATTGGCGTGTTCTTCTATGGCTTGGCATGGGCGTTCCTGCCGGAACCGGACGGCCGGATCCACGTCCAGGAAGCCGGCGCCGGACGCTGGTCCAGTGGCATGACGGGCTCCCTGATTGCCACGGTCCTGGGTCTCACCGGCCTGGGCGGAGGCTTCTGGGGCTGGAGCCATAACGGCCTCAGCGGACTGCTCTGGACCGTCTTCTGGGTGGCCGGCGCAATCTATTTGGTCTACTACCTTTCCCAGCGCAACAAGTCCCACCCCACCATGGCAGGCCACACGCCGGCAGCCCCCGGCGCGGGCCACCCGGCCGGACGCCCGGGCGCGGACTACACCTCGTCGTTCTCCGCAGGCACGCCCTCCGGGCCGGCGCCCGGCTTCCCGGCGGCGCCCCGGTACAGCGGCGGCCCCACCAGCTCAGCGTCCACCGGTATCTATGGCCCGGGCGGACACGGCACTCCTATCGGAACCGGTGTTCCCGTCGGAGGCACCTCCGCCGGCCCAAACGGCTCCGGTTCAGGCAGCACAGGCCCAGGCGGGCCGGGCACAGGCGGGCCGGGCAGCGGCGGGCCGGGCACAGGCGGGCCGGGCAGCGGCGTTCCCGGTGGAAGCAGCTACCCCGCACCGTGGGTGCCCCCGCAACCGCCAAAGCCCCGGCCGTCCGGCCCCGGCGCTCCCGCCGTCGCCATCGCCACGGGCTCGGCCCTGGTGGTGGGCGGTGGCCTCAAGGCGCTGGATGCCGCAAACATCATCGACCTGGGCGGCTCCGCCAACGCCATCGTGTGGGCCAGCGCGGCAGCAGTGCTAGGCCTGGGCATCCTGGTGGCGGGTTTCCGCGGCCGCACCTCCGGCGTCCTGAGCCTCTTTGCCGTAATCGCCCTGGTTACCGGCGGCATCTACAACACGCTGGACGACGGCCGGATGCGTTTCCAGCAAGTGGACTGGAACCCGGCAAGCATTGAGGAGGCACGCGGCGGCATCGACATCACCGCCGGGCGGGGCACCGTGGACCTCACGGGCCTGTCACCCACCGCCCCCCTGACGTCCGACGTCGTGGTTCCCCTGGACATCACCGCCAGCAACGTGACCGTGGTGATCCCGCAGAACCTGCCCGTCGACATCAAGGCGGACATGACCATGGGAAACCTTAACGAGGCCACCGGCCAGCGCGGCGGCACCACCACCCGCGAAAGCAGCTACAACGCGGACAAGCCCGGCAACCACCTGGTGGTGCGGATCGACGGCACGTTCAGCAACGTCACAATCCAGGAAGGCAACTGACATGGACAGCAGCAACATTCCGACGACGGCGGGCCAGGACCCCGCCGGACCGGCACCGGCGAGGGTGGGGACGGTGGTGTGGGGACTGATCGTCCTGGCGCTGGCCGCACTCATCATCGTGGCGCAGTTGGGCATCGTGACACTCAATGGCACCTACGTCCTGATCGGCCTCATGATCGGCGCAGGTGTGGCCCTGGTGGCCGGCGGCCTGCTCTCAGCCCGCAAACGTGACAACGCATCAACTACAGGGAAGTCTTGAACCATGGATAAGTTCTTCAGCATTGTCAGGGGCCTTGGCCTGCAGCGCGGCCCACAGCGGTGGCTCGGCGGAGTGCTGGGCGGCATCGCGGCCAAGCTCAACGTCGACGTCGCCTACGTCCGCATCGCATTCCTGCTGTTCTGCCTGCTCCCCGGACCTGCCGTGATCTTCTACCTCCTGGCCTGGGTGATCCTCCCGGACCAGCGCAACGAGATCCTGCTCCAGACGTTCCTGGACCGCCGGTCGCTCAACCGGCCCTGACCAGCCAAGTCGCCGGCGCCGGACACACTGGCGCCGGCACCATAAATCGGCCACGACCACGGCCCCTGCTTTCGCGGACACTCCCCGACAGCAGGGGCCTTTCCTGTCCCGGCACTGCCCGGCCCGGGCACCCCCATGTAACCGGTTTGTGTCGTACCCCACACACCCCATTACACTTCTAGGTGAGCTCAGCGTGGCGCTCTGCCTGTAAACCTTCTCTCCAGGATTTGAGCCGAACATGAAAATTGGAATCCTCACCAGCGGTGGCGACTGCCCCGGACTGAACGCCGTGATCCGAGGCGCAGTGCTTAAGGGCATCGCCGTCCACGGCCAGGAATTCGTCGGATTCCGCGATGGATGGCGGGGTGTGGTGGAGGGGGACATCATCGACATCCCCCGCACCATGGTCCGCGGCATCGCCAAGCAGGGCGGCACCATCCTTGGCACTTCCCGCACCAACCCGTTCGAAAACGGCGGCGGCCCGGAGGCCATCAAGGCCCACATGGACCGGCTGGGCATCGACGCCATCATCGCCATCGGTGGTGAGGGAACACTCGCCGCCGCCAAGCGCCTGACCGACGCCGGACTCAAGATCGTCGGCGTCCCCAAGACCGTTGACAACGACCTTGACGCCACCGATTACACCTTCGGGTTCGACACTGCCGTGCAGATCGCCACCGAAGCCATCGACCGGCTCCGCACCACCGGCGAATCCCACCACCGCTGCATGATCGCCGAAGTGATGGGCCGGCACGTGGGCTGGATCGCCCTGCACGCCGGCATGGCCGCAGGCGCGCACGCCATCCTGATCCCGGAGCAGAAGGTCAGCATCGAGCAGATCACCGAATGGGTCAAGGAAGCCCATCATCGTGGCCGCGCGCCCCTGGTGGTGGTGGCCGAAGGCTTCGTACCCGAACACATGGAAAGCCCGCACTCCGAGCGCGGCCTGGACACCTTCGGCCGTCCCCGGCTGGGCGGCATCGCGGACCAGCTCGCCCCCGAACTGGAGGCACGCACCGGCATTGAAACCCGCGCCACCATCCTGGGCCACATCCAGCGCGGCGGCGTCCCGTCGGCCTTCGACCGGGTCCTGGCCACCCGGCTTGGCATGGCTGCCATCGATTCCGTGGTGGAAGGCTACTGGGGCACCATGGTGGCGCTCAAGGGCACC
Source organism: Arthrobacter sp. Soil761 (assembly GCF_001428325.1). Lineage (NCBI taxonomy): Bacteria > Bacillati > Actinomycetota > Actinomycetes > Micrococcales > Micrococcaceae > Arthrobacter > Arthrobacter sp. Soil761. The sequence goes on along the minus strand of NZ_LMSF01000004.1, from coordinate 23,983 downwards.
GACATCCGGCACGTTGCCTTCGAAGAGGCCCTGGGCCAGCTGAAGACCGTCCCGCAAAACCGCTACGACGAAGCCGCGGTCCTGTTCGGCTAAGTCAGTGGGCCGCCCTAGGCTGGGACCATGACACTCGATCCCGGCTCAGCGGCCATCATCCAGCTGGCGTGGGCACGCCGGCTGGGCCTTGACGACGACGCGTTCGGGGACGCCCTGGTCTCCGGGGCACGGATCGTCCGGGCGGACGAATCGGCCCGGACCGTCGAGTTCGTCCGGTTGTTTGGCAGTTCCGCGCTGGTGGGCCCGCAGAGCGTCATCGAAGCCGCAACGGACATTCCGGACGAGGAGATGGCCCAGCACGTCACGCTGCTGAAACTGACCAGGGACCGGGGCGGCCATGGGCTCGGCGCTGCCGCCCTGTTCTTCGCCGACGACCTGCCGCTGCAGCAGCCCTCCGGGGAACTCACGGTCTCGCACGGGAACCCGGAGGCCATTGAACTGGAGGGCCGCTGCCCGCCGGACGACGTCAACGAAGTGGGGCTCTCCGACCTCGAAAACCGCTACACCATCGTGCATGAGCAGGACGGCAGGCGCATGCCCCTGGCCTGCGGTGCGTACGGCGAATGGGAGGGCCTGCTGGCCAACATGGGTGTACTGGTGGACCCGGAATGGCGGCGGCGCGGCCTGGGCTCGCTGGCCGCATCCATCGCGGCGCACGAGGCCCTCGCCGCCGGGCTGACGCTGCAGTGGCGTGCGGACGTCAGCAACACCGGCTGCCTGGCACTGGCCAGGCAGCTTGGCCTCTCAGCCGGCGGAATCCAGACCAGCGTCCACCTTCGCTGACGCCTGGTCCTGGCCCTGCGTCCCCCAGCCCTGGACCGGCTGCGGCTTGGCGAAGAACAGTGCCACCGCCGCCCCCACCAGGATCACTCCGGCGGGCAGCAGAATGGACTGGCCCATCGCGGTCGAGAATCCGGCGTGCAGGAACCCGGGCAGCGAGCCACCCATTGCCAGACCTTCCCCGGCGGACCCGCCCGGCCCTCCCGAGGGAAGCTCGGCGGCCAGCCGCGACTGGATCAACACAGCGATGGCCGCACTGCCCAGCACCGCGCCGATCTGGCGGGTGGTGTTGTACACGCCCGAACCGGCACCCGCCTGGCGCGGCGGCAGGTTCCTGGTGGCAGTGGTGCTCAGCGGGGCCCAAATGCCGGCGTTGGCGAAGCCCAGGACGGCGCTGGGCAGCAGGAACATCAGGATGGGCGTATCCGGCTGCATCAGGACCGAGTTCCACAGCAGCGCCACCGCCATGAGCACCAGCCCGGTGGCCGTGATGAACTTCGGGTTCACGCGGTCCACCAGCTTGCCCACCACGGGTGCAAGCCCGCCGGAGATCAGTGCCATGGGCACCATCATGAGGGCGGACTGTGTGGGGGTTAGGCCCCGGACCAGCTGGTAGTAGAAGATCAGCGGCAGGCTGAAGGCGGTCACCGTGAAGCCGACGGTGGTGATCCCGATGTTGGCCAGCGAGAAGTTGCGGTCCCGGAACAGCGCCAGCGGCAGCAGCGGCTCGCCCTTGTTGAACCGCTGCCACAGGACGAAGACAGCCAGCACCACGATGCCGGCGATTATCAGGCCCCACACGCTGATGGGCCCGGTGATGGTGCCCCAGTTGTAGGTTTCGCCCTCCTGGATCCCGAACACCAGAAGGAACAGCCCGACGGCGCTCAGCAGGACGCCGGGAATATCGAAGCGGTGCGGATGGGTGCTCAGGGCCGGGACGTTGCGCAGCGCCAGGATGAAGCCCACGACGCCGATGGGCACGTTGATGAAGAAGATCCACTCCCAGCCCAGGCCGTCCACCAGGACGCCGCCAAGGATGGGCCCGACGAGCGTCGCCATGCCCGCTGTTGCGCCCCAGACCGCCATGGCTGAGCCGCGGCGGTCCGGCGGGAAGATCCGGGTGATCACGGCCATGGTCTGGGGCGTCATCATCGCGGCGCCAAGGCCCTGGAGGACACGGGCGGCGATCAGGATCCGGACGTCGCCTGAGAGGCCGCACCACAGCGAGGCGAGGGTGAAGACCACCAGGCCGGAGAGGTAGAGCTTCTTGGGCCCGAACCTGTCGCCCAGCCTGCCGGTGATGAGCAGCGGGACGGCGTAGGCCAGCAGGTAGGCGCTGGTCACCCAGATGACCGAGTTGATGTCGGCGTCCAGCCCCTCCATGATGCGGGGGTTGGCCACGGACACGATGGTGGTGTCGATCAGGATCATGAAGAACCCGATCACCAGGGACCACAGTGCCGGCCAGGGCTTTGCTACGTTTTCCACTCGGTCATCCTTCAGGAGTTTTTGTTGGTGCCGGGCGGAACCCGGGCAGAGCTAGCCCAGCAGGTCCAGGATCTCCGTGCGGGCAAACATTTGCGCCGCGGCGCGTGCCGAGGGCGCACCGGCGTCCGGATCCGCTCCGGCGTCAAGCAGGACCCGGGCCACGTCCGTGTAGCCCTTGAATACGGCGCCTGCGAGCGGGGTCTGGCCCCGGTCGTTGGCGGCGTTGGCGTCGGCGCCGTGTTGCAGGAGCAGCCCAACGGTGCCGGCGTGGCCGTGGTAGGCGGCCAGCATGAGCAGGGAGTCACCGGCGGAGTTGGTCATGGTGGCGGGAACCCCGGCGTCCAGGTAGGCACCCAGCAGGGCGTCGCTCCCCTCACGCGCAGCCTCGAAGAGCGCCTGCGCCAAAGCCAGCGCGTCGTCGTCGTGCCCTTCCGCTGCCGTCGTCCCAACGCCGGCAGGCGTGGTCCCGGTGTGCTCGGTCATCAGCGTGGCCCCCTCAGGAATCCGGTCTGGCGCCCCACCACCTGGCCGGCATCGGGGGCAACAATGATTTCCTGGACGGCCGCATACGGCTCATCGCCGTCCAGGACGGTCAGTATCTCATCCGCGGCCACGGAACGTTTTATGACTGCCAGGGCCACAGGACCCATCTCGTAGTGCTGCGCCACGGAGGTGACGGTCCCGACTTTCCGGTCCCCTGCCATGACCGGGCTGCCGGCGGCGGGGAGGGTGTGCTGCGAGCCGTCCAGCTGCAGGAACACCAGCCGGCGGGGCGGGTGGCCCAGGTTGTGGACTCGGGCGATGGTCTCCTGGCCTTTGTAGCAGCCCTTGGCCAGGTGCACCGCAGTGCGCAGCAGGTCAAGCTCGTGCGGGATGGTCTTGTCATCCGTCTCGGCACCGATTCGGGGGCGCCAGGCGGCGACCCGCAGGGCTTCCGCGGCGAGGACACCGGCCAGAGACCGCCCCGCGACGGCCTCTTCCAGTTCGGCGGCCGGGATGAGGTACTCGAACCAGGGGCGCTCCAGCCCCGGATGGTTCTCCTCCGACACGGTGGCATAGGAGTATCCGCCGGCGGATACGTGCGGCCACGGGTCCTGCCAGGCGAGGCGGCCGGACCACTCCGGGACGGCCCGGGTGCTGCCCACTACTGCCCAGTCGGACGAGACGTCGGCGATTTCCACCCGCAGCATGAACTTCATCCGGTTGAGGTACTCCGCCAGCGGCGCTGCCTCGGCGGCCTCAACGATCAGCCACGTGGTCCCGCCGTCGTCGACAACCCGGGCGTCAAAGTCGATGCGGCCCTGGACGCTGAGGAGCAGCAGCTCGCTGGACTCCCCCGGCTTCAGCGCGGCCACCTGCTGGGAGGACAGGGTATTAAGCCAGCTCAGCCGGTCCGGGCCGGTGACGGTGACCACGCCGCGGTGGGAAAGGTCGACGACGGCGGTTCCGGCAGCGAGCGCGCGCTGCTCGCGCAGCGGCTCGCCGTAGTGGGCGGCGACTCCGGCGTCAGGGCCGCCGGCCTCGACGGCGCCGGGGCGCGACAACAAGGGGCTGGGCGTAGTCATATGAAGTAGAAGTCCTTGGAGGCTAACGGTATTCCGGATTTTCGAAATCGAAATGGGTACCGGCGTTCCATTCGTTGGGCAGGTTGCCGTAGGCCGGGTAGCCGCCCGCATCCTTCAGCATCTTTGCCAGGTGCAGGAGGTTCCAGGTCATGAAGGTGGTGTTGCGGTTGGTGAAGTCGCTCTCCGGGCCGCCGGAGCCTTCATCCAGGTAGCTTGGGCCCGGACCAACCGGCCCGATCCAACCCGCGTCGGCCTGCGGCGGGATGCTGAAGCCGATGTGCTGAAGACTGTAGAGGATGTTCATGGAACAGTGCTTGATGCCGTCCTCGTTGCCGGTGATCAGGCAGCCGCCCACCTTTGGATAGAAGGCCCACTGGCCCCTGTCATTGAGCTGGCCGGAGTGGGCGTAGAGGCGCTCGATAAGTTTCTTGGTCTGCGACGAGTTGTCACCGAGCCAGATGGGGCCCGCCACCACCACGATGTCAGCTTCCTGGACAGCGGGATAGAGATCCGGCCACTCGTCCGTGGCCCACCCGTACTGGGTCATGTCCGGGTAGACACCGCTGGCGATGTCGTGGTCCACGGTACGGATCACCCTGGTGCTGACACCCTGCTTTTCCATGATGCGGCGGCTGATGGCAATCAGCCCGTCCGTGTTGGATGTCTGCGGCGACTTCTTCAGGGTGCCGTTGAAGAAGACGGCCTTGAGGTCGCCGTAGCCGCTGGGCTTTCGTGCTTGATCCGTGCCGTCTTCCATGAGGTTTCTTTCCTGTTCAGGAGACTCTATGCAGGAACGCGGAGGCGTGGGCTTCAAGGCCCTTGCCGGTTTCGCCGCCTGTCGCCACGTCCCACCGCCACAGGAGGTTGCCGTCCACCAGGCCAAAGATCCGCGTGGCCGCACTGTACTCCTTGGAGTGGCTGCCACGCATCACCATGTCGGTGGTCAACTGGATCTGCGGGCCCTTGATCTGGCCGTAGTACAGCTCGGTGATGCCGCCTGGGTGGGCGATGGACACCGAGATGTCGAAGCCGCCGTCCTTGTTGCGCAGCGCCTCCACCTCATCGGCACTCTTCAACACCGGGACGATGTCGGCAGGCACCAGGCCCGGGCCGCCGTCGGCATCCAGCTGCTTGCGTTCAAGCGCCCAGAAGCCGGTCTCAACGGTGAGCGGCCGCAGGCGCGTGCCCTCGTCGTCGGTCAACCAGCTCTCGGCCCGGTACTGCAGGTACGGCAGGCCGTTGTGGGTGAAGGAGACGTGCTGCAGGAAGTGTTCCGAATCCTCGTCGCCGCTGCCCAGCCGGCCGCGGCCCTCCCACTCGCCAATGAGCCACGAAAGGGGGACGAGTTCAGGGGTCAGATCTGTAGGAATCTCAATGGGCATTTGTACTACCTCGAGATACGGCCGGCTCCGGAAGAGGGGTGGCTACTTCTGGCCCTTGAAGAGGCGGTAGACCACGAATCCGGCGAACCAGGCCATGGACAGGCTCGCGATGCCGAGCAGGACAAGGAAGAAGATTTCAAAAGCAAGTACGGACATGGTGCCATCCTAACCCGTTAGTAGATGAGTAGTTTGTCTATGAAGTAAGCGAGGGATCCCACCGCTGAGACGGGGGCCAGGCCCATGCTCAGTGCGGCCGCAAAATTCAGCGGGGCGCCGCGGAGCGTGGCCAGTCTGCGGAAGCTTGCCAGGACCGCGCCCACCACCACGCCGAAGACCGCGGCCGGCAGGACGGCGATGTCCGACAGGACCAGTCCGGCGAGCGGCCCGGCCAGGCCCGCCAGGACAATGCCCAGCGGAGCAATGATGCTGTCCGGCCAGCGGATAAGGCCGGCCAGCAGGGCCACCGCGGCACTGATTGCCGCCACCAGCAGCATTTCGCGGACGCCGTTGAACCGCGCTCCGGCAACCCAGCCGGCGCCGAGGCAGGACAGCAGGACACCGGCGCAGCAGCCCAGTGTGGACTCCAGCCGCTGGGCCTGTCCCGTACCGCGGACCAACTGCACCACAAACACCGCCATCATTCCCAGCGCCACGAAGGCCGGCGTCCAGTCCAGGTAGCCCGGGGCCGGCGCCACGCCGGCCGCCACGGCAGCGCCTGCGCCCGGCAGGGCGATGACGGCGGCAAGGGTCTTCTTGGCGGGGATGCGGAGGAAATGCGGCCACCCGATCCCCACTGCGGCGGCGATGGCGACACCGACGGCGACGAGTGCTTCAGGCGAGGCATAGACCCCGGCGATGATGGCGGCCAGGCCGGCGATGCCGACAACGCCGATGGTCCAGGAACCCAGCGAACGCACGGGTGCCTGCAGGTCCGCCGTCATGCAGGGCCCGGCCTGTGCTTCGTCGGTGCACTCACTGCGCTGTTTTCCCATCCTGGCGTTGGCCGGAAGGCTGGTCCGCCCCCTCATGGCAGGGCTGGTCCGCCCTGCTTCAATCCTGCCTTATGTGAAGGGCATATGTCGCAAAACGCTCCCGTCCGCGGCCTGGATCTGTGGCCTGGAGGAGGCCGCCGGGTATACTCAAGGTTCAGCTACGCTCCCTGCTGAGGTAGCTGGCCGGCGGCGTGCTGACGGCCCAGAGCCTCGTGCAGGAAGCCAGTACCGGCCGGTGAGAATCCGGTTCAGTCGCCCAATGATGCGCGGACGGCCCTTGGAGGAACAATGTCGCACATCCTGTTACTGACCAACAGCACCGGTTCTTCGGTGGACATCCTGCCTGCCCTCGAATTGCTGAACCACAGGGTCCACATCCTCCCGGCCGAGCCCACGGCCCTCCTTGAGACAGACCCCTGCGACATCGTCCTGCTGGATGCCCGCAAGGACCTGGTGGGCGCCCGTTCACTCACGCAGCTCCTGAAAGCCACCGGGCTGAGCGCTCCCCTGGTCCTGATCCTCACAGAAGGCGGCATGGCCGCCGTTTCCTCCGCGTGGGCCGTTGACGACATCGTCCTCGATTCCGCCGGACCCGCCGAAGTGGAGGCGCGTATCCGGCTGTCCGTTGCCCGGGCAGTCCCCGAGCAGGAAGACGCTCCGAGTGAGATCCGCGCCGCCGGCGTCATCATCGACGAGGCAAGCTACACGGCACGCGTCAACGGCGCCCCGCTGAACCTGACGTTCAAGGAGTTCGAGCTCCTGAAATACCTGGCCCAGCATCCAGGCCGCGTGTTCACCCGGCAGCAGCTCCTCACCGAAGTCTGGGGCTACGACTACTACGGCGGCACCCGCACCGTGGACGTCCACGTCCGGCGCCTCCGGGCAAAGCTCGGCGCGGACCACGAGAACCTGATCAGCACGGTCAGGAACGTCGGCTACCGCCTCACCCTCGTCCGGCAGCAGGAAGACGAACTCACCGAGGCCTAAGCCCCGGCGCGCCATTGACGTATAGCCTTGGCTCATGACTCCAGCGCATCCGCAGAAGTGGCCCGTCCATGTCGTCCGGGGCGGAGTTGACCAGCAACTCCTGAAGGACTGCCGCGACCTCCTGGCCGCGGCTGAGGAATCGGATGGAAACCCTTCCATCTCCGAGCAGACCCTGGTGACCATGCGCGCCGGGGACTCCGCGGAGCACACCCTGCTGACGCTGGCCCTGTATGCACCCGACGAGGACTCCGATCCGGCGACCGGACAGGACCTGGCGGGCTTCGCCGTCGTGGTTGAGGAGCCGGACGGCCACGGCATCCTGGAGATCGCCGTCCACCCCTCCTACCGGAACCAGGGCGTAGCGGACCGCCTGGTGGGGGCCCTCAAGGAGGTCCGGGGCTTTGGCGGGCTGAACGCCTGGTCCCACGGCAACCACGAGGCAGCTGCCGACCTTGCTGCGCGGTACGGCTATGCGCCGGTGCGTGAGTTGTGGAAGATGCGGATGACGACGGCGGGCGCGGAGCTTCCCGACGCCGGCCTCCCGGACGGGGTGGCCATCCGCACCTTCGTGCCGGGCAAGGATGAGGACGCCTGGCTGGCCGCCAACAGGGCCGCCTTCGCCCACCATCCGGAACAGGGGAACCTCACCCGGGCGGACCTCGAGGCGCGCATGGCGGAGGACTGGTTCGATCCGGCCGGGTTCTTCCTGGCGGAGGACCGGGCCGGCCGCCTTCTGGGCTACCACTGGACCAAAGTCCACCCCCGGCACGGCTCGCACCCAGCCATCGGCGAGGTGTACGTGGTGGGCGTGACACCCGAAGCCCAGGGCATGGGCCTGGGCAAGGCATTGACCATCGCCGGCATCAGGCACCTCCGCGACTCCGGGCTGAACGGGGTCATGCTCTATGTGGACGCCGACAATGCCGCGGCCGTTGCCCTCTACCGGCGGCTCGGCTTTACGCGCTGGGACATGGACGTCATGTATGGCCCGGCGGCGGGGTAGGCAGGACCAGCCGGAAGAATCCCCCGCCCGCGTGAAACAGGGGCCGTGGCGTGGGTGAATGCTTGTAAGGTTGAAAGGGAACCGCGCGGGGCGGAAGCGCCGGCACCAACGCGCCAGCTAAAGGAGAAGCCATGAACCCGGAACCCTCCGGAACAGCTACGTCCCAGGATGTTGCGGCGCCTGTACGGGCACGCTTCGGCTCCTCCGAGGTACCGGCCTCCAGGGCCACCCAGGACCGCATTGACATCCCTGAATTCGCGCCGAACCTGCAGCCGGAAGGCGACATCCGGCCTGACCGGTTCCTGGACCGCGAGCTGAGCTGGCTCGCGTTCAATTCGCGGGTCCTGGAACTGGCCGAGGACCCCACCCTGCATCTGCTGGAACGCGTCAGCTTCCTCTCCATTTTCGCGTCGAACCTGGACGAGTTCTTCATGGTCCGCGTGGCTGGCCTCAAGCGCCGTATCGCCACGGGACTCGCCGTCCCCTCCCCCGCCGGCCTGAGCCCCGTCGAGGTGCTGGAGCGGATCAGCGAGGAAGCCCACCGGCTCCAGGCACGGCACGCCCAGGTGTTCGCTGACCAGATCCGCCCGGCCCTGGCCTACGAGCACATCCACCTCATGCACTGGGACGAACTGGACGACGCCGCCAAGCAGCAGCTGAGCGTGATGTTTGCGGAAAAAGTCTTCCCCATCCTCACCCCGCTGGCCGTTGACCCTGCCCACCCCTTCCCTTACATTTCGGGCCTGTCACTGAACCTGGCCGTGGTGGTCCGGAACCCTGTCAGCGACAAGGAGCTCTTCGCCCGCCTGAAGGTGCCGGACCAGTTGCCCCGCCTGATCTCCATCGACGGCCCCCGCGCCGGCGCGGTGCCCGGGCGGGTGGCCCGGTTCATTGCGCTGGAGGAAGTCATCGCCGTCCACCTGGACAAGTTGTTCCCGGGCATGGAGGTGCTGGAACACCACACCTTCCGGGTCACCCGCAACGAGGACCTGGAGGTGGAGGAGGACGACGCCGAAAACCTCCTGCAGGCCCTGGAGAAGGAACTCCTGCGCCGCCGCTTCGGCCCGCCCGTCCGGCTGGAGGTGGCCAACGACATCAACCCCAACATCAGGGCCCTGCTGATCCGCGAGCTGGGCGTGGAGGAATCCGAGGTCTACTCGGTGCCGGCTCCACTGGACCTTCGCGGCCTGTCCGTCATCGCCGGAATCGACCGCGCTGACCTGCATTACCCCAAGCACGTGCCGCACACGTCCCGGTACCTGAATGAGTCCGAGACCTCCAAGGCGGCGAACGTCTTTGCCGCCATGCGCCGCCGCGACATCCTGCTGCACCACCCGTACGATTCGTTCTCAACTTCGGTGCAGGCGTTCCTGGAACAGGCCGCGGCGGATCCCAAGGTGCAGGCCATCAAGCAGACCCTGTACCGCACCTCCGGCGACTCCCCCATCGTTGACGCGCTGATTGATGCCGCCGAGGCCGGCAAGCAGGTCCTGGCCCTGGTGGAGATCAAGGCGCGCTTCGATGAGCAGGCCAACATCTCCTGGGCCCGCAAACTGGAGCAGGCCGGCGTGCATGTGGTGTACGGGATCGTGGGCCTGAAGACGCACTGCAAGCTGTCGCTGGTGGTCCGCCAGGAAGTGGACGGGCTCCGCCGCTACTGCCACATCGGCACCGGCAACTACCACCCGCGGACCGCCCGCTACTACGAGGACCTGGGCCTGCTGACGGCGAACGAACAGGTGGGCGAGGACCTGTCCAAGCTGTTCAACCAGCTTTCCGGCTACGCACCGAAATCGACCTTCAAACGGCTCCTGGTGGCACCCCGTTCCGTCCGGTCGGGACTTATCGACCGGATCGAGACCGAGATCCGCAACGCCAGGGCCGGCGTGCCGGGACATGTGCAGATCAAGGTGAACTCCATGGTCGATGAGGCCATCATCGATTCCCTCTACCGCGCCTCGCAGGCGGGGGTCAAGGTGGATGTGGTGGTCCGCGGCATCTGCTCGCTGCGCCCCGGCGTTCCCGGGCTGAGCGACAACATCACTGTCCGGTCCATCCTGGGCCGGTTCCTGGAGCACTCCAGGGTGTTCGCTTTCGCCAACGGCGGGGATCCCGTGGTGTACATCGGTTCGGCCGACATGATGCACCGCAACCTGGACCGCAGGGTGGAGGCGCTGGTCCAGCTGGCCAGCGCGGACGACATCGCCTATGTCCTGGACCTCATGAAGCGCTACATGGCGCCGGAAACATCCAGCTGGCACCTGGACAACGAGGGCCGCTGGAACCGGCACCACCTGTCCGAGGACGGGAAGCCGCTTGAGGATGTCCAGTCCTGGCTGTTGGCGTCCCGGCCGCGTCAACGCAGCCTGAGCCGGCGATAGGCAGCCGCGTTGTCGAGCGATGCACTCGTAGCCGACCAGACTGACCACCCGGGGGAACCCGTAGCCGTAACCGCTGCGGGCGCCATCCCGTGGCGGGTCAACAAGGACCTCCTGGAAGTCGCGCTGATCCACCGCCCGCGCTATGACGACTGGTCCTGGCCCAAGGGAAAGATCGACAACGGCGAGACCATTCCCGAATGCGCCGTCCGTGAGGTGTGGGAGGAGATCGGCCTCCGCGCGCCCCTGGGCATACCGCTGCCGCCTATTCACTACCACGTGGCGTCGGGCCTCAAGAAGGTCTACTACTGGGCGGTCAAAGTCAACGGCGACACCTTGGTTCCGGACGGCAAGGAGGTGGACAGCGTCATGTGGTGCGCCCCAGAAAAGGCGGCCGGCCTGCTGTCCAACCCTTCCGACGTCGCGCCCCTTGAACACCTGCGGGACGCGCACGAAGCGGGCACCCTGGACACGTGGCCGCTGCTGGTGCTCCGGCACGCCAAAGCCAAGCCGCGCTCATCCTGGAGCAAGGCAGAGGGCGAGCGTCCGCTTGCGGCCACAGGCAACCGCCAGGCACAGGCCGTCGGCCGGCTCCTGGATGTGTGGAAGCCCATGCGGGTGGTCACCAGCCCATGGCTGCGCTGCGTGGCAACCGTGGCCCCCTACGCGCGGGCGGCGGGGGCCAAAGTGAAGCTGGCGGAAGGCCTGACCGAACACAAGCACCAGCGCAGTCCCAAGAAGACCGCGGCCGTCATCGAATCCCTTTTCGACAAGCAGCGGCCCGTGGTTGTCTGCACGCACCGGCCGGCACTGCCCACCGTCCTCAAGCAGGTGGCCACCCATACGCCGGCACCCTTGGCGAAGCTCCTGCCCGGCCGCGAGCCCTACCTGTCCCCCGGCGAGGTGGTGGTGTGCCATGTGGCCAACGGCGGAATGAAACGGGTTGTGGCGGTGGAGCAGTTCAAACCCTTCGACGACTAGGCAGCCAGTAGACTTGGGGCGTGAGCATCCCTACTCCCTATGAAGACCTCCTGCGCGATGTCCTGGCCTCCGGCACCCATAAGTCGGACCGCACGGGAACCGGAACCACCAGCGTTTTCGGCCGCCAGATGCGCTTTGACCTGGCCAAAAGCTTCCCGCTGATCACCACCAAGCGGGTCCACTTCAAGTCCGTTGCCGTTGAACTCCTGTGGTTCCTGCGCGGTGAAACCAACATCAAGTGGATGCAGGACCAGGGCGTCACCATCTGGAACGAATGGGCGGACCAGGACGGCGACCTGGGCCCGGTCTATGGTGTGCAGTGGCGCAGCTGGCCCACACCGGACGGCGGGCACATCGACCAGATCGCCGAACTGATCGAGAACCTCAAGTCCAACCCGGACTCCCGGCGGCACCTCGTGTCCGCCTGGAATGTCTCCGAACTCAACGACATGGCGCTGCCGCCCTGCCACGCGTTCTTCCAGTTCTACGTGGCCAACGGCAAGCTCTCCTGCCAGCTCTACCAGCGGTCGGCGGACATGTTCCTGGGCGTCCCGTTCAACATCGCCTCCTATGCACTGCTCACCTGCATGGTGGCCCAGCAGGTGGGGCTTGAGCCCGGCGAATTCATCTGGACCGGCGGCGACGTGCACATCTACGAGAACCACATGGACCAGGTCCTCAAGCAGCTGGAACGCGAGCCGTACGAATACCCGCAGTTGAAGATCACCCGCAAGCCGGCATCGATCTTCGACTACACGCTGGAGGACTTCGAGGTGGTGGGCTACAAGCACCACCCCACGATCAAGGCACCGATCGCCGTATGAGCACCGAAAACTTCACCGATCCCCAGTCCTTCACGGAGGAGCTCGCCGCCTCCATCACCGGCGTCGGCCTGGTCTGGGCTCAGACGTCCGACGGCGTCATCGGCAAGGACGGGGACATGCCCTGGCACCTGCCCGAGGACCTGAAGCACTTCACCCGCCTCACCACCGGGCACCCGGTCATCATGGGCCGCAAGACCTGGCTGTCCTTCCCGGACAAGTACCGCCCCCTGCCCGGCCGCACGAACATCGTCATCACCCGGCAGAAAAGCTGGGCCAGTACGCCTGAGGCGGAGGGCGCCGTCGTGGTTCCCTCGCTGGATGACGCGCTCCTTGAGTCGCAGTTTGTCGACGGCGGCGAAACGGTCTGGATCCTGGGCGGTGGCGATGTTTTCCGCCAGTCCACGGACCTCGCCAACGTTGCCGTGGTCACCACCATCGACATGAAGGCCGACGGCGACACGTTCGCTCCCGAGCTTGGTCCCAGTTGGGTGGCGTCCGCCTCCGTCCCGCCGGACGGCTGGCTGACAGCCGCCAACGGCACGCGTTACCGATTCACCAAATGGTCACGGACCGAGGGCTAGGAACATGCTGAAGAAACCCGAAACCCTGTTTGTCCTGGGCTACATGCTGCTGCCCCTGCTGGCGCTCCTGTCCGCGATCGTCGGCCTGACCATGATCCTGGGCGGCAACAAGATCGCCGGTGCAATCGTGCTGGTTGTCGTCACCCAAGCCTTCGCCTTCGGCGCGTTCTTCGCGCTGCGGGCCCGGAAGGCTGCCGTGCTGGAGGAGTCGGACCGGGGTTAGTGCATACTGCCGTGCATGGGCAGGACAACCCAACGCGGCCGTTGTGATCCTGCCTGAGGCTGGGGCCTGCAGAGCGCTGAACTGCTGCGGGATGAAAATTGGGGGAATCCTGGTGGCAGGGACTTTGTGGGGCGCCGACGTCGATCCACTGCGCACCCTCGCGCAGCACTTCAGCAAAACCGCGGACCTGCTGCAGCAGCAATCGACACAGCTGGGCAGCCAGATCAACAACAATCCGGCGTGGAAAGGCGCGGACTGGCTCACTGATCCCGAAGCCAACCTCATGGTTATCAAGCAGCACCTTGGCAGCAACCTAGAGGGCGGCGTCACTCTTCGCCCGCCGCGAGGATCCCACCGTACAGACCCTTTACGTGAAGAATGGCGGCGACGGATCATGGACCACTATCTCCACACATAGAGGCTTGACGATGTACTTGCATTTTGCAAGCATGAGCCGCATGAGCCTTTTCATCACCTGCCCGGTTGAGAGCGTCGAGCGCGCAACCGCCTTCTACACCGCCTTGGGCTGGACCCTTAACGCCGAGATGTCCGATCACAACGTGTCATGTTTCCAGATTGCGCCCGAGCAGTACGTCATGCTCGGAAGCCGCGAGATGTACGCAAGCGTCGGCGGCGCCGAGGAGCTGGTCGGCGGACCCGACACTCCTTCGAAGATCACGGTCTCATTCGACCTCGGCAGCCGCGAGGCGGTCGACGAGCTCACCGAACGCGCCGGCGCAGCCGGCGGGCGGATCGGTGACACCGACGACTACCCCTTCATGTACCAGCGCCAGTTCGACGACCCCGACGGCTACCACTACTCGCCGTTTTGGATGAAGCCGGACACCGACCCGACCGAGTGAGCGACCTCGCCGCGGCCCTCGACGTCGTCGGAGCACGGTGGGCCCTGCTCATCGTAGAGCGGCTGCTCGACGGGCCACAGCGCTACGGCGATCTGCAGCGCGACCTCGGAGTGCCGACCAACATTCTCGCGACCCGCCTGCGCGAGCTTGAGGCCGCCCGCGTACTGTCCCGTCTGCCCCTCCGGCACAACACCCGGGCCTATGCGCTGACCGACCGGGGGCTCGCCTTGCGCGAGGCGATCGTCGCGCTGGCACGCTGGGGCGGCGAGGAAGTAATTTAGGTGTGGCGAGGAATCGCGATGCGCTCCACAAGCTCGGTTATGCCAGGGTTGTGAGTTGCAGCGGGAGCCCTGAAAGCGGTCCCGGCACAGCGGCGAGTAGGCGATGCCTCTGGTTGTCTGCCGTGAAGACCTTCATCCGCGAAAAAAGAAGTGGCGTCGGCGCCGCTCACATCATTGACTTGGTGCTGCCCGCAAGGGGCCGGTGGCACCGAGCGGAATCCGGAGCGCGCCTTACGCCGCGTACCACGGACCGACGCAGGTTGCTGTCAAACGAGCAGCGCCTCGAGCTCCGGAAGTCGGGCGAACAAGTCGGGGAGGCCGCGCACCCCGTTGCGCACAGCCTCGTGCGACAGCGCGAGGTCAGGGCCGGTGCCCGCCTCGACACCGGCGAGGCACCGGAGGATGTTCCACCTTGTGTGCCCCAGCCAGCCGCCGATCATGAATACAAACCAGCTTGGACCTGAAGGCGGCAGGGTTCCGTCCCCCGCGACATAGCCGTCGAGAACCGAGCGGAAAATGCTGGGCTTGATGTCGTCGAAACCACACCCCTTCGCGATGCTCAGCGCGGTCGAGCCGAGCTCACCGGACAGGTCGAGCATGCCGGAGAGCTCCCAGTCGAGCACCACCGGCCGACGCTCTCTAGTGAGCAGGTTCCATGGTTGGATGTCCCTGTGGGTCAGTACGACGGGGCCTGGCCGTTCGCAGGTGTCGACGAAGCGGGCAATCTCGAGGAACGTCTCGACGTGAGAAGCGAGCTCGTCGGCCCACGGTTGTCCGGTCGCCGCCGCCCGCACTGCGAGTTCGGGCCAGTCCCGTGGCGCCGGGCCCTCGACCGGCACCTGCGTCCACGGGATGTCGAGTGGATGGACGCGCGCGAGGATCTCACCGATCTCAAACGCGTACTCCGCCGACACCGGCGCTTCGGGCAGCTTCTCGCCTTCGACCCATCGGTGAACGAGTGTATGGTGGCTGGCCGAGATCGGCTCTGGCATCGGAATGCCGGCAGCGAACGCAGCCCGCTCAAACCTGAACACATCCTCGACGCGATAGGTCCAGCGGCGGTCGACGAGGTTCAACTCCTTCACCGCGAACGACCCCTGGTCAGTGTCGAGTCGGTACACCCGGTTGGCGAACCCGCCGTGGACGCGAATCATCGGCCCGATCGGCGCGCCGAGATGCGAAAGGTTCACCCACTGATTCTAGGAGCTGGCAGTTCCTTGATACACCGAACTTTCCCGGCCGCTTGCCGGGACCAGGCCAACGAGCTGCGCAAGGAGCGGCAGGCACCCGAACCTGGAGCAGGACACGTCAGCAAATGACCCGCAAGGCGTAGCCGGGACAACGGGCCCCTCACGCAGGCCGCCGTCGTACCTTTCCGGGCTGCCGGCGGCGTGACGTAACCGACTGCGACCTGCCGGTTCCGAAGTCTAAACTGGACCAATGACTACAGCAGCTACCCCTTCCGTCGGCCTGGTCGGATGGCGCGGCATGGTCGGTTCCGTCCTGATGCAGCGCATGCAGGACGAGGGCGACTTCGCCAACATCAACCCGGTGTTCTTCTCCACCTCCAACGCGGGAGGTGCCGCGCCTTCCTTCGCTGAAGGCGCCGGCAAGCTCGAGGACGCGTTCGACGTCGACACGCTGGCAAAGCTGCCCATTATCGTCACCGCACAGGGCGGCGATTACACCAAGCAGGTCCACGGCGAACTGCGCAGCCGCGGCTGGGACGGCCTCTGGATCGACGCCGCTTCCACCCTGCGCATGAGCGACGACTCCATCATCGTGCTGGACCCCATCAACCGCGACGTCATCGACAAGGGCCTGGTCAACGGCACCAAGGACTTCATCGGCGGCAACTGCACCGTTTCCTGCATGCTGATGGGCCTCGGCGGCC
This sequence comes from Arthrobacter sp. Soil761, assembly GCF_001428325.1. Taxonomy (NCBI): domain Bacteria; kingdom Bacillati; phylum Actinomycetota; class Actinomycetes; order Micrococcales; family Micrococcaceae; genus Arthrobacter; species Arthrobacter sp. Soil761. The sequence continues at coordinate 7,707 of NZ_LMSF01000004.1, read as the reverse complement.
TGTTCAAGAACGGCCTGGTGGAGTGGGGCACCTCCATGACCTACCAGGCGGCGTCCGGCGGCGGTGCCCGGCACATGCGTGAGCTGCTCAGCCAGTTCGGCACGCTCAACGCCGAGGTCAGCACGGAACTGGACGACCCGGCGTCGGCCATCCTGGACATTGACCGCAAGGTCCTGGCCCACCAGCGCACGGACATCGACGCGACCCAGTTCGGCGTTCCCCTGGCCGGGTCCCTGATCCCCTGGATCGACGCCGATCTGGGCAACGGGCAGTCCAAGGAAGAGTGGAAGGCCGGGGTGGAAACCAACAAGATCCTGGGCACCTCCGAGGATAACCACGTGATCATGGACGGGCTCTGCGTCCGCATCGGCGCCATGCGCTCCCACTCCCAGGCTTTGACGCTCAAGCTCCGTGACGACCTGTCCGTCGCCGAAATCGAAAAGCTCCTGGACGAGGACAACCAGTGGGCCAAGGTCATTCCGAACACCAAGGAAGCCTCCATGGCGGACCTGACCCCCGTGGCCGCCTCCGGCACCCTGGACATCCCGGTGGGCCGCATCCGCAAGATGGAGATGGGCCCGCAGTACATCAGCGCCTTCACCGTGGGCGACCAGCTCCTTTGGGGCGCCGCCGAGCCGCTGCGCCGCATGCTCAACATCGCCACCGGCAACCTGTAAAGGCGTACAGCTGCCCACGAGCGGCCCCTGCCCGCATGAACGGTGCTCCCCAGCGCCGTTCATGCGGGCAGGGGCCGTTTGTGTGTTCCGGGCTGTCCGAGGAACGCCGTCAGCCGGGCACGGAGCTCCCCGGGCCGGTCCAAGTGATTCCAGTGCAGCCTGAAGACCCGCCACCCGGCCTCCACAAGCGCATTTTCCCGCCAACGCTCCGCGAGCAGCACTTCCTGTGTCGGTTTGTGGTCCGTGTATTTGACGGCGCCGTCAAATTCGACGATCACCCGGGTTTCAGCATCGGCGAAGTCTGCCCGGAAGAGGCCCGCAGTCGTCGTGATCTCCACCTGTGGCTTGAATGTGGCCAGACCGAACGAGCAGAGCAGCAGCCTGGTCCTGGTCTCCCCGGCCGATTCCGATCTCGCATCCAGAACCTGCAGCAGGTCCGAAGCGCGCCTGCCCCCGCGCGTGACATGGCTTTCCTCCAGCAGCCGCCGCATGGTGGCCAATGATGCGCCCTTGCGGAGGGCGTGGTCGCCGATGACGGCAGCCTTGTCGAGGGGCAGGGTCCGGGCGCAGTCCAGCACGGTCCTTTCGATGGAAGTGGTCAGGATTTCGCGTCCGTCGGGCGTCCACAATGAAGCCAGTTCTTCTTCTGTGAGCGGGATCCGGCGTTCCACACATGGCAGCCGTGCAGCCGTGCCGCGCTCGCATGGCTGTACCGGGCCCGTCCCGAGGTCGACTCAAAGTGCGCCATGATTCGGAGCTGGTCCCGGTCCCACGGTTTTATGGTGTTCCAGTGTGCGGCAAGGACATATGCTCCCCGCCGCACGCGGAGCAGGGCACCGCTCTTCACTGCTGCTGTCACCACCCGGTCATCCAGCCCGGCAGCGGCCAGCTGTGCGGTGGAGGCAACGGCTCCTTCAGGCCAGCGATCGTGAACCAGGGCACGTACTGTCTCGGCTTTCATCGCTCAAGCGTCGCTGGCGTGCAGGCATGGTGACAGCCGCCCCCACCGCCATGTGGATTGTCGGTAGCCTGAGCGGCCCTTGCCCGCAATACCGTTGCTGCCCAGCACCGGTTATGCGGGGCAGCACCGCTCACGTGGCAAGGAACGTTAGATACCGCCGGGCGGCCCTTGTGAGGGCTGCCTGGGCTGCCGGCCCCAGCTGCCGGGTCTCGTCAAAGAGTTCGGGCACGACGGCGGCACTGCTGCCCGTGCCCTGGAGCGCCCAGGTGCCCACCACCTTTCCCGCCGCAACCACCGTCTTCTTGAAGACTCCGTTGCCGCCGGGAACTATCAGGTCCGAATGCTCCGGCGCCAGGACGGGAGTCCGGTCCGTGTAGCCGAGGACGAACTCATCGAACCCGGGCAGCAGGTGAAGGGAGCGGCCTCCGGGAACACCGGAATCCAGGAGGGATGCCACCTCCGGTGAGAGCCAGTAGCTGGTGCCATCGATGTCCAGCTCCACCAGTTGGCCCTGCACGTGCTGGAACGCGGCGCGCACCTCGGTCAGCGGCAGCTGGGTCCACCAGGCAAAGTCGCGCACGGTGGCCGGGCCATGGCTCCGGAAGTACCGAACCATGAACTCACCGATGGCCTCCTCGCGCCCGGGAAAGCGTGACGCCGGAATCCACTCGTCGAAAGCCGCGATCAGCTGCTGGTTACCCGAAAGCGGCCCCGGCACCAGCCAGCCGTGCCGGCACAGCGTACCCAGGAGATGGATGCCGCGCTGGCCCTGCGTTGGCTGGCCACCGGCATCGAAAACCTCGAACAGGCCGGAACGGCTGACGGGACCATCGGCCAGGATGCGGTCCAGCGCCAGGTCGCGCGCCTTCTCAACATCAGCCCAGGCAATCTCCAGCTGCCGGTGCCTGGCCGCAATGCTCCGGGTAAGCCGCTCGGCGGTGAGGTCCAGCATCCAGCGCAGGTCCTCGGGGGCAACCAGGTGCAGCGTTCCACGCATGGGCCACGACCGGACCACACTCCCGGAATCGATGGCAGTGCGGACGTCGGCGATCCCCGCACCGGGTACCCGGACCCCCACTGCCCACAGCGCCGCCGGCAGGTCCTGCGCCTGCATGGCGGTCATCCACCGGACCAGTTCCGGTACTGAGGCGGCACCGTCCCCGGTGAGACGCTGCGACACCAGCCGGAGCCTGCCGATCATCCTGTGGTCGCGCACGGAACCAGATGCAGCCATGCGCCCATCCTAGGCCGGGGACCGCGGTGGCGGGATGCCTACAGTTCCAGCGCGCCTACAGTTCCGGGATGCCTACAGTTCCAGTCCGATGAGCAGCGGCTCCGGGTGCAGCTGGATGCCAAAGCGGCGTTCGACGCCGGCCCGCACCTCCCGTGCCACAGCCACCATGTCGGCGGCGCTGGCTGAGCCGCGGTTGGTGATGGCCAGGGTGTGCTTGGTGGACAGTGAGGCGCGGCCACCGGCCACGCCATCCGGTTCCAGGCCAAAGCCCTTGCCGAACCCAGACTGGTCGATCAACCACGCGGCAGAAAGTTTCACCAGGCCGTCCTGGCCTGCCGGATACCGCGGCGCTGCTTCGGGCAGCGTGTCCGCGACAGCGGCCGGGACGATGGGGTTGGTGAAGAAGGAACCCGTGGAATACGTATCACGGTCGGCGGCGTCCCACACCATGCCCTTGGAGGCACGCAGCCGGAGCACTTCACGGCGGACGTCGTTGGCGTAGGCGCGCTTGCCCACCTCCACCCCGAGGGAACGGGCCAGTTCGGCGTAGCGTATGGGCGCGCTCATCCGTCCCAGCGGCAGCTGGAATTCCACAGTGAGCACCACGTACCGGGGCGAGCCGTTGACGGTGGTCTGCTTGAGGATGGAATCCCGGTAGCCGAACTTCAGTTCGGAGTTGGTGAAGGTCTGCACGGCGTTGCGTTCCCGGTCCCAGGTGCGCACGGCGGCAATGGTCTGCGAGACCTCAGAGCCGTACGCCCCCACGTTCTGGACCGGCGTGGCACCCGTTGAGCCGGGGATCCCGGACAATGTCTCAATCCCGGACCACGCGTGGCGGACGGCGTGCTCCACGAGCTTGTCCCAGTTATGGCCGGCCTGGACCACCACTGCCACGCCACCGCACGAGTCCTCGGCGTTGACCGTGAACCCCTCCGAGGCGATCCTGACAACGATCCCGGGGAACCCGTCGTCGGACACCAGGAGGTTGGACCCGCCGCTGATGATCAGAACCTGCTCGCCGGCCGCGTCCGCGGACCGGACGGCGTCGATGATCTCTGCCTCGCTCCGGGCCTCAATGAACTTGCCGGCGGGGCCGCCGACGGCGGACGTGGTCAGGGAGGAAAGCAGGGTGGGAGTCACCCATCAACAATACTAGGGAAACCTAGGCGGGCTTCCGGGCCACCGGGGACAGCACGAAGCTCACGGCCAGCATCACCACCACGGCAAGGAGCGAGTGCAGGATGCCCACGTGTTCGGCCAGCAGGCCCAGCAGCGGCGGCCCGCACAGGAACGCCCCGTAGCCGATGGTGGACACCACCGATACCCGGGCCGCTGCCTTCGCGGGATCGTCGGCTGCTGCGGACATGCCCACCGGGAAGCCCAGGGACGCACCCAGGCCCCACGCGGCGAGGCCAACATAGGCGAGCCACGGCGCCGGAGCGAACACGAAGACGGCCAGGCCAAGGACAGCCATCGCAGCGCACCAGCGCATGACGGGTACCCGCCCAAACCGGTCCAGCAGCGGCGTCCCGGCGAACCGGCCGATGGTCATGAACGTGACAAACAGGCCGTATCCGGCGGCGCCGGCGGCATCGCTCTGGTCGTGGCCGTCCGCCAGGGCCAGGGCCACCCAGTCCCCCGCGGCGCCTTCGGCAAGGGCGAGGCCGAGCACCAGGACGCCCAGCAGCAGTGTCCGGCGGTCCCGCCACGCCTGCGCGATCTTGCGCTTGTTGTCCAGCGGCGCCTCCGCCGTGCTCCCGGCGCGGATCAGGGGGACGGGGCCCGTGATGGGGTCTTCGAAGTTGTCCGGGGAGTAGGTGCGCTCCCCCGCCACCGGGGTGACGTCGGCGCGGAACCAGGACGCCGCCGTCGCCACCGACACGGCCACCACGGCCCCCGCCGCCGCAAGGTGCCAGAACACTGGCAGGGACACTGCCGCCGCAGCGGCACCAAGACCCGCACCCACCACCGTGCCAAGGCTGAAGGCACCGTGGAGCCGGGGCATGATGTGCCGGTCCACTGCACGTTCCACGGCTGCGCCTTCCACATTGGACGCGGTGTTCCAGCTCCCCGTCCCCAGGCCGATGATGGCCAGGCCTATGGCCGTTGCCACCGGGCTTGCCAGCACGGTTGTGCCAAAACCGGCGGTCAGCAGCCCGGCCCCCACCATGATGCTGCCGGTGCGGATGGTCCGTTTGGACCCCAACCGCAGGACGATCAGCCCGGACGCCGAGACAGAGGCGAACGAGCCCAGCGTCATGCACAGCAGGATCACGCCGATGTTGCCCGGGCTCAGGTCCAGCGCGTCCCGGATGGCGGGCAGCCGGGACACCCAGGAGGCGAACGCCAGGCCGCTGGCGCCGTAGGCCACCACGACGGCGTTGCGCCAGTGGGTGACCTGGGCGGCGGTAGCCTCGGTTTTGGGAGCGGAGGTCAACGGGTGCTGCCCATCATCACCAAGCGCGCATCAGGACAGCTTGACGAGGGCCTGGGCCTTCATCAGGACCTTCTGCCCTGCGGAGACAACGGTGAGGTCAACGCGGGCGGTGCGTGCGTCGGCGTCGAGCTTTCCGATGGTGCCGCTGACTTCGATGGTGGCGCCGGGCTGGTCCGTTCCGGTGGTGTCCGCGACCAGGACCGGCTTGGTGAAGCGGGTCTGGAAATCGACGACGGCGGCGGGGTCGCCTGCCCAGTCGGTCACCAGCTGGACGGCTGAGCCCATGGTGAACATGCCGTGTGCGATGACGCCCGGCAGCTCCACGCTGGTGGCGAAGGCCTCGTTCCAGTGGATGGGGTTGAAGTCGCCGGAGGCACCGGCGTACTTGACCAGGTCCGTGCGGGTGACCTCGATGGTGCGGCTCCCGATTTCCTGGCCGGCGCTGAGTTCATTGAAGCTGGGGCTCATGGTTACTGTCCCTCTCCGCGGACCAGGATGGATGACGTGGTGGTGGTGACCGGTTCCCGTGAATCGCCGGAACCGAGGGCGAAGATCTCCGAGCGGGTGGTGATCATGGCACCGCCGCCCATGGCCCGGACGCCGTCGACATGCAGTTCCGCGACGAGGCGGTCCCCGGCAATGATGGGCCGGTGGTGGGTGAAGCGCTGGTCCGCGTGGACCACGCGGGAGAAGTCGATGCCGGATTCCGGATCCTCGATGAGCTGGGCGTCGGCCCGCTGGGCGATGATGATCGCGAAGGTGGGCGGCGCCACCAGGTCCGTGTGGCCCAGCGCCTCGGCGGCGTCGACGTCGAAATGCGCGGGGTGGGTGGCCTTCACGGCGCGGGCGAACTCGCGGATTTTCTCGCGGCCAACGTCGTACACCTCTGCGGCAGGGTAGCTTCGGCCCTGCAGATCCGGATTGATAGTCATGGATTCCAGCCTATCGCCCGCGTGTTGGCGGGCAGAAAAGGCCCGCCGCAACCGTTACGGCGGGCGCTACCGGCGCAGGTTCTTCCGGATGGCCTGGCCGCGGACCACGATGCCCACGACGTGCAGGACAAGGCCCAGTCCGATCAGCGGCAGGGAGGCCCAGGCCAGCGTTTGGTTGCCGCCGGTGTTGCCGATGATGTTCAGGATGATGCCGACGGCGATCAGTCCCATCGCGCTGAAGACCAGGACTTTGTAACGGGTTGGCGCGGTGGCCCAGAATTCGTTCAGCACCGTGCAAGTCTACCCGCCGGGCCTGCCGGATCCCGCTAGAACAGGGATTCCTGCACCGCCGGGACCTCCGAGGCGTAGCCGCCCAGGATGATGGTCCGGGCGGCCAGTTGGGAGAGGTTGACCACGAACGCGGCGTCCGTTCCGTCCAGCCGGACCAGAGCATTTGCCCCGCTCAGGGCAGTGACCGTGAAGCCGTGCTGCCCCTGGTCCAGCGCGTGCGGGTAGGCATGGCGTTGGGCGGGCCCGTAGAGGGCTTCAGCGTGCGCCGGCGTCGCCCACTGCTCCTCCACAGTTACAAAACCGTCGACGGCGGTGCGTGCCAGCAGTGTGCGCACCTCGCCGGCCGCGCGGGCGTTGGCGGACTGCAGGTCCCGTTCCGGGAGCGGTTGCAGGAGGGCGTCCGCTTTGGCTGCGGACCGCACCTGCTGCGTCAGGCCCACCTCGGCTGTCACCAGGTCCTCCAGGATCCGCACCACCCGGCCGCCCCGAGCCCGGGCAACATAAGCGGCCGCAGCGGCCCCCTGCTCCGCGAGCCTGTTCCACTTCCGCGGGCCGGAGGCCGTTCCCACCTTGGTGGCACCGCCCGCGAACGTGGCAATGTACAGCCAGTGTTCCTGCATCAGGTAGTCACGGAGGCCCGGAGTGACCCTGCCGCCCCGGTGGAAGTCGTGCATGAGCCGGGACTCGTCCAGCACAAAGCACCGCTCGCACTGCTTTCCCCGCAGGGCCGGGGCAGCGGAGGCGCAGAGGACGTGGCTCCGCGAGGTTGCCGACTGGACCCGGATGTGGCCCAGGCAGGACCTGCCCGGTTCCACCACCTCGAAGCCGAGGCGCCGGCCGGGGCTGAGGCTGAGCTGACGGAAGTCCCCCTCCGGTGACTGGAGGCGCAAAACCGCGCCGCCGCCGTCGTCCGCGGCTCTGGAGCCCTCCGCGGCCCTGGAACCCTCCGGCGCCTTGGAACCCGGCAGCGCATCCCAAAAGACCCCATGGACCAGATAGCGGGTATCGGTCACGGGGTCTCCTGAAGTGGCGGGTGGGTCTTACAGCGCGGGCTGCACCCCGAAGGCTACGGCGAGCTTCATGATCTTCTCGGCGCGGCCAAGGCGGGGCAGGTCGGAGCCGTCACGGATGACGCGGCCGTTGGCTTCGAAGTCGTTCATGAAGTCGGTGGCCCA
>NZ_LMSF01000003.1:0-140414 GCF_001428325.1 Arthrobacter sp. Soil761 | reverse complement strand
CGTTCATGGTTTTTGTCCTTGCAGAGACGTGAGGGGTGTGGGGCGGCTTAGGTGACCGGCCAGCTCCCCTTCTCCCCCCGTTGTTTTTTGGTTGCTGGCAAGCTTGCTTGCTCGGCGGCCGACGGAGCCCTGTCTACCCCGCAGGGCAAGGGGCGGGAAATTCCCGGAGGAAATAAGCGACGAAGGAGCGCCGGAGGGAAATTCCTGCACCGTAGGCCCCGGAGGAACGGAGGGGCTAGACGGGGTGGAGCGGACGCCTAGAATCCGAAGGACAGCAACCAGAAAACGTCGTAGACAAGAAGGGCCAGGGGGTCCGGAGCTCTGCGACGGCNGGAGGGGCTAGACGGGGTGGAGCGGACGCCTAGAATCCGAAGGACAGCAACCAGAAAACGTCGTAGACAAGAAGGGCCAGGGGGTCCGGAGCTCTGCGACGGTGCGCCTTGGACCCAACAGCCGGCCGCGCCAGCGGACGCCCATCAACTGGTTGAAGCGCAGCGGAAACCAGTCCTTGCGGCGGTAAACTTGTACTGCCTCCGTCACCGGCTGTTCCCCCCAGTTGGCCGGTGACGGTAAGGCCCAAAAACTCCTGCAGGAGCCTCCGTGTGTGACATGCTTGAGGCGTAAGCAGCAGGATGTTTACCCAGCTCAGGGTCCGTATTCCATTGGAATGCGGACCCTCAGTTTCTCCCCGGCGGCCGCGGCGGGGGTTAGCGTGGGACTGTTATGCAAGTTGCAGCGGAATCGGGGGGCGAGGCAACCGGCGGAACACAGCGATGCAAGGGTTTAGTGAACCCCTCGCGCAAACAGTCAAGAGCCGGCACGTGGTGCCGGCTCTTGACTGTTTCCTCTGCAAGGGAATCTGTGGGGCAGCGTCAGCGCCTGCCTGCGTTTTACAGCTCGTAGTGTCGGTGGTCCTTCCTGGGCCGGTCCACGGGGCCGGTGGCTGGGCCTGCGGTGAGCAGGCTCAGCTCCAGGATGTCTTCAAGGGGACTCGCGTCCGGGGAAACGGTATCGTCCTCGGTCATGCGGAATTGATCGGCCACGCTCGGGACTCCTTGGCTGTACGGGCTGCGGTGTCCTTTCACAGTATCGGCAGTTCCTGCGCGCGGGCTGGAAGTCGCGCCGCCCGCGCAGCGGCTACGCGGCCGGCGGAGCGCCAGCGGGGGAGGCCGCCGCGCACCTGGGGAAGATCCAAGCGGGAGGGCCGGACCCCTTTTGTGGTGGAGTCCGGCCCTCATTGAAGCTAGTGCTTCAGGCGGCGGTCATAGGCCTTTCTTGGGTCCCGTGTGCAGTCTGCCACGAGACCGCGGTTGACGAGTTCGCCCAGCAGGTCCGCCAGCCGGTATCCGGCGACGTCGTCCAGTGCGAGCTTGAAGTACCGGGCGGCGAAGCTGGACCGTTCTTTGAGCCATTCCAGCCAGCCGATCAGGCACAGCATCGGGGCGCGCTGCCCTTCCGGGGTGGCTTTCATCAGTTCGAAGGCGACTTCTTGGGCCGTGTCCACGCGGGCCCAGTCCGGTCGGCTCAGGAACACACCGAGCATGATGGAGGTGAACTGCTCCGGGGCGTGGGGGACGATGTCACTCATCATGTAGTCCCGGATGGTGGGGTGTTGCAACGCTCCTGCCAGTTGGTGCGCGGTGTGGGTGGTCAGGCTCTTGGGGTCGTCCAGCACCTTGGCCCATGTTGCGCGGCTGGCTTCGAGGTGTTCGGGCCAGCCGTCGGGCTTGTGCGCGGCGATTGCCGCCCGTGCCGTCTCGTCACCGGTGAAGGGTGCGGGCGCGGTGAACCCGGTGACGGCGCTCCCCCGGTAGATCAGGGCGGCGTTGCCGTTGCTGGTGGTGATCGAGTCCAGCGGCTGGGCAGGGCAGCAGGTGATGTCGGTGCAGTGGTAGTTCCGCCACAACTCGGAGGTCACCAGCCATGCGTCCTGCAGCGGCATCCCTGCGGTTTGCAGTTCGGTGCGCAGTGCCTGCACGTGCCCGGCATAGGGGCGGCTGCCGTCGCGGGTGGTCTCGTCTGTGTAGATGACCAGCAGTGTGCCGGTGGCGGACTCGTCAGCGGTCAGGTAGCTGACGATGGTCTGGGCGTAACCGACCGGATCCTGCCCGAACGGGGCATCCACGCGCAGGGTCGCGCCGAGTTTGTTGCCCTGCATCGTCATGGCGACGAAGGACTCCGTGGGGGTCTCGCCCAGCGTGTGCGGGATGAAGGCCAGGACGTCGGCCGGGCCGGTGAATTTGATGAAGTCGTTCATGGTTTTTGTCCTTGCAGAGACGTGAGGGGTGTGGGGCGGCTTAGGTGACCGGCCAGCTCCCCTTCTCCCCCCGTTGTTTTTTGGTTGCTGGGGGGCTAGACGGGGTGGAGCGGACGCCTAGAATCCGAAGGACAGCAACCAGAAAACGTCGTAGACAAGAAGGGCCAGGGGGTCCGGAGCTCTGCGACGGCGCCCCCTGGACCCAACAGCCGGCCGCGCCAGCGGACGCCCTTCAACTGGTTGAAGCGCAGCGGAAACCAGGGCGAGCCCTGCGAGCCTGCCTCACCACCGTCCACGGACAACCCCAGGGTCATTGCCAACGAAGGGCTTGCCGCCGGCGCCCGCCGCCCGGCACCTGGCCGCTGCGGGATGGGCGGTCCGCCGCCGTCAACCACCAGCGCAAGCCAGCCACGACGGCGGACCGCCCGCGGTGACCGGCCCCAAAAGACCGGCCACCCTCGGGCCTATTCGCGGCGGTCGTGGAGCGGGACGGCTCCGTAGTGTCCAGCTGCGCGGCGGAACCTTGCGTCACTGCTGCAGATGAAAGTGCCGCCGAACATGTACCACGGGGCGGGTTCGCCTTCCGGGGTGACGGGCACGGCGTGGATCACGGTTTCGCGGTGGAAGTGCTCGTTTTTGACGAGTCGGACGGGGGGCCGTTCCTCGGTGGCCTCGAAAACCGGGTCGATGCCTTCGCCGATGACGGTTACTTCCATGACGCGGGCGGAGATGCCCCGGTTCGAGAAGTCCGTGCCCAGGGCGTCGCGGTAGATCAGGGCGGTGATGCCCTTGGGAACGGTGGTGTCGTTGCTCATGTGCTGGCTCCTTTGAAGTCGTTTGGGGTGCTGTACTGCCCGGCTCGGGCCGGGCAGTACAGCGGTTGTCAGTGCTGGTTAGGCGGCGTCGCGCACGGCGTAGGGCATCCGGTAGCGGCTGGGCAGTTCGGCGGCGGCCTCGGGCAGGTCTGCCGGGCCTTGGGCCTGCCCGTTCTTCCAGTTGGAGAACGCTTGTTCGGTGATCGCGTCCCACAGCCGGGCTTTGGTCCGGTAGTAGGTGACTGGGCATTATTCGGTTGATGCATCATTAGTGCGCCCAGACAGGCGGTCGCCACGCGGCCTGCCTGACCACAGGTCGTTTAATCCGTCCAGCCTGTGTAGGGACGGCGGTCCTGGTCGGGTAGTTCGGTGGCGATTTCGGGTAGGTTGTCCGGCCCGTGGGCAGTCCCGTTCTTCCACCAGTAGTGGGCGTGTTTGGTAATGGCTTCGTGCTGCTCAGACTTGCTGCGGTAGAAGGTGCAGGTCACGTCGCCCTCGCAGTACGTGGCGACACCGAACAGGTTGCCAACGCCATCGGCCGTCCGGATACTGGCAACCATGACGAGGGGCCACTGGCCCAGGCCCCAGCCATCGCTTCCCCAGCTTGGAATCACTGCCCAGCCATATTCTTCGATGAGTTCCATCCAGTCGTAGCCTCCGTTCATGTGGTAGTCCCGCAGCACGGTGACACCCTCAATTTCCTCGCCCGTGTCAGCGGTGGTCACGGTGTCGGTAGCGATCGCGTTCATGTGGTTTTGTCCTTTGCCGAGAATTAGGTTGGGGGCGGTCGTGGAGAGTGGCCAGCTTCCCCTCTCCCCCGTTGTTTTGGCTGCTGGCGAAGCTTGCGGAGCTGTGACCGATGGAAGCCTGTCTGCCCTTGGGCAAGGGCCGGAAAATCTTGGGAGGATCTGAGCGAGCGAGGATCCTGAGTTTAAGAATTTCCGGCACGCAGGCCCCGACTTCGGAGGGGCTAGACAGGCTGAACGGGCACGTACAATCCCTTGGGACAGCAGCCAAAACGGTAATACTGGAACAGTCCTTGAGCCGGCGTGACCCAGCCAAAAACTGACGTACCAGGCGGCACTGTCTTCCCGACGATCTGTCCCCCGGCTCAAGGTCCGTTAAAAGGGGTGTCGAGCCAGGCGGACATGACCTCATAGGAGCCTGATACGACCAGTCCCATTACCGTTTTGTCTGCCCACCTGGCCCGCGCCCGATCAGTATCGAACTCGACTGAGGGGGCAATTTCCATCTTGGCAAGCGAACCAACTAAAGTCATCGCGGGCATCGACACCCACGCCGACACACACCATGTGGCCGTGATCAACGAACACGGCAAACCCATCGCGGACAAGGAATTCCTGGCCGTGGGATCCGGATACCGGAAAATTATCGACTTCATCACCTCCTACGGCACAGTCGTGGCCATCGGTGTCGAAGGAACCGGATCGTACGGTGCCGAGCTAGCCCGAACACTTCGGGGTGAAGGGCTCACTGTGCTGGAGGTAAACCGGCCGAACCGGGCCGCACGACGGCTCAAGGGGAAGTCCGACCCGTTGGACGCCTACCAGGCCGCCAAGTCCGTGCTCGAGGGGCGGACGAAGGCGATCCCAAAGGCCAAGGATGGGCCCGTTGAATGCCTGCGGATCGTGCGTTCCGGGCGGGCGTCAGCCATCAAGGCCCGAACCGCGGCCATCAACCAGATCAAGGCGCTCCTCGTTTCGGCCCCGGACAAGATCCGGGCGAAATACCGGGCGCTGGCCACCTCCGCGCTGATTACTGCCCTACAACGCACGAGACCTTCCGGGCACATGGCTGACCCCGAGTACGTAACGCTTATGACGCTCAAGGCGTTGGCAGCACGCTGCCAAGCACTGGGAGCAGAAATCGAGGCTGCTGACGCGGTGCTCAAGGAAATCCTAGATAGCTATGCTCCGATGCTTTGTGATCTCCCAGGAGTAGGGACCGAGGTAGCCAGTCAGCTGTTGATCACTTTCGGCGACAACCCGGACCGCCTGGGCAACGAGGCCCAGTTCGCTTCGCTCGTCGGGGTCGCCCCGGTACCAGCCTCATCCGGCAAGACAACCCGACACCGGCTCAGTAGAGGCGGCGACCGCAGCGCCAATAACGCCTTGCATCAGGTGGTCCTGGTGCGCATGGGTTCGTGTCAACGGACCAAGGATTACGTGGCTAAACGCACGTCCGAGGGCAAGAGCAAACGCGAAATCATGCGCTGCCTCAAGCGTTACGCAGCCCGGGAAATCTACCGCCAGATCACCAACCTCCGGCCTGCACCAGATAACTCCGACCTCCGCCGGATGCGGACCGAACTCGGGATCACTATCACGACTGTGGCCGGCGAACTCGGCCAGTGGGTTTCCATCCTCTCGCGTCTGGAACGCGGGCACATCCGTAACGACGACTTGGCGGCAACCTACCGACAATGGCTCACGGACCAGTGCCAAGTACAACGCTTCACACGTCCCCTGACATCAGCTGCCAAGACGTGTGCTTTACCAGAGGCCGTAAGCCAGCCTGTATGAGCTTTCTCTGCTGCATTTCGCTATCCGTTCGGGCTTCGCCTGCCGCCACGCGAGCAGCTCCTCGCTGGCGCCTGGGCCCCAAGCAGAGAAGCACCCACCTACTCCTTTGAGTAATTGGGTGCTTCCGGGTTGGCTAGTTCCGCCTACGGGAGCATCCTTAGGGGGACGGTCATTCAGTCGGTTTCCGGAAGCGAGCAGAATAGGCACCTATCGTCGCATCCTCCGGGGTTGGGGCTCGGGACAGCTCCCCCTTGGGGACCAAAGCTGAAAGCTGACTGGTCAACAGGCGGTGGTTCGTGCATCGGAGCCACCTTCCGCGGCGGTGAATCAGAAGTGTGTTGCTTCGCCCAGGTCACGGGACGACCGTCGAAGGGTGGCATTAGGTCCCCTTCAGCGATGAAACGCGGTCGGCCGGAACCCTGTACGACCCACCACCCGGTCGTGGGGCAGTGTTCCCCGGTCTGCGGCCCGATGGGGGTGGCCTCCCCGATGGCTTGGACGGTGTGTTGAAGTCTCATTATTGTTTGCCTTTTCGTTAACCGGTGGCGGCAGCAGGTCCGAGCCGGGGTGAGCGGCGTTTGGTTTTTGGGGTGTCGGAGTCGGTTAGCCGCCCTGCGGCCTCGGTGAGTAAGTCCTGTCGAGCTCCGATGGGGCGGACGTATCCCCGCTGGGAAGGCCGGATCCCTGCGGTGTCCAGAGCCAACAGTTGCAGGGCGTGTTCGAAGGCAATGCGGTTGCAGTCCAGTACCGGAACATCCGGGTGGTTTAGGACGCTCTCATAGCCATGAGCGGAGAAGATTGGAGCGAGGTAGCCGCAACCTACGACAATCGCGTCCGCCCCGTCCCGGACTGCTTCTTCCGCCGCTTTGTCGAAGCGATGAATCAGGTCGGCTGGATCGTTGATGGCTCGTAATACATCTTCGTGGGTTGATTCGGGGTCATAGGATCGGACCGGCCGATCCGCCAGGAATCCGCTGGCGCCCAGACGGACGAGGTCGTCGGTGAAGATTGGTGCGAGGGAGGGTGCTACGGTCACGACGACTGCCCGCTTGGCGAGGCTTCCAACTGCACGGGTACTGGCATCTGGCAGGCTGGTGACCGGGATTCCGAGCGCGGATCGAACAGCTTCTGTTGGAGCGCCCCAGCAACCGATGACTACGGCGTCGGATTCCATCTGCATTTTGAGGCTGCTGGCGAGAATCGCTGCGTCGTTCATGAGCCTGTTCGCAGGCGCGCGGATGCCGCCCGCGGCCACCGAGACGTGTCGTAGCTGCGTCTTTGCGCGCCCTGCGGCGAGGACTTCTACCTGCTGTGCGAGGAATTCCCACAGCTCGTTGAGTTCGGGATCGCCGTGTGTGGATTCGAGCCAAGTTATCGTCTTCATCAGGCGAAGCCCTTGGCAAGCCGGCGTTCTACCCAGACGGAGGTCCATGTCGACGGTACGGCGATGACCGCAAAGACGAGTCCCGTGATCGCGTAGATCTGTAAGTACTGGAAGGTGATGGAACTGCTCTGGTAGGCCTTGCTCATCAACTCGCTCACTGAGATGGAGTAGGCCAGGGACGTGCCTTGGAATGACTGGATGGCCAGGCCCATGAGGGCCGGTATAGACGAGCGAAGACCCTGGGGAAGGATGATGCGGGTGAAGGTCGATGTTTGTGGGAGCCCGAGGGCCATGGCGGCTTCGTTCTGCCCACGGTGGACCGATTGGATGCCCGCACGCAGCATCTCGGATGAGTATGCAGCAACGGTGAAAGTGAGGCCGGCGGCAGCGGCAGCGAAGTTGTCGAAGAGCAGGCCAATGGATGGCAGACCGTAGTAGACGACGTAGAGAACGACGAGCGAGGGGATGCCTCTTCCGACTTCTACGATGATGAGCGTGGGCCATTTCAGCCAGGGCAGCTGGGATGAGACGCCAAGGGCGAGGAGCATGCCGGCCGCATAGCCGAAGGTCACCGAAATGGCAGTCAGCTGGAGGCTGACGAGCAGTCCTTGGCCCAGCTGGGGCAGGTATTGAACGAAGTCCATCAGTTGTTCCTCCGGAGACGGGAGTCGAGCCGCCGGGCGACGATCGCGAGCGGGACGCTCACGACGACGTACACGCCTGCAGCGATGAAGAACGGTGTAAGTCCAGCAGTACCGGGGTTCTGGCGCGAGAACGTGGTTGCCGAGAACACCATTTCGGTCACGCCGATGGTCGACGCGATTGACGAATCCTTTAGGAGGGCCAGCAGAAAAGTGGTGATCGACGGCAGCGAGGTGCGTAGTGCTTGGGGTGCGAGCACACGGATGAAGGTGGTGGCTGGACTAAGACCCAGCGCGTGGGATGCCTCAATCTGGCCACGGGCGAGTGTTGCGAAGCCGCCACGGTAGATCTCAGCGAGATAGGCGCTCGAGACGATCCCGAGCCCGGCGATGGCGGCCGATAGCGAGGTGAGCCGCAGGTGACCCAAGGTCACGCCGAAGTAGAGCAGAAACAGCCACACAATGGTGGGCACCCCGCGTATGAGGTCCACGATCAGGCGAAAAACAGCGCGTATTGGGGGGTAGTTAGAACGCAGCCCGAGCATGAGGGGAATGGCCATAATCGCACCGATTCCAAAGGAGGAAACCGTCACGAGCAACGTCATGGGTAGTCCTAGGAGGACGATGGCGATGACTTCCACGTCAGCGTTCCAGGACGGCGCTAAGGAAGCGGCGGGTACGCTCCTGGACGGGATTGGCCATGATCTCAGCGGGGCGGCCCTCTTCGATGATGTGCGCATCTGCCATGACCACGAGGTGGTCAGAAACGTCGCGTGCGAACTGCATCTCGTGAGTGACCACGATCATGGTCATTCCGCCAGCGGCGAGTTCCCGCATGACGGCCAGGACTTCGAGGCCGACCTCAGGATCGAGGGCGCTGGTCGGTTCATCGAAGAGCATCGCCCGGGGGTTCAGCGCCAGCGCCCGGACAATGGCGATGCGCTGTTGCTGACCGCCCGAGCATCGGTCAGGGTGATGTTGTGCCTTTTCCCGGAGCCCCACGCGGTCCAGGAGGGTCAGGGCACGTTCTTCGGCTTCCTCTCGGCTGCGTCCAAGGATCTTTTCCTGCGGAAAGGCTATGTTCCGAAGAACGCTCATGTGGGGGAACAGGTTGAAGGACTGGAAGACCATTCCGACTTGACGGCGGAGGTCAAGGAGGGCGCGGTCGCTGACCTTCGTGCCTGCCTCGACGGTAGTTGTCCCAACCGTGATTGTGCCCTCGTCGGGGATTTCAAGCAGGTTGATGCAGCGCAGCAGTGTGCTTTTTCCCGATCCGGAGGGACCGATCAGTGCTGTGACGCTCCCTGGCTTGACGTTAATTGAGATGTTGTCGAGAACCTGGTTGTCGCCGTATTTCTTGGAGAGGTTGGTGATCGTCACGCCTGCGGACGTGACCTGTTGTGATTCCGTAATCAGCTGCTGGGACACGGACGGAACTCCTTGGGTACGAGCCGGGCGCCGAGGGGCGGCGCCCGGCTCAGGGGTCAACGGATGGAGGTTGCTGCCTTGTCTGCGGGCACAAGGAGGTCGGCCGGGAGATCGTATTTGGTCAGGAGGGAGGTGAGGGTCCCGTCCGTGCGGTATGAGTCGATCAGGGCGCTGAAGGCGTTGGAGAGCGCGGTGTTCTCCTTTGCGACCGGGAAGGCGATCGTCGGCTGCGATGTCGTGATCGCTACCCGGTCATCCTTCTTGGCGGGCTCTACCTTGAAGTCGGTCCCCTTATACGCGGCGACGGCGACGGCGTACCCGTCGAGTGAGGCCTGCAGGCGCCCGTTCACCAGGTCCTGTTTCATTTCGACGGTGCCCGGGTATTGCTTGAGGTTCCCGTCCAGGACCTTAGTCATGTCCTCGTTCCAGGAGAATCCGGTGCCGGTGCCGACTGTCCCGATGGATTGGAGGTCGGATACGGTTGAGGCGCCTGTCTTGGAGACGATGCCCATGGTGTCGTAGAAGGTTGGTGTCGTGTAGCCGACCTGCTTAGCGCGGGCCTCGGTGACGTACCATCCGCCGGTGCTGATGTCGGTCCGCTTTTGCTCGCTGATCATCGGGATGCCGTTGGCGTAGGTGATGGGAACGTAAGCGACATTGAGGCATTCTGCTGCGGCAAGCTTCGTCACAACGTCGATTTCCAGGCCCGAGGCGCTGGTCCCCTCGGTCTTCGTGTAGGGCGGGTTCTCGGGAACACCAACGGTCAGCGTGCCCGGGGTGTACGTCGTTAGTCCTTTATCCTTCGGGGTGCAATCGGATGAGACGGAGGACGTAGCTGACGTTGCCGACTCGCAGCCCGAAAGGGCGACGGACGCGGCGATGACGCCGAGGAAGGCAATGGTGCGGAACGTGCGGGTCGTCGGGGGGTGCATCATGGCGGGGTGCTTCCTTTGCTTGGGGGCGGTGCTTCCGGAAAAAGTGCCATCGGGCCACTCGCGCGGCGGAGCGGTCGACTGGGAGATTCAGAACCGAATGCCGGAGAGGTCTTCAGGCCGGACGGGCTCTGTGGCGAAGCGGGACGTCGCCGGTGAGGCGGCAACTGTGACGGAGAGATTGTTCGCTTTCTTCTCCCCGAAGCGTTTCCCTGCGTTGGTCACCAAGTACATCAACGGGGATATCCACGAGCAATATGGAGTATCTTGTGGAAGACCAAGGATTTTCCTATAGATGGGCCGCTGCATGCCTCTCCCAACGATCAGGCAGCTCGAGTACTTCGTCACTGCCGCGCGCCTGCGGACCTTCGCCGCCGCAGCCGAAGTTCACCACATCGCCCAACCGAGCCTCTCCGAGCAGATCGCAGCACTCGAACGGACCCTAGAGGTCGCCCTGTTCACCCGCACTGCCCGGAAACTGATCCTGACCGACGCAGGCCAGGACCTGCTGCCTCTTGCCGAAAGGGCGATTGCCGACGTCGTAGCGATGGCCGAGATGAGCAGGCGAGTCCGTTCCCTCGAGGAGGGGACGGTGTCCTTCGGCACGTTCAGCAGCGCCCATCTGTACCTCCTGAGCGAGCTGATCGAAGAGTTTCGGATTAAACACCCGGGAGTTCGGATCCGGGTGACCGGCTTGAACTCATCGGAGGTCGCAGACGCTGTGCGCGAGGGCAATCTCGAAGCAGGACTCGTCCAGCTCCCGATTGACAGCCGCGAACTCGTGGTGACGCAATCCGTGTTCGTGGACCAGGTGGTCTACGTCTCGCGACGAGCGGAACATACCCGCGAGCCGGTGGACATAACCACACTCGCCCAGCGCCCGCTGATCCTCTCCGAATCCCGATGGTCTCATGATGATCCGCTGCGCGTCTCACTCCTGGAGCGTGCCCAGTCGGCGGGCATGACTCTCGATCCCATCGTGGAGGTCGAATTCCAGACCCACGCACTTGAGCTCGCGGCGCGGGGGGTCGGCGACTCGCTCGTATCCTTCCACGTGGGACGCTCGCTGATAGCCGAGCAAGGACTCTTCTGGGCCCCGTTGGAGCCCCCCGTAACCGAGCATTACGCATTCATTACCCGCCGGGCCGGCGCGGTCTCCCCCGCTACCGCCGAATTCATGCGATTGGCGCGGCGCATCCTCGCCCGGCTGCAGATGGCCCGGACCCGGCCCACCAGCCCCGCCTCCGACTGATCGCACCGATCCCGCGGACAGGGACCGGCTCGCGGCGGAGCCCGAGCACCGCCTGAGTTCAGGCCTCGCCCCCGCCCCTAGGAAAAACCTATGGCTGGCCCTCGCAGATGGCCGTAGACGGGCTTTTCAGCCCGCTCAATACTGGATTATCAGCAGTTCCCAAGTGACCTGTTGCACAACGAGCCAAGTCCAGACTAAGGAATTTTCTATGATGCCTGCTTCGAGCATGGGAATCGCGATCGTCACGGGTGCCGCGAGCGGCATGGGCCGGTCGGCTTCGGAGGCCCTGGTCAAGGAGGGCTGGGACGTCCTGGCCCTCGACCGGGTGGCAACCGAGTTCGAGGTCGCAGGAGAGACGATTCGAACGGTCGAGGTGGACGTCACCAATCGTGACCAGGTCCGGGACGCCATAGCAAAACATGTCGCTGCCACATCGAAAGAAGTCGGCCTCCTGGCAAACGTTGCCGGTATCTACCCGCCCAGCACCTTGGCCGATTTCACCGAGGACCTCTACCGCAGGATATTCGATGTCAACGTGCTGGGCATCCTGAATACGACCGCGGAGGCCGTGGCCCATATGCCCAATGGAGGGGCTGTCGTCAACTTCGCTTCCGTCGACGCG
Source organism: Arthrobacter sp. Soil761 (assembly GCF_001428325.1). Taxonomy (NCBI): domain Bacteria; kingdom Bacillati; phylum Actinomycetota; class Actinomycetes; order Micrococcales; family Micrococcaceae; genus Arthrobacter; species Arthrobacter sp. Soil761. Next base: position 128,540 of record NZ_LMSF01000003.1, on the reverse strand, counting down.
TTCACTGTCTCTCCCGGCCAGCTTCTCTACGGCGCTTCCAAGGCAGCCGTCGTCATGCTGACCAAGGAGTTGGCCCTGGAACTGGCACCCAGGAGGATCCGCGTCAACGCGATCGCGCCAGGATGGGTCAACACACCCGGCAACGCGGCCACCGGCCGCATGGAAGCCACGTCCGCCGGTATCCCGCTGGGCCGTGTGGCCGAGCCCGAGGAAATCGCCCGGTGGGTGGCGATCCTGGCAAGCCCTGACGCGTCCTTCATGACCGGGGAGACCATCGTCCTCTCCGGCGGCGACGTCCTCCGCTGACCACCCCGCGCATCACATCATCCAAAGGAACAACGAACACTATGAGCACCTACTGCGTGATCGGCGCCGGCGCAGCCGGCCTGTCCGCCCTCGACGTCCTGACCCAGCGCGGCTTCGACGTGGACTGCTACGAGAAGAGTGACCGCGTCGGTGGGCACTGGAACACCGACTACGACGCCCTGCACCTGATCACTTCACGCAATCAGACAATCTTCGAGGATTTCCCGATGCCCGGGGACTATCCACACTTCCCGCGGCGCGACCAGATCCGCGACTACATCGCATCCTTCGCAAAGGCGAGAGGGCACGACAAGCGGATCATGTTCAACACCGAAGTCCTGTCCGTCACCCCGGTTGAAACCGATGGCCCAGTGGGCTCAGCAGGGTGGAACGTGACCACATCCAAGGGCGCGGGAATCTACGATGGGGTGCTGATCGCCCCCGGGCACCTGTGGCATCCCAAGATTCCCTCGGTGTCCGGCACCTTCGCCGGAAAGCAGATCCACTCAAGCGCCTACAAGAACGTCGGCGACATCCAAGGGACGCGGGTGCTGGTCGTCGGCGCCGGCAACTCGGGCTGCGACCTCGCCGTCGACGTCGCACAACACCGGCTCGAAGCCGACGTCCTCATCCGGCACGGAGCATACTTCCAGCCGAAAATGTACTTCGGCCGCCCGCGCGCTGAACTGGACTTCATGGCCGAGTTCTCCCCCTCTGAGCAGGACCTCATTGCACGGCTGCTCGCCCGCGTCTCGATCGGCCAGAACACCGACTACCCCGGGCTCCCGGTACCCCAGCACCGCGCCCTCGCCGACGGTCCTGCCGTGGTGAATGACCTGCTGCTGTACTGGATCCACCACGGCCGCGTTGGGGTGATCGGCCAAGGCATTGAGCGTTTCGACGGGCACACGGTGCATTTCTCGGACGGTTCCTCCAAGGACTATGACACGATCCTGTGGGCCACAGGCTTCCACTCCAGCCTGCCTTTCCTCGATGACGCACTTGTCCCACGGCGCAAGGGCAATCCGCTGCGCTACGCCGCGGGCATCATCCCGCAAGGACTCGAGAAGCTCTACTACATAGGTATGACCGCACCCCGCGGCCCCCAGATCCCGGTCTACGGCGTCCAAGCCAAAATCGTCGCGCGGATGATCTCGATGCACGAAAACGCCCGGGACGGCGACGCAGGAATCGCCGCCTACCTGCGGCGGCTCCAGGAAGCGGATGACCGAATCGACATCCCCCGCGACATCTGGAATGACCAGATCACCGACACCGGGCGGTTGCTCGACGCATTCGCGGCCACGGCCCCGGCGGACCCGGCGAAGCTCGCGAAGTGAAGCATCCTGTCCGACCCGACGAATCTCTTCAAATCCCCTGACCAAACCCAAGGACCCCCAATGAGCAGCACCCATCTCATCGACGACAGCCCGCTCACGAAATATCACAAACGACTGATCGCGGCCTGCTCGGGCGGCCCGTTCCTGGACGGCTTCCTGCTAAGCATCATCGGTGTTGCACTGACCGGGGCCAACTCCGACCTCGCTCTGGACCCTGCAAGCATCGGCATCGCTGGTGCCGTGTCCCTCGTCGGGCTCTTCGTCGGCAGCCTGGTCTTTGGCCCCGTAACAGACCGTATCGGTCGGCGTGTGATGTACACAGCGGACCTGCTGGTGATGATCATTGCATCGGTGGCATGCCTCTGGATCGATGCGGGGTGGCAGCTCATCGCCTTGCGCTTCATTGTCGGTCTCGCGGTCGGCGCGGACTACCCCATCGCCACCTCACTGCTCACCGAATGGATGCCCAAAAAGTACCGGGGCGCCATGATCGGGCTGCTGTCGGTGGTCTGGCTTCTGGGTGCCGTCGTCGCGTACCTTGTCGGGTTCGCGTTCACCAGCGCCCTCGGCGCCGGCTCCTGGCGGTGGATGCTCGCCAGTGGCGCCGTGTTCGGCGTCATCGTCATGCTGCTCCGCATGGGGGCGCACGAATCCCCCAGATGGCTCATCACCAAGGGGCGTACCGAAGAGGCGCGCAAGGACATTTCGTCGGTTCTCGGCCGCGAAGTTACGACCGACGAAATCACCGACATGGTGGCTCAGGAAGAGCCGCAGCGCCCTGCCAGGTTCACTAATCTGCTTCGCGGCATGAACCTGCGACGGATCCTCTTCTGCGGACTGACCTGGATGTGCTTCGCCATCCCGCAGTTCGCCCTGTTCACCTATGGCCCGATCATCCTCTCGCACCTGGGCTTCGGCGACGACACCGCCGGGGCGACGCTTGGACAGATCATCCTCAACCTGGGGTTCCTCCTTGGATCCTTCCCGGGCATGAAATGGGTGGAGAGCCGTGGCAGGCGTCCACTGATCCTCGGAAGCTTCCTCTTCGGGGCCCTCGCCCTCGTTCCGCTGGGCATCTGGCCCGACGCTCCCGGCTGGTTCGTTATGGCGTTCTTCTTCCTCTTCGCGGTCATCAACGGGGCCGGCAACATCCTGGTGTTCATCTACCCGAACGAGTTGTTCCCCACTCAGCTGCGGGCCAGCGCCGTGGGCCTGGCCACCGCGGTGAGCCGCATCGGCGCAGCCATTGGCACCTACCTGGTCCCGGTCTCGCTCAGCGGCCTCGGTACCGGACCGACCATGCTCATCGGCGCCGGGCTGACAGCACTGGGCTTCGTGATCAGCCTCTTCTGGGCCGAGGAAACCCGCAACCGCAACCTCGCCTCCGCAGCACAGTCCCCGGCCGAAGGTCACAAAACATCCCCCTCCCAGGCTAAGGCGACCGGCACGGTAGCGCTTTAGCCACGCTGCGCCCGTCAAAGGCATTCGACGCAAGAAGAAGGAATGAAGCAAACATGACCATCACGGATACCCGCCTGAATACCACGGCATCCCCGTATGTCGCGGACCTGGCCGAGACCGTTCGGCGACGCAGCCCGGCAGAAGCAGTGTTTCATCAGGCAGTCGACGAAGTGCTGTCCAACCTTGAACCGGCCCTGGTACGGCATCCGGAGTACGTCGAGGCCCGCATCCTCGACCGACTCGTCGAACCGGAACGCCAAATCATGTTCCGTGTCCCGTGGGTCGATGACGCCGGTATCGTGCAGGTCAACCGCGGATACCGTGTCGAATTCAACAGCGCTCTGGGGCCCTTCAAGGGGGGACTCCGGTTCCACCCGACCGTCGATCTCGGTGTCATCCGTTTCCTTGGATTCGAGCAGATCTTCAAGAACGCGCTGACAGGACAAGGCATCGGCGCCGGCAAAGGCGGCAGCGATTTCAACCCCGCGGGGCGCAGCGACGCCGAGGTCATGCGGTTCTGCCAGTCCTTCATCACCGAACTGCACCGCCACCTCGGTGAACACACCGACATACCGGCCGGAGACATCGGCGTCGGCGTCCGCGAACTCGGGTACATGTTCGGCCAGTACAAGCGCATCGTTAACCGCTTCGAGGCAGGCGTCCTCACGGGCAAAGGCATCGGGTGGGCCGGATCGCACACCAGGACCGAGGCGACCGGCTACGGCGCCGTCTACTTCCTGCGGGACATGCTCGCGACTCGGAGCCGGACGCTCGAAGGACGCAGAGCAGTCGTGTCCGGCTCAGGAAACGTCGCCATCTACGCCATCGAGAAGGCCCAGATGCTCGGCGCAACCGTAATCGCCTGCTCCGATTCCGGCGGTTACATTCTCGATGAGGCCGGCATTGATGTCGCCCTGCTCAAGCAGGTCAAGGAAGTGCAGAGGGCCCGGCTCTCCGCATACACAGCCGAACGGCCCTCAGCGAAGTACGTGGCCGGAGGATCAGTCTTCGATCTGCCCTGCGATGTGGCGCTCCCCTGCGCGACGCAGAACGAACTCGGAGAACAGCACGCGGCCGAACTCATCCGCAACGGTGTCCAGGCCGTCGCTGAAGGCGCCAACATGCCCTGCACCGCTGGTGCTGTTGCCTTGTTCCGAGATGCCGGAGTCCTGTTCGGTCCCGGCAAGGCTGCCAACGCCGGCGGTGTAGCCACTTCGGCATTGGAAATGCAACAGAACGCGGCGAGGGCGTCATGGAGCCGCGGGGAGACCGAAGCCCGCCTCGAAAGCATCATGCGGCACATCCATGACCACGTCCGGGCCACCGCTGCGACCTACACGGGCGACCCCGATAATTACGTGGCCGGTGCATCAATCGGTGGATTCATCCGTGTCGCCGACGCAATGCTCGCCCAAGGGATCGTCTAAGACTCACACAAGTAGGTTCCGTTGCCGACGTGGTGACGATGACCCCGCACAGCTTCAACCGAAAGGGAAACATGCCGACCGACCCATCTCTCATTGATCCATCCCCGCGGCGCCTCGTCGATCGCGTGGCTCTCATCACCGGCGCCGCACGGGGTCAGGGAGCAGCCCATGCCCTTCGGCTGGCAAACGAAGGTGCGACGGTCTATCTCGCAGATGTCCTCGACGAAGACGGGCAGAAGACCGCGGAAGAACTCCGGGCCAAAGGCTTCGACGCCACGTACCTTCACCTCGACGTCTCAAGCCCGGATGACTGGCATCGCGCCTACGAGGTGATCGATACGAGGTTCGGGCGACTGGACATTCTCGTCAACAACGCCGGCATCGTCCGTGTGACGAAGCTGGCGGAAGAATCACTCGAAACATGGAACCGCATCCTCAGCGTGAACCTTACTGGCCCGTTCCTCGGCATCCAGACAATGATCCCCCTCCTTCGAGCGGGCACCCGCAGCTCGATAGTGAACACCTCCTCAATCTTTGGGCCGTCCGGAGCCATCGGGTACGCCTCGTATGCGTCGAGCAAAGCTGGGCTCCTCGGGCTCACCCGGACCGCCGCCCTCGAACTTGCTTCGGATGGGATCAGAGTGAATGCACTGGTGCCGGGCGGTGTGAACACCCCCATCAACGCCGCCGAACCGGAAGGCGGCGTGGTGCCGGAGACACCCCTCGGTCGGCGAGCGGACCCTGCCGAGCTCGCCGCGGCTGTTGCTTATCTCGTTAGCGACGACGCAAGCTTCGTCACGGGAACGGAACTCGTCGTCGATGGCGGATTCCTGGCGAGATGAACCCGTCAGAGTGGCGAGTGGCATTACCGCAAAAGGAGCGGCAATCGGGCCTCGGTAGTGGCCGTCCGCAAAGCCAACCATGTCCGGCATCATGTCGTCCTGGTCCATATGGCATCTTGCCAACCGAAAGGGCGGACGGACAGCAAAAGCAACCGGGAACTCGTCCGCTGCCTCAATTGCGCGCCCCAGCCCGGAAATCTACCGGCAAGATGATTGGGATGGTTGACAGCAGCTCAAAACACAATTTGACGCCTATAGGAGCATCGTCGTAGACAGCCCAGGTCTGGGCCCGGCGGAGCTCTGCGGAGCTGGTAACAGACCCCCAGTCGGCCGCGCCAGCGGACGTCCGCCAGCTGAGCGCTAGCGAAGACTGCCATACCCGGTGGTCCCATCCTGTATGCCGCACTCTGCGGCAACGTGGGACTTGCGTTTAATGCATCATTAGGTAGTTTTATGCTTCAATGATGCTAAAGGTCGACGCTCGGGGGGGTTCGGATGGTTGGTTCGTTGGGTGTGAGAGTGCTGCCGTCGAACGTGGTTCCGTTGGATCCGATGCAGGCCGCCTTCGAAGGAATGCTGGCCGGGTGGGAGCGTCAACGGCTCAGCCGCGGCCTGAATCCAACCGCCACGAGGAGCAACATCGCGTTGGTGAAGCGCTTCGCCCATTTCACTGGCGAATATCCCTGGCAGTGGCAGCCCGCGGACGTGGAGGACTTCACGGTTTCATTGATCAATCGGCCGGAACCTGCGGCGCATTCGACCCTGCGCGGCTATCACGGCATGATCAGGACGTTTTGCTCGTACATCACGGATCCAAGGTATGAATGGCCCGAGGTCTGTCAGGAGCGCTTTGGGTCGTACCCGGTGCAGATCTGTCATGACTGGAACACGCGGCATCACGTTGCGGAGTTTGAGGGCCGGCCGGCGAAGCGGGCCCTGACGTTTGATGAAGCCGAGGCCTTCTTCAGGCACGCGGATGAGAAAGTGGAACGGATTATCGCTGCCGGAAAGAAGGGCGCGCTCAGCGCCCTGCGAGACGCTCAGTTCTTCAAGACCGTTTACGCGTTCGGATTGCGTCGAAGGGAGGCCTGCATGCTGGATCTGGCCGATCTCCGTTCCAACCCGAACAATCCCGACTGGGGAAGCTACGGCAGCGTCCATGTCCGGTTTGCCAAGGCCAACAAGGGCGGGCCATCGCGGCGTCGCACCGTGTTGGCCGTGCCGGAGTTCGCTTGGGCCGTAGACGGTTTACGGCAATGGGTCGAGGCCGCCCGCCCAAGATTCCGGCCTGGGGATCTCAACCCGGTCTGGGTGACGGAGCGACGCTCGCGGATGTCGGTGAGGCACGTGGACGAGAAGTTCGCGCTGCTGCGCGATGAGATTGGGCTTGATCCCCACTTGACCCTGCACAGCTTGCGGCATTCCTATGTGACGCATCTGGTTGAATACGGGTACCCGGAACGGTTCGTCTCGGAACAGGTAGGCCACTCCTACGCTTCGTCCACCGCGATCTACACCGACGTCAGCGATGACTACAAAAACCGGATCCTTTCCAAGGCGCTGGCACGGATCCGCCAGCCCGAACAGCAAGGCCCCCAGCAATGAACAACGCTTACGTGATCTCCTGGAACATCCGTCAACTCATGGCCGCAAAGGGGCTCTACCAAACCACCGATCTGGTGCCGTTGATGGCCGAGCACGGGGTATCACTCTCCCGCGAGCAGGTCTACCGGCTCGTCACGTCGACCCCGTCCAGGCTCAACCTCGAAGTTCTCGCCGCGTTCTGCGACATCCTGGACTGCACCCCCAACGACCTCATCACCTTCACCCGAGCCACGGCCGCGGCGCCGGCCGAGCGGACAGCTTCCGGCGAAACCGCAGGCCTGCAACCCATCGGTGATCTGCGCCCCGTGCCAGCTCGAATCCGCCGTCCCGGCAACTGAAACCCCTGGACACCTCACTGCTGGAGATCCTCGCCAGCCTGCCCGGCCCCACCAGCCAAGCCGAGGCAGCATTTCTCAGCACATGGATCGAGACGAACGCCTCATCCATTCGGGCGACAAGCATTCTGCGTAATTACGCCCTCCAGGTCCCCTATTTCGCGACCGACGGCGACCCGTTCATGCCGCGCTTGGCCCAACGGCTGCTTCGAGACCTTCAAATGAGCGGAATCAAAGGGATCGTCCTGCCCCTGTGCATGGCCTGCAAGGAAGAACGGCTGCTCGTCAAAACGCTGCCCGATGACGGGCGCGTCTGCGGCCGATGCGAAAGACGTCTGGTACTGCGTCCCTGCGGCATCTGCGACAAAGAAGCCATCATCCTCGCCCGCCCGGACGGCGTTGCACATTGCAGGTCCTGCTGGCGAAAAAACCCTGCCTCATTAAAAGAATGCTCTGGCTGCGGCACCCTGAGTCAGATCGTAAAGCGCACCCCAGATGGGCCCCAGTGCTACCACTGCGCCCCCGGTACGGTCCTGACCTGCCACAGCTGCGGCACTCTCGCCCGCATCGCCGCTTACCGGCTCGGCGGGCCCCAATGCCGCTCCTGCTTCCGGCGACTCAAAACCACTGCACGGCCCTGCCCATGCTGCGGCGCCATGCGGATCATCGCCTACCTCGACCAGAACAACAGCCCCTGCTGCGCCGGCTGCGCGGGGGTCCCACCCCAGTACGCCTGCATCGACTGCGGAACCGAAGACGACCTACATGGAAAACGGTGCCACACCTGCGTCGCTCAGCTGCGCACCCTTGAACTCATCACCGACAACAACGGCGTTATCAACGCTGCCTTCGAACCCCTCCGACAGAACTTGCTGAAAAGGCACACCATGGCCGCTGTCACCCACTTTGCTAGCACCAGACCCGCTGCCGAGTTGATCTGCGGCTTGGTCAACAATGAGCTTCCCCTCGACCACGACACCCTGGATCAATGGCACCGGCCCAAATCCGCTGAGTACGTCCGCGCCCTGCTGACTGCTTCGGGACTACTCCCGGCCCGCGACGAAAACCTCCGCCGCTTCGACACTTGGGCCAAGAACTTCCTTCGGTCGCAGCCACCACACGCAAAGAGCGTGCTGGAGCCTTATCTGCGCTGGAACGTCGGACGGAACCTTCGGATCAAAGCCCGTCGATCTCCTCTGAGCCGCAACGCCCAGTACCATGGACGCGACAAACTGACGGTGGCGGCCCGATACCTCGAACATCTGACAGCGTCCGGCCTCACCCTCTCCGAAGCAAACCAAACGCATCTGGAAACCTGCATCTTGGAGATTAGTGGTCGACGTTTCCGCACCCATTTGCCGTCGTTTCTTTCGTGGGCTTGGACCAACGCACTGATGCCCAAGCTCTCGATAGACCGCAACAGGCCAGACAAGCGGGCCTCCATGATGACCGAAGCTGACTACCGCAAGCTGGTTCATCGGCTTGAAACGGATACCAGCATCCCACCAAAGATCCGTATCGCCGGCCTTTTCGTGGGGCTCTACGCCCAGCGGCTCACCCACATCGTGGCACTCACCAACGCCAAGATCTGCGCCGACGACACACAAACCCAACTCTGGTTCGGGACATCACATATTCTCGCGGAACCCACACTAACGGCGCTGATCCGCCAATACCGGCAAGAAACCTACCCCCGCCCCTCATCAGACCCTAACGGGTGGTTCTTTCCCTCCCGCAACGCCGGAGAGCATGCCAATTCTTCAGCTCTGACCCGCGGGCTTCGCCAGGTCGGAGTTGATACCCGGCAACTTCGTGGAGCAGCCCTGACGAATCTGGCCGGGCAGCTGCCTATCCGGCCTTTATGTGATCTCACGGGGCTCGGCACCGAAGCAGCCGTTGGCTGGGCCGAAGTGGCAGCTCGGTCCTGGAACGCCTACCCCCAGCTGCGCACTGAGCAGTGTTCGAATAGCTCCCTGATCCAATAGGGCCCTACGTCAGGGTCAAATCGCCCTCGAAGAGGATGGCCATCCGAAGTCTCGGTAGGCCGACGCCCTCTGAAAAGCGTTTGGAGAAGCCGGCGCAGCAAGGAATTTTTAGCTTGTAAACGGTCTTGATTTAATAATCGACGGCTCATAAGATCATTCCAATCGGCCAAGGGGGGCCGATTATTGGGGGTAATTCAGGTCGCTTGTTGAGTTTCTTAGTGATGCCCGAGTAGTCCCTGATTTCAGAAGACTCTTGTGTCTATTTCAGGACACCCTTGCGTGTTTTGCTCTTTCACATCAGTTCCATTCACAATGTCCGCTGCAATAAACACCTTCTACCGCCGCATCCTCGAGGCGACTTGCATGCCATGCCATCCTGTCCGCTTTGACCCCTCGAAAGTACCTTCATCCTTGATGCAGGCCATTTTTCCTATTGCTCTTACTGCGGCGTGCATTACCGTCACATCATCCGTCCGGAAAAATCTTTGGGGTAAAAATGCAGATATCTAACGTCATCGAAGGTCCAGCGCCTATGAGAGGACGCAAAAGAAAGCGGCACCTTATAGCGGCGGTTATGCTTTCAGCCTTTGTCACGTCCTTTGGTGCAGGTGCTGCTTTCGCTGGGGATGTTTGGGGTACTACGGGCTACTACACCGTTGCTGGAATTCAATATGAAAACTTTGCGCGAATCAAAACTACAACCGGCCAGGCATCCGCTGAAAGTTGGGCTCGCAGGGTAGGTGGCAACACACCTATTGGATACGCAGGCGCGCGGGGAAGGCTCTTTACGAGCGGCGGCGCCCTCAGCTGTGAAGGTTCCTTTGGATACAACCCTTCCAACACCGCATATGCAGTTGGCGGATCCTGCACAAGATACTACTCGGGTACTTGGTACAGCTACGGCGTCACCGAAGGATGGAACGGGTCAGGATATGACGCGTTCTACACATACCGGACCGTAAACCAAAACAGCTAAAACTTTGGGGGAGATGATGAAGAAGTCAATATTCAAGAGAACCATCGGAATTTTGCTCGGCGTTTCAATTTGTGCGGCGGCCGGAGTAAGCGCTGGAGCAGCGGTCGGACCAGCTGTGGCAATTTTTGCGCCGGACGGTGTATCCGCGGCACCGGGCACAGAGACGCAAGCCATGCCTAACCCCGATTACAAAACCAATGCTAGTGGACAGAGCTTCGGCTCGGCACTGCTAGCTACTTCACCAGAAACAGAACCGGATCTCATTCTTGTTCAGGCTGACAACGGAGAATCCGGGTATGTGCTGAAAAAGCATCTTGATGATGCTAACGGAACAACCGCTGCTAAGAACTTCAGGAGTCCGCAGGAAGCAATTCAATGGCAAGACACCGAAGGTAAGGCAAACCGGCAAATACCCGTTTTCGAGACGGATGGGAGGACTGTCATCGGGACCTTCACAATCATTGGTACAGGTGAGCAAGAGAACTCGATCGGGCGCGCGCCCGGCTCTCCTTAAGGAAGAACTTCCCACAAGTTTTCATTTGCCGGGGTCGGGCCCAAGTTGACCGCCAAGACGAAAACAGCCGGGAGCGAAAGTATCGGACGCGACAGGGTCCGCACAGTTTGACCGTGGGGAGACCGGCACCTTGGTTAGATTTGGTGCCGGTCTTCTTCGTCTTTTATTGGGAAACAGCTGGTTGGTCGCTAGCATTCCTGGCGAGTTTCCGGCTCACTCAAACGACCGGAAGCCGGTTTGTGGGGCCTGGTGGTAGGCGAAGCATGTGTGGCTTGTACTCCGTTTAATTTTTTTTGCGTTTGGTGAAACCTTTTGGGCTTTGCTGGACACTAAAGGGTATGGGGAGCATAGAAACGGGAGAAGAGGGGCTGTGGCACCGGAGCCTTTCGGGCCATGGCGACGCGTTCGGCACTCTTTACAACCGACACCGAGACAGGGTCTTCCGCCATGCGTATCGTCTTTCCGGCAACCACCACGATGCTGAAGACATTATGGCCGCTTCGTTTCTTGAACTGTGGCGCAGGCGAAAGCACGTTCGAATCGTTGAAGGTTCCATTCTTCCCTGGTTGCTAGTTACGACCACGAACGTGGCGCGCAACTGGACCCGCGCTGCCCTACGCTATCAGCGGCTTCTGAATTCCCTTCCGCGTGTTCTGGAGGCCAGCGACCCTGCCGCAGATCCACACTGGCATTTCCAGAACGAGCTCGATCAGGACGTTGCCCTCGCGCTGGGAACGCTTAGCAAAGAGGACTTGCATCTAATGAGCCTGATTGTCTTCGAGGAACAAACGATCGCTGCCGCGGCGGCCGTTCTGAATCTCACTCCGGCCGCCGCGAAGTCACGCATGCACAGGGCTCGTCTGCGCCTAAGAGCCGCTCTGAGCCCTGAACCCTCCACCAAAACTCCCACTGCCCCAACTCGCGTCCTGGAAGGAGAACGGCCATGAAACCTCTCTATATTGATGACGTCTTTAGTGATGCCCTGAGAGCCGAATTGATCGAAAGGGTCGAAAAAACTAGCCCCACCCGTACCCGGAGAGGGACCTGGTTGAAGGCCGGCATAGTCGTGTTGGCCGGCGTTGGTGTCTTGGGCGGGGTAGGCGCCACCGCCGGGGGCCTGGTCTCCATTCCGGGCTCAACTCAAATAACGCCGTTGGCGTCACCTGTGACGGAGACTCACACGGGAACGGCCACTGTTCAGCTCGGTCCGGCCCCCGAAGGTGCTACGGGCATCGATGTCCAGCTGAACTGCCTCAGCCCTGGGCGCTTCACCCTTGAGGACGGCGCTAACATCATCTGCAGCCAAGCTGACGTGGGAACACGCCAGGACTGGAGCGGCTATACGATTCCTCTCGAGGCCGGAGATGAGAGCATCACGATCACCACCAGCCCCGAGGCCCGTTGGAAACTAACAGCCCAATACGTTGACGCCAAAACCACCGACTGGGGAGCAAACGCCAACGGAGATACCTACGGCGCAGAAAACGACAACGGAAGCCCCGATCTGGTCGCCGTGATAGCAACCAACGGAACACAGGGCTACGCCTATCGGACCGACCTCGATGACGCCAATGGAACAACCGCCAGCAAGACTTTCAAGAGCCCAGCCGATGCTCTCGCATGGCAGGAATCAGTTAAGGGCAAAACCTTCATCGTCCCCGTCTACGACGCAACCGGAAAAACAGTCGTCGGCGAATTCGTTATCAACGCTGGCGGCGGGGCCTCCGGGATCTCTGGGGAAACGCCTGGGAAATGAGCGGGAGTTCCAGCGAAACTAGGTCCGGACGAGACATCCCCCTGCACCGGCCCGACACCAACAGAAACCGACCGCCCGGCCATACCTGTCCGTCCAATTGACTAGAAAGAGAGATCAAATCTAGACGTCCGCCGCTTGCAACCATCAAGCCGGGAACGGGACTCGCGCAGTAGATACTTGATCGCGAAGAAGGCAAGGACGTGAGCTGGAGCGCCTACCCTGAACTACTCAGCGGGAACTATCCGAATAGCGCACTGATCGGATAACGCATCTGCACCAGTAGGTTTTCACGTCGCCCTCGCAGTAGGTGGCGATACCGAAGAGGTTGCCGATGGAATCGGCGGTGCGGATGACGGCGACCATGACGTAGGGCCAGTTGCCAAGGTCCCAGCCCTCGCTGCCCCAGCTGGGGATGACGGTCCAGCCGTGTTCGGCGATGAGGTCCATCCAGTCGTAGCCGCCGTTGGCGTGGTAGTCGCGCAGCACCGGGGCGTCGGTGATGACTTCGCCGGTGTCGGCGGTGGTCACCGTCTCGGTGGTGATTGCGTTCATGGTGTTGCTCCTTTTGCAGAGGATTGTGGTGGGTGGGGCGACCAGTGGTGACCGGCCAGCTTCCCCTCTCCCCCGTTGTTTTTTGGTTGCTGGCAAGCTTGCTTGCTCGGCGGCCGACGGAGGCCCGTCTACCCGGAGGGCAAGGCCGGGAAAATCCTCGGAGGAAATAAGCGAGGAACGAGCGCCGGAGAGGAATTTCCGGGCCGCAGGCCCCGACGAAGGAGGGGCTAGACGGGGTGGAGCGGACGCCTAGAATCCGGAGGACAGCAACCAGAAAACGTCGTAGACACAAGAGGGCCAGGGGCGGCGGAGCTCTGCGGAGCCGGCGCTGGGCCCCACAGCCGGCCGCGTCAGCGGACGCCTATCAGGGTGTAGCGCAGCGAAACCCCCAGCGCGTTCCGCGCGCTGGTTCTGCGTAGGGTGAGGGCATGAATGATCCGGCAGCGCAGCGTCCCAGCGATAGTAGCGGGCGCCCACGAACGGGGCCGGGCTATTCAGGGATCCATCGGATCCTGGCCTTGGTTTTCACCGGGGCCGCAGCTGCCTGCTGCATGCTGGTGGCTGCCGACCTGGTAGTAGGCCGGCAGGCAGGCGGTGATGTTTTCATCGCCGCGCTCAACACTCTCGCGGCTGCAGCGTTCTGGTGGATGGCTGCCACCAGCCGTCCGGGATAGGGAAAGGCCGGCACTTGCGTGCCGTGAGCATGCGCGCTCCAAGCGATATAGAAGCACAACCTCAAACCAAGATGTCGTCCACTTTGTCTTTGAGCTCGAGCCTCAGTGCTCGCAGTTGTGGCGCCCATTTCCGTCTGCGTCTCGCAGGCGTCCTGGCCCACTGCTGAGTTGTGCCAATGAGTTTGCCCAAGGCGTCCCGGAGCATCCTGTACGCGTAGTCGGTGACACCAAGGGAACCCCCTTCGTGAAGCTCAGCGGCGCGCTTGGCCAGCACCCCAAGATCTAAGGGCCAAAGGCTCAGTTCTTCCGCGAGCGGAAAATCATCCATGTCCATGATGATTCGGTTGCTCGCCGCGTCTGCCTGCATAACCAGGTTTCGTATCGCTTCATGGCCCTCGGCATACCGACGTGGCAACTCGGAAAGCGCAGCTTGGAAATCGGCAAGGGCAGCAAGAACACGGCCTTGGGCCGCGAGTTTCGACTGGTGCTTATTTGTGAGCCTGACGACCATCAGCGCAACCATGCCTCCGACGAACGCTGCTACAAGCGCGCCGATCGCCCCGCTCCATAGGCCGATCCAAGTACCACAAGAAATCGAGGCGAAATTGCCACAAACCAACCAGTCCACTTCCGGATCATACAAGCGGTCTCACAACCGCACCCAAGAGAGGACACCACGTGGCCCGGCAGTGTGGGGAGATCAAAGGGTAAGCATCTGGTCAGTGACGAGGGCGCGGCGTCATTGCCGCGGGTGTCACTGCTCGTCGAGCCGGTGATCTTTGACAGGCCGGTCTACGGGGCCTATGACCGGCCCTGCGGTCAACAGGCTCAGTTCCAGGATGTCTTCGAGCGGGCTCGCATCCGGGGCAACGGTATCGTCTTCGGTCATGCGGAAGGGATCGGCCACGTGCGGGCTCCTTGGCTGTGTGGGGACGGCGGTGTCCTTTCACAGTATCGGCTGTTCCTGCGGGCTGGCTGGAAGTGGCGGCGCCCGCGGCAGCGTCATACGCGGCCGGAGGAGCCCTGGCGGGGGAGGCCGCCCGCGCACCTCGGAAACCCAAACAGGCAGGCCGAACCCCTTGTGTGGGGTCCGGCCTGCCTTGGTTTAGCGGCTCAGCTGCCGGTCATACGCCTTCTTCGGGTCGCGGGTGCAGTCGGCGAGCAGGCCCCGGTTGACCAGTTCGGCCAGCAGTTCCGCGAGCCGGTATCCGGTCACATCATCGAGGGCGAGTTTGAAGTATCTGGCGGCGAAACTGGATTTTCCTTTGAGCCATTCCAGCCAGCCGATCAGGCACAGCATCGGGGCGCGCTGGCCTTCCGGGGTGGTTTTCATCAGTTCGAACGCGACTTCCTGGGCGGTGTCCACGCGGGCCCAGTCCGGGCGGGTGAGGAACACTCCGAGCATGACGGAGGTGAACTGGTCGGGCGCGTGGGTGATGATGTCGCCCATCATGTAGTCCCGGATGGTGGGGTGCTGCAGGGCTCCTGCGAGCTGGTGCGCGGTTTCGGTGGTCAGGCTCTTGGGGTCATCGAGTACCTTGGCCCACGCGGCGCGGCTGGCTTCGAGGTCTTCGGGCCAGCCGTCGGGCTTGTGCGCGGCAATCGCCTCGCGGGCCTTCTCATCGCCGGTGAACGGTGCCGGGGCGGTGAACCCGGTGACAACACTCCCCCGGTAGATCAAGGCGGCATTGCCGTTGCTCGTGGTGATGGCATCCAGCGACTGGTCCGGGCAGCAGATGGGGTCCGCGCAGTGGTAGTTCCGCCACAGTTCGGAAGTCACCAGCCATGCCTCCTGCAGCGGCATCCCGGCAGTTTGAAGCTCGGTCCGCAGTGCCTCCAAGTACCCGGCATAGGGGCGGTCGCCGTCGTTGGTCTTTTCGTCGGTGTAGATGACCAGCAGGCTGCCGGTGGCAGCTTCGTCGGCAGTCAGGTAGCTGACGATGGTCTGGGCGTAGCCGACCGGGTCCTGCCCGAACGGGGCGTCGACGCGGAGGGTGGCGCCGAGCTTGTTGCCCTGCACCGTGAGGGCGACAAAGGATTCCGTAGGGGTCTGTCCCAGCGTGTGTGGGATGAAGGCCAGGATGTCGGCGGGGGCGGTGAACTTGATGGACTCGTTCATGGTGTTGCTCCTTTTGCAGAGGATTGTGGTGGGTGGGGCGACCAGTGGTGACCGGCCAGCTTCCCCTCTCCCCCCGTTGTTTTTTGGCTGCTGGCGGAGCTTTGCGGAGCTGTGCCCGACGGAGGCCCGTCTACCCGCAAGGGCAAAGGGCGGGAAATTCCTGGAGGAAATAAGCGACGCAGGAGCGCCGAAGGAAATTCCTGGCCTGCAGGCCCCGACGAAGGAGGGGCTAGACGGGGTGGAGCGGGCACGTACGATCCGAAGGACAGCAGCCAAAAAACGTCGTAGACACACCAGGTTCAGGGACGGCGGAGCCCTGCGGAGCCGGCACTGGACCCAACAGTCGGCCGCACCAGCGGACGCCGGACAGGGTGAAGCGCAGCGGAACCCAAGGCCTGAGGGAACGGGTTATGCCCACTGGCGGGCAGGTGGAGCCCTCCGCACAGCTCAAAGCTGTCCCCATTGGGTATAACCCGTTCTTTTCGGTGCCGGCTGTCAGCCCTTGGGACTAGACTGAATAACCTCGAACATATATTCGAATAAAGGTGTGTTGTGGGCATTATTGTCGGTCCCCGTGTGATAGATGCGGGCGTTTCTCTGTTGTCGGTGCTGGTCTCTCCGGTGCCGGTGGCGGCGGGTTTTCCGTCGCCGGCGCAGGACTACTTTGACGGCCGACTGGACCTGAACGCGCACCTGATCAAGGACGTCACCAGCACCTATGTGGTGCGGGTGTCCGGGGAGTCCATGGAGGGCGCCGGGATCAGCGACGGTGACGAGCTGATCGTGAACCGGGCACTGGAACCGTACGACGGCTGTGTGGTGGTGGCGGTGCTGGACGGGGAGCTGACGATTAAGCGGCTGCGCATCACTCCCACAGGTGTGGTGCTGCAGGCAGAGAACCCGGCGTACCCGGACATCGAAGTGCCGGCCCTGTCCGACCTGACTATTTGGGGCGTCGCGACCCGATGCCTCCATCACGTTTAGGGGCCGGCGATGTCTAAGCCGGCGTTGATGCGGCATATGCCCCAGATCGCGCACGTGGACGTGAACTGTTTCTACGCCTCCGCGGAGCGGGCGTTCGACCCTTCACTGGAAGGCAAACCCGTGATCGTGCTGTCCAACAACGACGGGTGCGCTGTTACCCGCTCCCCCGAGGCTAAGGCCTTGGGCATCGGCATGGGTGAGCCGTGGTTCAAACTCGCGCCGCGGGCGAAGGAATGGGGCCTGGTCGCACTCTCCAGCAACTACGAGCTGTACGGGGACATCAGCGCCAGGGTGATGGAACTGCTGGGCCGCTACTCGGCCTGGCTGGAGGTCTACAGCATCGACGAAGCCTTCCTCGGCGTCAAAGGCACACCCGCTGAGCTGGCCGCGATGGGCAGGTCCATGAAAGCGGCCGTCCGGCGGAACGTCGGTGTGCCGGTCTGTGTCGGGATCGCCCCGACGAAGACGCTGGCGAAGCTGGCCAACAAGTGGGCGAAGAACAACAAGGCCTTCGCCGGGGTCTGCCACTGGGACTCCGTCCCCGCTGTCGAGCGGGAGGCCCTGCTGGGCCGGCTGTCCGTGGAAGAAGTGTGGGGCATCGCCGGGAGGCTGACCAGACGGCTGAACGTGATGGGTATCTTCACCATCGCCGACCTGGTCCGGGCCGACCCGGTCGCGATCCGGGACAAGTTCTCGGTCGTGATGATGCGCACCGTCCTGGAACTGCAGGGAACGCCCTGCATCCCCATGGAAGAAGAACGGATCGGCCGGGACCAGCTGATCTTCTCCCGCTCGTTCGCCAAACCCATCACCACGGCCGCCGGGATCCGGCAGGTCATGAGCGTCTACGGGCAGCAGGCCTCGGCCCGGCTGGCCAAACACGGCCTGCAGGCCAAAGTCCTCACCGCGTTCGCCGGCACCTCGCACTTCAACCCCAACGACACCTCCTACCCGTCCGTCTGCGTGCCGTTGCCGATGCCGACCGCTGACCCGGTGATCCTGACCAAAGCCGGCCACGCCCTCCTGCCCAGGATTGTCGAGGGCGTCCGGTACGCCAGGGCCGGGATCATGGTCACCGACCTGCGCCCCACCGGAAACCAGGCGCCCCTGTCACTGTTCGAGAACCCGCACGAGGAACGGCACATCGGAAGCCTTCTGGAGGACGTCACCCGAAGGTACGGCCGCGGCTCCATCGGCTTGGGCCACGGCGGCATCCGCGGCGGCCCGGACTGGACCATGAAACGCGACATGCTATCCCCCAGATACACCACCCACTGGGACGAACTTCCCCTCGTCAAAGCCGCCTGACCAGCCCTCTGCACCGCCAGGAAGACACCAAGCACATGACCATCACCCCAGAAGCCCCCACTCTCAACACCCCAGTGGATGTCCGGTTCACCAAGGCCGGCACTCCCCTGGCCGTCCGCTACGACGACAAAATCTGGGCGGTGACCGAAGAACCTGTCCATTGGTTCACCAGGGACTCCTGGTGGGAAACCCGCCGTAGCGTGCCCGTAGGAGTCGGGAACGTCGTAGACATCGAACACTGGCGGGTTCAGGTTCGGCTCGGCGGGTCGGACTCGCAGCTGCGGACCTTTGAACTTCGCCGCGAACCCCTCTCGGATCAGTGGTTGCTTGAATCCGTCACCGAAGGCTGATGCCCAGGCTGCGAAGTGTGTAGCACCGGGCAGCTGAAGCGTAAGGAGGCTCTTAAATTCCGAAGGCCCCGATTGCTCGGGGCCTTCTAACCAGCGGCCGAAGCCAGCTGGGGGTGTGGCACCATCTTACCAACAACCGGATCCGACCTTCCTGATACTGATACTCGAGAGCCCGGGGCTGTGCGTAGTGTGAGGCTATGGGACCAACGCGTTCGGGGGCACGTCTGCCGGCAGGCCTTGAACCGCCAGTTAAGGTTGCCCTCGCGCGGGCGATCACTAGAATGCCCCGACCTGACGCAGCACACGATTCCTTGCTATTTGAACCCAAGTGGGATGGGTACAGATGCGTTGCAGTTCGGGATGACCACGGCGCCACACTGTGGTCCAGGCAAGGGAAGGAACTTTCTGGGTACTTCCCCGAACTCTGTTCAGCGATCATCTCGGCCGTTCCTCCGGGATGTGTGATCGACGGCGAAGCCGTGATCTGGAGCCAGGGACGGCTGAACTTTGACGCCCTGCAGCAGCGCTTGGGCGCCGGACCAAGAACCCTGCCAGGTCTGGTCATGGCAGCGCCAGCCAACTATGTTGCCTTCGACGTCCTGGCCGTGGCCGGGCATGACGCAAGGGTTCTGCCGTTAAGTGACCGCCGTGCGCTCCTGGAGGAACTCGCCAATAGCTGGGAACCGCCGCTGTCCCTCTCCCCCACCACCACGGACCGGAGTGTCGCCGAGCAGTGGCTCGAAGAGCTTCCGCACACCGGGATCGAGGGGCTGGTCATCAAAGGCACAAATCAGCCCTACACGCCCGGGGCCCGTTCCTGGATGAAGCTCAAGCACAGGGAAACAGTGGACATCATCTGCGGCGCCGTGATCGGGCCGATCATCCAACCCGCCGAGGTCGTCGCTGGCCTCATCCTGGACGGCAAGCTGCGGATCGTCGGCCGATCCACCCCACTGAAGACGAAGGAAAGCCGGGAACTGGCCCGGTGGCTGCAACCCCCAAAGGGTGAGCACCCGTGGCCGGCCATCGTGAAGGGCACGGCCCTGGACAGGTTCAACCGGGACAAGGAACCCGTGGCATTGACACTCGTGGAACCCTTGGTTGTCGAGGTCTCTGCCGACACCGCATGGTCCGGAAGGTCCTTCCGGCACCCCCTGCGCATACTCAGGGCTCGGCCGGAGCTATCCCCTCCCGATGTCGTCCTGCCGGCCCGGCTTCACGAGGGTTAGCGATCCGTGCGGATCACGATGAGGTTTTGACCTTCTTCCAGCAGCGCGTAGAGGTTTTCCCGTGCTTCTTCGTAAGTGTCGCCTTCGGCCTCGATGTGGTTGTAGCTGCCGTCCGGGTTGGTAATGGTGCCGGTAAGTATCACGGCATGACTCTATTTGGCTGCAGGCTCAGCGGGCTCGATGAGCTCCGGCCCGTTGTTCCGCACGCTGTTGACCCGAGGGCTGACAATTCGAGGTGTCAGGGTCGGTTCCGGCATAGAGTCCAGCAAGTGCTGGATGCCGTCCTTGTCAGTCAGATCCGGGTCCAACCATTCAGCGAACCGGTCCCGCGGGATGATGACTGGGGACCGATCATGGACGTGCCCCAACGCGTCCTGGGTTGTCGTGGTGAGCACCGTGCAGCTGAGCAGCCACCTTTCCGGATCGTCCTCGGCCAGAGCCGGATCAGCCCACCACTCATAGAGGCCGGCGAACCCCAACAGGGCCTCTTTCTCTGAGTAGAGATAGTTCGGGATCTTCTTACCGTCCTCAGTCTTCTGCCACTCGTAATAGCCCTCCGCCGGGACGATCGCACGGCGCTTCACCGCCGCCTTACGGAAGGACGGCTTCTCCAGGATTGATTCACTGCGGGCGTTAATCAGCTTGGAGCCGATCTTGATGTCCTTTGCCCAGGACGGGACCAGACCCCAACGGGCGACGAGCAGGTGCCGGTCAATCGTGCCCTCATCCAAGCGTTCGGCAACGATCGGCACGCTCTGGGTCGGCGCAACGTTCCAGCTGGGCGGCGGGGGACTTCCCTCGACCTCTTTGGCCTCAAAGTGGCCGAGAAGGTCTCCGGTGGCTTTGGACATTACATATCTGCCGCACATGAGGCCATTCTGCCCGAGAAACCTCTGGGATAAGCGGTGGCGAATGTCCGGGTAAAAACGCGCGTCGTCCGCGTATGCCTAGTGGGACGCGGAAGGCCCCCCGCATGGGCTCATCGATTTGCAGGCATAAAACCTTTCGTCTGGGTCGGGTTCCGTTCAGCAAGGCCACCGACGGCGTCGTCGATCCTCTTCAGGACCTCCGCCTCGAGCTTCACGCCGGCGGCAGCCACACTGTCGGCAATCTGCTCGGGCCGGGAGGCGCCCACGATCGCCGACGCGACGTTGGGGTTCTGCAGCACCCAGGCCACGGCGAGCTGCGGCATGGACAGGCCTGCTTCCTGCGCAACCGGCTTCAGTTCCTGCACGGCTGCCAGGACGTCGTCGCGCATCCAGCGCTGGATCATCCTGGCACCGCCCTTTTCGTCCGTGGCGCGGCTGCCTTCGGGGGCGGGCTGGCCGGGCTGATACTTCCCGCTCAGGACGCCCTGGGCCATGGGTGACCAGACAATCTGGGACACGCCTAGCTCTTCCGACGCCGGGACCACCTCGGCCTCGATCACGCGCCACAGCATGGAGTACTGCGGCTGATTGGAGATGAGCTGGAAGCCCAGTTCCCTGGACAGCCTGTGCCCCTCGCGGAGCTGGTCCGCCGTCCACTCGCTCACGCCGATATACAGCGCCTTGCCCTGCCGGACGATGTCCGCGAACGCCTGCATGGTTTCCTCCAGCGGCGTTTCGAAGTCGTAGCGGTGGGCCTGGTACAGGTCCACGTAGTCCGTCTGCAGCCGCCGCAGCGAACCGTTGATGGATTCCATGATGTGTTTCCGGGAGAGGCCCGAATCGTTCTTGCCCTTTGCGCCTGCGGGGAAGAAAACTTTGGTGAAGATTTCCAAGGATTCTCGGCGCTCATCCTTCAGGGCCTGGCCCAGGACGGTTTCCGCGGCCGTATCAGCGTAAACGTCCGCCGTGTCGAAGGTGCTGATGCCGGCGTCGAGGGCGGCCCGCACGCATTGGGCGGCGATGTCGTTCTCCACCTGGGAGCCGTGGGTCAGCCAGTTGCCGAACGTGATCTCCGAGACTTTGAACCCGCTATTGCCTAAGTATCTGTATTCCAATTTGTCCAGCTTTTCTTGTACTTGGTTGGTGGATCTTCACCTGAGAGATGGAAACCTGCGGATTGGGGCGCCCTTTAGCGAGGCCCAATCCGCAGGTTTCCAAAGGTGCCCGAGACGAGCGTGAAAGCCATGTGAGAGCAGCCGTTTTCACAACTGGCCCGGGAGCTGGAACCGCTGCGGCTCCCTAGAGGGGGTAGTGGGTTCCTGCGGGGTCGGCATCCGATCGCAGGAGCTGTCCTACTTCTTTGAACGTGGGTATTGCTGTCTGCGCGCCGGGTCTGCTTACGGCTATCGCAGCAGCCGCCACGGCCGCCTTCATGGCTTCCTCGATCGGCTCACCGAGTGCCAGCTGCGCGGCGAAGACGCCGCAGAATGTATCACCGGCACCTGTTGAGTCAACCGCTTCAATGGCATGAGCTGGCACCCGTATGTGTTCGCCGTTCGTGTCGAAAAATGCACAGCCCTCACTGCCGAGAGTGATGACCACCATCGGCACTTTGGAGAGTAGGCGCGCGACGATGACGTTAATGTCACCATGACCACCGCCCGCGTACTCAGCGGCCTCGTGTTCGTTCACGATCAGCAAATCCACCAGATCCCATACCGTTTCACCCAAGGGTAGGGCCGGAGCCGCGTTAAGGATGAGCAGGGACTGGGCTGACCGTGCTCCTGCTACGTCGAAAAGCAGTTCCGCGGGCGTCTCGAGCTGGCACAGAATGACGTTGGCCTGGGCTACAGCTTCTGCAGCTTGGGGCGTCAATCTGCGGAACTCTGTGTTCGCGCCGGGCACAACGATGATCGAGTTCTCTCCGTCTTCTGAGACGCTGACGAATGCTTGCCCCGTCGCCTCACCTTCCACTACTTCGAGAAGGGTGTCGATGCCCTCATTGCAAAAGGCCTGCATCAGTTCCTTCCCGGCAGGGTCGTCTCCGATGGCACCTATAAGGGTGGTCAACACCGCGCCGGCCCGCGCTGCCGCGACAGCTTGATTGGCTCCTTTCCCCCCGCCGGATTGAGTAGCGCTGATTGCTAGTGTGGTTTCGCCTGGGCGCGGGAGTCGAAGCACCCGGATTGATGTGTCGCGGTTGATGCTTCCAACGACAGCCACGCGAGCCGTCGAGTCCTTGCTCATGCGCTGACCGTGACGCCATTCGTGACGTTCTGTCCCCGGTATTGAGGGATCGCGATCCCCTTGAGTTTGATGGTTTCGAGGGTGAGATCCGCAGGTATCCAGTCAGTGCCGAAGATGACCGCTGCGGCTGCTCCGGCAAGCGCAGGCAGGACGGCCCCGTTCCGCGGCTGGCTCAGGGCACCAAGCATGAGGTCATTCGCATTTTGGGCGGAAGCGACATGCGCGAGCAGGAAGCCGAGGGTCTCGGGAGCGGCTATTGGGTAGCTGTAGATCCAGTCTCCGATGTCGATGCTCAGACGTCGGGCCCGTTCGATCGGTCCGCTGCAACCTTCGGCTACTTTGAGTGACGACTCGGAGATTCGGCGGCTCCAGGTCTCTTCGGGCAGCAGTTCAATCGCTGACAGAACGGCGTCGCGGGGTGAATCGCCCTCCGCCAGTCGTGAGAAAAGTCTTGCGGTTGCTTGAGCGCACCAGAGTCCGTCAGAAGCGGTGGTGAATTCCGCGTCCGCCGTCGCTGCATCGAGTGCGGCCTGTGGATCCTGGGGGAAGGTGACGACTGCTGCCAGCACCCGAACCATTGCAAGGTCATCGAAGTAGTGCGGGTTGTCGTTTCCCGCCTGGGCCGGCGTGAGGCCCTTCTTCAGGTTCAGGAGGGCATTACGGGTACCGATCCGTGTGCGGATGGGCGGTTCGACGTCAGCCAACTCGAGCCATGCGGCCAGACGACCCTCGTAATCAAGGGCGTTCTGCTGCTGTCGCAACGAGAACGTGAACCATTCGAGTGCTTCGCTTGGTGCCGGGTGCAGCAGTGCCGGCGGGTTCGCATGTGCGAAGGGTCGCGTGACGTTGGTGGTTCGGGTGTCATCAGCGAGCTTGTTGAGAATGCGCATCCGGTTCACCCGTTTCGGGGGAAGCGAGTAGATGTGGAAATCGGCATTCATTGAGGAGCTGGTATCGCCGGCGGCAAGCCCACGGACGATGGTCTCTGTAAGTGTCGTCATTTGGTGTTTCCTTCAATGAGTCGCAGCAGGTCGTCAGCTGCGTCCAGTGGGTGGATTCCAGCCAGAGATGCGATACAGGAACCCTCGACCGGGTGCAGCCCCGCAAGCCACTCCGGGGGGAACGAGTCGGCCCCGGAGATCGCTCCGGCAATGCAACCGGCGATCGCAGCGTTCGTGTCGGCGTCGCGGCCCATGTTCACGGCGAAGAGCATGCTGGAGGCGAATTCGCCGTCACCCACCAGCAGGCTCGACATGGCCAGACCAACGGCTTCCGGCGCGACATCGGACCAGAAATAGTCCGGAACGGCGAGTCTGTCGTGAAGTGCGACGGCAAGTTCGTCGTGACCCAGCCCGGAATCAACGAGATCGCGTCCGTCGCGGAGGCTGCGGGCGGTCCACGAGTCGGCGGGAATCGCGTCAAGACCAGCCTGGAAGCATTCCCGGGCGTTCGCGCCGGTCATGGCTGCAGTTACGGCGACGGCAACGACCACGCCAGCATGGACGCCTTCACCGCTGTGGCTCACTACGCCGTCTTCTGTGGCGAGGTGGGCGGCGAGCTCGCGGTCTCCGTTTGCCACGATACCCAGGGGTGCTACCCGCATCGCGAGTCCGTCACTCCAAGCGTGGTTATGGTCCCCCGTCAGGGGTGGTTCCAGGCCCCGCCGGAGGTTATCGATCGCTGCCATTTCACTGAACCCTCCACCCGCGAAGTTGTCGGTTTGGGGCAGGACGTCTTCGCGCCATGTTTGGGCGAAATCGAAGCGGGTCGCTCCCAGCCCGACCCTGTGGATGGTCTTGGCAGTGAGCAGTGCGTATTCGGTGTCATCGCTTCCGGCAGGTTTGTCTTCGACGAATCCTGTCACCCGCCCATATCGGGCTTGGATTTCCTGGGCGGAAAGCGCTTCAACGGGTCGGCCGATGGCGTCACCGAGGGCCAGTCCGGCCATCGATCCGCGTGCTCGGTCCCGGGTTGTGATGTGTTTTGTCACGGTCATGTTGGAGTCCTTGGGCTAGAGGAGGACGGATTCGCTCGGTCGGAGGCTTTGAAGGACTTCAATGCGCTGGCTAGCTTCCTTCAAGTCCTCATCGATGATTTGTTCTGCGACCTCAGTTATGAGGTCCGCGTAGTGGTCGAAGTCGGCCTTACTAGCCGCCTGGATCTCCTCATACCAATCGGTTGCAATCGCTTCCGTACCTCCCAGGCCGCCGGCGATCGAACCAACCATGCTGGCGATGGAGTCGGAGTCGCGGCCGTAGTTAACCGCCCCGAGGATGCACTTCCGGAAGTCGCCGTTGTAGGCCACGAGCAGTCCCAGGGCCACAGGCAGTTCTTCGATGGCTTTGGTGCGGGAGGGTGTCCGGGCGTCCATGTTCGGTTCACGGTATTTTTCGCCGACGGTGTCGAACGGCCGAATCGCGTCGCGCAGCGCGGTCCCAATTTCGTCGTCGGTAGCGGTCTCGGACAGCTCCCGCGCGGCGGCAACAGTGGCGGCGATAGCCTCGCGTGTGCCGTCGTGGGCCAGGGAAAGTGCCCATTCGATGACGCTTTCCACGGTCGCTCCGGGAGCTGCCGAGGTTGCTACGGCTGCAGCGAAGACTCCGGCAGCTTCCCGGCCGTAGCTGGCCTGGTGAGCGCCTGCCATGTCGATCGCTTCGTCGTAGGCCCGGGCAGGGCTGCCGATGTTGACGATGCCGACGGGCGCCATGTACATCGCGGCACCGCAGTTGATCGCGTTGCCCACACCACCTTCGCGGGGGTCAATGTGTCCGTACTGCAGGCGCAGGACGAGATACTTCTCGGCCAGGAAGATCCGCTGCAGCAGGATGGACTCGCGCTCGAACTCAGGCACCCACCAAAAGTCGGTCTGCAGCAGGGGCACGAGGTCATGTGCGATGGCGAACGCATCTAGGTGACTGCGCTTCTTGGCATAGACCTTGATCAGTGCCTGGGTCATCAGGGTGTCATCGGTGATGTGGCCGTCGCCCTTGTGGTAGGGGCTGACGGGGCGCTGTGTCTTCCAGTTTTCGTAGAAGGGGGGAACAATTCCGCCGACCCTGGAACCGTAGCGTTCCTGAATCTGCGCGGGGCTAAACCCTTCTGTGGCACCTCCGAGAGCATCGCCGATAGCCGAGCCTGCGAGAATCGCTGTCGCGCGTTCCCGAATCCAATTCATGTCAAACCTTCCAAATAAGGGTGTTGGGGTGGCCAGGGAACCGAAGTGTCCCCTGGCCTGGGGTTTTGGTCTATTTCCTGTTAGCTGTCGCCCAGCCGTCGACGAGCTTGTTCTTCAATGTGTCGGCATCAATGGAGCCGGAGAAGAACTGCTGGTACGCGGGGTTGGCGACGGTGGATTTCCATGCCGGGTAGCTGGTCGCGGCCGACGCCGGAGCGGGAACGAGGTTCTCACCGGACTTGAGGACTGCTGCCCAGCCGTTCTTGTCCGCGGTCGACTTGGCCAATGCGGCACGGGCATCTTTGGTCGGAGGAATCAGACCTTCGGCGAAGTTCAGGTTGGACAGGTTCTCTGCCGACATGTAGTAGTCGAGGAATTTCGCAGCCTGCTCAGGGCTCTTTGAATTGGCCGTGACGGAGAGTGTCGTCGGAATTGCTGCCTGCTGGGTGCCGGTCGAGCCTTTGAGTGGCGGAAGAACCTCCCACTTCAGACCTGCCGGAGCATCCTTGGCGATGTTGGCGATGTGGTAGGACTGCGTCATGACCATGGCTGCTTTGCCGCTGTAGAACGTGGGGAGAACATCGCTGCTCGCCTGCGAGACACCAACCCGGTCCATCGTGCCGTCCGTGATCATGGTTTTAACCCGCTGCGGGATCTCCTGCTCCGCTGACCCCACGCTCGCCTGGGCGTCCTTGTCCTGACCGGTGAAGTACTTGGCCCCGTTGCCGAGTCCGAGGCTGACGAAAGCGGAGGTTGGGCTCTTCAGGCCCCAGGTGAGTCCACTGACGCCATTCTTGGTGGTTGCCTTGGCGATCGAATGCAGGTCATCCCACGTCATCGAGTCTCCGGTGGGCACCGTGGCGCCGGAGGCGTCCAGCAGGTCCTTGTTGGCCAGGACGACATAGGTCTGCATTTCGGTCGGGACGCCGGCGACGATGTCATTGATTTTGACGGTGTCCAGCACACCCGGATCGATGCTACTCATAGCGTCTTTGGACAAGATCGGGGTGAGGTCGGCTATGTAGCCTTCGTTGACGTACTGGCGGATGTCCTGCGCGTCGTCCATGAGGATGTCGGGTGCCGTGCCGCCGGCCATCTGCGTGCTGATCTTTTCGTAGGCGCTGTCGATGGGCGTCATGACGAGGTTCACAGTGATGTCGGGATGGGCCTTGTTCCAGTCGTCGACGATCTTCTGGTTCGCGGTCTGGCCTTCGGGAGTGTTCGCGAACGCCTGGAAGGTCAGCGTTACTGGTCCCGAACTGGTGGGGGCGCTGTTTCCCGAGCATCCAGCCAGCACGCCGCTCGTGAGGGTGGCTGCGGCAAGGACTGCCGCGTATTTCTGAAGCTTCATTGCTTTGTCTCCATGGTTGGGGTTTTTTCTTATGGGGGGGATGAGGTGAGGCTGGGTCATCCTTTGACGGATCCCGCCAGCAGGCCGCTGCCGAGTCGACGCTGGAGGATGCCGAAGAAGATGACGCTGGGAATGCTTGCGAGCACGGCGGCTGCGGCGAGCGGTCCTACGTCCAGCCGGCCGTCCGAACCAACGAACGCGGCCAGGGCAACGGGCAGTGTGTAGGTCTTGGGGTTCTGCAGCAAGACCAGGGCGAAGAAGAACTCGTTGAACGACATGACGAAGGTGAACATGGACGTCGCAATGAGACCTGGGCGCATAACCGGGAAGATCAGGCGGTAGAGCACGGTGAATTTGTTGGCTCCATCGATGGCGCCGGCTTCTTCCATCTCAATGGGGATGGAGGCGATGAACCCCTGCAGCATCCACAGTGAGAAAGGCAGGGTGAAGACGATGTAGACGATGGTGAGCCCGACAAGGGAATCGATTAGGCCGAGGGTCTTCAGGATGAGGAAGAGCGGGATGATGATGAGGATTACGGGCATGATCTGGCTGACGAGGATCCACCCAGTGCCCACTTTGCGGGCGAAACCCCTAGCCCGCGCCAGGATGTAGGCGCCCGGTACGGAGATGATCATCACGATGATCGTTGAGGCCAGTGCAACGCCGATGCTGTTCATGGCCGCCAAAATGAGCCCGCGCCCTGTAAAGGCACCGATGTAGTTCTCGAAGGTGATTGGTGACGGGATCAGGTTCACGGCAAGTGAGTTGAGTTCCGGTGATGTCTTCAGGGAGACCGAAATGAGCCACAGCAGCGGGAACCCAAGGAAGACCAGGAAGAGGAACAGTGCGGCGTATTGGCCGCCTCTGGCCAGGGAAGTAGTGCGTCTCATTTCTTGCGGTCCCCTCGGTATTGAGCCCATAGGTACACGGCCAGGATGGCGATGATGAAGATGGTGATGATGGCGCCCATCGCCGAGGCAAGGCCGATGTTCCGTGCCTTGAATGCCTCGGTGTAGGTGAAGAGCATGGGCAGCATGGTGGAGGTGCCCGGGCCGCCCTGGGTTAGGACGTAGACGAGCCCGAAGGAATTGACGTTCCAGATGAAGCTCAATGCTGTGATGGACACAATGATCGGGCGCAGTGAGGGAAGGGTTACGTGCCAGAACCGTCGCCACACTCCGGCGCCGTCAACTTCCGCTGCTTCCAGCAACTCGGCGGGGATCTGTTGCAGGCCCGCCAGCAGGCTGATGGTGTTCTGGGGCATACCGGACCAGATGCCCACGAGAATCACCGCGGGCAGTGCCCAGGTAAAGTCGCCCAGCCAGTCAATGCTTGACGGCATCCCGATCGATCCGAGCAGCCAGTTCAATGGACCCCTCGTGGGTGAATAAATCATCTGCCAGATGATGGCGACGACTACGGGTGGCATTGCCCATGGCAGGAGAGCCAGGAGCCGCGCGGCATTGCGGAACCGCATGTTGGTGTTGAGCAATAGCGCCAGTCCGAGCCCGAGCACGAATTGCCCCGCCGTTACCGTGAGTCCCCAGACAAGGCCGACACCAAAGGAATTCCAGAAGGCTGTGTCCGAGGCCAGGGTTACGAAGTTGTCCAGGCCAATGAATTTCGGAAGCCGGTTTTGCGCGAAGCTGGCCTGGGTGAACCCCAGGTACAAGCCCCAGAGAAGAGGCCCGACACTCAGCACCAGAATTGGAATGAGTGAGGGCAGGACGAGCCCGGCAGTTTCCAACGGCGTCGCCTGGTTAGGTGAACGCCTCTTTCGTTTCACACTCAATTTGGGAGCAGCGGCGGTATCGACGCGTGGTTCTGTATCCAGCGGCATCACAATGCCCCTTCCAACGCTACTGAGGCAGTAGATGCGCGGACCATGAGAACCGGATCGACCGTGAGCAGTTCCGGGTCCCGGGAGGGGTCGTCGAATCGCTTCAGCAGCAGCTGAGCAGCCAAGCTCCCACGTTTGTCAGCCTTGAGTGACACGCTCGTCAACGGCGGATTGAACAGAGCGGCAATTTCGGTGTCGTCGATGCCGGTCACGGCGATGTCGTCAGGGACACGGTACCCGGAACTCACGCAAGCGCTAACCGCGCCAACCCCTATGAGGTCGTTTGCAGCCACGATGGCATCGATCGGTTCGCCTGCCTCCCGAACGTTTTCCAGGAGCCTTTTTGCGGCCGCCAGGCCGGCCGGGCCCGTAAAGTCGTCAGCGGATACCACCGGTCCGGGCGTATGCTGCAGGCCATGTTTGGCAGCTGCTGATTCAAAGCCGCGTTGACGGGCCGCACCTGGATTAGTGTCGAGCGGGCCGTTGATGAAGGCGATCCTCCGACGCCCCGTCTCGACGAGGTGATCCACGGCCATTTCCACCGCCATGGCGGAGTCAACGCGGACTCGGTCAATGGTGGTCTCTTGGTCAAGTGATCCAATGACAACGACGGGGACAGGGCACTCTGTAAGTGCCCGACGCAGTTCAGGCGTCACCCGAATGGGCGAGATAATGAGGCCATCGGCTACGCCCACATCCAGGCTGCGAACAAGATCAAGCGTCTGCTTCGTGGCCTTTCCTGTAGCAGAGACGCTAAGACGAATCCCCCGACCGCCGAGCTCCCGTTCAATTGCCCGGAGCATAGCGACATAATTTGGGTTGCCGATGTCGTCAACAGCAAAGACAACCTGGCGGGTACCGCCCAGCCGGAGCGCGCGTGCCGTGGCATCGGGGATGTAACCCAGTTGTTTGGCTGCCGAACGCACTTTTTTTACCGTCTCAGCACTTGCGGATTGCCCCGTAAGCGCCCTCGAAGCTGAGGCAAGTGAAACCCCTGCCAACCGGGCCACATCGTGAAGGTTTGGTTTTTCTGGCATTGCTTCTCTCCATTGAGGTGGAAACATCGTCCAGCTCCAGTTGGTCGGGAGCCGGATTTGGAAACGTTTCCAAACTGATTATTGGAAACGTTTCCAAAGGGTGGGAGTGGAAACGTTTCCAAGAGTTTGCGTTTCCACCACTCTAGGTTGTGAAGCACAGTCTTGTCTAGGCTCTGCGGAAATTTCTTCATAGGATCCGCTGGTAGCCGGCCACCCCGCGGCGGTTCCGAAGGCGGCTGGAGTCCCTCCAAATTGCCTCGAAACCTACTGGTCTCGAACCACTAGCGTTTCAAGACAGGAGGCAGGAGCATGCAGTGAGTGTCTTTCCCAAGGTAGCGCCCGTCCTACAGCATCTGAGGGAGCCGCCGGGCCCACCGAGGGTGACATCGAAAAGACGGCCATTTATCGCTGCGATTCACAGCCCTTGGAAGGCGACGGTTTGCCCGGGGCACGACCTTGGCAGCTGCAGAGCATACGTCCCGGTAAATCTCAACAAACGATCCCTTATCAAGACCGACGGGAGCCGCCGGTCAGACTTTTTCAGTTCTGTCTTTCAGGCCGTCGCAAAGGGATGGACCGCATCGACAATGTGTCTCACCCAAGGTATTCGCAACAAAAGGGGATGCTGCCTTTGATGAGCTTTTGGGGGTCAGTTTGGGGAGTATTGGATATGCCAGGGTCACCACCGCGGACCAGCGGAGCCCTGGCAGCCTGAAGGGTAGGCCGTGGATTGGGCAGGAGGGTAGGCATCCCCCTGCCCCTGGCGGTCCCCCCAGCCCCGTCGTCAGCCCAACCGACTAAGTGACACAACTGTTTTGAGCGCTTACCACTTGGCCAAGGCACGGCCTGCGCAAGCGGCACAGGCTAACATGGTTGCAGGTCCGCCAGGGGCTCGACTCCTTGTTGTATCGAAGGTTATTCGGTCATTTTCCGGCCAAGAGCCGTTCATGCCATAACCCCTGCCATACCTCCCGTTAGACGAGACGCTAGAAACCTCGCCATGAGGCGCGCTGGATATCTAGCCATTAGACCTGTCGGTATTTACGCTCAGCCATCCACCGTAAGCGCCATAGGTAACACAAGGGGCGGACCAATAAAACGCCCCATATGTCCCAAAGCAAGCCCCACGGTGAAAAGACCTATTCGCGCACCAACGCCAGAACCAATGAGATCCCATGCTCCATGAACCACCAGTACCCCCGCGTGAACAACCAGTGGAACATCTGTTGGGCACCGAGCTTGATATCGAACCGGCCGACAGGCCTCATATCACACCGCACTTAGAACGTGGCACGCCGTGGACAGACCTGCTTTGCGCACAGTTATTCCTCTTATGCGTGTCAATGCCAGCGTTGCCGGGGGAGTACACATAGCGTTGAGAGCAGGACAATATGCAACCCACAAGTAAGAGAGTCGCTGGCCTATGGCACGATCACTGCAAACCCCCGCACCCCCGCAACGCCAAGCGACACGGGCTATTGACCGCGTCGTCTCTTTGGCGAACGGCAAGGGCGGAGTCGGCAAGACGACCACCGCAGCCAACGTTGGAGGGTACGTAGCGCTGGCCGGTTCCCGTGTGCTGCTGATCGACCTTGACCCACAGGGCGATCTGGCCCGCGACCTCGGATACGAGCGGCAGACAGGCAGGGAATTCTTCCAGGCCCTCATCGCGGGTACACCGCCGATGATCCTTCGCAACGTACGGGAAAACCTTGATGTCATTCCCGGCGGCCAGGACCTAGAAGACATCCAGGGCCTCATGGTTTCCCGATCAAGCCGCTCCGACGCCGGTGACTTTGGCGACATGCTTTACGCCGTCCTGGCCCCGGTGGCAGACGAATACGACTTGATACTGATCGACACCCCGCCAGGGGAGCGGATTCTAGTTGAAGGAGCTTTCGCGATATCCAGCGCAGTCGTCATTCCTACCCGTTCAGATGATGCGAGCATCGACGGTGTTGAGCGCATCGCTCGTCGCTTTATGGCCGTGCGAGACCGGAACCCTTCCCTGCAGTTGGCGGGCGTCGTCCTGTTCGGCGTCGGGCCGCGCTCCCTGCGCTTGGAGCGCAGCGTCCGGGACACCTTGGAAGAGATGCTCGGCACCGTCGCCCCGGTTTTCGAAACTCGCATCAGGAACCTCGAAAGCGCAAGCGCTGACGCCCGCCGCAAAGGCCTACTCTTCCACGAGCTCGAAGGTGCCGTTACCGACGCCCAGAAGAACCGTCTGAAGGCGCTCCGGGCAGGGGAGAAACCTGCGGACGGATTCTTCTCGCGCAATGCTGGGGGACTGGCTGAAGAGTACGAGCAGCTGACTGGCGAAATCCTCGCCCGACTCAACGAGATCGAAAGCGGGAGCCAGGCATGAGCGGCCGACAGAACCTTGCCGGGGCATTCGCACCTGTAGCCCCTGCCCGCGGTGCAGCGCTGCAAGGGTTGCTAGCGCCCAAGCGCGGGAGGGTTGCCCCTGCACCGGAACCAGAAACCGATGAGCCCATGGAGGCACCGGCGCCGACCCGGGAGCTTGTCCATGTGCCGCCAGCAGCAACACCCGAGTCTGCTGACACGCAAGTACCTGCTGAGCGCCCACAGGCGAACAAGGACACCACTGTTCGGGCACCTGATGAGGAAGCGCCCCATGAGGTAACAGAGGAACGGGATGAACCCACCCCTACATCCGTCAAGGCCCCAAAGGCCACCACGCCGCAGCAGCCGGTTGCCAAGAAGACAAGTAAGGCGACAAAAGCCTCCGAGCTGGTTCCCGGAGCGCTGCGTAACGTCGGAGTGTACCTGCCGCCGGCGCTCTTGGCCCAGGTCAAGGACGCCGTCTATCAACATAGGACCACGTATGCAGATCTGTTGATTGATGCCTTCGAAGCGGTCGACGACAAGCAGATCTCCAGGGAGTTCATTCCCAAAACCACACTGACCAGCTCCGGGATGCCCCGCCGCGCCCCGCGGAAACGGGGAGAGGCCGGCATTCAGATCCAACTGCGCCTCGACGGGCTGCAGGTTGCCTGGTTGGACGAGAAGGTCGTCGAATTCGACGCACCGTCACGCAGCGCCCTCGTCTCAACCGTCTTTGGTCTCTACATTCAGGCGGGACAAACCGAAGCAGAGTGAAATCGCATCTTCCCGTAGTACTTATGGCCTAACTTATGGCATTAGTTATGGCTGGTCATAATAATTGTCGGAGTTGCCTCCGGGGCGGGGTTCTCACAGAGGGCAAACCTTGTGGCTCTCTCTATCCCGCTCTGTCGAACGCCATGTTGGACAGCGACCATTCGTCGGGTGGCCCTTCGAACTCGTGCCAGGGATAGTCTTCACCGGGGGAGAGGAGTTCCGCGACAGTGTTAACGTTCCTGGCGAGCCATTCCCGCCAGATGATCCGCTCCTGCCGGTAGCGCTGCAGCTGGGCAGCAACAGCCTCAAGGACCCCGAAGTGTTCAGCGAGCTGCCGCAAGGATGTCGCCGTCACAATTGACCAGGACCTATCGGTGCTCCTGACCACCAGGTTCCACGCCGCAAGAATCTCCAACGCTTCGTGCACTGCTGACCGAGAGAGCCGGGTAGCCCTGACGAGCTCGGCGATCGACAACGCAGGGGAGTGCTCCAAGGCTTCATACACGAATGCGGCAGGCAAACCCAGTTCCCTGAACGCCGGCCGAAGAGCATGAACTTTCCCTTTCTGCCAGCTGGCTTGCTCGGCAACCGCCTTCAGCTCCTCAGGCACGGTCAGCATGTACAAATCGCCCTTGGTTCCCCTAGCTTCTTCAACGAGGGTGACCATCGGCGCCTTCTCCGCGCGCAGTTCCCTTAGGTGCAAGCCAACCGTGGTGTGGTCAAGGCCAGTGGCCACCGCAATGGACCTGACCCCGAACTCAACGAACCTGGACGCTGTCATGTGCGCTGCTTCGCCCAGGGCTCGGAGGACCATCCGACGTGCCATCCCTGTCCTGGAATCCTGATAGTTGACCTCCCTGATCCGGAGTGCGTTTCGCCAAGTCCGAATGAACCGATGCTCTGCATCGGAATCAGAAATCTTAGTGATCCCCTTTGTCCCTCCCCCCTGTGTATTTGGCGGGCTTGTGGGGGATCTGCGGACATTGTTATTCGGGTGGGCGGTGTCGGGTTGTTTTCTGAGGTAACTGACGGCGCTCATCCAGTCGCGCCGCAGGGACGAAAGGCGGTGGCGGGTGGCATAGCGGGCGTAGAAGGAGGCCAGTCCTGGCCAGGTTCCTTGAAGTATTCGGCGCTCAACATCTACCAGTTCGAGGCCAGCGGCCGCTGCGCCGAGGACGACGGCCTGACGGGCCTCGGAGTCTGAGGCGTACCGGTTGGTGTCGTACAGGCCTGTCTGGGCCAGCACCTGCATTTCCCGGGACATGCGCCCTACCGGCTGCTCAACCGCGGGTGCGTCGGAGGATACTGCGGTGAAAGTCTGCTCAAGCCGCAGGGCCCTTACAGCCTTGATCTCAGCGGCAAGGTCGGTGATCATGGCTGCCCATACAGTGGGATTGTTGGGTCGGCGAGCGATGTCGTAGGCCATGGACAGACTCATCGCCAGTTCCTGGTGGCCTCCGCGCTTGTGCGGTGAACCGGGGGTTCTCATACAGCCGTGCAGCAGGTTCTGGTGCGGGGTCTTGTCCAGTGTCCGGTACCTGGTGCCCAGCGCCTCGACAAGATCACGCGCTTCACTGAAGGTGACCCGCTGTGACAGGGGGACATAGACGTGGCGCCCGCCGTTGGGGGAGTAGTCCTCAATCCACCGGGCACCGACCGAGTGCAGCCAGGATTGAACCGCTCGGACATCCGCCTCAACCCAATCGCATCCAGCTTGCGATGAGTCGAAATCGAGAAAGATGGCCGCGCAGGTACCGTCTTTACCAAAAATTCTCACGGCCGCGGGCAGCGAGGGAAGTGTTTCGGTTAGGTTCCGCTCATGTCTTTGAGGGTAGGTCTTGCCCCCATCACGCGATAACCGTACGCGCGGCTGGCCGGCCAGAAACGGTGTTAGTGCTGCCCAAACGGTGGCTGGGTCATGTCGCTGTCCTGACACGCCAGAAGGGAGGCGTGCTGGCAGCACGGAGACGTGCTGATGTACGATGTGAGTAATCCTTTCGAGGATTGAGGTACGAAAAAGGGCCGATCCTGCCAGATCGGTTTCATAGCAACACAAAGGATGGCCTTTCAGGCCCTCCACGACTTACAATCTGATCCGCCGGCAAGCAATCCAGAGGGTAAGTCTCAAGCTTCGAAGGCCCGCCTAGTGCGGGCCTTCTTTTGGTTATGAGGCCATACGGATGGGCAGCTCCTGCTGATAGTCATCCCGGTCGAGTGCGGCCAGGTCCTCTTTGAGCTTTGGCTCTACAACGGAAAGTAGGTACTCGGTAACTGTGAGGCCCTTATGGGCCGCCACCTTGGCGATACCGTCAGCAGTTGGTTCTGGTGAGCGAAAACCAATGAACTTACGCAGGCCTTTACTGGGGCGCCCGCCGCCTCGATTTACTGCTACTGCTGTCATGTGCTGAGTCCTTTGATTTTGTACCCGCCGGAGCGGTTACAGCTTCATCGTTGCATTGCTACGCCACTCCGACTGACTGATGTCGTTGCGACTGCTCCGAAACTATCACCGGGCAATTCGCACCTCGGGCATTTGTTTTCAGAAAACGGCCGCGTGTCGCGTATGTGACTTTGACCTTTGGCGTCGGTTCCTTCGATTCCTCTACGGCTCACCCCCCACCACTATCTTAGACATGTCTAACGCGATGGTTAAAGCATGCGCGACAATCGGCGACAATGGAGGTATGGAATCTGATCTACAGCCTCATGTCGACGCGGCTGCTACCTACAGGCGCGCCGTCATGTTCGACCTCGCCGAAGAATTTGAGATCGGCTTTTTCCTCTCGTACTACCGCAACTTCTCGATTCCTCACATTGCTCAAGTACTTGCCCAGACAGGGGAAGTACATGCCAGGCCTTCCAAGCGCTCAATGGACACGGCGATAGTCATGTATGAGCTGATCGAGGATGGATTTGATGGAGCGCGGGGACGGGCAATGGTGGACCTACTCAACAGAGTCCATAAGGGAATCAGAGGAACAAATGATGATTTCTTATATGTCCTGACGACCTTGCTGGTCGTTCCCATACGGTTCTGCGATACGCATGGAAGACGGCGAACGACTGCGGCTGAGCGTCAAGCAGCAACGGATTTCTACGCGGAGCTGGCCAAGCGTATGCGGATAGGTCACCCGTTTGCCTCATACGAGGTGGCCGCTCGGTTCCTGGACGACTACGAGGAGCAGCACTCTGCACCAAGTGACGCGGGCGCGGGCCTTATGGCTTCCACGATGAGCCTATTCCGAGATCGCCTCCCACGCCCACTCGCGCCGCTGGCTGCGCCGGTTCTGTCCACATTATTCGACGACTGCCGGCTGAGCCGTTCGTTGGGGCTCCCGGTTCCCAACCAGGTAATGAGGATCGGAGTCAACTTAGGTCTTCGAGCTCGAGCCGCCCAGCTTCGTCGGCGCCCACCGCGAACGCAATCTCGGTTTACTCCGGGTAAGGCAGGCAGGGGCGTATATCCGAGTGGCTACTCACTGCGTGAACTGGGACCGCGCCGCCGTGCCAACTAAAAACAAAGCCTTTCGTTGCGCTAAACAGGCTGCAAAACGTCGACTTCAGCAGCTGTCATTACCCCAAGAGCTGTCCCTGGAGACACTTCAATCGGTCGTGGAGCGGGAGGGAAACATCGGCATCACATTAAGGCCGGCTGACTCCACCAACGACCCGCTTATAACTGGAAGCGTCCTCTTCACGGACAGCCACGCAGTCATCACTTATCCCCGAGATGCAAGTCCTCATCGTAAAATCAAAATACTCTGCCACGAGTTCGCACACCTCTTGTTCGCCCATGAACAATCGGGTCCAGTAGGACGAGTACCGGACGATATGACCAAGATGCTCGAATTGCTGGACCCTGAGATGATTCGGGCGCAGCTGCTTCGACGTCGCTGCTTCGATAGCCCCGATGAGCTAGAAGCAGAAGTTCTAGCTGACCTGCTGTCAGTCCGACTTACGTGGTCCTCAGCTCTTCGCGCGGCCACTCCCGACTCGTTTGGCCGCGTCTTTGGATGAACGACTGGATTCCTGCAGCCATACTTTGGGGCCTTGCTCTAGTTCGACTTCCGACTATTCGAATTCGCGAGGCACTTCCCGCCTTCTTAGGAGCGCTCTTTGCCTCGGTCGCCTTTACTCTCTACGTACCATCGGTGTATCTCGCAGTAGATCGTGTGCTCGGTGGAGGCAATGTCGTTGCCGTCGTTCTGTCGGAATTCGTAGTTGCTGCCCTATGGCAGATTCAGCGGTCACTCCAAGTGGCTACTTCCCCTTCCAATGCAGCATGCGGCAAGGCGTGGCGAGGGTGGTGGGCGATTTGCTCGATAGCAATGCTCCTGACTTTTCCCTGGTGGGGGGCCCCGCAATCCACCAGGTGGGTTGTGAGCGTGTACGGTGCCCAGCCTGCACTTCTCGTTTTCCAGACCTTCGCCGTGGCCTTCATTATGACCGTGAGCATCAGCGCGCTTAAGATCTGCTTGCCCCGTCTGAAGCAGATGAAGGGTCTTTTTCGCTCAGGATTCAGGATGGTACTTGCAGGATTTTCACTGGCTCTTGCGCTAGCGGGTGTGCGCCTGCTTGGAAACTTTCTCCAGGCAGGTTCGGAGCCAAAGGCTGCAATTGAATGGTTCTACGAAACAGCCCAGCAAGTGATTGTCATCCTGGTTTCGTTGGGTCTCTCCTTGCCCCGCCTTGCAGCGGTGGCCCAGCGGCTAGCCCTTACCTTGAAGGCAGCAAGAATGCTCCGCCGGATCCAACCGATCTGGTGGAACCTTGCATCCTCTGAGATGGATCTAGTGATTGATTCAAAGCCGTACTCCAGAGTTGAATTCCTAACTGTCAAGAGCGTCGCGCGACTGCAACGACGCATATCAGAGATCCGGGACAGCGAGATTCGGGCTCAGACTCGAGGCTACGTAATGGATACTCAAAGTGCAGAAATAGTTAGAGAAGTTGAGACACTTTTGTATGACTACGCCGATGGCGCCAGGAATAGCCAGAAAGCAGCGATGCGTTGATATCCAGGAACAGCCCCTACGCAGAGCAACGCCGTTCCGAGCTTGCCCGTCGGCTCCGAGTACTACTTGACGTTGTTGTTGCTGAGGGCGGGCGGCCCTACGAATTCGTAGATATCCAGTCAGCTTTGGCAGCCAAGGGAGTAAAGCTTTCGCGCGCACGGTGGTACTACATGCGGGATGGGGATGGTCCGCTAGTTACCGATATCGCACTGCTTGAGGCGTTAGCTGAATTTTTTGGTGTCCCTGGCGCATATCTCACCGACCCGGGATCAGAGATGCCAGCGCGTGTAGAAGCTCAACTGGAGCTCCTCAAAATCATGCGGAAGAACCAAGTGAAATCCTTCGCTCTCCGAGCGCTCGGTGAGGTCTATGACGCGGAAAGCGTCAGGTCTCTCGCAAAGCTCATAGACAGCGCCTTAGACGACAAGAAATAGCTTCATTCCATAAGAAGGAATGGCCGCTATCCGTGATAACTTTAGACATGTCTAAAGACATGGGTAATAGTGAGCTGTTGTTGATCCGACCAGTTGAGACGTGTCGGAAGCGATGGCAGCACACGGCAATGGAGCTCCCGCAACACGATCACTGCAATACGGCACAAGAAGGGGCTCGAAGCCGTGGAGACCAAGGGGCTATTCACAAGCCTTATAGTGCTGGTTCCCGCCATCCTCTTTTCACTGGTTTTTTCCGTCATTTTGCTGCTTTCACCAGCCAAGCCTGCCGCCGCCAATTGCGGCATTACCTTCGCAGCAGCCATCAGCGGCGACACAAAGGTCGATGGCTATTCCCAAGAGCAGTTGAAGAACGCCGCGGCGATCATGGGAGCCGGTAAGGCTCTGGACCTGTCCGTGAAGGGCCAGATGATCAGTGTCATGGTGTCCCTGGGGGAGTCGGGGCTGCGCGTTCTGGACCACGGCGATGGCGCAGGCCCGGACTCCCGGGGGTTGTTCCAGCAGCGTGGGAACGGTGCCTGGGGATCGTACGCGGATCGCATGGACCCGACCATCAGCGCGACAAACTTCATCAAAGCGCTGCAGAAGGTGGATGGCTGGGAGCTGTTGGAGCCGACCATTGCGGGCAACAAGGTCCAGCGCAACGCCGACCCCTACCACTATGAGAAGTATTGGCCGGAGGCCGTGAAACTCGTCCAGACACTCTCTGACGGTAAGTTCTCGCTGGAAGGCAGCGGCTGCGCGATTCCGGGGCAGTCCGGCGCCGGGGATGACTACCCGTGGAAGAACTCACCGACCTGGCTGCAATCCGGAGCGGGCGTAGCGGCGGCGTCACCGCTGGGCATGTTCTACCGGGAATGTGTGGACTTCGCCCTGTGGAGGCTGAATCAGCGGATGGGGTCCGCCGGCGCACCGTTCAAGTTCCTCAACGGCGCGTTCCGGCCCGACGGTCAGAAGTTGGGTTCTGCGCTGACGTGGAAGGCCGGCTGGGACGCCAAGGGCTGGGCCACCGGCAACACTCCCCGGGTCGGCGCTGTCGTCTGGTATGCGCCCGGTGTAGGGGGAGCGGACCCGACCTATGGGCACGTCGCCGTGGTCAAGGAAGTCAAGGACAACGGGACCTACGTCGAAGAGGGCTACAACGGCAACCCGCCTCCGGATGACCACAACTACTACACCCGGACGGTCAGCAACACGGTCCCGTCAGCCTTCCTGTACCTGCCCACCCAAGAGGAGAAGAAGTGAAGAAATCCCTGGCACTGACCGCGGTGGTGCTGCTGTGCACGGCGTGTGCACCAGCGGCGACCACCACACCTGCCCCGGCGCCCAGCACCACGGCCCCAGCGTCGGCAACGGTCTCCCTGAGCGCGGGTAGCGGCCCGCAGGCCCCCGACGGCAGCGTGCCGGCCACCATCGGCAT
The DNA here is from genome assembly GCF_001428325.1 of Arthrobacter sp. Soil761. Classification (NCBI taxonomy): domain Bacteria; kingdom Bacillati; phylum Actinomycetota; class Actinomycetes; order Micrococcales; family Micrococcaceae; genus Arthrobacter; species Arthrobacter sp. Soil761. Next base: position 88,248 of record NZ_LMSF01000003.1, on the reverse strand, counting down.
CAGCTGGGACCAGGCCAGCAAGGACGCCGCCGTAGACACCGCCCAGAAGGCCATGACGGACTTCGCCCGCCCGCGTGTGGAGGACAAGCAGTGGGCCAACGACCTCGCCCGCTGGCTCACGCCGCAGGCCACCGCCGACTACTCCGCCGTGGATCCGGCCAATGTCCCCGCCACTCGGGTCACTGGCCCCGCGACGCTGACGGTCGATGAGGCGAACGGCTACGGCGTTATGGCGGCCGTGCCCACCGATGCCGCGACCTACACCGTGCAGCTGCTCCGCACCGGCCCGGAGGCCCCGTGGAAGGTCAACCGGTTCACCCCGCCCAAGCCGTAAAGCGCCCGCACTGCACCAACACCGTCAACGTAAGGAATCAGGTTCATGAGCACCACTCCAACAGAGGTCCTGGCCTTCCCGAACATTAAGGCCATCATCAGCGACAACGGCACCGCCGAGGTCGTCGTCGCAGGAAACTCCCGCGTCGTACCGGCAGGGGAGACGCTGCAGGATCTGCGCGACAACGCTCTGGCCCTTGTCGTGGCCGAAGCCAAGACGCTTCAGCGCCCCGTCCGGGTCCGCATCGAGGATCCCGAAGGCCACGGCGAACTGATCGTCCACCCGGGCGGCAACGTCGAATCCGTCTCCTACGAAACCCGCCCGGCCCGCCGCCGCACCGCCGCACCCGCCAGCACGCACGCTGCGGCCACCCCTGAAGTTATAGACGCCACTCCAGCGCCAACGCCTGCGGCGAAGCCTGAAGCTGCCCGGCCGACGGTGGAAGGTCAGCCGTGGCCGCCCCTTCCAGGGGAGACGGCGTTGGCCGAGGACGTGGCTCCGGCCGACGATGAGGCGCCGCAACAGGCTGTTGCAGCCGATGCGCCTGTGACACGACGCAGTATGAAGGAGACCTCCTTCCTGGTCAGCGCCCCGGTGCTGGAGCCGGCCACGCAGGGCTGGCGCGGTGCGCTTACGCGCCTGGGCTTCCGGATGGACCCCTCGGAGGAGGAACTGTCCGAGCGCGAAGACATCCGCACCGTCAGCCAGCACTGGCCCGGTCCACGGACCATCGCCGTGGTCAACCGCAAAGGCGGGGCCAACAAGACCCCTACCGTTGTGATGCTCTCGGCGATCCTTGCCCGCTACAGCGGCGCGGCAACGGTGGCGTGGGACAACAACGAATCCCAGGGCACCCTGGGATGGCGGACCGAGAAAGGTGCGCACGACCGCAGTGTCTTGGACCTGATCGATTCCTCCACCGAGCTGCTGTCACCGTCCATGAACGCGGCCGAGATCGCCAAGTTCGTCCACCACCAGACCGCGGACAAGTTCGACGTGCTGCGCTCGGACGAAAACGAAGAAGGCGACCACGAAGTCACCGCAGAGGAAGTGGACATCGCCTATCAGGTCCTTACCCGGTACTACCGGCTGGTCATCATGGACTCCGGCAACACCGCCCGGGCCGCGAACTGGCGGCGGATGATTGACCACACCGACCAGCTCGTTGTCCCGGTCACCGCCATCGAGGACCGCGCAGAAGCTGCCCGGCTGACCCTGCAGACCCTCGAATCCCGTGGCGGGCACGACGCCGAGCTGGCCCGCAACGCCGTCGTGATCGTCTCCGAATCCACCGACGCCAAGCGCAGCATGACCGGCGATGCCCTGAAGCGCGCGAAAGCCGAGGCGCAGCGGATCGCGGACGGCTTCGAGCCGTTCGTTCGCGCCGTCGTCCGCATCCCGTACGACCCCGCCCTGGTCAACGGGCCGATCCGCTACGAGGCGCTCCAGCCCGCGACGCAGCGGGCATGGCTCGCCGCGGCGGCCGCCGTCGCCCAAGGCTTCTAGAACGCCCCCTACGGAATCTGAGAGTTGAGAGGAGGACCAATGCAACAGACCCTGAACCCCTGGGTGACCCGCCCCACGACGGATGAACCGGCTGAAGAAACCCGAGATGTGGCTGCCCCGCCGGCGGCGGTCATCAGCACACCGCTGCGGGGCATGGTCGAGCCAGACGCGGCAGACCGGCTGGCTACCCGCAGCATGGCCGGCACAGCCCGTCTCTGGGTTGTCGGTACCCACGGGGGAGCGGGTGAAAGCCGGATTGCCGACCTCATCGAATCCGCCCGTTCCACGGACCATTGCTGGCCTTTCCTCCCCAGCGGCAGCAGGCCGCAGGTGTTGCTGGTCTGCCGCGCAGACATGCGCGGCCTGACGACTGCCAGGAACGCACTCACCCAGTGGGTGTCAGGCGCCGCGCCGCAGGTCGACCTGCTCGGCCTCGCCGTCTTGGCAGACGCCCCGGGAAAGACACCTAAAGCGCTTCGGGACTTTACCGCCCTCGTGGGCGGCGGAGCGCCACGATTCTGGTCCTTGCCCTGGGTGGACGCCTGGCGGCACACGGACATCACGCCGCTGCCAGCCGTCCGCGAATACCAGCGCTTCATTACCGACGTGACCGCCCTGGCCACGTCAACCAACCGCTGAAAGGTCTCACCATGAACACGTTCACTGCACTCTCAACCAGCGTTATTCCCAACCCCACCCCCGTCATCCCGGCACAGGCGGGCGGTCTGCTGACCATCCTGAACTGGGCTTCCGGTATCGGCCTGGTCCTGGGCGTCCTGGGCGTCATCATCGTCGGCATCGGCATGGTCATCCAGCTCCAGCGCGGTGAAGGAGCACAGGCGATCGGCAAGCTCGGCTGGGTCCTCATGGGCTGCATCATCATCACCGGTGCCGCAGGCATCGTCCGCGCCTTCGTCTAAACCAGCACCATCAACGGGAGGTTCCGTATGATCCAGTCAACAGAGAGCACCACCGAAAGCAATCCGTTCACCAAACCCGGCTTCATCATCGCGGCCGCGCTGGTGGTCGCGTTGGTTGCGGCAGGGATCGTCATCTTCCTGCTCCCCAAAGGGCAGAGCAATGCGGAGCCCGCACCGGTTTCAAGTAGCACAGTCACCGCCAGCCCCAGCGCTTCGAGCGACGGAGGCAAGAGCATTTGTGGGCTTCCATCTTCCTCGGAGACATCACTTGGGGCAGCGCCTAGCTCAAAGTGGGAGTTGGTAGGCAAGATGGCGACCCCCACGGATCCCGAGGTTGGGCCGGGCAAAACTGATACGAACGGCTTCCGCTCATGCTTCGCACATTCACCCACGGGGTCCCTCTATGCGGCTATGAACGTCGCTGCTCTTGGATCCTCGGGGAAACCCGACATTCTCAAGCAGGTCGCCGACAAGCTTCTCGTCCCGGGAGCCGGTAGAGACGCCGCGATGAAGGAGACGGCCAGCGGCACCTCATCCAGTGGCAGCAGCACAACGATTCAGGTGAAGGGCTTCCTGCTTAAGTCCTACACACCGTCGGAAGCTTCCATCGATCTCGCCTTCGCCACGGAAACGGGAGCCTTGGGCCGCACAACGTTCTCCATGCGCTGGCTGGACGGAGATTGGAAGGTCAAACCCTCGGACGACGGAGCCCCCTTCGGCCATATCTCCCAGGTCAGGGACCTGAGCGGCTTCATTCTCTGGTCGGGAGTCTGACATGGCTGAATGCAGTTGGGGAGACCTAGGTTGTGGCTTGGGCAACGCACTCGAAGACATTGCCAACGATGCAATCGGCAACTTAGCGAAGTCCATCATGGAGGGCATGAGCCAGATGGTGACGACTCTGTCTACCTTCTGGGTGTCCATGCCGACTGTGAACCTCACCAGCGAGGAGGGGGCAACGGCCAGTCCGGTGGTATCCGCTGTGAACAGCGAGTTGATGCCTTGGACGCTGACTCTGGCAGTTCTCGCCGTGATTATTGGGGGCATTCGGATGATTTGGGAGCAGCGCGGAGCACCACTGAAGGACCTGCTCCGCTCCCTGCTCACGCTTACTTTGGTATCGGCCCTTGGCCTTGGCGTCATCTCAATTTTGGTCATTGCCGCTGATGCCTTCGCCAGTGCCATTATCAATCGATCCACGGACGGCAAGGGTTTTGCCGACGCGTTCCAGAAAATCGCCGTTGTTCCCACAGTCGATGCGGTCTTCATCCTCATCGTCCTCGGCTTGATCGGCTTGATTGCATCCCTGGTCCAGATCGTTCTCATGGTCGTCCGCAGCGGCATGCTGGTGATCCTGGCCGGTATCCTGCCCACGACCGCCGCATTTACGAATACCGAGATGGGCAGGCAGTGGTTCCAGAAGGCAGTGGGCTGGACGATCGCCTTCATTCTCTATAAGCCGGCTGCCGCCATCGTGTACTCGGTCGCATTCCTATTGATGAGCAAGACCAGCGGGAAGGATGCCCTGATCGGCTCCATCACAGGGTTCACGTTGATGATCGTTGCCTTGTTCGCCCTTCCCGCCCTGATGCGGTTCGTCACGCCGATGGTGGGAGCCGTTGCCGCTGGCAGTGGGGCAGCAGCCGGTGCCGCCGTGGGTGCCCTTGCCACGGGGGCTGTGTCCATGGGCCGGGTTGGCAGTGGACGGGGCAACGCAGCGCCCATCCCAGCCAGCTCCAGCAGCACAACGAGCACGAGCACAGGCAATTCTCCCAAGGGTAGTTCTGGATCTTCAGGCCCCCGCGGTGAGGGAGGGCAGCCCACGCCTGGCTCTTCGGGTCCGGGCGGCGGCGCTGCTGGCACCGCCGGCAAGGCGGGAGCGGCAGCACCGGCCGGGGGTGCTGGGGCTGCGACGGGAGCCGCGGCCGCGGGTCCGGCTGGCATGGCTGTAGCCGCCGGAGTCCAGGTGGCGTCCAGGACATCAGAGGCAATCAAGACGACCGCGCAGGATTCAACGGGGGAGGGCCCCAGTGGCAGCAATTAACACCGAATACAAGGAACCGTCCTACGGCAACTGGCGCGTCCCGCGCTCAGCGGGCCTGGGCAACCTCGGCGCTATCGGCACAGGCATAGTGATGGTCGGCCTCCTGCTGGGCATTGTCAGCTTCGCGATCTGGGGCTTGTTCGTTGGCCTGGGCGTCCTTGCCGTTGCTGGCGCCTGCGCGCTGTTGCTGACCGTGAAGGACAAGCATGGCCAGTCAGTCGTGGACCGTCTGGGTGTCCGCATGGCTTTCAAGGTCGCTAAGTCCTCCGGCAGCAACCTGTACCGTTCCGGTCCGCTGGGTGTGACGGAGTGGGGCATGTACCAGCTGCCGGGGTTGGCGGCGAAGTCCACGCTGTACGAGTTCACCGACTCCTACAAGCGCCCCTTCGCCATGCTGCACGTCCCGGCCACTAGCCACTTCACCGTGATCTTCTCCACCGAACCCGACGGGGCTTCCCTCGTGGACCCGGAGCAGGTTGATGCCTGGGTGGCCAACTGGGGCGGCTGGCTCGCTGGCCTGGCCGATGAGGCCGGCCTGGACGCCGCGGCCGTCACCGTTGAGACGGCTCCGGACTCCGGATACCGGCTGCGGAATGAAGTCATGATGAACATTGACCCGGACGCCCCTCAGTTCGCTAGGGACATGCTCCATGAGGTCGTCGACACCTATCCGGAAGGATCGGCCACGGTCCGCGCCTGGGTGTCCCTGACCTTCAACGCGTCCCTGCGGGCAGGGTCGAAGAAGCGCACCCCTGAAGACATTGCCCGCGACCTGGCCTCCCGGATCCCCGGGCTGTCGGCCCGGCTGCAATCCACCGGTGCCGGGATCGCCCGGCCCATGTCCGCGCAGGAACTCTGTGAGGTAGTGCGGATCGCCTACGATCCGCCCGCAGCGTTGATCATTGACGAAGCCCATGCCGCCGGCACCCCTGTGTCCCTGAAGTGGGGCGAGGTCGGCCCGACCGCGACGCAGGCCAGTTGGGACGACTACCGCCACGACTCCGCGTTCTCGGCTTCCTGGACCATGACCGGGGCTCCCCGCGGGTCCGTGAACTCCTCGGTCCTGTCCCGGCTGCTGGCCCCGCACGGGGACATTGACCGCAGGCGCGTATCCCTGCTGTACCGCCCGATGGACTCGGCCCGCGCCGCAACGGTCGTTGAGCGGGACCAGAACAACGCCAACGTCCGCATCACCTCCGGCACCCGCCCCACAGCGCGGGCACTGATCGATGCCCGCTCCGCCGTGCAGACTGCCCAGGAAGAAGCCCAGGGCGCCGGGCTGGTGAACTTCGGCATGGTCGTCACGGCCACGGTGACCGACAAGGAACGCCTGCCGGACGCCGTTGCCGCCATCGAGCAGACCTCTGGTACCGCCCGGGTGCTGCTGCGCCGCGCCTACGGCTCCCAAGACACCGCCTTCGCCGCATCCCTGCCCCTGGGGCTGGTCCTGCCCAAGCACAGCATGGTGCCCACCGAGATTAGGGACGCCCTCTAATGGTCCGCATGAGGCTTTTGACAGCAAAGAAGGCAAAGACAGTAAAGACAGTAAAAGCTCCGGCTAAGGAAGCAGGGCCGGGCTCGCGGGGCTGGACCGGACGGGGCGGCGGCATGGCCCAGCTGCTCCCGTCCCTTCGGGAGTATCGGGGAACGACGGTGCAGGTCTGCGGGCTGTGGCCGTTCTCTTCGGGTGCGTCCTCGCCCATGATTGGGGTGCCGCTGGGCCGGCATGAGGAAACGCAGGCAACGGTGTGCTGTGACCCGATCAGCTGGTTCCAGCGCGCGCGACTGATTTCCAACCCGTCCGCGTTCATCCTCGGGAAACCCGGCCTTGGAAAGTCAACGGTGGTGCGCCGGATGTTCATCGGCCTCTCCGCGCAGGGAGTGCATCCCCTGATCCTGGGCGACCTCAAAGGTGAGCACGTCAAAGCCGTCAAAGCCCTAGGCGGTCAGGTGATCAAGCTCGGCCGCGGCGTCGGCTACATGAACATCCTCGACCCGGGCCAGGCCGTCGAAGCGGCCCAGCTGCTGGAAGACAGCGGCCACCATGAAGACGCAGCCCGGGTCCGTGCCGACGCCCACGGCCGGCGCCTGACCATGGTCGTCTCCCTCATTACCATCAGCCGCAATAACCCGCCTACCGATCAGGAACAGACCATCCTGGACCGGGCCCTGCGCGTCCTCGATGAACGCTTTGACGGCGTCCCGGTTCTGAAAGACCTGCTGGACGTGATCGTTTCCGCGCCGGACGAGCTGCGCCAGGTCGCGCTGGACCGCGGGGACATGAACATCTATCTGCAGGAGACCCGGGCACTGGAAGCAACCCTCCTGGGCCTGACCGGGGGAGGGAAGCTGGGCGAAATCTTCTCCCGGCAAACCACGAACCCCATGAAGCGGGACCGGGCCGTGGTCTTCGATGTCTCTAGCATCGACGAGACCGAGACCGATCTGCAGGCCGCCGTGCTGCTGGCCTGCTGGTCCTACGGTTTCGGCACCGTGAACGTCGCCAACGCCCTCGCCGAAGCGGGCTTGGAGCCGCGCAGGAATTACTTCGTTGTCCTGGATGAGCTGTGGCGGGCCCTGCGCGCCGGCAAGGGCATGGTTGACCGGGTGGACGCCCTGACCCGGCTCAACCGGTCCGTTGGCGTCGGGCAGATCATGATCTCCCACACGATGTCCGACCTGCTGGCCCTGCCTGCAGAAGAGGACCGGATGAAAGCCCGCGGCTTCGTCGAACGCTCCGGCATGGTCATCTGTGGGGGTCTGCCCGCCTCCGAGATGCCGCTGCTGACCTCCGCGATACCGCTGTCCCGGCAGGAGCAGCAAAAGCTTATTTTCTGGCAGGATCCGCCCGCCTGGGACTCCCGTGGTGTCGACGTCGAGCCGCCAGGGCGTGGGAAGTTCCTCATCAAGGTCGGCGGCCGCCCCGGAATCCCGGTCCAAGTGGGCCTGACCTCCGTGGAGCACGGCCCTGACGGGGTCAACGACACCGACGGTAAATGGCACGGCTCCCCGGAACCGATCCTCGACCCGGCCGCACCCGTCATGCCGATTGAAGGAGGCTCACTGTGAGCGCACCGAACCGCAGAGGCATGGGCCTCGGTGACGCCATCCTCGTGTGGCTGGCCATCGGCTTTATCGTCGTCTTCGGCGGCGGCACGTACGCCGCTGTGCACCTCGGCTCTTGGATGGCGGGCATCGACGCGCCTCCGGCTCACCCCGTTGAGCTGATCGCTGGGCTGATCAAGGGCAAGGTGCCGTGGCCGCCCCAGGCCACCGTCGTCGTCTTTGCGTTGATCGGACTGGTCCTGGCCCTTGCCGTCGTCGTCCTGGTGGCGTGGCGGCAGGGTGCGTCCAAGCGCGCCCGTGTGGACAAGGCGGGCCGCTATCTGGGCCGGGGCAAGTCCCTCGCCGCGTTCTCCGACAAGGGAGCCCAAGCCAAAGCCGAACGGCTGGGCATCAAGGACAACCCCGGCATCGTCGTCGGCAAGGTGGTCTCCACCGGGCAGAGATTCGTCCAGTCCTGGGAAGACCTCAGCCTCGACATCTGGGGACCACGGACCGGTAAATCGACCTCCCGGGTGATACCCGCGATCCTGGACGCTCCCGGCGCGGTGGTCTCGACATCCAATAAGCGTGACGTCGTCGACGGAACCCGTGGCGTCCGCGAGGCCACGGCCCCAGTGTGGGTGTTCGATCCGCAAAAGATCGCCCAGGAAGAACCGGACTGGTGGTGGAACCCCCTCTCCTACGTCACCGACGAAGAGAAGGCGTACAAGCTCACCCAGCACTTCGCGGTCGGTTCCCGGGTTCCGGGGTCCAAGCCGGATGCCTACTTCGACCCCAAAGCCGAAGACATTCTTTCCTCCTACTTCCTCGCTGCAGCACTGGGCGATCTGCCGATCACGCAGGTCTACCTGTGGGTGACTGAGCAGGTCAGCCAGGAACCCATCGAAATCCTCCGCGAGCATGACTACGAGCTCCAGTACAAGGGCCTGGAGTCCACGCTGAAGCTGGCCGACAAGCAGCGCGACGGTATCTTCGGCACCGCCGAGAAGATGATCCAGTGCCTCAAGAGCCGCAACACTCTCCGCTGGGTGGCCCCAAGCCGTGGTGCGGGCGTAACAGGAGACCCTCGTCGCCAGTTCGATCCTCATGCCTTCGCCGCATCCCAGGAGACGATCTACATCCTCTCCAAGGAAGGGGCCGGCTCGGCGGCACCGCTCACCACCGCCCTGACAGTAGCCATTGCTGAGGCCATGGAGGAACGGGCAGAGCGCAGCGGCGGCCGCCTGCCCAAGCCTGCCCTGTTCGCCCTTGACGAGCTGGCCAACGTCGTCCGATGGGCCGGCCTGCCGGACCAGTTCAGCCACTACGGCTCCAAGGGCCTGATCGTCATGGGCATCCTGCAGTCCTGGTCCCAAGGCGTCGAACTTTGGGGGGAAGCGAACATGCGGAAGATTTGGTCCGCCGCGAACGTCAAGGTCTACGGCGGCGGTGTCGCCGAAGAAGGCTTCCTCCGCGCACTCTCGGACCTGGTGGGCGACTACAGCTACATCAACGTCTCCGTCTCATCAGGGAAGTCCGGATCCAGCCGCTCCCGGCAGGAAAGCAAGGAACGGATCTTCGACGTCTCCAACCTTGCCGAGCTGGACCGCGGCCGCGCCGTCGTCCTGGCCTCCGGCGCCCCAGCCACCCTGGTCCGCACTATGCCTTGGTACACCGGCCCGCACAAGGACACTGTGGAATCGTCCATCAAGAGGTACAGCCCGCAGCCGGAGGAAGAACCGGTACCGGTGGCAGCGGCGCCGATCACCAATCCATGGGTAACCGGGTAGGGGAGTAGGGCATGACCATAGACATCGGGCGCTTCAGTGAAGCTCCCAGCTCGGACGTACAGGAAGCTGGCGCTAATGGCGGCGAGCAGCAGAAGCCCCCGCAGCTGGTCTACGGCTCGGCCGAAGAATTTCTGCACGAGCAGCTGCTGCCCACCTACGTCCGCGACGTCGACGGTCGTGCAGCTAAGTGGTGCCTCGAGTGGTATTTCCACCCGGAAGCTGTCTCGCGGGTGGAAGCACTGTGGCGTGCCTGGGAACATCTCAGGCTCGACGGGGCCACGGGCATGAGCGTCTGGTTCAAAGACCACGCAGACCACCACATGAGCGTGCTCCTGGATCCGCGCGGACCGTTCTACAAATGCGACATGCAAAAGCACCGCGACCCCGAACACCTCGAACCAAAGAAGGCCCCAGGCGGCTGGTTTCCGGACGTGCGGGCTATTCCCACCTAGAATCCGGCAGCTACAGGATGAGGGCAGCGCAATAAAATAAGTCGGGGCTGGGATCTGTTATGGATCCCAGCCCCGACTTTTCTTTGTTTCGGCCCTAGTGAGCGGCTTCGTACTTCTCTACGACTTCCGCTTGAATACGACCACGAGTATTTACCTGGATGCCGTTCTCAACCGCCCACATCCGTACCGCTTTTGCGTCCGGCCCACCTTGCGAGGACTTGGTACGGGCCGCCGGACGACCACGTCCGCCAGATACCCTGCGTCCAGCGTCGGTAAAACGGCTCAGGGCTCCGCGCAGTTCATTCGCGTGCCCATCGTTCAGATCAATCACATATTCACTGCCGTCGAGGGCGAAAGATATCGTTTCGCTAGCTTCTGAGCCATCAATGTCATCTTCCAGAACCACGACCGTCTTTTTTGCCATAAGCCGATTTTAACAGCCTGTTGAACGAACGGATGCGCCACTGACAGACATATTAACAGCCAACTGAGGAGATCAATCAGGACCACGGCTAAATTTCGAATCAGCTGGGCAATAAGAAGTGCGCGGCGAAGGGCACTCAAACGAGCAGTCCACAGTTGGGGTCAATCCGGGTTATCCACGGCTGAAACCGGGAGCCATCGAGAAAGCTCACTCAGCAGCAGTAGCGGTGGATAACCCATCAGGATTATCCCCGGCTGTGGGCAGCGAACTCCAGAGGCGTCTGGACAATGGCCCAACGGGTGCAAGTCCCCTATCTCCGCCACAAAGTCAGGCGTACCATAGCTGCCACCCGCGTCGTCGTAAGGCGGTAACGGCTATGTTTTCTGCAAAGAGAAACAGGATCGCGGCACTAACCGCGGCATTGGCACTCGTCCTTGGGGCGACGATAACCTCATGCGAGAAAAAAACAGAAGATCAGGGCAGCGGTTCCCCCAACATGCCCGCACCCCCAGTCGCCGAGGCACCACCCGCCGTCAATGAACCGCCTGCTGCTCCTGAGCCCGTGCAGCAGTCCGGCCCCTGTCCAAGTGCAGCCTACGACCAGTACAGCTATGCGGGTCCCGGCACAACCTTCTACCCTCAGGATCGGGACTATAGCGGCTTTTTTGCAGGCTTCAACCTCTGCCGGTCCAGGATCGACCGGGACTACGTGCTGTACAACAACAGCAGCCAAGTCTGGGTCATGGCACCCTCAACGATTTGGGCTTTTGCCCCACAAACGACGAGCGAAGCAACCTTCTTTAGAGCCGGCGTAGGCCGCGGGGATCAACAACTGGTTTACGTGGTGCCAGGGGAAGCGGTGAAGCCGGCGTCCCAGGAATGGCCCGGCCAGATTGCGTGGGCACCCGAACCGACGCTCACCTCCGGCTGGCTGGGCCAGAAGCTGGCGCTGGAAAACCTGGATATCAACGCCGAGTCAGGGAATTTGGATGAAGGTGTTAAGGAGTTCATACTGAAGCGCCAGCTGAAGGCTTCAAACCCTGCTGCCGGGGCAATCTATAGTTGCATCAAGAGCGGACAAGAAGCCGCCGCGGATGCCGCAAAGGTCACTGACGAAACTGGCTTTGCCGAAAAATTGAAACTTGGACTCGGTGCGACCCAAGGTACGGCAAGCTGCGCAGGCTCCCTCAAGGAATTGTACAAAGATCCTGAAAAAGGACAGAAAAACTGGTTGAAAATCCTCGAACACTCGTCCGGTGGACTAAAACAAGGCATCACCGCGGAAGAAGCTCTTCGACCCATCATGGCTGCATGTCATGTCGTCGTAATCCCGAAGATTGGCCGGTTGCGTAACTTCTGCCCGTGAAGAGCTGGCCAACTCGGACGAACTCCATACCAAGAGCGATAACTCCTGTGTCAGGTTGAAATCTTAGACTCTGAGATCTAGTTGTCAGGTTCTGCCCACGCGGCCCTAACCGGACGTGATTTGCCCCGCCAGCTGACGTCCGATTGGGGTGTGCCTATTGTGAATTGCGTTTCCAGCGTCACGGGGCCATCAAAGCTTTACCCCGCAGCACATGTTGAGGCGACCCCACCTTGGTTCGACGTGGAAGAACCGAGCCTCCGCGGCTGTCTTCGCTTTGGTGGGTGGTCATCGGCTCGCCGCTCCGTTTACTCATGCCGCCGGTTTCAGCGCCCCGTCTCGTGGTGAGCTTTAGCAGTTTGCAGTCGACATCGAAACGTTTTGCTTTGTATCACTCCCGCGCCGGGACTAGAAGGGGAAGTGACCCCGCCTTTGGATGAGGATCCCCGTACCACGGCTGTTGACAGAGTGGTGAACATCACATAACTTGATCGAAACGTTTGCGTGGTCGACTGCGAGAGGGTACACCACCGACGCTTTGTCTTTCGAGCTCCTGCCGGTCAACACAAACGGCATACCCGCAAACATCCTTACTCCGGTCCACATCAACGCTTAAAGTACTGCCGCTTTACCCACCCGAAGGAGAACTTCTAATGGACGCAGCCAAACGGCCCGTTTCACGCCGCAATATCTTGCTAGGCGGACTCACAGGTCTTGTATCCGTAGTCGCGTTCAGCGGCGCCGCCCAGGCGGCCGTTACGACGGCACCAACTCCGGTCGATCACCCCTTGCCTGGCCCGGGGCACCCGCCGTATCACGCCATCGTCGGCGTTCTCTAGCGAGGCATGCTTCCGCACCTTGATTTTCAATATCTCCCTACGAAAGGACAGCTATGGCTAACACTGTTTACGATGTGACGACGTGGTCTGGGGCAACAGTTTCCCCCTACGTTGATATCGGTGCCGTTATCAATCAGATCATCGCTGACATCAAGGCCAACCAAACAACCCAGACCACGCGTCCCGGTGCAGTCATCTACATCCCCCCGGGGCACTACGACCTGCTCACACGTGTGGTTGTCGACGTAAGTTTCCTGCAAATAAAGGGCTCGGGGCACGGCTTCCTCTCAGAGGCAATTCGCGACGAGTCCTCAACAAGTTCCTGGATGGAGACCCAGCCGGGCGCCAGTCATATCCGTGTGAAAAACACCGACGGAAACCGGGAAGCCTTTCTGGTCTCCCGCTCAGGAGATCCGAATGTCGTCGGCCGCCTGAACAGCATCGAATTCAAGGGCTTCTGTCTTGACGGCGTGACCGACAGCAAACCCTACTCGCCGGGGAATTCAAAAATCGGCATCTCGGTGCAATCGGACAACGACTCCTTTCACGTAGAGGGCATGGGGTTTGTCTACCTCGAACACGCAATCATCATCAAAGGCGCAGACGCACCCAACATCACCAACAATTTCATCGCCGAGTGCGGCAACTGCATAGAACTCACCGGGGCCTCCCAGGTCGCCAAAATTACCAACAACTTCCTCATCAGCGCATGGGCTGGATACTCCATCTACGCAGAAAATGCCGAGGGTCCACTCATTACGGGAAACAGCATCTTATGGGCTGCAAACATAACGCTGAGTAACTGCAACCGGGTTTCCATCAGTTCCAACAAGCTTCTCAGCAACTTCCCAAGCATGATCGCCCTCCTGGGCAACTGTTCCGAGAACCTCATCGCCGCCAACCACTTCCGCAGGGTCTCTGGCGACGGCACGTCGACCCGCTTTGATGACCTGTTCGGGCTGGTCCACATCGAAGGAAACAACAACATGGTGACGGGCAACATGTTTTCCTTCAACGTGCCGGCTTCAAGCATTTCCCCTGCAGGTGCCACCCCGACAATAATTTTGGTGAAGAGCGGTGACAGTAACTACCTGGCCACCAACAATATCGTCAGCAACGTGTCGGCGATGGTAGTCCTCGACGGCAGTACAACCGCCACGCGAATCATCTACAGCGCAAAAAATAGCCAACTCAACGCCTACACCACGAGTTACACCCTGGTTCCCACGCCATAAGAGTCGCTGGCGCATAACCGCTGGTTCGCCCTTTGCATGCTGCGTGTCAGGGATCAAAAGATAGGAATGTAACGGCAGGCTTAGGCAGTCCGAGCGGAAGATGCGTCGGCACGCCGTCAGGGAGAAGAGGTACTGCCCCGCGCGGCAGTGCCTCTTCTTTACCCAGACAGTCTGGTGGAGAACTATGCCCTTGGATGCGGCCGAGTCACGGGGATCTCTTGGCCCAGCCATCGGTCACCCAGAACCTGCCATGCACGCACCGCGGGCCTGACGTCAAACTTTCACTTCAGCATTTACTCCAGGGATAGATCGAAAGAAAGGTGACAAATCAACTTGAAACCCAAATTGAGAAGAATCAGGAAGATCAACAGTAAGAGTAGATTCCGTACACGGAGCGCCATCGCCATTCTGTCGGGTGCCATGGCTGCAGGCCTCGTGCTCCCAGTGAGCACCGCAGCTGCCATCGCCAGTACGACTTACGCGGAAACCTATCGTCCACAGTTCCATTACAGCCCGGCGCAGAACTGGATGAACGACCCGAACGGCCTTGTCTACTACAACGGTCAGTACCACCTCTTTTACCAGTACAACCCGTCTGGCAGCACATGGGGAAACATGTCTTGGGGCCATGCCGTGAGTCCTGATCTAACACACTGGACCGAGCTTCCTGTAGCCATTCCCCAAGACGATGCAGACATGATTTTCTCCGGCAGCGCGGTGGTCGACACTAAAAACACAGCCGGTTTCGGCTCACCTGGTAACCCTGCTCTCGTAGCGATCTACACCGCAGCGAACAAGACAACTGGCAACCAATCACAGGCTCTGGCCTACAGCACCGACGGTGGCCAGACGTTCACTAAGTATGCGGGGAACCCGGTACTGGACATCGGATCGAATAGCTTCCGCGATCCCAAGGTATTCTGGTACGCCCCCGGAAACGAGTGGATCATGGCCGCCGCTCTTTCGGATCAGCACAAAGTCACCTTTTACAGCTCACCCGACCTGAAGCAGTGGACACACCTCAATGATTTCGGTTCAGCAGGAGCCACCGGAGGCCCGTGGGAATGCCCCGATCTTTTTCCCTTGCCTGACCCCTCGGATCCGTCAAAGGAGAAATGGGTCCTCGTCGTCAACCTTAATCCCGGCGGGATCGCGGGTGGATCAGGTGCCCAGTATTTCACCGGCAGTTTTGACCCGGTGCACGGATTCACACCGGACGGGATCCCGCCCGCAGGGACTTCCTTGGGAAGTTTCGACACCGGTACCTTCGACGGATTAACTCCCACAGGAACCGCATTCGGTTCTGGACCCGCGACAGGAACCCTACCGGGGCAAATGCCTGTAACAGGCTGGGCCGGAGCAGGCTATGCGAGCAGCTTCAACGGCGGTGACGCATCAACCGGCAAGCTAAGCACACCCGACTTCAACATAAACAAAAACTACCTGAACTTCCTGATCGGCGGCGGAAACCATCCCTACGTGCCTGGCCAAGTTACACCTGACGGAATCCCAGAAGGAACAACACTCGCTGACTTTGAAGGGGCCGACTACGGATCAGGGTGGCAGACGACCGGAGACTTCATGAACACCGGGCCGGCCTCCGGCACCCTCGCCAACCAAAATCCAGTCAGCGGGTACATAGGTAATCACCTGGTGAATACCTTCACCAATGGTGACGGTCCGACAGGGTCCATCACCTCTCCCGCCTTCACCGTCTCCCATCGGTACGTGAACCTTCTGGTCGGCGGTGGGAACCACCCCTGGGGCAGCCCGAACCCGACAGCAGTGAACCTTGTCATTGACGGCCAGGTCATACAAACGGCAACGGGACAAGACAGCGAGCACTTGGGCTGGATCAGCTGGGACCTTGACGCCTACCAGGGAAGGTCGGCCTCGATACAGATCGTCGACCAGAACTCCGGCGGATGGGGCCATATCCTTGTCGACCAGATCATGTCCGGAGACCACCCGGTTTCGGTTGCCCAGGACACTTCCGTAAAGCTCGTTGTGGATGGCCGGGTCGCTCGGAGTGCCACTGGGCAGGACAGTGAGCATCTGGATTGGACCAGCTGGGACCTGAGCGACCTGCAAGGCAGGACCGGACACATAGAAGTCGACGACAACAATGCCAACACCTACGGAGGGGCATGGGCACACATCCTTGCCGACCAGATCAGCCTCTCCGACACCTCCGTCCCTGCCGTTCTGCAGCGCACGCACTGGGTCGATTTCGGAAGGGATGACTACGCTGCCGTAACCTACAACGACGCTCCGGACGGAAAACGAATCATGATTGGCTGGATGAACAACTGGGACTACGGCCAAGCAATCCCGACCTCGCCGTGGCGAAGCGCGATGACAATTCCCAAACAGCTTTCACTTAGCCTTATAAACGGCGAACCTACCTTGGTGCAGAACCCGGTAGACCAGATCGCACAGCTGTACACTGGCCAGCCGGCGGCAACGCAAAACCTAGCGCTCCCTCCTGGAACCACGCCTCTTCCGGCCAACGGTCAAGCGATGGACATCACTGCCACCTTCACGGCTGGAACCGCCACGTCTTACGGGCTGAAAGTGAGGGACGGAGGGGCGCAGGAGACCCTCATCGGGTATGACAACGCCACCGGCGATGTTTATTTGGACAGGACCAACTCCGGCAACAGCGGATTTGCATCAAGTTTCCCAGGGATCCAAAGGGCACATCTGCCAACTAACAACGGCACGGTCAAACTGCGTGTGCTTGTGGATTGGTCCTCAGTAGAGGTGTTTGCCAACGATGGGCAACTAGTCCTTACGGACCAAATCTTTCCGGACCCTTCAAGCCAGGCAGTTCAAGCGTTTGCTAATGGAGGAACAGCGACGCTCAACTCGTTCACCGCTACACAAGTAAGCTCCGCGTGGTAGAACCTCGCTCCAAATAAGAGGTGAACAAGGAAGAGAAGTCATGAGTTCAGCTCTCTCCCCTGAAGTGCCAGAGGGGGAAGTGCATGACTGACTGTGGGCCCCGGACCAGGAAGCAAATGGTCCGGGGCCGCAGGGACGACGAAATGCCTCTGACCGCAGGAAATAGCATCGAGGCGCACTCCGCAAACTCGGGTTTCCTGCAATGAAAAGTCTCAGAAGGACTCCCCTTACTGATTTGCAGACTGCCTCAAGCCGAACGCCGATGTCCATTGCACGGGACGGTGCGCCCCGGTAACTAGCTGCATTTGTCCGGCCTGGGCGGGAGGAGGAATGGACGACCGACAGGGTCTACTCCTGCTCGGTGCAATAAGAGGAAGGCCTGCGCCGTCCTCACCCCAATCCCTTTCAGCAAGCGAGCGAATCCCCTCCATGGCCCAGCACGGACGGCTGCGCGGTTCATGAAACGGAGAAATTCTGCTCGATAGACCGACCCCTACACAGGATGCTGCACCAGTTGGAAGCAGCCGGTTCACGCTTGGTCCAAGTCAGCTGCCCAGCCTGACTAGGTACGCAACGCTCCTCAGTTCGTCCCGAACGGAACGATTCAGGGGGAAAGTGTCCCAAATGGGCTCTGCCTCCCAGCCACTTCCATACATTGCCAGCAATCGGTCCCGAGACCGAAGCGGCGGGTTGCAGAGACACGGCGGCGAGGACGGCCCTTCTCATGAGCAAGGCGCCATACAGTCGGTTCTTCATCGGCGGTCTCCTGATATGTGGCCTGGTACTTGTTTCTGATAACAGAGCCAATTGTGTGCAGGCAGCACCCGGACGAGTATCAGATCGCGAACTGGTCAGTATCCGACGTTGAGCTGGGGTGGGTGACGAAGGCTTGCAGGTCCAGCAGTGTAGGTGGCTCAGCTCCTGTGCGGGAGACGGTGATGGCGGCTGCGTCAGCGGCGAAGGTCCCGGCCGAAAGCAGTTCTGACCCTGCGAGGGGCTCGAGTTGTGGGCGCCCTCGTCGTAGGAGTGCGGTGAGGAGTGCGGCCATGTAGCTGTCCCCGGCGCCCACGGTGTCTTGGACTCTAACGTCCGGGATCGGGTCGATGGTAATGATCTCGCCGGCGGACAGGAGCAGCGAGCCGCGGGCTCCTTTGGTGACCGCGGTGACTGGGCCTTTACTTGCTATGGTGCGGGCTGCTTCTTCCTCCGTGAGGCCGGGATACAGGAAAGCAGCGTCCTCGTCGCTGAGTTTAAGAACGTCAGCCAGACCGGCAATACGCTCAAAGCGCTTCAGCGCCGCCGCTTTATTGCCGACCAGGTCGCGGCGGATGTTCGGGTCGAAGCTCACAGTTGCATGCGGTCGAAGCGCTGTCACGATCTTCTCGACCTCGTCGGCCCCGGGGGAAATGAAAGCGGAAATGGAGCCGATGTGGACGTGGTCCACCTGTGGGAGGGAGACCTGTGCGGGGACCGTCCAATTGATGTCGAAGGTATAGAGCGCGGAGCCGTCTGTTTGAATCTCGGCACGTGCCGTCGATGTGGCGGGAAGAGACCAGGATTCGGGCAGTATTTCTACTCCGGCAGCGCGGAGGCGGCTCGCGATCGCCTGGCCCTTTGAATCAGGGCCAAGTGCAGTGAGGAAGGAGGTCCTAATGCCTAGGCGGGCCAGCCCCAGAGCGACATTTGCTGGTGAACCGCCGGGGGATTCCTTTGCTCTGCCGGGCACGGCGATGATATCGATGAGTGCTTCCCCCACAACCAAAACATGAGGGTCAGTTTGGTGGCGCGGTTCGGATAGCTGGGCCTGATAGCCCTCGAGAGACGAAGCTTGTGGTGCATCACTTATGGAGTGGCGGATGCTGGCGCCAAAGAATTTCTGCATGGGTATCCTCCTGTGCAGACGTGCTGGGGTGGGCTGGCTTTCCAGCCAGCGGAATGGGTCTTCGAGGTGGGCCCGCTTGTTCACGGCCAGCCCCGGCATACTGGATCACTTGTATAGATGCTGTTCGAACGGTTCCCGCTGGCGCGGCTGAGGATTAGCGTGTGGCGGAAGCCGTAGGGCCTAAAGACTGTGCCGGCGGGGTGACGGTTTCACATGTGTTGCCATCGGAGGTCTACTTCTTTTATCTGGCCGTATGGGACCGTATCGGACAGTTCCACTGTCAGAGTCCGGTGATCCTGGCGTGAGACAAGGATTCCTTGCCTGCCGTGCCTGGATGCGGCTTCGATGGCCGCGGCCACCGCCTTGTCGACCTTGGTGTCCAGGTCCCTTCGGTGTGCCAAGTGAATGGCAACCGAATACAAGTTCGTTTTTCGTTTGTCGAGCATTCGTGGTCCTTGTTCTCGCCGGTTTGAGTCCCAACGCGCGGCACGCCGAACAGGTTGTGGAGTCAGTGCCATGTGAAAGCCTCTGGCGTGGTCCCGTCCGGGGCCGGAGGGGCTAACCTTTCACGGCACCAACGGTCATGCCTGCGATGACTTGCTTTTGGAAGAGCGCGTAAATGATGAGCTGGGGGAGCAGCACGAGAGTCGCTGATGCCATCATGCCGCCATAGTCAACTGTGTACTGTCCCTGGAACCGGGAGACGGCCAGGGAAACCGTCACCATGTCCGGGTTGTTGATCAGAATCGAGGCAAAGGGGAACTCGTTGAAGACGTATACGACGTTGAAGATGAGAATAGTGGCGATCACAGGCCTCATCAGCGGTAAAACGACCGTCCAGCAGAGCCGCCACAGGCCCGCCCCGTCGATGATGGCGGCTTCTTCAAGTTCGGACGGGAATTCGCGGAGGAACCCTGTCAGCAGCAGTGTGTTGAAGGGTATGGAGACGGCTATGTAGGGCAGGATCAGTGCGGCGTAGGTTCCAAAAACCCCGAGGGCGAGGTCCATGCGATACACGGGAAAGAGCAGGATGTAGACGGGAACGACGAGGCCGGCCAGGAGGTAATAGCGAAGGCCGGACTGTGTCTTCCTGCGTCGGAAGATCATGCGCGTCAGGGCAAATGACGCGGTGAACGAAACTGCTGTTCCGACGGAGACTGAGATCACGGCGATCAAGATGGTGTTGCCGTACATCTTCAGCAGCGGCAGCGAGCCGATGACCTTGACGTAGTTGTCGAAGGTGAGGTTGGTCAGGGAGAAGGGGTTTCCCAGGATGTTGCCGCTTGGTTGGAATGAGAGCAGCACGATCCACAACAGGGGAAGCACGATGATGAAGGTGATGAGGTAGGCGATGGCGCCCGAAATGAGGGCGAACCTGCGGCGGCGGTCGCGCTTGGGGTTCGGCTTGCCCGCGGGCGAATCGTGCGGGCGGCTGATTTCGACTTCAGGGGCGGGGAGGGGGAGTGCGGTCTTCATGCTGTTTTTCTTTCCCGCGAAAGTGCCAGGTAGGCAATGGAGACGATGGCGCCGAGCACTGTGATGATGACGGCGAGAGCCATGCCCAGTCCGTACTTTTGATTGGTGAAGGTAGTGAAGTACATGTAGCTGACGAGGGTTTCGGAGCGGTGGACGGGGCCCCCGCCGGTCAGCATGTAGACGAGTTCGAAGATTTTGAAGACGTTCGTGATCATCAGGATCGTGACGATGGCGAAGGTTTCGCGCATCATCGGAATGGTGACGAAGCGCAGTTGCTGGAGGCCGGTGGCCCCGTCGAGCGCACTGGCTTCCATCACATCTTCCGGGAGGACCTGCCGGCCGGCGTAAAAGATTGTCATGGCGAAGCCGATGCTGCTCCAAATGAAGACCAGGGAGACGGCGTAAGGGGTCAAGGTGTCACCGCCGATCCACTGGACGGGGGCGGCCCCGAGAAGGCCCAGCACCCGGTTCAGCAAACCGATTTTTGGGTCGAGTATGAAGACCCAGATGAGGCCAATAAGGATCGGGGCGATAATGGCGGGTCCAAAGACAAGGGCACGCAGTGCACCCGTGCCGGGGATCTTGCGGCGAAGCAGCAACGCCAACCCGAACGATGCCGGGACGAGGACGGCGATGCTGATGACGAGGATGATGACCGTATTCTGCAGGGCCCGCCAGAAGAAGGGGTCCTGCCCCAGCGAGATGTAGTTCTCAAGGCCGATGAAGTCGGGGGTGCCGAAGCCACGAAACCTGGTGAAACTGAAGCCCATCGAATAGATGACCGGGTAGACGACGAAGAGGGTAAAAAGGACCAGTGCCGGAGCGATCATCGCGATGATCTTCCAGCGGGAACTTATCCAGACCACGGTTGGATACTTTCTGCTATCAGAGTGGCGACGGTGGCCCCGGCTCTGACGCCGGGGCCACCTGAGCCGACTACTTTGACTGAATTGCGGACTGAACCAGGTCGACGGCCTGCTGAGGCGTCAACTGATTCTGAATTACGCCGTAGATGCTGTCATACATGGCGTTCGCAACCGTGGTCGGAACGAGCAGATCCGGCTGGGACTCAGGGCTTGTTACGCCGGGGGCTTTCGCAGCATCAAGGGCCGCCTTCAAGGCGCTCTGGGACGCCTGGTCCACCTTGGGTGCGTAGGTCGTCACGGGCGGCTGCCCGTTGTCAACGAGCAGCTGCTGTGCCTGATCGCCGTAGTAGAAGGCGATGAACTTCTTGACGGCGTCCATCTTTGCGTTGTCCTTTGAAACCTTCGCGCTGACCGCGAGGGGCGCGGATGCAACGTTCATGATGATGTTCTGGTTTCCGACGCCGTCTTTGAACTGTGGGCCTGACCAGAAGCCGACGTTATCTGCAGTGGCGGACTTCTGGATGGCACTGGATGCCCAGACGCCGGCGTCGAGCATTGCAGCCTTGCCGCTCGTGAACTGGTCGACTGCCTGCTGGTAGGTCTGGGTGGATACGTTCGAAGCGAAGGCACCAGCATCGCGCAGTTCTGCAATGTGCTGGTAGAAGCGGAGGAAGTCAGCGTTGTTGTAGCTTTCGTTGCCCTTCAGAATTCCCTGGATCTTGTCCTCGTATCCGAAGCGGTCCAGGTCAGTAAGGAAGCTCCACACGCTGAAAGCCGACTGATTGGCCCCGTTGGAGATGGTGGTGATTCCTTTCTCCTTCAGCGTCTTGGCCACCTTCAAGAGGTCGTCGAAGGTCACAGGCACCTGCAACCCGTTGTCCTGCAGAATTTTCTTGTTGTACCAGAGGCCGGTGAGAAGCCCTTGGTAGGGGACTCCGTAGATCGCATCGCCGGACGTGAAGTTGGAAACGGTGCTCTTGGGAAACTTGTCGGTGAGGTTCAGATCTTTCAACACCGGAGCCAAGTCCATGAGCTTCCCGCCTTGCAGCATCTCCTCCGCATTGGACTTATAAACCCAAAAAACGTCGGGCAGCGTGTCACTTTGAGCTGCGATGGAGAGCTTCTGCAGGTGCTCAGAGACAGCCTCACCCGTGACGTCCACCTTGATGTTCGGGTTCTCTTTCTCAAAGGCCTGAATGATTGCCCAGGTCGCGGGATCGGCCGTCTGGACGTCAGGGTTCTGCATTGACAGTGAAATTGTGGTCGGGCCACCTGCGGATGACGACGATCCTGAGCCGCACCCGGCAAGGCCGCTCACCGTGGCGGACGCGGCAAGAACAACAGCGGCAATCTGACGGGAACGTCCCGCTTTGCTGAAGGAAAACGACACTTTCATCTCCTTTGACGAGCGAGTGGCCGGATCCGGGCACTCTGGGTTCTGGTGGGGGGGCGCACCCACCCGGGGGTGGGAAGCTGGGCAAAATTTACGAATCCATCGAAACGTTTGCGCGAAACGTTTGTCTGAAGTTAGAGCGTTCCGGATTTGTTGTCAAGCGTGAGGCCCGTCACATCGCTTCGAGGGACGTAATTTTCCGTCGATTCCCGCCATTCGATCCGCTGGCGGAGCCGGACCGTCCGCGGGCTCGCCTCGGGGGATCGCAGCCGTTCTACCAGTAGTTTTACCGCAGCCACGCCCATGTCGAACGCAGGCTGCCGAACCGTGGTCAACTGCGGCGTGAAGAGCTCCGGCTTATCGAAACCGTCGAAGGTCGCAAAGGCAAGGTTTCCCGGTGTGGACAGCCCGGCGTCGGACATTATCTGAAGGCTAAGCGCTGCCAATGGGGTGCTGCAGGCGATAACCGCAGTGATTGCCCCTGTTCCAACATGCGTTTTCAACTCGACCGCAATGGCGTCGTTGTCCGTGCCGGTGATTACGACCTGGTCGTCCAGGCTGATCCGGGCTTCAAAGATGGCGTCAACGAAGCCATCCATACGCTCGCGGAGTGTTGGCACGCGCACGTCTCCCGCGACGACCGCGAAGCGCTTGTGGCCGGCGGTGAGAAGGCGTGCCGCCAGCTGGCGCATGGTTTCCCGGTTGTCGGCGCCTACCTGATCAAAAGGAAGGTCCGGGAAGATCCGGTCGAGGAGTATGGTGGGTGGCTTTTCTTGCTCCAAAGAGTCGAGGAGTGCGGGATCGGATTCTGCCGCCCTGGCCAGAATCAGGCCGTCCACGCGGCGGTTAAGGAGGGTCTGAACCGCTTTCCGCTCCCTGTTAATGTCCTCGGCGGAACTGGCCAACACCAAGGTAAGGCCAACTTCGGCGGCGGCGTGCTCAACACCGTGAACCATTTCGGCGAAGGCTGGCTCTCCGGCATTGGAGACAACCAGGCCAATGCTGTCAGTTTGCGAGCGGCGCAGCGCCCTTGCCAGCGCATCCTGCCGGTATCCGATTGACTCGATAGCATCCAGAACTCGCTGGCGGGTTTCCGGCTCAACGTTGCGGGTGCCGTTCAGTACGTGTGAAACGGTGGAAACGGAGACTTTCGCCTTCCGTGCCACCTCGACCATGGTCCCCAATAGCTCACCTCATCATGTAGCGGCGCATCGTTTGCGCAAATCCCAACAGAACCTTCACCCGCCGGATATCCCGCGCCAACGCAGGAAATTCCGGAACGCAGTTGCGTTCGCAGGTCAAATGAGTCTAGCATCCACACCACGCAAACGTTTCGATGCTTTCTGCTACTGATGCTGGAAGTGGCGCTGATCCCCGGAAGGACAACGATGACCGAAAACCAAACCCCCGCAGGAATCTTGGGGGACCTGACACGAGCCCGTCGAGCAAGGACTGCGCGGGCTTCAAGCTTCGACCAGACCGGGCGGAACACGGACAACTGGATTGTCATGCCGGGCGAGGAAAGGACTCTGGCAGATATTGAAGGGCCCGGCTACATCACGCACATCTGGATGACGCAGTCGTGCCGCATCCAGCCCGGGCCCGGGCAAATTGACCCTCACGTCGTCGGTGTGCCCATGCTTGAAATCCACAACGCACTGGGCGTGAGCTGGGAAGTGGTGGACCCTGACTACTACCGCAAGATCGTGCTGAAGATGTACTGGGACGATCAGGAGACCCCCAGTGTCGTCGCCCCGCTGGGAGACTTCTTTGGGCTAATGAACTCTCTTTCAGGTTCGTACGACTCTTTGCCGCTGTCGGTCTCTGCGAAAGAACCGGAACTTCACACCTTTGGCGGGTCCGCTGCTTTCAACAGCTACTTCCGCATGCCTTTTGGTAAGCGGGCGAGGATTGTCGTCGAAAATCAGAACGACATCCCCTACCTCCAGTACTTCTATATCGACTATGAACTCGTCGAGGATCCGATTCCCGAGGACACGCTTTACTTTCACGCTCACTGGCGCCGGGCTCTGCCAAACCAGGGCTGGGCACCGGACCTGCAAGCCAACAGCATCGAGACGACCGTTGCCAATCTCGACGGGAAGGATAACTACGTCGCGCTGGAGACCGAGGGGCGTGGTCACTACGTCGGATGCACACTGGCCGTCCGTCACTTTCAGGGATCCTGGTGGGGGGAAGGAGACGACATGATCTTCATTGACGACGACACCTGGCCCCCGAGCCTGCACGGCACGGGCATGGAAGACTACTTCGGGCACGCCTGGGGCATGCAGCACAACGCATACCAGTTCAACGGAACCATCGTCCACGAGGAAGACGTCCCCGGGTTCCACCACAGCTACCGCTTCCACATGGTCGACCCCATCCGCTTTGAAAAGCGGATCAAGGTGTCATTCGAGCATGGCCACGGGAATCACCTTTCCGACGATTGGTCATCAACCGCCTACTGGTACCAAACTCTTCCCTCCCCGGTTCTGGACATCCCCGCCATGGAGGAGCGGTTGCCGCTGCGTCCCATCGACCGGGTCATCCAGGCACCCCTTCCTGAACTAAACGAAGAGCAACAGGCGGCTCGTGCCGCCGCCGCAAAGCGAATGGACGCGTTCGTGGACCGCCGCGACGCGCTCCGCGAACAACGCCGCAGCCAGGTCGATGACTGGGAACGGGGCAACGCCGAAATCGCCCGTGACATCCGTGCACGTTTTGCCGGGAAGGACAACTAATGCGGCCGGCATTCCACTTCACCGCCAAGAGCGGCTGGATCAACGACCCCCATGGCATCACTGTCACTAACGGCGAATACCACCTCTTTTACCAGTACGTCCCAGACAGCACGGTCTGGGCACCGAACTGTCATTGGGGACATGCCCGGGGTACAGACCTGTTCTCCCTTGAACAGCTTCCCGTCGCAATCGCGCCGGGCGAAGGCGACGACGGAATCTGGACAGGTTCCCTCGTTACCGATGACAACAATCAGACCCGCATCTTCTACACCTCCACAGCCCAGCCCAATATCGGGATCGGCCGCATCCGAACTGCCGTACCGAAGGACAGTGATTGGATTGAATGGGAGAAGGGAGACTTTGTGGCCGAGGCCCCGGAGGGCCTCGACATCATCGCCTACCGCGACCCCTTTCTTGTGAAGGACGCAGATTGCTGGCGGATGTTCGTCGGTGCCGGTTCGTCGGACGGGACGGCAATGGCACTGAGTTACACGTCGTCTGACCTGCAGGCATGGGAATACGTGGGCATCGCCCTGGAACGCTCTACCAAGGAAAGGGATCCAGTATGGCTCGGAGCGCTATGGGAGTGCCCGCAGATCTTTGAAGTCGACGGCCAGCACGTTATGGTCTCCTCTGTTTGGGACGACGATGTACTGCACTACGCGGGTTATGCCGTAGGCGCTTACACCGAGGGCCACTTCGATGCGCGCTCCTGGGGACGCCTTACTTACGGCCCAAGCTACTACGCCCCCTCGTTCTTCCGCGACACCGACGGGCGGCCCTGCCTGACCTTCTGGATGCGTGGAATTGCCGATGAGGAAGCGGGGTGGGCCAGTGCACACAGCATCCCACACGTTCTCACCTATAAGGACGATCGGCTGATCGCAAGCCCCCACCCAGACATCGAGAAATACCGAACCTCACCTGCAGAAGAAGGAGAGCTTCCCGGCCTTTCCGGCGACATCATCTGGTGCCCGGAACCAGGAGAGCTTCTGCGCGTAACTTCAGGCGGGAACACGGTCTTTCTGCTTGACGCCAACGCTCCGACGCTTACAGCAAAGACTGCCTCAGAGACCCATGAGACCCCCTACTCAGGAGGAGAAGTTCGCATCATTCTTGACGCCAACGCCGTCGAAATCTCCTCAGCGGAGGGTGTACTCGGCTTTGCATCCATGCCTGAAGGCAGCACGTACCGGGTGGAGGCACCGAACGCAACCACCTACCCGCTGATTCGTCCCGTTCAATAAGTCCCGGCGGAAACGGCCTCAATCACTGACCAGCGAACCCCGAATCCTCCCCTTTTCCGGACTTTACCAATTCGGGAAAGGGGAGGTTGGGACGTCGATAGGGCTTCACAGCGCAGCGGGAGTCCGACTTAGAGCGGTGACCAGATAGCGATGCCGCATTCCTATGCCGCCAGCTGGCCTTTTCTTGTAGCGAAGGAGAAATAGGTGATCGCGCAAAAAGATTTCAGCACAAAACGTCCTGCTACGCCGTCCGGGACGCCGGCATCGCTGGTTCCCGTACCGGCCGCAGTTCTGGCTGCGACCGCACTCATCCTGTTCGTCGTAGCAGCTAACTACGTCGGCAGCGGCGGGGTTACCGCCCTCTTCTTAGTATCAGTTCTCTTTTCACGAGTGCTCGCTGTTGAGTCCGCCAGAACACGGCGGAGCAAAAAGGGCCGACGGGTAAGCGATGAGCAGTAAAGACCCAAATCGGCTTAGATCCTGAGCACCACCTCCTCTGGTTCCCGGAAGCCCAGCCGTTCAGAGCAGGTGTTCTCGCAGCTACTTCTACTCCCCTGCCCGTTTTAAAGAGCCGATAATGGCGATTCTGTAAGGCTACGGCCCAAAGGGCGACTCAGCGGGGGAGAGGGTTCGCGTCGCCTTGGCTTGCCGCAGGTACTGGTAGACCGTCTCCCTGCTGATCCCGTAGTCACGGGCAAGAACGACTTTCGGAACGCCGCCGTCGGCGCGCTGGACCAGTTCGGCTGCCCGCTCCGGTGTGAGGGTCTTTTTCCGCCCTTTGTAAGCGCCGCGCTGCTTGGCCAGGGCGATGCCCTCCCGCTGGCGTTCCCGGATGAGAGAGCGTTCGAATTCAGCGAACGCGCCCATAACGGAGAGCATAAGGTTGGCCATGGGGGAGTCCTCTCCGGTGAAGACCAGGCTCTCTTTGAGGAACTCAACGCGTACGCCTTTGCGTGTCAGTCCCTGGACCAAGGCCCGCAGGTCATCGAGGTTGCGGGCGAGCCGGTCCATGCTGTGCACAACCACCGTGTCCCCATCGCGGGCGAACCGCAGCATTTCGGTGAGCTGCGGCCTGACTGTGTCCCTACCAGAGGCCTTGTCCGTGAAAATCCGGTCCAGAACCTGGCCTTCCAGCTGACGCTTCTCGTTCTGGTCGAGCGTGCTCACGCGCACGTACCCGATTCGCTGTCCAGCCATCGCACCTCCCAACCCTCATCCTGTCAGGTTGAGTTCTAGGCTCATCCAAGAACAAAGTCAAGACCTACAGCTCGAGTTCGTCAGGCTGGGTCTGTTCTAACCAGACGACCTCTCCCTGAACAGGTAGCAAATAGGTGGTTTGAGTACAGCAACTGTGCCTCGGTACGTCTCCCATGTCGCCGGCTTCATCACCAGTAGATGGCCACGATCTCGACATCCAACAGTCTTTCTGGACCGCGAGGCTTCTGGATAGATTCGACTGACTCGGTCGGCATCTGGTTGAGCGAGAATCTGAGTTTCTCGGTCTCACGTGCAAACATGCGGAATTCTTGAATCTGGGCTGGGGTTGGAGAGACAGCTGCGACTCTGGTGACTAGTTCTGCCACTGCATCGAAAGCCTCCCGCTGGCCTGAAGCGCTTGAAGCGCGGTCGCTTTGTTCGGCAATCAGGGCGTCAAGCCCGTCACATTGACTCCAAGGGTGGGGCGGGATGGAGAGATCCAGAAGCTTCGTCGCGAACAGCTTCAGGGCTTTTACCAATGCTTGTCGTTGTTTTTCCGTGCGGGCGTCCTTGGGAACTCCGTACTCTGTTCGCCCGGCAGCTTCTAGAAGCCCCGGGAACTGTGGTGCAATTTCCGATAGGACTTCTGCGCCTTTGACTGGAGACCATTCCTCATGAAGCCCGTCTCTCGCCACACGGCAGAGCATCTTGAATGATCCATGCGCGAAAAGTACCCGTCTGACGTCCTTCCAGTACTGGTCAAGATCCGTAACCCCAACGACGTCGATGGGTTGTGTTGCGAGTCCCAACGCTTCGGCGTCCGGCTTTCGGACGACGTGTGAGTTTCCGTCATGTTCAACCAAGGCAAGATTAAGGCAGCGGGCGCGAATCGGAACCAAGCCAACCAATAGTTGCTCGAGCATCTTGCTTACGGGCCCCATTTGTTCCATGACGTCTGCAGCCCCAGGGGTGTTCATCATCTCGGGATATTTCGTCGCGAGATCTGATAGCTCCGCCATCGTCAGATTAAAGCGGTAGATCGGATCGGCTGTTAGCTCAACCTCAAGCTCCACCAAGTCACCTCGCCTCAGTCGATCTACGCGGACTGAATGGGCCGTTTCATCCTCCTGTTTCAGGTCTTCAAGGGAGACGGATGATCCCCGCTGGCCGTTGCTGCGAAACCGGATATCGACGGAGTCCAACTCAAGGAGGGTCTTGAATTGGGACTGTGCCACGGACTTGCGCAAAGTCTGCCGACCCAGAGTAGAGGTAGATTGAAACCTGGAGCCTATCTCCGCGCCCATACCCTTTGGCGCGGCTGAGATCTTACTGGAGATTTCAGCCTGTTCAACGAGGACGTTTTGGTCCGTAAATTCCGTGGCGAGTTCTCCTTGCTGCGATACGAGCAAGCTCTTCAGGCTCACCTCATCCAAGTACACAAATTCGCGCAACGGCAACACAGCGGGTGTAGGCGCCGCAATTCTCCGACGGTGTTTTGGATGCCACTTCCAAGGAAGAAGCCAGAACCACCACTTCCACTTAGTCGGCATTCGACGACCCCTTCCTTTTCTGCTCACGATTAACGGCAGCACGCTCGAGACCTTCGATGAAGTCATCGCTGGACACTGCTCTTGCCCCGTGCCGGAGGGCGCAGATCATGGATTCGGTCCAGATGGCACCAAGTTCCGCGCCGGACCAACCCTCCGTTTCCTCAGCAACGAGTTCGTAGGGCAGGTCCCCGACGCTGGCTATGGAGGCGCCATTCCTGTGGAGGATCTCGTAGCGGTCATCGAGGTCTGGAAGGTCGAAGGCGATTTCCCAGTCGAATCGTCCGGGGCGCATCAGAGCAGGGTCGATTTCCTTGATCCTGTTGGTGGCTGCCACGACGACGACGTTGCCTTCATCCTTGTTTGTTCCATCCATCAGCGTCAGGAGTTGAGCAACGAGACGATTTGATGCTTCGTGTGTGTCTTCGGACCTCCGTGAGGCGACGCTGTCTATCTCGTCAAAGAAGATGATCGCCTTGGGGGCCTTACTGGCTGCTTCGAAAATACTCCGCAGGATTTCTTCGCTTTCGCCTAGCCACTTTGAAACGATTTGGGGTCCACTGATGACAAAGAACTTCGCTTGGGAAAGGCTAGCTATGATCTGCGCGAGCATCGTCTTTCCTGTGCCCGGCGGGCCGGAAAAGATGACGCCGCGGATGGGTCTGGCACCGATGGCTTTGATGGAATCCTGCTGGTCTAGTTGAAGGCGAAGAATCTCGTTGGCTCTCTGCACCACGCTTTTGTATCCACCGAATCGCTCAAGTCCGAGAGGTTCCTCGAAGTTGATTTCGAATTGTGAAGCCAGATCTTGGTAGCTGTCTCGGTGATCGAGGGCACGGATCGGAGCTTCAGCAAGGACAGTGACCTTCTCAGAGATTTCAAAGTACTCAATTGTGTATCCGGGTAGGAGCTCCTCCTCGCCTGAATACGGCACAGTTTTCGTGATGCTTCCGGCCTCGACGAGCAGTCGGCCCGGCAGTACTCGTCGCACGACGTAAACGACGGGGTGTTCCTGCCACGCGCTTTTCGGGACCTTCACCCACCCGTTGTTGCCAACGAGGATGACATCACCGCGCTTGATTGTGGAGTAGTCGTCATGGGTGAACCGTGCTTCGTTTCCGTTGCGGAAACGAACAGTTACCTCCGTTCCGCGCTGTTTTGTCGCCAGCACTAGCGCGAGGTTTCCACTTGCGAACTCTGAAATTTCCTGCTCGGGTTCGGTCTGGGATACCACGTGTAAACACCTTCGGTCAGGTAGAAGGACTACGGCGGGGGAGTTGAGGGGTTCTCATGGATTGCTTTTAAGGGGTGGAGCGACCCTATCGACTTAGGGTTCGAACTGCCGGCTGATGAAGGCGGACATACCAGGCACGGTAAAACGAACTGCCCCATGGTCGGGTGCGTAGATGAGGCCCTTGCTGATGAGATTTGACCGGGCCACTGTCAGTTGACTGGCAGTCCTGTTTAAACGTGACGCTACCTGAGCGGTTGACGATGCCTCGTCGTGGTCGTCAGCCATTGCACGAAGGTACTGGCGTTCGGCGGGGGTGGCCCTTTGCCAGCGTGACCGGAAGAATCCGGCATCGAGTTGTTCAGTGCCGATTTCGATGGCCAACCTTGCATCGTCAAGGTTGACGATCTTGCTCGAGGCAACGTCCCAGGCTGCCTTGCCGTAGGCCTGGAGGAAAAATGGATAACCGTCTGCTGCGGTAACAAGAGCGCGGAGGGCGTCTGCATCGAGGTGGACCCCTAGTTCATTCATGGGGAGTCCGATGGCGTCGGCCGCAGATGCCGGATCGAGCGCCCCGATGGTTCGGTAATCAAAGAGCCGTTCAGAATAGGACCTAGTTGCGCTCAGCTTGCCGGGTAGGTTGGGTAGTCCGGCTCCTATTATGAAGAAGGGCCACCCCTTCTGCCCCGACAAGTGCTGCACAGATATGAGGGCACCTAGCAGTTCGTCGTCCAGGTCCTGCATTTCATCTATGAAGATCCCGAAGCCGGCTTTGCTCTTGGCCATGGCCGTTGCCAGGTCTTCAACGAGCTCCTCAAGGTCGATGTCCAAGTTCCCTGAGTCCGCTCGACCGGTTGTGGTTCCTAGGGTGGCTGACACTCCGGCGGCACCAAGGGAGATGTTGAACGACCCGATACTGCCCAAAACGTCCTTTACGTATCCCCAAGCAGACTTTGCCCGTAGCCGCCGGGCGCCGGCCTCGATCGCTCTTGCGAGCTTTTGCCGGGTCGCTTTGCGGCCCTCGGTCGAGGGCTGAGCTTCTATTTGAACAACGAACCATTCGTGCCGCTCCGCTTGTGCAGCGAAGTTATTCAGCAGAACGGTCTTACCGACGCCCCGAAGTCCGGATAAGAGCATGCCGCGTTCGGCCGCCTTCCGCTTTGTCCTGGCAATCAGGCGGTCGAAGGCCTCTATTTCTGCCTGGCGTCCCTCCAGAGCTGGGGGCTTAAGGCCGGAGCCGGGAGCAAACGGGTTCAAGTCGGGGTCCACCTGAGTAGTCTATACAGGAGTATGAGGCGATATAATATTTTTGTTATACCGCCTCATAACTTTTTATGCTTACGTGCCCGAGCGGCGGTGGTGAGCGTATGGGCTGCCAGCTCCCAACCTCTTCTCAGGTTGCGGGGGCACTATTGAACCGAAGCTCAGGTCAACCGCTATTTGACCGGAGCTTCGCCATTGCCGATAGCTCAACATGACCGTCTTGCCGTGCCCCTGGGGCCGCTGATGATGGTCAAGAGCCCAGGCGCTCCGGAACCCTGCTGCAGGCAGTACTCGAACTCGTCCAGCAGCCCTGCCCTCGACCAACTCGGGAGGCGTGCCCCGGCTGTCGACTTGAAGGGGTTCTGCACGGTGGACTCCTCGGGTGAAACTGGTGAAAGTGGTGAAACTCTTGCCACGATTGGCCGACCCTCAACCAGAAGCAAGACGGGCCCAGGGGAGGCGGTAGCATCGGGGCCATGACCGGGGAAGAGAACTACATCGAGCACGCGCTCCACGTCGGCGAGGAATTGACCGGCCTCAGCCTGGAGCAGCTGGGCTTCGAACCCCGGCTCGAGGACCTGAGCGAGGACCAGCGGAACCGACTGGACGCTGAGGACCTCGAATGGACCAGTTCAATCACGCCTGAGCAGCGCGACCAAAGCCTGTTCCAGGCAAAACTGCTGGCCGGCGCCCTCTGGGAGGCCTCCGCCGTCCTGATCGACCAGCTCTTCGAGGATCTCAACGGCCTGCTGAAGCTGGACCGGATCGACCGACAGGACATCGCCAACACCTTCGTCCTGTCCGGACTTCCACCCCGGCAGGCGAATCAATACGACGTCCGGTTCACCCAGCAATTCCTCGTCATCGCCGCGGATATGACCGGGGCTCTGAGCCGCGGATGGACGCGCCCTTCCTGTGTCGCCCAGGAACTGGCGCTCCGCTGCCTTTTTGACCAGGTCGAGATCATCCAGGACCTGTACGACCTGGACCTTCCGGATGAATGGCGGGGGATGCTGGAAAGGAACATGCTCGAAGACACGGACAGTGAGATGCTCTACCAGAACGCTATGGACGGCTTCGAAGGCGACGTCGAGCTGAACATGCAACTGGGCTTGGTGCCCATGAAGATCGAGGACTGGTTCGAGCCCTTCAACGACGCCTCGGTCCCGCCTTACGTGCGCTGAAGACCCGCGAATCCCCACGGTCTGCCACGGTTGTTGAAACGGCGACAAATGGAGATTCCGTCTCTCCGGCTTCACAGGTAACCCTCAGGTTTACCGGCACATAATGGACCGGAGCTCCGGTCAACCGCTATTTGACTGGAGCTTCGCCAATTCCCGGCAGATGCGCCTGACCCTTGGCGAATGGCTGTTATTGACCAGTTCTGAGGGGTAGTTCGAGGGCGTCGCTGGGGGCCTGCGGGGAAGTCCCTCTCAGCTCCAGCTTTACATAACAACCGCTATCAGCCAGCGGGTTTTTGCATGCGCTATTGCCCCTGGGCTGAACTTGAGAGCGGGGGATCACTTCGGTTGGATGCCGGGCAAATCCTTGCGCCGGCAGACGTTCCCACGGGAGACTCGAGGAACGCATGCTGAATTGATGAAGATTTGGACGCGGGATCCATCATGGAAGACGGAGGCAACGATGCCTCGTGCCTGTCGGGGCGGCAAAGATGCGGCCTCAGGATCCCGCAGACGAAAGGATCGCAGTGGCAGGAATGTTCGAACTATTTATCGACGCGGAATCGGCGTTCAGGTTCCGGCTGACAGCACCAGATGGCACCGTCATGGCAGTATCCAAACCCTTCGAGACCAAGACAGATGCCGTTGCCGGCATCTCCGCCGTGCGGGAGTACGCCGGCATGGGCCTGATCACCGACCACTGCACAACGACCAGCAGTGCCGCACCGCCAGCAGCCTGGAGTGATCCTGGTGGCCAGACTGACGAATCCGCGCGGATGCCCAAGATCGACTTCCACGGGCGGGCCAGGGCGGTCCGCCGGGCCGTCTCCGGTCCGCGCTGGGCGGGGGCAATCCACAACCTTTCCTGAGCGCCGGGGAGGGGTTTTTCCGACCCCTCTCCGCGCCAGCTTTACATAATATCCACTATCGGCTCTTTAAGGTCCGGTGGGGAGGGGCCTAAAGTAGCGGTTTGTTCAGGACCGTCATTTAGGACGAGATCCCTGGGGAAGCACCGTTACTTGAGCGGACCTCGTAAAGGATCTGGATTTCAGAACCAGCCTTCAGTGGCCCCTAGTCTTCACGCCTGCTCTGGCATTCCGTGAGGACCACGGGAAGCATGGAGTATTCTCGGCGTGATGCTTACGAACCTCCTTCCCGACCCTTTCCTCTGGATTTCACACCACCAATGGGGTGACCTACTGAGTGGAATATTGGGCGCGATCTTCAGTGGGCTGATCGCGGTTTGGGTCCTGAAGCGCACTTTGAAAACGCAGCGCCGCCAATTTAGTGCCCAAATCATGGCCCAGTCCGAAGGACTCGAGGCGCAGCTCGAAGCCCAGAGGAATGCGCTGGAAAAACAGCTCGACGCTCAGGCGGACGGCATTATGCAGCAGGCGGAACAACAGGCGGCGCAGGCGTCAAAAGAACGGGAGCTTGCCGCTCGGGCCCAGCTAATTGATTCGGTGCACGCGTTTCAAGCCTCGATAGGGGACGTGCGCCGGTTGGTTGAGACGTGTGCACCGATCACCAATGGCTTAGAGAAATGGCGATTCGAACTCCAAGCCGAAGAAGACCAGGCGCTCTGGCAAGAGTTGGGATACTGGAGGTCTGTTCTCAATGGCCTTGCTGTGCGCCGGTATCCCTCAGGCGAACAGATCATGCTTCCGGCAGCGGGGTATGAGACGCTCCTAAACTCTGCGGCTGCCCAGCTCCTGCACGCCCTCATAGAGTTCAGAAGAAACTTCGACGGCAAGAATTGGAACGCTCACGAAACAGCCAGAGTCCTACGAAACTTCCGGGAGGTTTCGCTCACTGCACCCGCGTCAACCCTGGTCACACCCTAGCCCGACCCACGGTTAGCCTGAGGCGCCAGTACATGCGCGGCCCAAGCAAAAGTGGGTGATGTTCGATGCTAAATGGCTCACTTTCGACCATCGCTGACAGCTTTAGGCCCACTCCCCTGGCTTGACGAAATCGCAATTATCGGCTCTCGAAAATCGGCGAGGGAGCGGCTGCAGAAGGGGCCATTTCCTTTGGCACCATTTCATGGCGTTGCCCCAGATCCCGGAAGTCAGAACTGCCCAGCCGGGGCTCGGTTGAGGGCGGCGGTGTCATGCAAGCAGGGTCAAAAGGCTCATCGGATCCAGTTATTTCAGCCACCCAGGTGGAATATTCAGCGTGACCCCCGCCGGAACAGGTTGTCCAAGGGCCTTGCCGTATGTACGAGTTATATGTGCCTTTGCTGTCGTGATCCGCGTCTCGACAGCTGCCCTGACTGTCCTATTACAAACCCGTACTCCAGCGCCCTCCTAAGTCGTACGATGGAGTCACATTAGCCTGGAGGCAGGCTCTCGTCCGGCTTCTGCGGGAGGAGGAGCAATGGTCAAATCTGCAGAGAGCGTCGTCATCGCCCGGACGGCGGCCGAGGTCTTCCAATATGTCGCGGACCTCCGCAATGAACCGAACTGGCATGTTGACATCGCCAGGGTGCCTCCCGAGACGGATCCGCTACCGGTCGTCGGTAAGACCTACGCCCTGAAGTTCAAGCCCTTCATGGGCAAGACCGACGGCACGTTCACGGCACTTCAGGTCGAGCCCGGTGCGCGCGTTGAATATCGAGCTGACTTCGCCGGACTGCAGCCATGGATCACCTACACGGTGGAGCCGGCCGGGGAGGGCGCTCGGTTCACACGAAGGGTCGAGATGCGACCCAGCGGACTCAAGATCCTCATGACACCCATGATGGCATTCCTGGTTCCGCGCCGAAACAAGGCCTTTGTCCAGAACCTGAAGCGAACGCTGGAATCCTGACAGTCACTATCCGGAAGTTCCAGCCCTACAACTCTGATGTAACGGAATCGACTCTTTCCGCTAGAAACAAGCAGCTTCTTCGAAAGGATTCGACTCACCCCCGATTTTAGTAGCTAAACCTCGCGGGCGCCTGATTCTCGCGAAAACAGCGAGGAAAGGCCGAATTTACGGCAGGGTAAACGAAGGCTTTTAGCCCTCGCTTTGACGCTTGCCCGGGCCCGGCCCAGTTGGGGGCCGCTCGTGAGCTGACGCCCGGTCTCGAACCGGAAGTGGTACCGCTCAACCATTCGCGGCGAGGGCCACAATGATGACCACAGCGGTCAGGACTGCCAAGACGACCAGTACGACGTAGCCCAGCCATTTCGGTCGTTGTCGATGAGGGTTTATGTCGATGTAGGGCATCGCCTATTGCTGCCGGCCTGAGAGCGCAGCATCTCTTCGCTTCGTACGCCACATCAGGATCAGGTAGGCGGTAAAAGCGATGACAAACGATGACCCTAGGAAGACCAGCAGGCCGGCTAAATAGCGGACGAAATCCAAGAAAGGTGCCTTTCATAGGCCAGGTTTTCGCTGATCCTAACGTGAAGAGGAGAAATTTACATAGTCAAGCTCAAGGTCTGCCGTGAGGATCCTCAAGATTGAGTCAATATTTCTGGCTATTCCTTGTACCTTAGGGATTGGGTTTGAACACCGGTCGGCGCTGGGCGGGCACGGATTCAGACGAAACGGGGGGGCCGTGGGCGACCTGGGTGTGGTTGTTGTCATTGAAGATGACCTGGATCTGCGCAATCTGGTGGAAGGGGTGTTCCTTCAATCCGGCTTTGTCGTGCACACTGCTGCCGAGGGCCGTCAGGGCGTGGAAATGGTCCGGGAGAAGCAACCGGATGTGGTGACCCTGGATGTGGGCCTGCCTGACATTGACGGTTTCGAAGTCCTGCGCAGGATCCGCCAGTTCAGCAATGCCTATGTAGTAATGCTCACCGGGAGGGATGACGAGCCCGACATCCTTGCCGCTCTTCAGGGCGGGGCGGACGATTACATCACCAAGCCGTTCCGGCCCCGGGAAATGCGGGCACGTGTCACGGCGATGATGCGCAGACCAAGGACCGGAAATACTGAGCATGACGAAAGTCCACAGAGCCTGCCGCCGGTGCCCTTGGCTGTTACGGGGGGCACGCTCCTCGCTCATAACGGCTTGTCATTGAATCCCAGGACGCGTATCACCATGCTGGACGGAGAATCACTGCAATTGACGCGGAGCGAATTCGATCTTTTGCATGAACTGCTACGGGCTTCCGGTGCCGTCCTCTCACGCACTGACCTCGTTCGCGCCGTCCGGGGGGACAACTACCCCAAGGACGCTTATATCAGCGACTCGGACGAGCGCGCTGTCGAGGTTCATATCGGTAATCTTCGCCGGAAACTCAAGGACGATCCAGAATCGCCCCGGTGGCTGCAAACGGTCCGCGGCGCCGGTTACCGGCTGGCCGCCCGGCGGCTTCCGGACTCGCCCGCCTGAGGCCGTTCAGTTATGACAAGCTCTATCCGCGGTGCTGGAGATACTGTGCCCGAAGTTCATTAACCGTCGCCCACCCATGGGCGGAAATCAACTCCGGGAAGAAGCCTCCACCAAGGTCGCCCCTGCGAACCGCGGACTCCAGAGCCTGCGCCAGACCTGCCAGGCGCAGCGCCCCCACCATAGTGGAAGAGACCTTCAGGCTGATGACAGCATCCAGCGCTGCGGCACGATCCTGATTCGCAAGTGATGCAATGAGCCGGCGCTCCCGCTGTTCCCACAGCCGCACATAGTCCTTCGCGAAATTCGTGACCAGGTCCGGCTGCCCGAGCTCGTCTTCGAGATCCTGCAGCACCACTGGATCCACCAGCGGCACGTGACGGGTATCGCCGGCTTGCACAGCCCTAGCCGCTGTCCGGGCTTCGGTTGTCGCCCCTGTTGATTTGTCACCGCCCGGCGGCCCCTGTGGTGATGCTGAAATGACCATGCCTTAAAGCTACGTCCCCTCGAGATCGCAAAGCCCTGTCTTCGGCGGATCCTGCGCAAACATTGGCGCTGCCTTGAGCGCGCCCGGCCGAGAGCGCGGGGTATCCGTTGAGCCGACCCGGTCGCGGGGAGAGCGGCAGCCCGGCCGGGGTTTCCCCAAGCTTTTGGGCATTGCTGCCCTGTTTGCATTGGTTAATCCCACTTATCCAAGGGTTCCCCGAAGTTAATCCAAGGAAAGGATTTTTAGGGTTTTGCCACTGTTAGCTTCGAAATGTCGATGTGACGCAGACGAAGTTTCGGTCCGTGTCTATCGGCAGCGGCATCCAGTTGTACCTGGGGTTGCAACCGCCGCGGAGCCCGCTCAGGGGCTGCCGGGCTTCCTACCTGAAAGAGAAATCATGCGCACTTCTGCAAAGATCGTCACCGCCCTGTCCGTTACCGGCCTGGCCCTCGCTGCCGGCTCCGCCTTCACCGGTGCCGGCCTCGTCAACGCCGCCGGTCCGAGCCAGTTCGTAGGCGGCACAGTCAACCAGACCGTCACTGGTGCCACCCTGACCGGCCTGGAGTACGGTTTCACCGATGCCAGCAAGACGTCCGTGAACCAGGTCACGCTGACCTTCGCGCCGGGTGTTGACGGCAAAACTCCCGCCCTGTCTCTCACAGGCGGTACACCGGCAGCCTTCACCTGCACCGCCATCGACGCCGTGACCAACATCTCGGTCTGCACCACCTCGGGATCCCAGAGCGGCGTCGACAGCGCGGCCGTCACCGTCAGCTAGTTCTGACCGGGTGGGTGGCCGGCCCGCTGGGGTGCCGGCCACTCACCCCTTTTCTCTAAGAACCATTCCCGCCCGTTCCCGAGAGGGGTTTCGCCTTGGCACAGCGGCTGACGCACCGCCTCCGCACCGCCGTCCTCGCAGTGGTCGCGGTTCTTGCGGTGTGTGTGGGGGTTGTTCTGGCCACGGGCCAGGCCGGGATCGTCATCACCCATGGCGTGAGCATGAACCCGCTCTACCACCAGGGTGATCTGGTCATCATCGCCCGGGCCTCTTCCTATGCGGTCGGCGATATCGCCGCGTATAACCTTCCGGGCCGGGACGAGGTGGCGCTGCACCGCATTATCGGCGGCAACGACTCCGCCTTCGTTTTCAAGGGCGACAACAACCAGTCCGTTGACCCCATCACCCCGCCCGCCGCTGACCTGGTCGGGGGGGCCCTGGTTCATATCCCGCAGGGCGGGTTGTGGCTGGAAACCCTGACCAGTCCCCCGGTCCTGGGGCTGCTGGCCTTCGCGCTGCTGGCCGGCGGGGGCGCGGCAACAACACGGCGCCGCCGCAAACGAAGGAGAGCATCCATGTCCCGCCACATCAGCACCCGCCCCCCGGCCCGGCACGGCTTGGGCGGCCTGCCGCCCTCACTGCGCATCCCGACCGCACTTGCGGCGGTCTTCGGCGTCGCCGGCGTTACCCTCGGCGCCCTGGCCTGGTCCGGTCCCCTGGAGGAAACAGCCAGCTCACAGGTCAAGAGCGGCACACGGATGAACTTCTCCTACACCGCGGACGTCGGCCAAAGCGCGGCCTACGACGGGACCACGGCCAAGTCACCGGACCCGGTCTTCCGGAAACTCGCCAGGACTGTCGATGTCGGATACAGCTATCACGGCGAGCCGGGAACCGTGACCGTGACAGCGGAGCTTTCCACCCCGGGAGGCTGGCATTCCACGCTCCCTCTGAGCGGTCCGGTCACGATTGACGGCAGCGACTATGAGGGCACTGTCCGGTTGGACCTGGCAAGCCTCGACGCCAAAGCCCAGGCCGCCTCAGCGGTCACTGGTCTTCCGGCCGGGCCGGTCTCCGTCGCCCTGACCCCGGCCGTTAAGACAGTGGAGGGCGCAGAATTCCGGCCGGAACTCAAACTCGAACTCACACCCCTCCAGCTCACCCTCGCCGGCGGCCCCGGGACCTTGTCCGTCACGGATTCGGCCACCCAGGAACACACCGCGATGGTGCCCCGCATGGTCGGTGTCAGTGGGCTCGCGGTTACCGCGGCCGCCGCCCGCATCATCTCGGCCGTGTTCCTGCTCGCCGCCCTGGCCACGGGAATCATCATCCTGATTTTCGCCCGACGGACCACCCCCGCGGACGAGGCGACGGCGATCCGCCGCCGCTACGCAGCGTTGCTGGTGCGGGTCCACCCGATGCCGGCGCCCCAGGGTAGGCCCGTCATCGATGTCACGACGTTCCCGACCCTGGCGAAACTGGCCGAACGCTATGGCCTGCTGGTCCTTCACTGGTCCCGCAGCGGGGTGGAAACCTTCGTGGTCCAGGACGAGAACATCACCTACCGTTACCGGGCAGGCTCAGAGCCTGCCCAGGTCGAACCCCAGCCCCAACCGGCCGACACACAGGCATGACCACCGTCTCCGGAAAGCCATCACACGGGGGCCTCCTCACCACCGCTTCATCACCGGCGCCTGAGGGCCGAAAAACTTCCCGGGCTGTGGAGCGGGAGTGGGACAACGGACGGGCAGGGGGCAGGTCAGGCCTGCGGGTATTCATGGGCAGCCGCCTTCTGCTGTGTGTGCTCGCCGCGCAGGCAGCCTTCGTCCTGGCCCTCACGGCCTGGCTGCATGTCCTGGTTCCCCGCGTCCAGGAACAGGCTGTCCTGACCGGCGTGCTCGCCTCCCTGGCCGCGGGCATGATCCTGGTCGCCGGCTGGGCCGCCGCGCGCAGCGCCCGTGTGCACTGTGAGGAACGGAACCGGAACAACGTCACCTCAAGCCTGATGGACACCGTGCTGGACACGAGCCAGGAATGGCTGTGGGCCGTGGACGCTAGCGGCACCTTCACGTTCTGCAGCAGGGCCAGCGCCGCTCTGCTCGGCTACGAACCATCCGAATTGCTCGGAAGGCCTTTCAGCCTGATCATCACCGACGACCACTTGTCCACGGCACGTGAAGCAGTCGCCAGCGCCCTTAACGACAGTCCGGTCTGGTCCGCCGTCACCGTTTGCTGCAGGCACCGCAACGGCACCCCGGTCCTCATGGAGATGTCCGGCAAGTCCTGCCCGTCATGGGAGGGGACCGGTCAGCGCTTCGAAGGGACCAGCCGGCTGCTGCCCGCCCCGGATGCAGAAGCACAGGTGGCGCAGCGGCTGCGGGAACGGATCAGCAGTACCGTCGCCGACGGGTTGATCCTCACCGCGTTCCAGCCCATCCATGACCTGACCAGCGGGGCCATGACCGGGGTTGAAGCGCTGGCCCGGTTCCCCAGCGACGACGGCAGAAGCCCGGAGCACTGGTTCAATGAAGCGGCCGGTGTCGGGCTCGGCCAGGATCTTGAACTCGCCGTACTGGCCGCAGCCCTCGGCAAGAGCGCCACGCTTCCCAGCCACCTCTACGTTTCGTTCAACCTCGCACCCGAGACGTGCCTGGATCCGCGGCTGCCGGCGTTGCTGCGCCGCTCGGGCCTGGCTCTTGAGCGCATAGTGCTCGAACTGACCGAACGGCACCCCGTCACCGACTACGCGCAACTCCTGGCATCACTGGCGCCCCTGCGCAGTGACGGGGTGCGGATAGCGGTAGATGACGCAGGATCAGGCTTCGCTTCAATGCGCCATATCCTGCAGCTGAGCCCGGACATCATCAAGCTCGACCGGACACTGATCGCCGGAATCGACAGCGACCAGAGACAACGGGCACTGGGCGCCGCCATGGTCAGTTTCGCCCAACAAACCGGCGCACAGGTCCTGGCCGAAGGAATTGAAACCATCGCCGAACTGCTTACGGTCACCCGGGCCGGCATCACCTCAGCCCAGGGATACTTCCTCGGGCGCCCAACACTGCACCCCTCGGACTGGGCAGGCTGGCGGGAAGGACCAGCCGGCGATGCCGACAACCATCTCTGACCGATCGGCAATTCGCTGGGTCAGTCCCGGATTGTTCGAGGGAAAGAGTGCCGTCGTTTCGCTATTTGCTGCCGGTCTGTCTAAAGTTCTCGAGGGACCCGCCCGTCCCCCGTGGGCGGGTTTTTCATACCCACCCTTTGCCTGCTTCCAGAACCGGCTTTGCCCGCCCGTCCGTCACGCGCCTGGCGGTCCGTAAGGGGAGATAGATGAGACAAGGCCTGCACGATGACCACCTCGGTGCCGTGGACCTGTATGGGAGGGTCCTGCGGGTCCGCTGGGCCCCGGGAATCCTGATCAGTGAGGCTGCTGCCAGAGCAATGCTCACCCGGGCACGTGAACTCACCAACGGGCAGGAACTGCCGATCCTCGTCGAAATGACCGGGATTAAAGGCCTCACTCCCCACGCCGGTTCTGTCTT
This sequence comes from Arthrobacter sp. Soil761, assembly GCF_001428325.1. NCBI lineage: Bacteria > Bacillati > Actinomycetota > Actinomycetes > Micrococcales > Micrococcaceae > Arthrobacter > Arthrobacter sp. Soil761. Next base: position 46,228 of record NZ_LMSF01000003.1, on the reverse strand, counting down.
CGCCACCGAATGGCCCCTCGGCAGAACAGCAATCGTCGGGGACTCCCCGGTCCATGAAGTGATCGCCGTCTTCTACACAGCCCGGCACAAACCTGCCACCCCCACCAGGTTCTTCAGCTCCGTCAATGAAGCCCTCACCTGGTTGACCGAACCGGCCGGTAACCACGCCTGCGCCGCGGCGCAGCCCGGACAGGACCAGAAGAAGGCCCCACGCCCAAGGAAACCCGGCCCGGGGCGGTAAGGACTGCGGATGAGGGCCGAAGCTGACCACGGTTGCGGCTGCGGCTCGGGCCACCGCGGCCAAACGAAGCCACCACCGTTTCGTGCCGGCATCGCTGGTAGGGTCTTCAGGTGGCAACCAGAATCATCAGCACCCTTGTAGACGATCTCGATGGCAGTGAGGCAGCCGAGACCGTGCAGTTCAGCCTCGATGGCCGCTCCTACGAAATCGACCTCAGCAGTACCCACGCGGATCAATTGCGTGCCGGCCTCCTCCCATACCTCCAGGTCGCCCGGAAGGAAACCTCCACAATCCGTCGGCAGGTCCGGGCTGCCAGGCGGGTACTGCGCAGCTAAGAGAAACCATCAATGACCGGCTGGCCCCGTCGTAGCCTCCCCGAGGCCCGGGACACGGCCTTGGGTCAGGACTGTTGGGCAAGTTGGCGGGCGCGGCACATCGCCTGATGCGATGCCTCTGCCAGCCGTATCCGCCCGGCGGTGCGGTAGAGATCATGTGCCCACTCGAACTCCGCCGCGGCGTCGCGGTATCTGGCTTCGTCGAAAAGCCGTCGACCGATCTGATGACGGACCAGGGCTTCACGCGGGGCAGTGCCGGCCATCCGCAGGGCTTCTTCGTGCAGCTTCGCGGCCTTATGCCATCTGTACTGGCGCTGGTAGGCATGCGCGAGAACCAGCAGGGGCCTGAACCGGTCCCGGGAATGGGCCAACAAAAGCCTGCCTTCAGCCACGGCTTCCTGATCGCGTCCCAGCACGGACAGAATCCACACCCGTTCAAGTGCCGGGCAGCCGTCATCAAGCCGGCTCTCGATCATGGCCCGGTCGAGGACAACTTCACGAAGGGTGGCAGGATCCAGCCGCCAAGCCTCCACGTCGTTAGTCAATGCCACACCCTTAATTCCCAACAGTCACGGGACGGCACACGCGGGCACGCCCCTGCCGGCGGCTGCCGTCCGGCCGCTACCATATTCTCACGGGCCTCCCCCGCCGGTCCGGACCCACGGTCTGCTGCCACACTCGGAAGGAGCTGATCATGGAAGCAGAGCTTCCCCGCGCTGCCCCCGATGATGATGATGCCGCCAACGCGGTGCTGAACAGTCTTCTGCTCCGCGTAGAGCGGGTCATCGAAGATGTCCGGGGCGCGACGGAGGGGATGCCGCGGTTTGTTGTTGAAGCCCGGCTAAGGGCGGCACTCCAGGCACAGCTGCCTGCTATCACCTTCACAGACGCTGACATCAGCGCCTGGGCGTCAGCATTCTCCAGCTAAAAAAGAGCCCCCAAATTCCCACCGGCGCATTTCTAGGATGACGAAATTCCAACCCTCGTGCCTTCCTGCGCGCATCTTGATGAAAACTTGAGGTACGCACGTAAGGATTGGAAATAAGCGCCGTTGAGCAGACGCGGCACTTCAATCGCACGGTTGAACATTCGTTCTTTTTGCCGCCGTTTCTCCTTTTTGATTGTCTATTCGACAGCCAAATGAAGCGGTCATACTGTGCTATTGGGAAGCCCGTCGATCCCCCATCGGCGGGCTTCCCCAATGGAATTCTCCGGCACGGAATACCGTTGTCGATGCTCGGTGATTGCCCGCCACGGCGGATGGTCAGGGCAACGGGTTTTGGCAGGCCGGGTCCTCGTCATGCTGCTGTTCACTGCGCCAATAGGTTGTGAAGCGCGGTGTTCGTCGTCTTCGCTCTGAAGCTGTGAAATCCGTGTCGGCAGCCTGAAGAATTTCGGGAAACGGCCAGCCGTTGATTTTTTCCGGCGTTTGGTCCTTCAACCAGGAACGTAAACGCTCCAGAACCGGTTGCGTTGCCAGGTCGAGCATGTCTTCGACCGCGGCGATGAGGTCCGCGAACTGCTCAGCCAGGGCCATTGGCATCGTATGACTGAGGGACCAACCCGCGACATCAGCGCCTTTTCCCTGGCTGTCCAGAAATGCCACGGGCAGCGGCAGGCTCAAATTCGATTGGGAATGCGCGATGGTCGTGTTTCGATACTCCCGGATGACGCGGTGAATGGGTTGGAGAGCGGCCGGCATCGGCGCAATGCCCGGCATTTCATCAAGACGCTTCCGGACATTGGAGAGGATGAAGGGCCGGACGTAGGCGGTCACGGCATGGGAGGTAAGGGGCATCCATAACTCCGACCCTTCACCGGCGTGCAGGGCGCAGTCAAGGGCGTGGGAGGCTTCCGACAGATCGCTGGCGTAGCTGGTCAGGTCGACCAGTAATCTCGTGTCGGGTGTGTCGGGCAGGACCGCCATGGGCGGCCGGGGGATCGTCAAGGCGATCACTGCTCCTCTTCATGGAGTGGGGACCTGGTGTTATCCCGGCTGTTGCGCCGGTTTACGTAACCTGCCGTTTAACCAGGCGGGGACGCGTTCTGACGGGATCGGTTTGCTCCAGAGGTACCCCTGGGCACGGGTGACGCCCAGCCGCCGCAGTTCGTTGAGCTGGGCGGGGGTTTCAACGCCTTCGGCGATGACGTCGAGTTTGAGGCTCTTCGCCATGCCCAGGACGAGCTCGATGACGGTGCCGCCGTGCGGGTCCACGCCCAGTTCCCGAATGAAGACGCGGTCGATTTTTAACGTCTTCGCTGTGAGCCATTTCAGGTAGCTCAGGGAGGAATAGCCCGTGCCGAAGTCATCGATGGAAAGACCAACGCCCAGGCGGGAAAGACGTTGCAGGGTTTCCCTGGGCAAGTCCGGTTCATCCATGAGGACTGTTTCCGTGATCTCCAAATGAACGGCTTCCGGATCAATGCCGGATGCCTGGATTGCTGCCTCGACGACGTCCGGGAAATCCTTGGCTACCAGCTGGCGTCCGGAAATGTTCACCGCTGCCGTGAGATCTTCTGCCCCCTCCACCTGGTGATGCCATTGCTGAACCTGGCGCAGCGACTCCTGAAGGACCCAGGCTCCAATCGGCATGATCAGGCCGGTCTCCTCGGCGATAGGGATGAACGTTTCCGGGGGTATGACGCCGTGGTCGGGGTGCTTCCACCGCAGGAGCGCCTCGAACCCCAGCGGCGCCCCCGCGTCCAGGTCCATGATCGGCTGGTAGTGCAGGCACATCTCTCCCCTGTCCAGGGCCAGCCGCAGATCCGATTCCAGATCCAGGCGCCCGCTCGCCCGTCGGGTCATCCTCTCGTGGTACACCACGGAGGCGTCCCCACCGGCCGATTTCGCCCGGTACATTGCGGTGTCAGCGCCGCCGAGCATGGACTGTGCCGTGTCCTCAGGTCCGGCCAGCGCGATGCCGACACTGACGTTCAGGAAAATCTGCCGCTCCTCGACCTCGAACGGCGCCCTGATGCATTCACGGATCCGCCCGGCGAGGACCTTGGCGGCCCGCATACCCATGTTCTCGCAGACGATGATGAATTCATCGCCGCCGAAGCGGCCCACGGTATCCCCGGCCCTGACTGCCCCGAGCAGGCGTTCGCTCAAGAGCATCAGGATCCTGTCCCCACCACCATGGCCGATGCCGTCATTGACCAGTTTGAACCGGTCGATATCGACAAACATCACCACCGGCCGGGAACCGCGGTCCAGGAAACCCTGCAGTACCTCGGTGATCAGGTACCTGTTGGGAAGGCCCGTCAGGGCGTCGTGGCGGGCCTGCCACTCCAGGACCTGCTCGGCGTTCTTACGCTCGGTAACGTCCAGCACCGTGTCGAGGAACTGCAGGGGTTTCCCGTCCGGACCGTTCACGCTTCGAATTCTCGAATGCAGCCACCGCTGGCCGCCATCGGGCAGGAGGAGCCGGTATTCGATGTCCTCGAAACCCGAACCCGCGTACAGTCTCCGCCACATCTGCCGGACCCCGTCCCGGTCCTCCCGGTGGGTCCGGTCCAGCATCCATTCCCATGATGGAGATTCACCCGGCCCCAGGCCCACGATGCGGGCGAACTCCTCCGAATGCCACGTCGCTCCTGTCGAGGGCGAGTACTCGAGGCTTCCCACATGGGCCATCTCCTGGGCTGCCAGCAGCCGGCGGCGTTCCGCGGCAGCTTCTGACTGCAACCGTTTGATTTCTGTGACGTCCCTGGCGATTCCGGAGGCTCCGGCCAGCTTCCCGTCCTGGCCGTAGACCGGTGACACCGTCAGCTCGACGTCGATGACCGACCCATCCTTCCGCCGCCATCGCGCTTCCAGGCCCGGGACGAAAGCGCCGCTGCGGATCCGTTCAGCCACTCGCTCGTTGGTATCCTCCGGCGCCCGGGTTGTGAAAAGGTCCGGGGCCCGCCCGACGGCTTCTGCCGCACTCCAGCCCAGCATCCTGACAGCGCCCGCGTTCCAGCTGGTGATCTTTCCATCCATATCCGCACTGATAATGGCGTCCCCGGAGGACTCCACCATCGCCGAGAGGCGGCGCAGAACAGCCTCCGTGTGTTTCCGGTCAGTGATGTCCTTGGAAATGGCCACTATGTCCACCGGCACAGTGTGCCGGGCCCTGATCGGGCTGATCGTCCCATGGACCGGGAACTCCCTGCCGGCCCGGTCCCGCACCCAGAATTCCCCCGACCAGTCCTTGCCACCGGCGATTTGCCCGGCGATCTCCTCCCCCGTCGGCCCCGGCTCCAGGGTCTGGAAATGACCGATGATACCCAGATCAATGGGCGTCTTCCCCAGCACCTCGGAGGCAGCAAAACCATACAAACGCTCCGAGGCGCGGTTCCAGTACGTGACCCGCCACCTGCTGTCCATCCCGATCACAGACTGGCCGATCTCATCGAGCAGCAGCGACTGCGTCAGCAGGTCATCCCGTCCTTGCCCCTCCATTGATACCCCCGAGTTTGTCCTCGATCCGGCCCACCCGTTCTGCGCTTCAGTTGCTGAAGTATGTGACGAGCCGGGTTCATCCGGCCGCGGCCAGTTCCAGCCAATCAAGGATCGAGCACCACTCCGTGCTGCTGCTATGGCTCAACGTTGACCCCCACAGTCGGTTGAATAATCCATGACGACCAGTCCAGCGGATGCACGGACGGCCGGCCCATCAGATAGCCCTGCCCTGCAGTCAAGCCAGCATCAATGACCGCTGCAAGCTCAGTTTCCGTTTCGATGCCTTCGGCCGCCAGGACCGCTCCAACCTCCCGGGCAAGACCTATCACGACCGGCTCATCAGGCTCTGGCCCTTCGAGGATCCCATCAAGGAATGTCCGGTCGAGTTTGATGATGTCCGGTCGAAGGGCAAGAATCCGCTCGACCGGGGTGAAGCCCGGGCCGGACCCATCAACCGCTACCCGCAACCCGATTCTGCGGAACGGTTTCAACGACCGGATAACACGTTCCCATTGCGTATCATCTGTTTGGCCCCGGAGTTCGACAACAATCCTGTCCATCGCCAGCCCGGAATTCTGCAGCAGGTCCTGGGTGCGGCTCTCCGTCACCGCCGTCGGAGTCAGGTTGAACGCGACGAAGAGATGCGAAGGGATCTCCCCCGCCGCGGACACAGCGCACTCCAATGCCGCGACCTCCAGCTCGACGCCAAGACCCACGCTCTCCGCGTCCCGGAACCAGGTGTCAGCGTCGGCGCCATCGCTGCTGACAAAACGCGTAAGGGCTTCAACCCCGACGACTCCACCTTCCGGCAATCTATGGACTGGCTGGAACGCCGTCAGCAACAACCTGCTGCCCAGAACCGACTCGATCCTCTTCGTCATTCCGCTGTCCTGGGCGCCCTGCCCAACAGGACGACCTGCTGGAGTACTCCCCGCGCCGCCCGCGGGGAGGCGCTGCCCGGCGCCCTGCTTCCGTGTCCCGATCAGATGCTCAAGAAACGCCCGCTCGGGATTATCCGGATATGAGGCCAGAAGTGTCCGCAGCTGACGTCTGGCCCATTCAGTCTCGGGAGCAGGGTCGGAGAGGACATCGTTGATCAGCTCCATCACCTGCGACCGCAGAGAACTTCCCCCCACCGCCTGGGGCGGAAAAGCAGGTCCCCCAGGACCCGGTGTGTCCTCTGCGCCGGTGACCGCTAGGAGAGGAAACTCATCCCTAGACATCGGCTATTCCTTTTTTGACTGGAAGTGCCGGCTGAGCCCGGCACCAGGCCTTAACCGCCATTCTCCCCAACAGCGCGGAAAGTGCAGCCTCAGCCTGAACAAAGAATACAACCAGAAAGAATCGAATTTCCGTTTGCGGTGGAACAAGTAAAGCAAGCGGACTGATATCAAGCAGCGAGCACCGGCCCAACGGCCCGGGACGACCAGCCTTGGAGCAGCGATCCACCATCCGTTTGGTAAGGACCGAAGATAGCGTCCTCAAGTGCCCACCGAGCCAGCTTCACTTGCCCCAAAGCCATCCGGTCGAATAATCGACTCGGAGTACGAAATCAGCCGTCGGGCAGTCTTGTTAAATCCTGCCCAAACCCTGCACGGGAGCTATGGAAAAGCACCGGAACCCTTGATGCTGACCCTGCACTATCGACACAACAGCCAGGCCACGGCAGCCAGCCAGGTCATGGCCGCACCGACAACGGAAAAAGCAGCGGAAGCAGGAACGGCTATGTCTCAAGCACCAACCCTGGATGAAGTATCTGTCATCGACGGCATCATCACCGACCACCGCCCCCTGGACCTCCATGCCCTGGGCGTCGCCGGCTGCATCGACCGACTAACGGACCCCCTTCGCCAACAGGGAACCGCGATCCGATGGGACACACCGCATCATGGCATCGAAATAACGGCGACCGCCGCAGCCCTGCTCTACCACGCCGCCCAGGAAGCACTCAGCAACACCCTCAAGTTCGCCCAGGCCGCCGAAATCACTATCCGGCTCGCCGCCGTCTACCACGGCATCCGCCTGACCATCACCGACAACGGCAACGGCTTCAACAGCACTGCAACCGGCAACCGGAACCGCGGGTTCGGGCTCCGTCTGATGTCCATCGCCGTACACGAAGCCGGCGGCACCATCACCATCGATTCCAGCCCCGGCAACGGCTTCCGCATCGCGGTCACACTCCCGCTGGACTAACTATGTCTTCAAGCGGCGACCGGAAACTGGCGCTGTCCAGTGGGTCAGGTGCGGACATGCCCATGCCTCCACAAGTTCACCCTCATCCAATCCGTGAGTTGCTTGCTGAGACCGTGCGTCGCCCAGCCCTGGCCATTTTGTTCACCGGTTATCGACGTAGCAGGTTTATTCCGGGGAACTCAGAGGGATTGCTCCGGTGTCCGTGCGTGTTTGGACCGGCCACAATAGTTCAACGATGTCCCCCAGGAGCGAATGTCTTTCGTGCAGCGCCGCTGGTCCGAACTCCGATATCGCATGCAGTTTGAGACCTGTCAGGGTGATGAAGTCGGTGAAATCCTTCTTGCTCTTGTAGGTGTCCTCGCGCAGTGTTTCGTTCCAGTAAAGGCTATTGGAGTATGACCGGAGTTTGTGGGAGTACGGTTCGTTGTTGCTAGAGATGTTGTCCCGCCCCCTAAGGAGAAGGATGCCGCCGAGCCGGGCGCGCTCGGCCTCGAAACGCTCGTCGTCTCCGTCGAACAATGCCCTGTTTTCTGAGTTGTAGGACAGGATGTGCTCGATGTGAAATCCGTTCTTGGGTCCTGTCTTCGTGACCAGGTCCTCAATTGAATGCTTCATTTCCTTCTTCATGCCAGCAGCGATAAATTTTTCGACTCGAGCGAAGAAGTACCGTGTAAATCGGCTACCGAGCCGGTCCACTGTCATTGTGTTGAAGAGTTGGCGGTTGAATGCACCGGGGTTCTCGATTCCTCGGCGTAGCCCGATCTCCGCTGCAAGGTGAACTTCGAATACTTTGGGGATCTCGCTGGCCGTCTTGTCTCGCAGTTCCGCGGCTACCAAGAACATCCGGTCCAGGAACTCGTTGGAGCTGTAAGCGCCTTGGAGGCGGAGGAGAGTCGACATCCTGTCGATACCTTCAGTTACCGCGACAATCTTCTCGTCCTCTTCCGGGTCGTTTACCGAACAGGCCGCGAGGATGAGAGATGACTGGGAATCAATTTTGTTGATTGCGGAGCCGTTGAAATATGCTGCATCAAATCCTTCAACAGGGGTCCGGGCGTAGCTTTGCACCCGCAGATACAGGGCCGAGTAGTAGTCGAAGTCTTCGGTCAGGAACTTTTTGACGTCGGCGGGACTGTGTTCGAGGTTCAGGATCTTGTTCAGGTCCTGCTTGAACATTTCGCGGTGGTAGTCGCCGTCAAACCGCCGTCCTGTGGAACGGCTGTCGGCATATCTACCTTTGAGCCATGCTCGAAAGAAGTCATCGACAGTGTCATCGCCGTACGTCGAGAGCGCTTCGACGCGGGTGTCCCAGAGTTCGTTAAGTCCTAGGCGGGACAGTTCGATCTTCTCGATTTGCCCGAGCAGCTTTCCCTTGAGGATCTCGTGGGGCTTCAGTTTCACGCCGCGGTCGTTGATGACTTCGAAGACCATGGGGACATGCGTTGACTCAACGTCCAGATTTACGAGAACAAGGCGCTGCAGGAAGAAGATCACGAAGGTGTTGAATTGAGTGACCTCGGTGAGTCTGTTGTCTAGCTGAGTGCTGATGATCCGGTAATTCGTCACCATGTTCTCAGCTGTCACCCCGGAAGCGGTGTCGATGAGATGGGGGTCGGTTCCCTCGTACAGGGCGTGGAGGACTGGCAAGTGTCCGGCGTGATTCATCCAGAACTTCCGGCCGGAACCGGAGTGTCCGACAATCTTGCTTTCGATCCAGTGTTGGTGGGAAGACTCAAGGCGGCGCGCAAGGTGGAATAGCTTGATGAGTACTAGCGTCAAGGTGGTGAGTCTCTGCTGGCCATCGACCACGTATACTCTGCCGTCCACCCTGTTGGTTACGTAGGTATTGAGGTAGTACCAGGGGTACCTGTCCACCACGTTTTCTACAGTGGGTTCAAGAGAGGAATTTTTGGCCCAGGCTTCATCAAACTGAAAAAAGACATCGTCAAGGAGTCGGCGAACGGGTTCTGACCCCCACTTGTAGCTTCGTTGGTAGAAGTCGATGTTGAAGACTGTTTGCGAGAACGTTCTATCCAAGTTCTCTTTTTCCGGCTGAATTTCCAAGTCAGCTCTCCCCCATGCTTGTCTCTTAACGCCCGCTTCACTTATGACGGACGCCCAGGGCAGTGTGCCCTCCGCTTGTCAGCGTACTTTTTGTTGGCCCTTCTCCGTCGAAACGACACCTAACGCCAGCAAGCAGTCTTCTAAAGACATAGCGGCGACGTAGCCGTCCCGGAAAGCGGGTCCAAGTGCTAAGACCAGACTCAGTGAGGAGTAAGGCCAGCACGTCGATGTCAAGGAGTAAACCCATTAGGCAGCATCTGGATTGAGCTCCGAGGATTGCGATCGTACGTGTCTGTGAATAAGAGCCGGAAGTCGTCAACGTTGCTTTATTCGGGCATAGGCGTGAGATGGGTGAAAGCTCTGACGTGCCCATCCCGTGTTCGGCATGCTCTCGAAAATGGAAGATTCCCAGACAACGCCGATTCGGGAACCAGGGAGGCGGGTCGGTCTGTGGCCCTCAGCGATAAGTGGCAGCTTTTTCACGTCGTTATTTGGCTCTTCGTTTAGCCCGCGAGGGGATGGTCGGGCCGGACTAACGGCCCTAGACTTTCGCTATGGAGTCTGGGGGTGCGGCCGGATCAAGGCGGACCATGCTTGTCGTTGTCCTGTCGGTAATAGGTGTAGCGATTGCATCGGGGGCAGTTTTCGCGGGAGTGGTGGAGTCCATCCGGGCACCCTCAACCGCTGTCGTAACCAAACCGGTCCCTTTCTCGGCCGCCTCAGCCCCAAAATCACAACCAGCTCCCGCAGCGGCAACGGCAACGGCAACCGCTGCCGAAACTCATGCCCCCGTGCCGGCGCCTAGCTTTATTCAGGTTCCCGATCCATTACCCGCGCTGCCAGCTGCGCAGCAGCCAGTCCCTGCCACCGTTCCTGCACCGGCGAGGCCAGCACCTGCACCATCACTAGGGCCAATGCAGTGCCCGACAGGCTCTGTTACCGGAGGCCTGACCCAGGTGGATTTCACTTCTGGCACTTTGCCGGAATTCGTTACCGTATCCGGTCGCGGTGCCGTTCATAACGGCATGGATGCCGCTATCACTTTCTGGGACAGGGACATCCCGGACGTTGAAGGGTTAAACGTCCGAGGCGAGCCCCGGTTCATCCAAAGGTTCGGGGACTATGATTACGTGCCCCCGCCTGGCCAGCCCAGACCGTCTGAACTCACCCTCGGACCCGGCGAAAGCATGGGCTACTCATTCAGGTCAGAAAACCAGTACGTAAGCAGTATTTCTGAGGTGGAGTATTGGTACTCGGGGATGGGCCGCAACGAGCACACGCTCTACTACGCCGACTGGCGACTCCAGCTTGCCTGCGGATCGCCAGTCACAACCACCAGCATTGAAGGACAACGGCTTCGGAACGATTACCGGCCAACCGGCTAATGCACTACCTTGACTGAGGCGAAGTAGCATCGCCGCGTGTCTAACCAGGACGAAATCGAGGAGTCTTTTCAAGACAGCCCTCCAAGGCTCGAATACGGGCAGGTCAGCGGTCTAAGTCGCAGCGAAAAATGGCCCAGCTCCTTTGCCGCGCTAATGGTCACCCCGCACTGGCCCTCAGCTGATTCCTTCAAATGGAGCACCGCCCGTAGCGGAGCAAAATCTGAGCTGCCGGTCCACTCGGCTGTCTTGAAAGGAAGCCGGCTGTCTTGAAAGGAAGCTTCAAGCCCGGAAACCTTGGTTCGCTTGTCGAGATCACGTCCAGTTAGGGAACACCCTAACCTGACGAGCAGTGTCCGGAAGATCCTGACCGTCTTCTGACATGTCCAGAACTCAACCTGACAGGACGCGGTCTGGAGGCGTAGGTGGTTGGACAGAGAATCGGGTAGTTCGCGTCGAAGGCCAAGTCTTGGAATGGGTCGACCGCAGTTGGTAGCCCTACGGCCGGGCGCGGGACCGCATGGCAGCGTTTAGAGAAGGGGGGAGGGTGACCCTACGGTCACCCTGCCCCCTTTATCCGAGGATCCCCAGCATAACCAGCCCATTAATTCCGGCCGGTTCGGCCAAAGAGAACTACTTGACCTTGCGGGCTGCGGGGCGGGTTGGGGAATGCCGAGACTCTCTGGCAGGGCTTCCCCGGGAGACATCATGAGAGAAGTCGGTGGGGGTGAGTGTTAGGGCATTGTCAATGGGAGGCGGCTACCGCCCGGATTTCTTCCGTAATGGTTTTCCCGAGGAGTTTGGTGGTTCCGCTGCCGCCAAGGTCGGGGGTGAGGGATTGGTCTTCTCTGGCCAGGACGTTCTCGAAGGCCCGCACGACTGTGGCGGCTGCGGCCTCCTCGCCAAGGTGTTGGAGCATCATGGCTGCACTCCAGATTTGGCCGATGGGGTTCGCGATGCCCTTGCCGGCGATGTCTGGGGCTGAGCCGTGGACTGGTTCGAAAAGGCTCGGAAAGCGTCGTTCGGGATTGATGTTGCCGCTGGGCGCGATCCCGATCGTTCCTGTGCAGGCGGGGCCCAGGTCAGAGAGGATGTCCCCGAAGAGGTTGCTGGCCACGACCACATCGAACCTTTCGGGGTGCAGTACGAAGTTCGCCGTAAGGATGTCGATGTGGTAGGTATCGGTCTTGACGCTGGGGAACTTCTGTGACATCGCTTTAACCCTCTCGTCCCAATACGGCATGGTGATCGAAATGCCATTGCTCTTGGTGGCGGATGTCAGGTGCTTTTTGGGGCGGCTGGCGGCGAGGTCGAATGCGTACGTGAGGATGCGGTCCACGCCGGTCCTGGTCATGACTGTCTCCTGGAGGACCGTTTCCCGGTCCGTTCCTTCGAACATCCTGCCTCCGATGCTGGAGTATTCGCCCTCTGTGTTTTCTCTGACGACATAGAAATCAATTTCTCCGGGTACCCGGTCAGCGAGGGGGCTTTTGACTCCGGCTAGCAGTTTGACGGGCCGCAGGTTGACGTATTGGTCGAAGTGGCGCCGGAACTGCAGGAGACTTCCCCACAGTGAGATGTGATCCGGAACGGTTTCCGGGGAGCCGACAGCGCCGAAGAAGATGGAATCGAAGCCACTGAGTTGGTCGATCCAGTTATCGGGAAGCATCTTCCCGTGCTTGAGGTAGTAATCGCCGTTGGCAAAGTCAAAGGTGGTGGTCTGCAGCTTGAAGTCAAAGGCCTCTGCCGCGGCTTCCAGTGCCCGGATCCCCTCCGGGACAACTTCCTGTCCGATTCCGTCTCCGGCGATCACGGCAATTTTATGGGTTTGAGTCATGAGGAGTTTCCTTGGTTGGGGTTATGGCATTTGAGTGGACGCGAAGGCTGTGAGGCCGCCGATGAGATGGGTGGACAGTGCATCGAAGGTGTCGGTGTTGCAGCTTTTCATCATTGGCGCGTCGGCCCATTCCTCGAATGTTCCGAACTGAAAGGGAAGGTCAATGCAGTGGCCGCTGAGCTGGCCGTCTACAGCTCCCCGGTAGGTGAACTCATCAATCTGTGCAGGCTTACCAGCGACGTTGTATGCGTTCACAAGTGCGGTCGGGGTGGCCTTGTATTGAATCCAGGATGATGCGGCGACGATCTTTTCGTATGGTGACTTCTGTTGAAATGAGGCATCGCCAACAACAGCGTTGGGAAGGGGCCCCTCAGGCAGGCTTTCCAGCCATTGCTCAACGCGCGCGTGATCGGCATGTCGGAGTACCGGCACATTGTGGAAAAACGATCCCGTTTCTTCTGCAGTGAATCGGGCATATACGGCCTTGGCACTGCAATGTTTCGCCGAGGCGATCGGATCGAGAAGATCCGGGGGAACGTTGTCCGTGACATGGGGCAGGTATCCCGCTGGTGCGTGACCGAAGGGTGCGGGGGGCAGAACCGTCCTGAGTGCCCTCTCCCCCGCCTGCAGGAGTTCGAGCGGTGGAGCGTTCCCGGTCGTCAATGGTGTCAGTATCCGGTTCGCGGCCTCGTAAATGCGGGTTTGGAGGGCCGTCGACCTGGGAGTACGGGTACCCATGCTCCAGAGAGCTAGTCTTTCGAACAGGCCCCGCGCTTCGGGCAGAACGCTCAGGAGATGGGCGTACCAGCCTCCCGCTGATTGGCCAGCCAAGGTGACTCGATCAGGGTTCCCTCCAAACCTGGCGATGTTGTCCTGAACCCATTGCAATGCGGTGAGCAGGTCCTGAACCGGCCGGCTGGGTGTAGGCCGTCCGCTCTCGGCGGGAGGCGCCAGGTGAGCTATCGGACCTAGCCGGTAGTTCACGGTCACGACGACGAGGCCGCCCGCTGCAAGATGCCGCCCGTTGTACCACTGGACAGAGCCGCCCCCGCTCATCCACGCACCGCCGTGCAGGAAGACCACCACGGGCAGTCCGTCAGCGCCGTCGGGCGCCCAGACGTTCAGGAAGAAGGCCTCTTCGGACTGCAGGTTTTCTGCGTCACCCCGTCCAAGCACATCTTCAAGTCCGCTCCCTTGGCCCGGAAATATTGGGACGTCCGTAAGGTACCCGGCTTCGAGCTGTTCGTCGCCCAGGACGGGCACCGGCGCCGAGAACCGCCGGCCGCCTGTCAACGTTGCGTATCGGATGCCGTAGAAAGCTGCGACTTTAGCGGGAACGGGTCCCCGCGCGTCGGTTCTGTCGTACGCCTCGGTCATGACGAACTTCATTTTCCTTGCACGCTTCCGTTTGCCGGGCAGCGTGAAGCATTCCTTGTTGGCTGCGTCATTTGGTCAGGTCCCGGGTGCGGGTTTCCTGTGAGAGCCACAGGAACACTGCGCTGATCGCGGATATCGCCGCTATCAGGATGAGCACCGGCATGACGGACCTGTCTGATGCAGCATAGAGGGACGCCACTACCGTTGGGGTGAAGCCTCCACCGACCAGGCTGGCCAGCTGGTATCCCACCGAAGCACCGGTATACCGGCTGTGCGTGGCGAATTGCTCAGAGATGAAGGCGCCCATAGGACCGTAGATCGCATTCTGGCCAACGCAGAACACGACGAATGCGAGGGCTGTGAATAAGATGCCACCAGCCTTGAGCAATTCAAACATGGGGTATATCAGGACAATGGAGGCGATACACCCGAAGATCATGACGGGTCGACGGCCAATGCGGTCGGAGAGTTTTGCGTAGGCGAGGATAAGGACAATCGCCGCAATCTGGCCGATGGTAAAGCCGAACAAGACATCTTCTCGAGCCGACCCTTGATCAACGGCATAGGAAAGGCCGAACGTTGTAATCGCAGACTGCAGCGCGAAGCTTGCGACGCAGGCCAGGGCCACGACAAGCACTGTGCGGGGCGCCCGCAGAATCGCCATGATGGGAACCTCAGAACTGACTTTGGCCTCTTTTTGATTGGCCGCAGCGAGGAAAAGGGGGCTTTCAGAGACCCTCAGGCGAACGTAGAGGCCGACAGCAAGCATGAGGGCGGAAAACAGGAAGGGGACGCGCCAGCCCCAGGACAGGAATTCGTCCTCGGTGAGAATCGCAGAGAAAAGCCCCATCATGAGTGTGCCAATAATGCCGCCTGCCGGAGCGCCGGCATTGACGAAGGCAGCCATGAAACCCCGCTTCTTGGGGTCCGCATGTTCGAGCGCCATAAGCGTGGCACCGCCCCACTCGCCGCCCAAAGCAACACCCTGCATGAGCCGCAGAACGACGAGAATCACTGCACCCCATGGACCTATTACCGACTCCGGTGGCACAAGACCCACGAGGAAGGAGGCGGCTCCCATGATGGACAGGGACCAGAGCAACATACTCTTGCGGCCAACCCGGTCACCAAAATGCCCGAAAATGATGCCGCCGATCGGCCGGGCCAAGTAACCCGCGGCGAAGGTCCCCAGGGAAGCAACCGTCGCAACCGTCGAAGGCAGGTTGGAGAAGAACACGGGACCGAAGACGAGCGCGGCAGCGACGCCGTAAAGCAGGAAATCATAGAATTCAAGGACGCTTCCCAAGAAGCTGGACTGCACGACGCGGCGTACTTCACGTTGCCGCTCAACGTTAGATAATGCGACCGTAGTGCTTTCGGTAGACGTCATCGTCTCTCCCTTTACTGAATTTGCCATTGAAGTAGCAGGCCCTGACTGTGAAGCGACCCTTGGACATGCTCCCGGCCCGTGTTACCCGTACCGGTGATTGATTACCTCAATTTTTCCTTCCGCCTCGATAACTGTCTAATGAAAAATAGGTGGGAGCCCTATAACCAGTTGGAATAGCTTGCTGGAGGCCTTTTCCCACCGAGTCCCTCGCTCCCCCGTCCCCGAGGGTCCAACAACGCCCCACCATCACCGACACGGTGCCAGCCCAAATTTCATCCGGGCCGCGGCAAAGTCAGTCCGGCCTCCTAAGCAGGATGGACGCATCAACATCGGTCGGCCTTCCGCACAGTGGTGCAGCTTCTCGTCCACAACAGATTCCTACGTCCTTCGTCCCCGATCCATATAACCTGAATGAATGGATAGAAGAGCACTGGAATGCTTCGAAACAGTCGCACGCCTGGGTTCAGTCAGCGCCGCAGCCACCGCCATGTCCGTCACCCAGCCAGCGGTCTCCAAACAGATCAGTCGCCTCGAAACCGAACTGGCAGTCCGTCTGTTTCACCGCACACCTGCCGGCATGATGACCACCGCTGCCGGTCAGATCCTGCTTGAACTCGGCGAGGATGTCCTTTCCCGCTTCGAGCGAGCAGAAGGAATCATCAGGTCACGGTTTCGAGGGATACCCTCGTTCCGCGTCGCCTGCCCTCATTCCACCGCTGACATCCTTGTTTCTTTCATGGCTGCAAGAGACGCGCCTATCGTCGACCTGGAGATCTTGCTCGCCAGCGAATTAGATGGTGTGCTCAACCGCGAAGTAGACATGGCCGTGAGCTCGCTAACTCCCCCTAGCCACCGGGCCCAGCTTGCGGTGGCAACCATCCCCGTCCTGGTTCAGGGCCAGCCACGTTCAAACGCTCCCTTCGGCACGGCCTTACAGGTCGATCTGGAAAGCCTGAAGGACGAATGGGTGATTGTCCCTCGAAGCGGTGTGCAGATCGTGGTGACTCGGGCAATGGCCGGCTTTGACGCCCCGCTCATGATCCGCGAAGCATCAACAGGGACGATAGCCCAAGCCTTGGCCGCCAACGGACACGGATACGCCCTCGTGACAGAGCCTGCACGATTCGGCCTGCAAAGCCTTCCCGCCTACGCCCAGGACAAACCGCTGGAAATCGTCCAGCACGCGTCCTGGGACGCCAACCACTACGCATCCGATGAGCTGCGGAGACTAGCCCGAGACCTACGCCAATGGATGACTGACGAGTGGGAATGGAGACAACGCAAGCAGCCTAACGGCCAACACCCGGAATAGGCTCCTCTGCCACGACACCAAGATAGAAGGAAGACTCTGCTTTTTCGCGTCCCTGCACCTACTGACTGAGCCAGCAAATGCATCAGATCGTGTACACCCAAACCTGACGTCAGTTTTGGGTGGGATTCGCGTCAGACTAGGGCCGACAAGCCCTTTCCCGGACATGCCCACGGATGGCTCTTAGAACTTAATCTGACCTGAGACAGGGGTTGGGCAACTGCCAAGTCCATCCCAGGTTGAGGAGGAAGATGCGCGTGGTGGGCCTAGGTAGTTGCGGGTTCGAACAGCCAGCAACGCACATCGAATAGGCTCGTGCTGCTGGGCTGCAGCCGGAGGGGCTCTTGGTTGGCCCAGCAAACTGCGATCTCAATGGGCCGGGACGGTCGTCCTCTACTCGCCCACGGAAGCGTAGATTATGGGCATGAATGATGACTCTCATCTTCGCCGCGTTGTTTTCGCTGATCGACTGCTGGATGTCGCAGAGTTCACTCATGCGCACTGGTTCTTCGGTAACCTCTACGAGGTCCTCGTCAAAGTCCCGCATCGGCTAGCCTCGTCCGAGGCCAGCAGTGAACTCCCCCGGTCCCCCTTTGGAGCGGGCAGCCCCGGCCGCTACTACGCACCGATCGCACCGATCAACGCTCCTGCCGCATTCGGTGCCCTCGTGGCCGGATGGGACCGGCCAAGCACCAGGGTCCCACTGATCGTGGCGGCCGCCAGCTCGGCAACGGGGGCTGCTGCTACCGCCTACGTGCTCCGGTTCCTCAACCCTAAGCTGTTCTTCAGCCCCCTGCCGCCAGGCGAAGACCAGCGCCGACCTTTGCTGCAGCGGTGGTACAGAATTCACGCGGTCAGGCTCATAGCCAGCGCCGTCGCCTTGGCCGCCATCCATCATGCCCGAACGGATCGCCTGCGGAACCCGTGAACGCCTGAAGCAAGAAGGAAGTGATAGCCCGGAGAGTCGTGGCGCCAGAGGGTACTCCGGCTCTATTCCAAATACGATGTGGCGGTCATGCTTCGGTTTATGCCGTTCTTTCTCGAATACGTGACCGACAAGAGTACTGGGTGGTTGGCGGTGGAAGGTATCAGCGTCAACGATGCTTTGACTAAAGCGAAAAGTGCTCTCCGGGGACTGGACTGCACCAGTGCTGTCGTCCGGTACACGCCCAACAACGAATCTGTCCTCGGTGGTGGCCCAGTCGTTGCGGTATACAACAAGGCGGAAGGCTGGCGTCTCACCCGTCCCTGGATGCCGTTGCACCGTTGAGAGAAGAGTCAGCAGTTCATCGTCAGCCAGTTGCGGGACCATATGCTCAGGCGCACGGCCCCGTCGCCGGGGCGGCGTCTGTTAGGGGGTGGTATCAGGTCTTGTGCTGATCCATTCGGCGCGGAGTATTGAAAATACTTCCTTGTCGTACCGATTTCCGTCGTAGACCCAGCTGCTGCGAAGAACGCCCTCCGAGCGCATGCGCAGTCGTTGCGCGACAGCGATGCTGCGGTCGTTGTCGGTGCGGCACCGCCATTCAACGCGGGACATCCCCCGCTCTAGGAAGGCCCATTCCATGAGCAGTTCGACGGATCGGGTGATGAGTCCGCCGCCGACAGCATCGGGTTCAAGCCAGCAGCCGATCTCGCAGATGCCCCAGATGGGGTCAAACGCGACAAACATTACGCCTCCAACGATCTTTCCTTCGTCCCAGAGCCCATAGATCCGCGCGCCATCATTCGCTGTGGCTGTGGCATAACGGTGGAGGGTGGCGCGGGCACCGTCGACAGTGTCGGTGATGAAGGCCGGTCCGACCCACGGCCGGATATGCTCTTTGGCCCTGCTCATATGCTCGGCAAAGTCGCCGGCGTGCCATGTCTCAAGCGGCTTCAAGGCCACCCCGCCTCGCACGACTGTTTCAAACATAGTTTCTCCAGAGGATCTGCCCGTGGTCGTGGTTGCCACTGGGGAGGTAATTTTCTCAGACGTGTGCGGCGACTTTATAACCGCCATGGACCGGTCTCCCGTGGTGGGGCGCGTGAGCGGCCGCTGCGCTAGGCACCCAAGAGGAGGTAGTTGCCCAGGGCCTCGAGCAGGCCACGGGTTCCTTTCTCCCGGATGCCGTTGTCAGCCCAGAACTGGTCGAAGAACACGCCGTGCTCGGCGTGGGTGAATCTGGTGCCGTTCTCGATCGGGTCGAACTCCAAGGACGCCACCGATGTCGAGGCGTGGATGCCGTCGAGCCACATGTCGTATGTCGTGACGATGCGGTTGTGCTCGACGATGTCGGTGTATGTGGCCTCATAGCGGGAGACTGGACCGTCGTGAAATTTGCCTTCTGCGACGTCCCTTCCGCCAACGCGGAAGTCGAAGGCCCACTCCCGGGCCTCCATGCTGTCGCCGCCGCCCCACCAGGCCAGCTTCTGCTTCTCGTCAGCGAACGCGCCCCAGACGCGTTCGACAGATGCCGGGTAGTCGCGGGTCAGGGTAAAACCGGAGCGTGCGAGTCGCCGTTTGATCGTCATGGGTAGGTTCCTATCGTGTCAGGGTGATGTGGATCGTGCCGCTTTCGGCGACTTCCGTCCTCACCTGGTGAGTCAACTCGAAGGCGCGAAGGTCATCCCAGAGCCGGTTGCCCCCGCCGAGGAAGATCGGGGCCACGGTGAGATGCAGGTCGTCCACCAGGCCCGCGCGCAGGAAGTCGCGGGCAGTCCCGTAGCCACCGCCCACGCGAACGTCCAGGTCACCGGCGGCCTTGGCCGCTTCTGCGAGCACGTCCTCCAGCGCGGTGCTGCGGAAGTGGAACGTTGTCCCGCCCTCCATCGGGATCGACGGGCGCGGCGCGGTGTGGGTAAGGACGTAGACCGGGGTACCGAACGGCGGTTTGCCACCCCACCAGCCTTTCCAGTCCGGGTCATTTGGAAAAGCGTGGAGCCCGAACATGCCCGCTCCCATGATCTCCGCGCCGACACCCTCGAAGAACGAGTTCGCGTACCGATCATCCACACCGGTCGTTCCAGCTCCGCTGGTGTCACCGAATACCTTCTCCCGGAACGTCCGGGTCGCGGTGTACGCCTCCGTCAGGCGCCCCCAGTCCCTGCCCATCGGATTGTCAGGCGTCGGGTCAGCTGGCGAATATCCGTCCAATGAGGTGAACAGGGCCATACGAACACGGGTCATATCAGATGTCCTTCGGGTGAGTGAGGGTGAGGTGGATGCCTAGCCGATCAGCTTGGTGTTCTGCCGGTGTGCGCTGCTCGCCGAGCCACAGGTGCAGCACGTCGAGGGCGCCCGGGCGCAGGCTCACAGTGCGGACACGACCGTGTTTCTCCGACGTGACCAATCCCGCGTCCTCCAGGACGCGCAAGTGCTGCATGAGCGACGGCAACGCCATCTCGAACGGTTCCGCGAGTTCGGAAACTACCGCCGGGGACTTCGCCAATCGCTCCACGACGGCCCGGCGCGTGGGATCCGCGAGAGCGCGGAGCACGGAGTCAAGCTCGGCATAATACTTAGGCACAAACCTAAGTATTTGTGACGGAGAAGGAGGTTGTCAATCGATCCACCCAACACGGCTTTCAGCAGCGTTCCCGTCGTCAATCCAGGGTTCCGATTTCGGAGATAGAAAAGAAGGCCGGCCTTGCTGGCCGACAAAGCGACGCACGAATTGACCAGGCGAACGCATCGAGCCGGCAATGTCGACCGTGCTCCCACCGGCCGGCAATCGGAGGCCTATTTGTCGGGCCAGGATGAGCGATGTCTGCCGCTCCGCACGTCAACGCGTTGGGCCTTGGCGGCCCAGGGACACGAGCGAAGCGTCCGGTCAGGTCGTCAGCCCAATGAGGAACACGGACGCCGCCCACCCGAGAAGTAGGACAATCCCCGCGCTCCCCCGGTGACCGCCGGAGGGTCCGAACCCCGAATGACATCTTGGGGACGGCATACGCCCGATTCCCAGCTTCCACCCAGCCTTCGCAGGTACGGTCCCGGAGGCGGAGCGCTCCGCCCTCAACTCACCCAGGAGGATGCGTGGGCCCCATCAAGAGTCTGTGGGCGATGGTTCAGGGAGACCCCGTTTTCATGCGCCGCGTCAACGGCTGGCTGGCTATTTTTTGGATCCTGATGATCCCTATTTCGCTGCTGATGGGGTGGCTCGATTCGGTGGTTTACGTCTCGGCACTCTCCCTCTGGGCCTTGGTCTCCGGCCATTGGTCGGCCTGGCAGGCCGCGCGCGTCGAGGTCGCGCAACTCGAGGACGCCAAGCGCCGGGACAAGGAAGACTTGGTTGCCGAGGTGGTCGAGGCACTGCTGGCGCGGACAAACGTCGAGCCCGCGCCAGCCACCGCGACCAAACGGGCTGGGACTTCGACCGTATCCTGAGTCCTACGGCAAGAACCTTTCCGGAACAGCTAGCGTCAATACCCCTATCGTGCCGGCCGCTCAGCAAAGGCGCACCGTCGCGGCCCAGACTGCAGAGGCCCACCTCACGCAATCATTGGGGTTTCCGCGTGGTGGCTGGGCCCGATCCTTGCTGCCGTGGGGCCAGCGTGGGCGGCCAGCCGCGCAGGACGTCGTGGAGGTGTCCTTGATCCGCGGCGGCAACGAGCTGCGCGGCGAGGGCAGACACTTTGATGTTCGCGTGTTGGCTATGCCCGGCGAGCCGGTCAAAGGCCTCGACGGCGCCGACATTGAAATAGCCCATGATCATACCCTTGGCTTGTTCGATGAGGCCGCGGGTCGCGTATGCGTTCGCCAAGGCGGCCGCAGCGGCCTGGCCGCTCTCGATGGCCATTGCCCGCGTCAGGTCGATGGTCAGGCCATGGATGGCCGCCACCTTCCCGGTCCCGTCCCGGTCGGCCTCCGCGACGGTCAGGACGCGGTGTTCACGGCCCTTGCCATCGATGATTCGGTGAAAGTTGGAGCCCTGACCGCCGTCGCGAGCAAGGGTCTGAATGAATTGACAGGCCGCGTCCCGGTCATCGGGATGCTTGTGAGCGAGAACGAGCTCCGTGGTGGGGACGACCTCACCCCTGGTGTAGCCGTGGATGCGATACAGGCCCTCGGACCACTCACTCCGACCGGTGCCTAATGACAGCCTGAATGACCCCGTCGGGCACACCTCACCCTCAGGAAGGGGAAAGCCGTACGAGACCCGGTCCTCGGACATAGACAAGTCACTCTCCTTGGCATCAGCAAGTCGACCGCACCGCCTCACAACGATATCAACGCCGCTCCACCTGCGAATACTCTTTCAAACTTTAGGCTGCTGGCTCGTGAGCTTGGGTCACTCGGTTACGAATTGATGCTGTGAGCACGTCTGGCGGCGGGTGCGCTGGGCCGGCACCCAAACGGCGCACGGTATAGGCCTTTCCGGTTGACTGGGGCTAGCAGGAGGAGGGAAAGTGTGGGCAGCCGCTAAGCACGAAGCGGGTGTTTGGTGGGACTCTCCAGCAGCCTTGGAGCCGCGCTGAAACGCATTGTTACGCCAACAGCCCGCACATTCGTGCCGGGCGGACGGCCCATCCGGCACGAATGTGGCGTGTCAGTTGGATCATGCGTCAGGCCGATCTCAACCACCCGCCTTTCTTGGGTTTTGTGCGGCCTTTTTGCACCGGGGACTTCAGGCACCGGCACGGTCTGCAGCATGAAGTCGTCACAGTGCGGGACCGTGAAGCCTGCGAAGCCGTGGACGGGCGTACAGAGCAGGCCCACGTTAATGAGTTCGGATCGTGTTGGGGCCAGGAGGGTGGCCTCCCGTCCCACAACGGCAGCGACGTCGGCGGCCTTTGGGAGTCGGGGCCAGCTGTGCCACAGCGCGCCTGTAGGCGCCCCACGTCACCGTAGGTCCTGGGCCGCCGGGTACGCTTGGCGCGTGGTGGAGGGAGTTCTTGGCACGGGCGATTTTCCATCCAACAGGAAAGCCCGCATCGTTGATGCGGGCTCTCGTGGCAATCGCCAAGGTTTCAGACGCGGGACCTGCCCCGGACGAAGTGGATAATCAGGACGATCACAGCAACTACCAAAAGGATGTGAATCAGTCCTCCGCCGATGTTGGCCAGCAGACCAAGCAGCCAGAGGACGGCGATGATGATGGCGATCCAAAGCAACATGGGAGTCTCCTTCAGTTGTTACTACCGAACTCTTGGTCCCGCGATCCGGGTGCCCAGGTTGGCGGTTGGGGTTCGAACAATGTCAGCCTAATACTAAGCATGCTTATTGCAACTGGCGTGTTTCGATGCGCCTCCGGATTCGTGTCGACTTCTTGGTCGGAATTTCCGACCCCGGCCATCGGCGCATCGCATGCAGCCCAACGGCGGAGGCTGGTGTTTCGCAGGTGGCGACCGGTCCGGGTACACGCCTCTTCTCCGGCGCGCGTGGCGTTGAGTTAACCATTCCCGGACTGCCCGTGACGGGCAGCCGTCCCAGATAAATCCAACGACCCGGGCCGCGAATTCCGCCGCCACTTCAGTGAACTGCGCGGAGCGTTCCCTGCCGGTCGACACGAACTCACTGACGTTCCATGCCAGGACCCCCCACGCTCCCTGCGGAACCGCCGCTTAGAGGTCCACGTGTCCGGTTGTTGGGGTTGAATGTGCCGGCGTTGAATTCGGGACCCATGTCCCGACAGACATGCCGTGGATTTATAGTGGATTTTTGGTAGTCTAATAGTTCCGGAAGTGAGGTGAAGCGTCGTGAGTATTTCGATTGATGTTGGTGCTGCTCACGGTGGGACTGCCCGTCTAGGGATCCGGGAAATCGTCCGCCAGCTTAACAGCGCGCTCGGAGCAACACTGGTGGCGGCGTTGGCGGGCAGCAAGGACCCCAAAATCAGTTACCGATGGGCGCGGACCGACGGACCGGAGCCTCGCCCCGAAGCGCAGGCCCGGCTGCAGCTTGCCCACCGGGCGTGGACCGCGGTCTCCAGCGTGGAAGGTGAGCACGTGGCCAGGCTGTGGTTTGTCGGCGCCAATCCCTGGCTGGACGAGATCTCACCCATCGAGGCCATCAAGGACATGCGGGCCAAGGACGTTATCGCCGCCGCGACAGCCATGACTGAAGACAGGTTCCCGGGTTGACGGGAGTTTGTGGCAGTACCGGTCTGGCGTATGTGACAGGTCCGGTCAGGGGTTACCGCATCGCGAAATCGTCTTACGGGCCCCTGAATCCCCTGCCCCGAAGCTCGGGGACGATTGACCGTTCCTCCTGGTCGCGCTTCGATACCCCCGGCAGCACCGTATATCTGGCCGGGGATCGGCGCACCGCGTACGCGGAGACCTTGGCCATGGCCAGGGTCGGGAAGGACTTCCGAGACGCCGTCACCTTCGCCGCCGGCCAGTTCGGCATCACCGTCGAGACGGCTCGGAAGATGATCCAGGATGACTGGACCAGGAACGGGAACATGGTCCCCGGCTGGCTGCCGGCCAACTGGCGGGACGGGCGCCTCATGTACACACTGCAAATCCCCAGCCCGACACGGTGGATCGACCTGACAGCAGCCGAATCGATCGCCGCCCTGAACCGCCACCTTGGGCAGCAGCTGGATGATGCCTTCGGCATCGGCACGATCACACTGGGGACACTCGCCGGGGAGAACCGCAGCGCGACCACGGCGATGGCCGAATGGCTGCGTGAGCAGGTTCTTGATGACGGGAACTACGCCGCCGGCGTCCGGGCACATTCAAAGTATGGCGGGGGCCTCTGCTGGGCCTACTGGCTGCGGCGGCAGGACGACATGCTCGGCCCTGACCCGGTGCTGATTGAAGCCGAAACTGAGATCCACCGCGACGACGCTGATCTGAACTATGTGCTGTCCCTCTACGGGCTGGAATGCCGGTAGCGCCCACTCCCTCTCAACCGTTCCCGCTCGTGGACCGGTCTCCCGACACCTCAATCGGCAAGACTCCCTGGACAACGGGAATTCACTCCGGTCCTCCCCCAGCTGCGCCGGGTAGTCCAAAGAACTTTGGACAAACTCCCCTGATCGATCGCGAAAGCCTCGGCAACGCAGCGGCATCCCCAAACTGTCCTGGCTTGGGCGCCCGCTGATATCAGCTCTGCCCTGACTCAGCTCTCAAGGTTGTGTCCGAGGATCCGCAGAAGATCGCCGGCCAACATCCGTAACTCCTCGAACCCGTGCTGGTAATACAGCGGAGTCATCTGGTGCAGAGGCGTGTCATCCAAATCGGCCAGCAACCTGATGGCCTCTTCAATAACCTCATGGTCGCTCCCGTAGATATGGTGGCAGTCAGGATTGTCGGTCTGGTCATCAGTCATGCGATCCTCGCTTGCCAGGTCGGGTCCGTTGGAGTCGGCGGCTGTGCCCGGCCTGGCATGGAATCCCTGGCGTCAACGGCTGAGACCGTTCTTTGCCCGCTCGGAGCCGACGGCTGCACCCGGACGGGACTTGCGGGCCTTCGCCGCACGCTTGCCCCACGGAGACCGCGGCGCTGGGGTGCGTGCCTTCACTGCGGGCCGCGGCCAGGCGGCCGCTGATCTGGATTTCGCTGGCCCCGGTGTTTTCCAAGGACTCGGCAAACCTCTCATGGTGTTCGGCTGAACCATAGTCGGCGGCCGCCGTGCTTTCGGCTATCAGTCCTTGATCCTTTAACCGGCTGCTGTCGTTGCCGATGACACGGTTTTCGATGTCGCGGCCGACGCCTTCGAGGCGTGCGAAAAGTTCCTTTCGGACGTGAGGTCCTCGACGCAGTATTGCAAGTTCCACCCAGACAGGCGAGGCGGCATGGCTCGAGCGCCCGAAACTGCATTGCGCACCGTCCGCGGCCGACCCCGCACCGCAGAGAAATTCACTTGCAACACCTGCTCACGGGGCGCCAGCCGGCACCGCGCCAGCTGGCCTGGAGGCAGGATCTGCGTGGCCTGCTTCACCGTCCCCGTGCGCACGCACGTGTCTCGCCCTGACTGCCGAACAGAGCGCATGCTTCCCGGTCGGCCAGCCGCCCACGGCGGTCAACCGGTCTGTGTCGATTGCGCAGTTACCACACAGGACTACCACTGTTCTCGCTGCGGCACGGACGCCCCGGGCACTACCGCCAGAACACGTGCGCCCGCGGCTCGCTTAGGGAGTACCTCACCGCCCCTATGAAAACGCAGCAATTAGGACTCTGATGCCCGGCAAAGTCGTTGCCACACGGCTTACCAAGGCAAGCCTCGCAGATCAACAATTCCGTCGGGCCAAGCCTCGACCGGCTTGGTCCCCTCGCAGATCAAGGTCGGACCAGCACTCTCAATCACGCTCATGGCATCGCGTGGCGAAACATCTCGAATGCGAGATTCAATAAGCGTGAAGCGGCACGACTGATAGAAAGGCACGATCCCTTCACGGCATCCGAGTAAACCGAAATCGGCAGGAGCCAAACCACGCATAGCTTCTTGCAGCCTAAAAAGAACCTCGCGCCCGACCCCTTGGCCACGTGCCTCGGCCGCTGTCAGGACACCACCCACGCCTGCGACGAGAACCTCATCATTGCCTACACCTATGAAGCGGCGTGCTGAGGCAGCATATCCAACGAGTTTGCCACCGACACGTGCGAAGCAATGCAGCTCACCTCGCGCGTAACCGTAGCCTCGCGTCGGATTCCAGGAACCCCAGTCTTCCGAATATTCACTGTCGAATAGAACCGCCATATCGGCGTAGTCACGAGCGGAGAGTTCGGTAGTCCAACGAAGTGCAAGTGTTGTCACCAGGCCACACTAACAATCGCCCCGCCAGCACCAGGCCAGCTGGTCCCGCGGCAGAGGCAACAGCCCGGTCTGGTGGCGGTTTCGCTGGGTCCTGCCGAGCAGGTCACGTCGGCCAGCCTCTCAGGAGAACGTCGACTAAGTCCAGGGTCAGGATGGGTTACTTCAGGTGCCGGACTGCTGCCCCAGTTCGCCACCTGGGTGGGAAGTGTATCGGTGCGGTCGACCCAGAGGGACCACCGGCCCTGTCTGAAGCTGGTTTGGTGCGGAATGCTTTCCTCCATGCCGTTCCTTCTTGAGTACGGGACCGACCACGGAGCTGGCTGGTTCACGGTTGCGGGCACGAACTCCAGGGACGCCATGGACAAGGCTGCGGAGTCTTTGCGGGGTCTGGAGTGCAGCCGTGCGGTGTTGCGGCAGACTACTTACCCGCACACCATTGCCGGGCCGGGACCGGTTGTCGCCGCCTTTACCAGGTGTGGGGGTGGACGGTGCAAGGGGTTTGGCCGGGCCTGTGACGACTTCTGCCACGGGGATCTGGCTGTCACCGAAAGATTGGACGAACTGACAGCGTGCAGTCCGCAGCGGCCGGCTCCATCCTGGTGAGGTTCGTGGGGGTGCACACCCGTGGACTTTCTGGGAGCAAAAGCCCTCCCCGGTGTGTCGCGGAACACTCGTGCAGAGGGCGGCCGACTCACGGGTGGTTCAAGCCCCGCACCCCCGGGTGCTGACGCTAAGCCGACGCGGCGCACAGTCGATGATCTGAACGGCGCCGACGGGGCAACCGAGCCTAGACTCCTGATCATGATCTCAGTCGAAATGCAGAGCCGAGCCGAGCATCGCTGGCCCGCCGTGATTGGCCTCCTCGCTGCGCTGGGCTTATACGGGACGCTGCCGACGACATTCCTGCCGGGCGTTCGGTACGTCGTCGTGGTGGTCGGCCTTGGCCTCTTGATTCCGTTGGTGGTCCTGAATCCTCGGCGGCTCACCCGCGAAACTCGCTGGTCCAGAATTCTTTCCATTGGCCAGGCACTCCTCCTGGTCGTGGCCAACGAGGCTGCCTTGGTTCAGCTGGTCATTGCCCTGACGACAACCAACAGCAACGGCCCCACCCTTTTGCTCGCCGCACTTCAGGTATGGGTAACGAACGTGATCGCTTTTGCCTTGGTCTATTGGGAACTGGACCGCGGCGGACCCGTATCCCGCCGACACACTCCGCGTCCCCACCTGCCCAGAGCAGACTTCCGCTTCCCGCAAGATGAAGACCACGACGCTGTCAAGGAAGTTGCGGCCAGATCTTCGGTCAAAACCGGCTGGACGGCTGCGTTCATTGATTATCTGTACTTCTCGCTGTCCAACTCCATGGCGTTCAGCCCCACGGATACGATGCCGCTTTCAGCCCGGGCCAAGGGACTTATGGGGTTGGAAGCCTTCGGCGGCTTTGTGCTGCTGGCGTTGGTCATCGCCCACGCCGTCTCCCTGCTTGGCCTATAACCGCCCAGGGTGGTGCCCCCCTAATCCCAGGCTTCACCACCACAAGGGCCACGAAGTGCACTCACCCGCTGCCCGAAGAGAAGACCGCCCTCTCTGCGCGCCTACGGGCATGGTGCCCTCGGCGTTGAGGTCGTAGGGATATATTTTGGGTGTGCGTCTCCGTCCGGGTGTTCGGGCGGCCCGGGTCTCGAGTTCTTGCGGGTGCGAGGCGCCCAATTGGGAGGGCTCAACGTGTCTCAGAACGGTCGCCTCGAACTTCCTCGACCGGTCGGCCGAAGCAGGACCAGACTCGCTTGGCTCGCGGGATGTGCTGTCGTACTGCTGGCTGCGCTGGCATTGTATTTCGTTTGGAATAACGGAACCGCGGCCGCCAGGGTGACCGGCGACTTCCTCATCCTCGCGGCCGCCGTGGTGGCTGGCATCAGTTGCAGCAGGGCCGGTCGGCGTGGTGAGAATGCACGGGCGTGGTCCCTCCTGGCTGTGGCCGCGTTTACGTGGGCCGCGGGGCAGGCGCTGTGGACTTACTTCGGGCTCGCCAACAACAACACATATCCGTTTCCCTCGGTTGCCGACGTACTCTTCCTTGCGTATTCAATCCCTGCCGCCGCCGCGCTGTTCAGCTTCAAGCGGCCGGCTGACACCGCCCAGGTGGGTTGGGTCAGGTCGGCACTCGATGCCTCGGTGATTGCCGGCTCGGTCTTGGCGATCAGCTGGTACACGGCGCTCGGGCCGGCCCTGAGCTCTGAAGGCGACGTCCTGACCGTGCTGGTCAGCGTCGCATACCCCGTCGTAGACGTGGTCATCACGTCCCTGGTCTTGGTCTTGGCCATGCGCCGGCAACCGGGCGAACGGCTCCCCTGGTTGTGCTTCGGCAGCGGGCTGCTCGCCCTGACCATCACCGACAGCACCTACGTCAGGCTCACGTTCGACGGCGTCACGGGCGTCACGGGATCGCCCCTTGCCCTGGGGTGGATTGGCGCCTTCCTCCTGATCGCGCTTGCACCATTGCTGCCGTACGCGGAAAACCCGCAGCCTGAGCGCAAGGCGTTCGCCCTGGCCCTGGAACTGCTCCCCTACGCGCCGATCCTGGCGGCGCTGGTTGTCGTTGCCGGACCGCACGTCCAGGAAATGAATACCTTCCTGCTGGTGGTAGCCAGGATAACGGTCGTCCTCATCCTCGTCCGGCAGGTGCTGATCGTTGTTCAGAACATCACTCTTGCCACCGGACTGGAGGAGGAAGTGGCCGTCCGTACTGCCGAGCTGGAGGGCTTGGGCGCGATCGTGAATTCCTCCACGGACGCCATCTTCAGCACCACTCCGGAGGGCATCATTACCAGTTGGAATCCCGGGGCTCAGCTGCAGTACGGGTACCTTGCCGAGGAGGCCCTCGGCCGCGACGGGCGCATCCTCGTGGCTCCGGGCGGCTCCGATGGGACCGAGGAGATATTCGAACGGCTGAGGGAAAGCGGCGCCGCGGTGAACTTCGAGACCGAACATGTGAGAAAGGATGGGACGCTCATACCGGTGTCCCTGACAGTCTCACCGATCAATAAAGACGGGAACCTTGGCGGCATCGCAGTCATCGCCAGGGACATAACGCTCCGCCGGGCCGCCGAGGACGAACTGAAGGCCGCCAGGGCAGCCGCGTTGGAAGCCAGCAGGCTCAAATCCGAATTCCTTGCCACCATGAGCCATGAAATCCGCACGCCGATGAACGGTGTGGTGGGACTGACCGCACTCTTGCTCGAAACCCCTTTGGATGACACACAGAAGCAGTATGCGCAAGGGGTCAAAGGCGCAGGTGACGCCCTGTTGGCCTTGATCAATGACATCCTGGACTTTTCCAAGCTGGAGGCCGGCAAGGTGGATCTGGACTTGCGTCCATTCGATCCCCGGGTTCTGGTCGAGGAAGTCGCGGGGCTGCTGGCAGAGCCGGCACAAACCAAAGGGTTGGAGCTCATCGCCTATTGTGAGCCTGACCTGCCCGGCAGACTGATCGGGGATTCAGGCCGGATCCGCCAGGTCCTGCTGAACCTGGCCTCCAATGCTGTGAAGTTCACCGCTGCCGGCGAGGTGGCCATTCGAATAAAGGCCGAAACACGCGATACCGGGCCCGGGTCCGCCGCCATGGTCTACTTCGAAGTCCGGGACACGGGAATCGGCATCGAACCCGCACAGCATGCCCGGTTATTCGAATCGTTCTCCCAAGCCGACGCCTCAACAACCCGCCGCTACGGCGGCACCGGACTGGGTCTGGCAATCTGCAGCCGCCTAACGGAAGCGATGAACGGTGAGATCGGGATGAGAAGCACCCCCGGTCAAGGGAGCACCTTCTGGTTCCGTATCCCCCTGCCGGTGGCACCGCCGTCGACCAATCCCCTACCGACCGCCGAAATTCTCACCGGGCTGCGGGTACTGGTGGTCGACGACAACGCCACCAACCGACTGGTACTGGAATCGCAATTACGCGGCTGGCGGCTGCAACCTGACGCCGCGCCCGACGCCCGGACCGCCCTGGCCAGGGCCCGCGAAGCGGCAGAACGGGGAGAACCCTTCGACCTTGCGGTACTGGATCTCTGCATGCCCGAAACCAACGGCCTGGACCTGGCCCGCTCCATCAAGGCCAACCCCACCCTGGCAACCATGGAACTGATCATGCTCACCTCCACCATGCAGATCAGCGGCGCAACAATTGCCGAAGCCGGCGTCCGGGAATGGCTGATGAAACCTGTCCGCAGTTCCGAGTTCTACAACCGCCTGATCCGCCTGATGTCCACCAGCGAACAACGCACCCCGGCCGAGAGGCTCACGGCCATGACAAGTGCGGCGTTGCGTGAGCGGCCAGCCACCAGGCCCGCGAGCCCAGGGCATATCCTCGGCCGACTCCTGATCGTCGAGGACAACGAAGTCAACCAGCTCGTAGCCCGCGCAACAGTGACGATGTTGGGCTACGCCGCGGACGTCGTCGCCAACGGCGTTGAAGCCGTGGCCCGCACCGAAAATACGCGGTATGACGCCGTCCTGATGGACTGCCATATGCCGGTCATGGACGGGTTCGAGGCCACCAGGATCATCCGGAGCCGCGAGAACACGAGCAGCCGGCTGCCCATTATCGCCATGACCGCCGGGGCCCTGGACGGGGACCGGGAACGCTGCCTCGCCGCCGGCATGGACGACTACCTCTCCAAACCCGTTGACGCCACGGACCTCGAAACAGTGCTGGCCCGGTGGGTCCCCGATCAGCCAACACGTTTCGTGCCCGGGGAACCCCTGGCCGTAACCGGCCGCCGGACCGCCAGTGACCAAACGTCCCCACGGGCGGGGCTCGACCAGGGCCGTCTGGCCATCCTTCGAGACCTCGGACCGGTGGACGGGCTGGGCCTGCTGCCCGCGGCGGCAGAAGCCTTCCGGAAAGATGTCCCGCACCGGCTTGCCGCTCTGGACAGAGCAATCAACGACAACAACGGTCCCGCAGTGACCAGGGCCGCACACGCCCTGCGGGGTGCCGCGGCCAACATCGGAGCCACTGCAGCTGCGGCCCTGTGCGGCGACCTGGAAACTCTGGGATCGGCCGGGCAGTACGACGACGCTGCGGAGCTGGTCCGCAGGTTGGAAACGGAGCTTGAGCAGGTGGATATCGAACTCGATCGTGCCCTGGACGTCGCCCCATGATGGTCCTGGTGGCAGATGACGACCCGGGCTCGCTGATGGTGGCTAAGGCCGCCGTCGAACGCTCCGGCCATAGCTGCCTCACCGCCAGTGACGGCGATGAGGCGTGGGCCCTGTTTCTGGAACACCAGCCGGACGTGGTGGTCACGGACTGGATGATGCCCGGCCTGGACGGACTAGCGCTGTGCCGCGCCATCCGGGCACGGACCACCGACCTGTACACCTACATCATGCTCCTTACGTCGCAAGGATCCCGGGACGACGTCCTCGCCGGCCTCGAGGCCGGCGCCGACGACTACGTCACCAAGCCGCTGGACCCCTTCGTCCTGCATACCCGGCTGCTCGTGGCACAGCGCGTGACCACACTCCACGCCGACCTGGCACACTATCGGACGATGCTCTCCCACCAAGCCCGCACCGATCCTCTGACTGGCCTGAGCAACCGCCTTAAGCTCACCGAAGACCTCCAACAACTGCACGC
The DNA here is from genome assembly GCF_001428325.1 of Arthrobacter sp. Soil761. Taxonomy (NCBI): domain Bacteria; kingdom Bacillati; phylum Actinomycetota; class Actinomycetes; order Micrococcales; family Micrococcaceae; genus Arthrobacter; species Arthrobacter sp. Soil761. The sequence goes on along the minus strand of NZ_LMSF01000003.1, from coordinate 14,318 downwards.
ACGCAGCCTCCGGTACGGCGAGGAATATTGCCTCGCCATGCGCGACGTGGACAACTTCAAAAGCTACAACGACATCTACGGGCACCAGGCAGGCGACTTCGCCCTGCAGGCCGTTGGTGCCGCCCTCGCCACAGTCGCGCGCGCCAGCGACGGCGTGTACCGGTACGGTGGCGAGGAATTCCTGCTCATCCTGCCAAGGCAAACGCTACAAGGAGCCAAGGAAATGCTGGAAAGGGCGCTTCACGCGGTCCAGACGCTGAACATCACCCATTCCGGAGACCCGACCGGCCACCTGACACTCAGCGCAGGTATTTCAGCCTTCGCCGACTATCACGCCGAGGCCGACAACGTTCTGCGTGAGGCCGACGCGGCCCTCTACGCCGCGAAAGCAACCGGCCGGAACCGGGTAGAAATCACACCCTAAACCGCGTGCGCACCGCGCCCCACGCACTCCCGCGGATTGCGGTGCCAACATCGCATTGTGGACCGCCCGGCGCTTCACCCGAGAACGATACTCACAAAACTCACAGGATTCACCGGGGCCGCCTAACTCACAAAACTCACAGAAACTCATAGGATGGGTCTGTGATTGAAAATCCATTCAGACCCTCGGCGGGAGCGACTCCACCGGAGATCGTCGGCCGGGCAGGCCTCCTTGACGAATTCCAGTACGGCCTCCGGCTTGGCTCGGGCGCCCCGGGCCTGCTCACCATCTTCACCGGCGCCCGCGGGATCGGCAAGACGGTGATGCTCGGGGCAGCCCACGACGCCGCCCGCCAGGAAGGCTGGGCAGTCATCGCCGAGACCGCAACGGAAGGCTTCATGGGCCGCATCGGCGAGGCGATGCGCACTCTGACCGAGGAACTTGGCAGCGGCCCGCAGAACCGGCGCATAACCGCCATCGGCGCGGCAGGCTTCAGCATCACCACCCAGTTGGCACCCGAACGCCAGGTGGCATGGCGCAGGCTCGGCGAAGAACTTCTCCAACTCCTCAACGACAGAAACACCGGCCTGATCATCACAGTGGATGAGATTCACGCCGCGGACCGCAACGAACTGGCGCAGTTGGCAGCGAGCGTTCAACACTTCATTCAGGACCGGCTGCCGATCGGTTTGGTCTTCGCCGGACTGCCCGCCGCGGTATCGGACCTGCTCAACGAAGGCGTTGCGACGTTCCTGCGCCGGGCCGACAAAATAGACCTCCACGCAGCGGGCATCCGCGACGTCGAAAGATCCTTCACCTCCATTTTTGCCGCGGCCGGTTTCGACATACCGCCGCATCTCGTCCAGGAAGCAGCCGCCTCTACCGGCGGCTACCCCTTCCTGATCCAGCTCGTCGGTTACTTCCTCTGGCGCGAAGCCGAGAACAACAACGGCGCAGTGACCGCTGCCGAGGCGGACCGGGCGGTACAGGCCGCACACCGGCGCAACGCCCGCACCGTCATCGAAGCCGCCCTCTCAACCGCGTCCGGAAAGGACCTCGATTTCCTGCGCGCCATGGCCCAAGATGACGGACCGTCCATCGCTGGCGACATCGGACAGCGCCTCAAAGCGAAGACCAACCTCATTGCCAATTACCGCTCACGCCTGCTGGCCGCAGGCCTGGTCGAACCAGCCGGCCACGGCAAAATCGACTTCGCGATACCAGGCCTTCGCCAGTACCTGCGCAAGCTCAACGCCGACTAAAACCACCCAACCGGAACAGTGCAGGCCCCGGGACCAGAGTCAGAACTCCCCGGCCAGCACACGGGTTCAGCGCAGGAATGTCCAGGAACGCCGGCTCCAAAGGCGAGTCGGAACCGGTCATACCGGCCACCCATGAGGCGTGTTCGCCGTGGTCCGGGGCGCGACGGGTCTGCCACGGCTTCCATATGTCCTCACGATGGGGCGCCGGGGCGCAAGCGGGTCGCTGGCGAGGAACCGGTACAAATGCGCGTACTCCCACCCGAAAGCTGCCTGGAGTAACCTGATGGCCGTCGCTCAGGGGCATGCTCCCCCGGAAAATAGCAGGGCCGGGGTTGGGACAGTCTTGAGCGAACATTGTGCCTAACAGGGGCTGCCGTTTGGTAACCGGTCCTAGCCTTGAACCAAGTTCCCGCCGATTGGGGGGTGGGGTCTTGATGTGGGGAAGGGCCGGCGGCTGGGTCATCCATCAACTTCGGTGGGCCCCACCGTCGGCCCGCCACAGTGAATTCTTGGCTGGCCCCACTCCGCGCGCACAGCGGCCGAGGTCAGTCGGGCGGTGAAGTGAATCGTCGAGTATCCGCGTTGCAAACCGTCATGCCAAACGTTGCGCCCGAACCGATGGCCCGGAGCCCCGGCCTTAGGCGCAGGCCCGGCTCCAACTTGGCCCAACGGGCATGGACGCAGTCTCCAGCGTCGAAGGTGAGCACGTCGCGCGTCTCTGCTGTCACCGCCACAGGCTCCGGGCAGCTGTTTGCCCGGACACTTCCTGGACAAACGGCGTTCACATCGGCCCGCAGCTGCAACTGGGCTGGCTCACTCCGCGGGATTGCGTCGAAGGATCCGGAGCAGATCGCCGACCAACATCCGTAATTCCTCGAACCCGTGTTGATAGTACAGAGGGGTCATCTGATTCAGCGGGGCATCGTCCAACTCCGCCAGCAACCTGATGGCCTGTTCGATGACCTCCTGATCGCTCTCGTAGATCTGTGGGCGTTTTGGGATATCGGGCTCGTCTGTCATGGGTTCCTCGCTTGCCGGGTGGGTTTCGGCGGAGCCGCCTGGGCCGCCCGTCATTGGTGGTGCCGCCGTCAGCGGCTTAGACCGTTTTTCGCCCGCTCCGTGCCGAGGGCTGCACCCGTCCGGGTTTTGCGTGCCCTCGTCGCACCCTTGCCGATGGTGATGGCAGCGCCGGGGTGCGTCCCCTCGCTGCGTGCCGCGGTGAGCCGGCCGCGGATCTGCGCGTCGCTGGCCCCGGTTTCCTCCAGGGACTCGGCGAATTTTGTGTGGTGTTCGGCTGATCCGTAGCCGGCAGCTGATGCGGTTTCTGCTTTGAGTCCCTGATCGGTAAGGCGAGTGCTGTCGTTGCCTGTGACGCGGTTTTCGATTTCGCGGCCGACGCCGTCGAGGCGGGCGAAGAGTTCCTTTTCGGCCCGCTCATACCGTTGTTCCGTTGATGCAAATTCGGAGCCCGGGAATCCGCCCTCGGCCAAGAGCTTGGCTTCGTGCATCTCTTTGGCTGCTTTCACGAACCGGGGATCGTTGAAGTGGGATTCGCTGGCACCGTTGATGTTGGCGGTGGTTTCTTTGCGCAGCTGCTCGATGTCGGGGCCGTTGATGCCGTCCTTGCCTATGAGGAACAGCCGCTCTTTGATGTCGGTGTCTGCAGCCGCAGCAGCTTTGGGTGTTTTCGCGTTGTGGGCGCGCTGCAGGGCCTGTGTCAGCTCGGGGTTTGCCAGGTACTCGACGGGTACGTGGTGGCGCTCCATTTCGGGTGCCAGCTTTGTCGCCTGGGCTCGAAGTTCTTCCGCCTGTGCAGCCGAGATCAGTTGCATGGCTTTCTCGTATTCGGCGGCGGCTTTCCGTGCTTCTTGCTGGCTGCGTGCCAGCTCGTCCAGCCCGGCCTGCTCGGTTGCGATGGTCGCGATTCCCGATTCGAGGTAGGCGGTGTCCGTGCCGACGTCGTGTGTGTCGATGCCGTATCGGGCGAGGACTTCTTCGCGGATCCTCGCGGAGGCTTCAAGGGCGGTGGGGTCGTGGTCTTTCCATCCTTCAGCGACGGCGTGTGCCGTGGCGATGTCGGCCGGCTGCGCGCTGTCCCACCACTCATCTTTCTGGACAGCTGCGAGGACCGCACGGGCTGAGCTGCGTTCAGCCGCGAGGCGCGCCTGGGCTTCCCGTGCAGCCTGGGAGTCGAGGTGTTCCTGCTGTCGCTGGGCTTCCTGCCGGCGGCGGGCCAGCGTCTCGGCAATACGCGAGGCGACCATCAGGGATTGCCGCATTCCGTTGTCGAGAAAGTCGTCGATGCCGTCTGATTCACTCATGGTGGTCCCCTTGCACTAGTTGTGTCATTTTTATCGGTCGAGTCCCGGCCCGGTCCCCCGGTTGGGCTGATAGGTCTTCGCTGGTGTGGACGGCGTGGGTGTTGTGGGCACCGCCGAACCGGGACGAATTGGAGCCACGCCGCGGCGTGCAATATCAACCGCACGAGGCGGGGTCACAGCCTCGCGGGCGGGTTCCTGTTCTGCTCCTACCGGAACGGTCTTGGGCATGGTTGCGGTGAACGGGGCCAGCTGGTTTTCGACTACTGCCCGGATGCGTTGGGCTTCGCGGGTACGGCCGGACTGGGCGTGCATTTCGTATACCGCAAACGCGGTGTTGATCAGCTGCACCATGAGGGCTGTCTGCGCTGCTGTCTTGTTCTTGCTCGAGGCTGCCATGAACAACATGGCGGTACCGGCAATGGACGGCAGAGCGACGGGTTTGCCGTGTTGCCGCGGGGCGCGGAGCTGGGCAGTGCGGGACAGTTCGGCTGCTGTTGCGGCCAGTGGCCCGGGGGTCGGTTCGAGCCTGTAAGACCAGGCTGCGAAGGCGCCGGAAACATCGCGTGCTGCCTTGGCCCAGGTAGCGTGATCATCTCGCGGGATCTTGCGAAGCTCGTCCGCCAGGACGGTGGCGTTCCGGGTGTAGTCAACCCAGAGCTGCGGGTCCGGTGTGGCCTTCTCCGGGCCGCGGGGGTTGGCTTTGCGTTTGTTCCGTGCGGCGGCGTTCCACTCGGCAGCTGCCTCCATCGCGGCCTGCGGGGTGTCTGTCCATTCCTGCCGTAACTGGCCGAGGCGGAGATCGGTAGCGAGGGTGCCGCCGCCGAACCAGATCGGCCGCTCCCCCGGCTTCGGGCGCTCGGCTACGGAGTAGCCGACGATGACGTCGGTGGTGTTCTTCACATACCGGGGACGCACCAGCAGGCCGGTGTCTCTGGCGCGGCGGATGAACTCCGCTTCGCTGCCCGACGCCGTGGCGCTGGCACGCACCTTCCTGGCCAGGGAGGCACGGTGCATTTCCCGTTCGTCCCGTGCGGCGGTGGCCTTCTCGGCCCGGTCATACCCGCGCGTGGCGTGCACACTGGAGAGCTCTTCGAGCCCGTACTTGCTTTCCAGTTGCCGACAGGTCTGCTGAGCACGCTTGTAGTCACCGTGAGTGGAGGCCTTGGTGCCGTCTTCCCGCACCAGGGACACAGCGATGTGGATGTGGTGGTTGCCGTTCTCGCTCGTGCCGTGGTTGATCGCGACCCACCGGCACTGGGCTTTGCCGCTGGCTTCGGTGAAGCCCATCGCGTCCACGAAGTCGTTCGCGATGTCGCCCCACTGCTGATCCGTCAGGGCGCCTTCTTCAGCGCGGAGGCTCAACGAGCAGTGCCACACGTCCGCGTGCTTGTGCCCGTTCGGCACCCGTTCCTTCGTCACCGGGTCCCAGCGGAAATCCTTCTGCAACACCTCGACACCGAACACCCTCCGCGGCTGATCCAGATGCTTCGCGATCGCCGCCGCATCGTCCTTATCCAGGACACCGTCGTCGTACCAGGCCATGATCGCCGCATCACCGGCGACCAAGTGCGGGTCGGCGTGCGCGTTCTTCGTCTTATCCGCATCCGTCGACGCCAGGTACACCATCAAGCCGGCCATCCTCGAGCCGCGGGTGATGTTCGGAATCATTCCCTACATCAACCCCTCAATGGTCCGGTCAATCCGCATCGCCACCTCACGCACATACGCCAGCACAGCCTTGGCATCCTGCGGGAACTCATCGCCGGCGTTTGCGTGCCGGGCGATCTGGTTCACGTTGTTCGACACCCGTGCCAACAACGTATGGATCGCCATCAGTTCAGCCATCGCAGCTTTCCGCTGCGTCGGGGTCTCCGACGATTCCGACAAGGCAGCCGTAAGCAGCAGGTTTGGGACCGTGACCTTCTCCCCCGCCGCCCGGGCAACCAGGGCCGCTTCCTCCTCCGCGGTCACCCACACATCCCGGCGCTTCTTCGTCCCCGCCGGGGAATTCGCGCGGCGCCGCCTCGACAGCCTGGAGCGCGGCTTCTCATCCTCTTCAGACACGCACTCCCCCAATCCCTCAACGGCTCAGCGGTTCAAAAGCCCAGCGCAGCGACCCCGAAACCGGGGACCACACGACCAGTGTGTCAAGCGAACAACCACCGGGCTGTGAGCGACACGCCATTTACACCCGTGTAAATGTATAGCTTGCTCCGCCGTTGGGCGGTCTGTCGGCGTGTTGCATCGGACCGGCCCGGATGACGGGCTAGGGTCGAAGGACCGTACGACACACGCTCAGGGGGAGACAATGCGTCAGGACATTCAAGGAACGGACCAGTTTTCAGCAGGCAGCATCACCTACGAACCCGATTCATTCTTCGCCGGAAAGATCGTCATCGACCTCGCCGTCGATACGCCGAATCCGCGCTTTCACCTGCAGGCGGCAGCACACCGTCTGCAGTCCGACGAATCGCTCGAATTCGTCGGCTACCTCGTGGATCAGGTTGCAGAACGGCACCTCCGAGAGGCAACTGGGTCTACCGCCTTCATTCGCCAGGACGGACAGCACCTTAACGCGCATGTCTTCCTGCCGACTCCCCTCGCCGAACGTCCACCCGTGTACGGGGATGAGCCCGCATATCTGGGCACCGAGGAACCCAGGGTTCTGACCGACTTCCAGGCGGCCATACTGCCGGACGTGACCGAATCAGTCCGCAATATGGTTCCGCCGGCGCTTCACCCGCACGTCGAGGACATCGCCCACCTGGTCGCCCAGGAGATCCCCACCCGGGCAGACCTGTTGCGGGCCTACCAGCGAACCTCAATCCCGGAAGTGCTCGAGGAAATCGACCAGTTCGGCCAACCCGAACTGCTCTCCCCGGAACACCAAAAGGCGATGAAGACAGCCCAGCTCTCCTTCCCGCATCCGGCAGCCGAAGCGGTCCGCAGCACAACGCCCGCTGTTGCAGCCGAAAGCCATCGTGCCCCTGCCGGCGCAAGCGTCGGCCACGCCTTCGATCGCTAACCACACCACCTGAAAAGGAACAGAACCAGCATGGCTACCATCAACATCGAAGCCACCAAAAACCAGGCACGCGAACTCCTCAACACCCGCATCAAGTCCGTCGAAGAACTCGTCCACGCACGCCAGCGCGTATCCGACCTGAAAGAACAGCTCGCGGCCGCCGAACGGGACGACAAGCGCGCCTACGTCAAAGCAACCCGCGACGGCTGGAGCCCCGAAGAACTCAAGAAACTTGGGCTGGAACCAGCCGCCGCAGGACGCCGGCGCAAGGCCCAAACCAAGACCGCCGACGCAGCCGTACCTTCCGCGCCAAGCAGCGCCCAGGACAACAACTAGCCCCTCGCACACGGGCACGGCAAAAGCCCACCCACTCCGCTGCTTTTCCCGCACACATGATGGACGACGGGACCCACCTGACCGACTGCACACAACCGCCAGGACACCATGAGCGCAAATGTCACCACCGCGATCGGGCGAATGTGCACAGCCTGGGACCGCTGAACTCACCAACGGAGCCCTTCCCCATGGACCAAGACCGGCGTTGCCGGCCTACCTGCCGCGGGGGTCAGGTTTCTTTCAGCAGGGACGACACACACCGTCCACGCGGGGCGAGGTTGGGCAGCGACGGAATCGTGATCAGTGAGCGGGCTTCTAAGGCACGCAGGGGGCTCCAGCCGGGGTCACCTGCGTGACAACCACAAGCTGCAGGGCGGCGCTCATCACCACCTGGTACCGCTTGCCCGCGTGATCCAAGCAAGGGCACCAACCGCATAGGCCGTCATCACAAACATCCGCTACGACGAAGAGGCCGACACCCCATCGGGTGCCGGCCTTCATGCTGCTTTGGGCCTGGATCCTCTAACCGTCGGCAGGGACATCGCCGGCCGGGATGGCCGGATCCTACCGGGCCGCCGGCCGCAGCTCGTGATGGTCGCGCCATGCTTGCTCGCCGTCCTTGTACTCCACGGTCCACTCGTCCACGCCAACGCGTTCAACGATGACAGCCTGCTCCCAGCTGGACCCATCGCCCCGCAAAACTTCAACGGCGCTCTCGTCAGGGAACGGGTTGTGGCTACCCAGGTACTCGCGGATGGTCTCCTCAAGCGGTGTTCGCCCGCCCTCGGGGGCCGCATTCACCCACTGCTCCATGGGGTCGGTTCCAGCCCAGCGAGTTGCAAGGCCAGCTACGTAGTTCGTCTCGTTGTCGCTCATGGCTTGTCGCTGCTCCGATCCGTTGTTGTTAGGCCGGGAAGACTCTGTCGCCAGGTGGCCGTTATCGGTCGGGTTGCAGATAGGTTCCCGATGGGAACTCGCAGCCGATCCGAAAATCCCTTCCAACGAACGGCTCCCCCCGGCCATCGACACCGTGACCAAAGCCAGCATGGACGACAACCTGCTCCTGAACGGTATCGCCACCCGGTTCCTCGGCGACGTCGACGATGATTGGCAGGTCGTCCGGCAGCCCAGCGAGGGCATCACGCAACCGCCCTACGGTCCAGGCCTGAACGGCGTGTTCGAAGTCCATTGTCAGATCCTTTCACCTGGCACTGACAGCCAAGGCGATGACCATTGCCTCAGTCCTCGCCGTCGAGGGCTTCAGCCTTGATGGTTCCGGCGGCGATGCGTTCCTGGGTCTCCAGGTAGCAGCGCTCCAGGTAGGCCTCCAGGTCATCCTCACTGACACGCCACATGCGGCGGCCTCCACTAAGTTGCAGGGCGCGCAGCTCCCCCGATGAAACCAAAGCGTATACGGTTGGCATGCCCACGTTCAGGATCTCCCTGACCTGGGCGAGCGTCAGCAGCCGCGGGAACCTCGTATGTTCCGGTTCAAGTGCTGGCATCTGCTCGATGTCCTCGCTCCACTTAGGCATGCTTACTTGCCCTCGTTCCGGTGACGGATTTCTTCGCGGGTGCGCTGCCCGGGGCGGAGTTCCCCCGCGGGGACCCCCGGCCATTTCCTGCCGCCGTTGTACTTGCGCTGCAACCGCTTCACTTCCCGCAGCGTCGCCGCCTCGATCAGATCGGTGATGGACGCGTACCCCTCGAGATGGCCGGCTTCCTGGACGGCCGCGCGCACCTGGTCGGCGTCGGATTCAGTGAAGTAGGGCGAAAAGGATTTGCTCTTCTTAGGCACCGGGAGCCTTGCCCTCCGGGGCGACGCGTTGCAACAACGCGTTGTGTACCTTCTCCAGAGTGGCGCTGCGCGCCTCGGCGCTGGCGAGCTTCTTCTCCGCCTCCGATGCCGCGCCAGCGGCAGCCCGTTCTGACGCACGTGCTTCTTCGAGCTCCGAGCCCAGAGCGGCCAGCCGCTGCTCCAAAGCCTTCACCCCGGACTCCAAGGCGGTGATGCGGGCTTGGAATTCCGCGGCCGCGGATTCCTTCTCAACGGCGGCCTTGTCCAGGTCCGCCACCAGTTCGGAGATTTCCTGATCTTTGTCCTTACGTTCCTGCACCCAGACCGTCTCGACGGCGGCATGCTGTTCGGCGGCCTGGGCGGAGGCCTCCGCCCAGCAGCCTGCCGCGAGCCGCGTCGCCTGTTCGAGCAAGGCGGGCGGCGTCGCGGCCACCCGCCCCCCGGCAGCGAGCTTCTCCTCGTTCCATTCCTTCAGGTACCGGGTAGCGTCCGCGTTGCTGACACCCGCAGCGGCACGGACCGTGGAGACGGTCGGGCGGCGCTCGGCGCTGATCTGCTCGGCGGCAGCAAACACGCGGTCTTTCACACTCGTGATCATGGCGGCATCTCCATGCAAGTAGTAGGAGTAGTAACGTTACTACTCCTACTACGACTTTTCAACGCTTTAGCAAGGGCGGCTCGGAGTCCGGGCCGGTGCCCCAGCCGCTGCCGGCGTTGCTGCTCACCGGGGTCGCCCACGGGTCGTCCTGCCCGGCAGGTCGTCCTGCCGGGCTGGCATGGTTGCCCAAGCCACCACCCGCCTGTCCGCCCTGGCCGCTGCCGCGCTGGGTACGGTTGACCTTGGCGTTGGCCGACCGGAGGGAGGGGCCGATCTCGTCCACTTCGAGCTCGATCACGGTGCGCTTCTCGCCTTCCTTGGTCTCGTAGGAACGGGACTTCAGCCGGCCCGTGACAATCACGCGCATGCCCTTGGCCAGGGACTCGGCCACGTTCTCAGCCGCTTCCCGCCACACACTGGCCCGAAGGAAAAGCGTCTCGCCGTCCTTCCACTCATTAGACTGACGGTCGAAGGTCCTGGGCGTTGAAGCGATGGTGAAGTTCGCTACGGCAGACCCACTCGGAGTGAAGCGCAGCTCTGGATCTGATGTCAGGTTTCCAATGACAGTAATCGTGGTTTCGCCGGCCATGATGGTTCCTTTTCCTCGTGTGCTGGTGATGTTCTCGGTATGTGTTGTGGGTTCGTTCTGAGGTTCGGTCCCACCCGGTTCGTCGTGGGTCAGGTCGTTGGGTTGGTACTGGTTCGCAGTGTGCGCGTCGCAGAGCCCGCCCTCCCCGAGCGGGGCACGGCTGATCGTCTCCAGGTACCGGTCATCCACTCCCTTGTCCGGGACGGCGTAGAAGCCGTCGTGCAGGTCCTCAATGAGGGGTTCCACAATGGCGGGTTCTATAACGTAGGGGTCCACAATGTCGGGGTGGATCCTGCCGCTGGGGTTGACCTGGCGGAACAGGTCCACCTCCAAGGGGATCCGTGGGCTGAGTTTGTACCCGATGACCGGGCGCGGGGTGGTCACGGTCCTCACGCTGCCTTGTGACTCATGGCCGCCTGGACAAGCTTGTCGCGGCGCAGGCCGGACCAGTGGTCCTCGTCGTCCGCGTTGTTCACGACGACGGGCGCCTGGGAGTAGCCGAGTTCGGCGGTGATGTACTCCAGTGCTGCCGGGACTTCGGTGATGTCCACGGTCGTGTAGGTGATGCCTTTGGCGTCGAAGTAGTCCTTCGTCTTCTCGCAGTTCGGGCAGTTGGGCTTGGTGTAGACCGTGTAAGCGGCCGGTGTTGCAGTCATTTTCAGCACCTGGTTTCGTATCAAATAAGTTTCGTTCGTCTGGCTGACTTGCTACCTCAATTTTAGCAATCATTCAACTGAATGAATAGAGGTTTTGCCGCTTATTCTTAGGCTTTTTGGGGAACCTTTTTACGCGCAAATGTGCAATTCCCCCTGCCGCCGATTTCGGTTGCGGATGGCGAGTCCCGCCGCTGGCGACTGTGGTCATCCCCGCAGGCTCCGACGGCGGCAGCCCCCATGCGCCTTGGAAGGCTCGTGCCGGCTGTGGTGACGTACGGGTCCTTGGGTAATGGGCGATGTGAATAGGTGGCGTCCCTGCTGGAGGAATGCGTGCCCTGGTGTTTGGGTGTCCCGGCAGCGTCAGTGTGGGCCCATGGGGAAGGTGTCCGGCCGGGCGGGATGCCCGGCTGTGGGTAGCCTACGGTGAGGTGTGTGTGAGGGCCGGAGGTCCCAGGCAGGGGAAGCGGGGGGTGTTGGTGTATGGGCGGGGCGCGGCGTGATGCACCGGACGCGGAGTGGGTGCAGATGTATCGGGCGGGCATGCCTGCTTCCAGGATCGCGTCGTTGTCGGCGGCCGCGGAGTCCACGGTCCGGTATCACCTGCAGATCGCTGCCCGGGAAGAACCGTCCCTCCGGGCCGAGCATCGACGTGCGGCGCCGCGCCCTCCGGCGAAGATGGACAGCCGGAGCCTGCAAAACCTCGAGGACGTTATTGCCCTGTATCGGGCCGAAGGCCGGCTGCCCAACCCCAGGGCGAAGTCCGCGCGGGAGCGGGCCCTGAGCTCCTGGCTTGGGCGCAGGCGCCAGGACGCCGACAACGGCACCCTCTCCCCCACCGTCAAAACCCGGCTCGAGGAAATCCCAGGCTGGGACGCACCGCGCCGGCAAAAAGAAAGACGCGAAGCGCTGTGGAATCAGCGCCTGGTCGAACTCATCGCCTACCGCGCGGAGGGCAAGGACTGGCCGCTGCATAAGAAGGCCGGCACCGAGCAGGAGCGTGTCCTTGGGGTGTGGATCCACGGCCAAAGAATCGCCTACCGCCAAGGCACGTTGGCCCCTGCCAGGCAGGCAAGGCTGGACGCGGAGTTGCCGGGCTGGCGGCAGGGCCGGCCCCGGCGGGGCGGCCGCCCAAAACCTCCCTCGCTTGAAAACTAAGCATGCTTTCTCTTAGGTTGGTGTCAGCTTCTCCGCCTGTCCCCCATCAGGCGGAGTGGTTGCCAGGAAGGCCCCGCACGACGATGAACGTCCTGCGGGGTTTTTCGCTATCCGCGCTTGCGCAGCAGGTGTCTTGGAACCGAACGGCAGAGGGAGTGTGAAATGGCTCAGGGTGACATCGAGACGTACTACGAAGACGGTGCGTGGAAGAACAAGCGCGAAGGCACTGGCCGCGCCTTCGGGGCCGGCTACGGCACCAAGGACGAGGCGGTGGCCGCCGGCCGCGACGCCGCGAAAGCGGACAAGGTCGAGCACGTCATCAAGAATCAGGACGGCCAGATCGCTGAGAAGAACAGCTATGGCAACGATCCGAGGAACGTCCCGGGCTGAATCGCGCTGAGACTCGGGTTCTCTTGTTAACCCGGAAAGGAGCCGGCATGTGCCGGCTCCTTTCGGGTTTCTCTGCAAGAAATCTAGGGTCAGTCTAACTGAAGTGATGGCCGTGGTCTTTCCCAGCCTCGTTGCTGGAGCGCGGCTCCTGCTTTGTGTTCCTGGTTGCCGGCGCAGGACGGCGGTCCGCCGCTGGTGAGTGGTTGCTGTGGTTCGCCCTGGGCGGCGGACCGCCCGACCTCTGGTAGGTTCCTGGCCTTCCTTCGGTGATTGGGGCCTGTGCCGGGCGGGGTTCGGGATCCGCCGCCCGGCACAGGAACCGTGGTCTATCCGGCCTTCTCGGTCTTTTCGCCGCTGTCGATGATGATCTGCTCAGTCTCCGATGCGGTGTATCCCCATGCGACCAGCTGATTCAGGTAGTCCCGGTGGGTTTGGCTCGGTGAGCGCCACGAGTCTTTCTGGATGGTCTTTTCATACCCGGCGCAGACCAGCGCAATCAGTCCGAACTCCGGGCGTGCGGTGGTTTTGGCGACGTGGTCCCTGAGCGGGTTCCACGCCCACTGGTTGGATTCTTCGACCTTCGCCCCGACCATTTCAGCGGCCACCTTGCCCTCGTAACCGCTGGCGGTTTCGGCGTGGTGGGTGATCGCATGGAGGGTGAAGTACTGCCAGCCCTTGGGGACCTGCTTCTTCGCCAGCAGGTTCTTGACCCATTCACGCCTGACCACAGTTGCGGACTGCATCAGCTTGTTGTTCTCTATCAGGGTCTTCCGTTCGGCCTTCTGCTCCTCGGTCATGGGGCCTTTGGGGGCCGATGATGTGCCGTAGCCGCTGTAGTAGCGGAGCGTGAAGCCCAGGTCCTTCCAGCCGGTGACGACGGCGACGGTGGAGTGCTCGCCGCGATAGTCCGTCTCGATGTAGACGGCGTTTCCGTCCTCGGCGGTCGCCGGTTCCCCGTCTGCCCTTTTCAGGGACGTGACCCGGAGGGTTTCGCTGTCCTCCCCGTACCCGCATTCGGGAACAACGATGGTTCCGGCTATTTCCAGCTCTGCGGTGAGCGCGGCCAGCGCGGCGGCGCGGTCGCGCTTGTCGCGCAGCTGCTGGGTGACGTGCAGGAGCATGTCGGGTTCGTCCATGATGACCGACTCCAACTCGGCGGTCGCTTCCTCGTCTGACTCAAACTCAGCGAGGATCAGGGCTTCTTCGATGGTGTATCCCTTGCCCAGGGCGGCGGCTCCGGTGTCGGTGGACTTGGCTTTCAGGGCGGATTCGACGGTGGTCTTGGTGCGTCCGGTCTTTTTGGCGATCGCGGCGGCCGAGACACCGATCAGGGACAGCTGGTGGTAGGCGTCGGCCTCGTCGGCTTCGGTCAGTTCGGCCCGCTGAATGTTCTCCACTACCTGCGTGACGATGCGTTCGGCTTCCTCGGGTGAGTCGATGATCATGACCGGGATCAGGGGCCGTCCGGCTTCGACGGCGGCGCGGGTGCGGCGCTGACCCATCAGGACGTGCACGGTGCCGTCGTCCTTGCGGTGGGCGATCACGGGTTCCATCACGCCGTGTTCCTTGATGCTGGCGATGAAGTCAGCGGTCAGGGCGGCGTCCTTCCGGACGTTGATGTCAACGGTGAGGGTTGCCGGGTCGAGCATTTCAAGCGTGGGTGCTGCGTTCATGGTTTTTGTCCTTGCAGAGACGTGAGGGGTGTGGGGCGGCTTAGGTGACCGGCCAGCTCCCCTTCTCCCCCCGTTGTTTTTTGGTTGCTGG
>NZ_LMSF01000002.1:0-337059 GCF_001428325.1 Arthrobacter sp. Soil761 | reverse complement strand
CAGCAACATGAGGTTGGGGTCAAGGTGCTGGGCGGGGTCTTGACGATCCGGGTCCTTCGCGGGCTCATGACCGGTGCTGGTTCTCCATCAGGCGGTTTGATATGGTCGCTGCTGCCTGTTGGACGGCCAGTGCGGCCTGCTGGACATCGACGTCGCGCCGGACTTTCTCATCCCACGCGACCCCCACACTGCCCAGGGCTGTCTTCTGATCGGTGAGGACGGGTGCCGCGACGCCGTAGACCCCGGGATTGAACTCTCCCATGGTCAACAGGTAACCGTCCTTCTTGATTTCGCCCAGGCTCTTGCGGAATTCGCTCCACGTACTGCCCAGACCGGCTTCCTCAATTTCCCTGCTGTGGCGGGGGTAGATGGCTTTCAGGCGGTGATGGGGGAGGTAGGCCAGGATGACCTTCGNTCCACGTACTGCCCAGACCGGCTTCCTCAATTTCCCTGCTGTGGCGGGGGTAGATGGCTTTCAGGCGGTGATGGGGGAGGTAGGCCAGGATGACCTTCGACACCGCTCCCTGAAACCACGGGCGGCGCTGCCCGCGGCTGAACCGGTTCTCGGGGCTCGTCGGGGCCCGGTACTCCCCGATGCACAGGACCGAATCRCGAAACGCGGTACACAGAGTCGCCGAGTGCCCGATCTTGTCCACCAGTTCCTCCAGGACGCCGTGGCTGGCCAGCAGCAGTGGGTCCGTCTGGCGGATCTGCAGGTCCATCTCGATGAYCCGCGGGCCGAGGCTGTAGTAGCCGTTGCGCACCGCGGTGAGCAGCCCGGCATCATGCAGGGTCTTGATGTAGCGGTATCCCGTTGACCTGGAGGTCTNGCGGGCCGAGGCTGTAGTAGCCGTTGCGCACCGCGGTGAGCAGCCCGGCATCATGCAGGGTCTTGATGTAGCGGTATCCCGTTGACCTGGAGGTCTCCAAAGCCTCAATCAGGTCAGCCGTTGACCACACAGGCGTCACCTCCGTGAAGAGATCCAGAACGTTCAGCATCCTGGACAAGCTGCCCGCGCTATCCGAAGCCTCTGCTGCCCCGCCGGCCTGCGAATCACGTTCACTCATACGCCGAGTCCCATTCCTTCTTTCTGCGGGCCCCCATTAGGCGGGCTGACAACGCTAGGCAGCAGGTCCTACCAATGACCAAGGCCTCGATGGGGCGCACGTCGCCTACCATTGACAAACATCTCGATATACAGGATATAACAAGGACGCTTCGAGGAGTTCGGTAAGGCTACTGTCGCCGGCGGCCATCAATCGCTTCGCTGGGGAGCACTCCCGGTCTTGCGGGCTTCTGGAATGCCCGCATTCCGTCCGGCGGTTGCTGTGCAACACTGACATGCGGCTGCATTGGCAGCTTCCTAGCATGTGAGTTCACCACTGCATGGCTGGTCGGGTAGCCAGCCGCATGCTTCGCTGGTACCCGGATGTCCGGTGTCCTCGTGTGTTAGCGGCCATGAAAAACTGCCCATAGGCGGCCACGAAAGTGCCCACTGATGGCCAGTAAAACTGCCCGATGGTGGCCATGAGATCTGCCCACTTCCTTACTGAACCGACCGCGTTTTAAGCGGTGGGAGCCTCTCCCTGGGGTTTGATGACGGTGTCTAAGCGCACCAAGCGAACCAGGAAGAGGCCCTGTATGAAGTCTGACGGAGAAATCATGGAAATTCTTGCTGCCTAGATCTGACCGGATCGTTGCGCGCCACCGCGGAGCTCACTGGCTGCTCGCACCACACCGTTGCCAAACACGTCGCCGCCCGGGATGCCGGCCGGCCGATCGGGGAACCGACGGCCCGGGGCCGGGTCACCGACCCGTACTTGCCGAAGATCGAAGAATGGGTGGAGGCCTCCAAGGGCCGGATCCGGGCCGATAAGGCCCACGAGAAGCTCCTCGCGCTGGGCTATACGGGTTCGGAACGCTCCACCCGCCGGGCGATCGCGCAGGTCAAGGCCGCGTGGCGGCTGGGCCACACCCGCGTCCACCGGCCGTGGATCACTGAACCGGGGATGTGGTTGCAGTACGACTTCGGCGACGGGCCACGGATCGGCGGGGTGAAGACGATCCTGTTCGTGGCGTGGCTGGCGTTCTCCCGCTTCCGTATCGTGATCCCGCTCAGGGACAGGACCGCGCCGAGCGTGTTCGCTGCCCTGGACCGGTGCTTCCGAATCCTCGGCGGAGCACCGACCTACGTCCTCACGGACAACGAGAAGACCGTCACCACCGCCCATGTTGCCGGGGTCCCGGTGCGGAACCAGAGAACCTGGACTTCGCCCGACACTACGGGGTGACCGTGCTGACCTGCCAACCGGCGGACCCGGCCACCAAAGGCGGAGTCGAAGCGTCCGTGAAACTCGCCAAGGCCGACCTCGTGCCCAAAGACACCAACCTCCGCGACGAACACGCCACGTTCGCGAAACTCGAGGCCGCCTGCCAGGCGTTCATGGACGAGGTCAATCACCGTGAGCACCGGACGACGCGGCGGAAACCCGCGGCGATGCTCGCCGAGGAAGCCCCGCGGCTGCATCGGATCCCGGATACCGCCCACACGGTCGCGTTCGGCCTTGCCCGCACCGTCCCGGAAAACACCCCTGTGGTGACCTTCGAAAACGCCCAGTACTCCGTCCCGGCCCACTTGCTCGGAGCCCGGGTGTTCGTCCGCACTCACGGCACCGGGCCCGGCGAGCAGGTCATCATCGTCCACCACGGCGCCGCCGGTCCGGTTGAGGTCGCCCGCCACGAACGGGCCCGGCCCGGCAGCCCCGCCATCAACGACGAACACTTCCCCGGAACCCGGGCGAAGCTCCCCGGCGACTACGAGGTGAGGGCCCGCAGCGCGGACGAGGCCGCGTTCCTGGCCATCGGCGAAGGCGCCAGGACCTGGCTGCTCGAGGCCGCCGCGGCCGGGACCGCAAGGATGAACGTGAAAATGGCCGAAGCCGTCACGCTGGCCAAAATCGCCGGCACCGACCAGGTCGACCGGGCACTGGGTGACGCCGCACTACATGGCCGGTTCGCCCACCAGGACCTCGCCTCGATCCTGAACGCCAACATCCGCCGCACGACCACCCACGCTGCCAACGAAGCGAGCTCGCTGACCCAAGGCACCAGTGCGTGGGCCGCGATCGGCAACCCGACCCTGAACACCACAACCAAGATCACGCCGGAGGAGGCCCGATGAGCCCCGTCACCACAGCCAACACCGCCGCTCCGCCGCTGCCGGCGGACCTGGAAGCCCTGATGCGGTCCCTGAAAATGCCCCATGCCCGGGCGCTGGCACCGGACCTGATCGCGACCGCCCGCGCCCAGCGGTGGGAACCAACCGAGGTCATCAAAGCACTCTTCACCGAGGAAGCCGCCGGACGGGCCCGGTCCATGCTCGCTTCCCGCCGCAAAGCAGCAGGCTTCCCGACCGGGAAGACCTTCGAGGCGTGGGACCCTGCAGCGTCCTCCATCCCTGCCCCGACCCAGCAGGCCCTCCGCACCCTGGAATGGATCACCCGCAGGGAAAACCTCGTCGTCTGCGGGCCCTCCGGGACCGGAAAGACGTTCTTCCTCGAAGCCCTCGGCCAGCAGGCCGTTGAAGCCGGAATGCGGGTCGCCTGGTTCAGGCTCGAAGACCTCGGCGTCCTCATCCGCGCCCACCGAACCGACGACAGCGTCACCCGGGCCGTGGCCAGGATTCTCCGCGCCGAGCTCGTGGTCATTGACGATATTGGCCTGTTGCCGGTGGCCACGGACGCCGCCGAAGGTCTCTACCGGGTCGTGGACGCAGCCTACGAAAAACGGTCCATCGCGATCAGCTCCAACCTCCACCCCGCCGGCTTCGACGAGCTCATACCCAAAACCCTCGCCACCGCCACCGTTGACCGGCTGCTGCACCACGCCCACGTCTGTCAGACCAGCGGCGATTCCGTCCGCCTCACCCAGGCCCTCGCCGGGAAAGGAGTAACCCAACTGAACCGACCAACCCCACGATGGCCAACCCCGCCGAACCACTCAGTGGGCAGATCTGTTGGCCATCACCAGACAGTCTTACTGGCCACCAGCGGGCACTTTTAGTGGCCGTCCATGGGCAGAAACTACTGGCCATTGACACTCGTGGGGTGGGCCGATCTGTCGACTTGAAGAGCGGCCGGGGGGAGTGGGCTGCGACGGCGACGAAAACGGGATTCCGTTCCTGCGTTGGGAAGATCAGTGCGCTGGGAGGCAAAGCGAGTCCTCGACATGGTCGAATATGCGGGCCCGAAAAGGGCCCAAAAAGGCGGAGCGCTGCGTTTATTGGATCCATCGGGTTGTGCCGCCATGCCGGTACGATGGGACTGCTGCACCGGCCCCGGATGGTGCGGACGCCAAGTTCACGCTCGCTTCCGTGCCTTCCGGCAGGAACCGAACGCGGATGGCAGGTCATGCCTCGAAATGCCGCACCGGTGGGTAGATGATTCTTTCCCACGACGTGGCGGTGACCCCTGAACGGGCGATGCCGCCGACCGTTCAGGGGCCACGGCTCGATCTATGGCCACTGATCGTCGCTTAGACCAGAAGTGGTCGGCATTCATTAGGCTTCCGGCCGCCCAGCAGCGAGCCAGCTTTTTGGAGACGCGGGCGTGGGCCGTTCCGCATCAGAAGATCATGAGACTTGGAGGCCGCCGTTGATGTCATAGGTAGCCGCAGTGATGTAGCCGGAGTCTGCGCCAAGCAGGAAAGAGATCAGGGCTGCGACTTCCTCCCGGGTGCCAACGCGGCCCATCATGATGCCCTCAGACATCTGTGCCTTGCGCTCCTCCGTCAACGTGCCGCCCATAATGTCTGTGTCAATGGGGCCCGGGGCTATAGCGTTCACGGTGACGCCGAATTCCCCGACTTCGCGGGCCAGCGCTCGGGTAAAGCCAATGATCCCAGCCTTCGATGCACTGTACGCAACCTTAGAGTAGGTGCCGCCACCTCGCTGGGCGGAAATCGATGAGATGCTGACGATCCGCCCGAGCCCGCGAGAAATCATTCCCTTGAGCACCCGCTGGGAAACGATGAAAGTACCCCTCATGTTGATGGCGAAAACCTTGTCCCACTCCTCCACACTGGTCTCCATAAACGGTGTGGGTGAGCTGATGCCGGCGAGGTTTGCAAGGGCCACGATCGGCGGCAGCGATTCTTCGAATGCGGTGATGGCCCGGTCCACGGAGGCGGCGTCGGAAACGTCGGCGCCCACACCGATGGCATTCACGGCGTGCCTGGAGCCGATCTCCGCCGCCGCGTCTTTGGCCTCGTCCCCGTTAATGTCCAGGATGGCGATGGACCAGCCCTCGCCGGCCATCCGGTCAGCGGCCGCACGGCCAATGCCGCGGGCGGATGCCGCTCCAGTCAGTACTACGGTGCGTTCCGTGGGGAATGAGGTGGGTGTCATTGCTCTTCTTTTCGTCGGTATGGAGTGCTCGGAGGGTCGGTGGGGTTCACGGCGGGCCGTAACGGTAACTGCAGGATCCGACGCGGCGTCGCCTCTCCGGACGCTCCAGCCCGTGGAGGTACGCAGCGGAACGCCCACTGTCAGCGGCGGGTTGCTATTGTGCGGATTTCGTCCGCGATGGTCTTGCCCAGCAGTTCCGTGGTGCCGTTGCCGCCTAAGTCAGGAGTGAGGGACCGATCGCCCCTTGCGAGGACATTCTCGAAGGCCTGCACCACTGCGGCAGCAGCAGCATCTTCGCCAAGGTGCTGCAGCATCATCGATGCGCTCCAGATCTGACCGATGGGGTTGGCGACGCCCTTCCCCGCGATATCCGGTGCCGATCCGTGGACGGGTTCGAAGAGGCTCGGGAATCGACGTTCCGGATTGATGTTGCCGCTGGGCGCTATGCCGATCGTTCCGGTACAGGCAGGGCCCAGGTCGGACAGGATGTCGCCGAAGAGGTTGCTTGCCACGACCACGTCGAACC
The DNA here is from genome assembly GCF_001428325.1 of Arthrobacter sp. Soil761. Classification (NCBI taxonomy): domain Bacteria; kingdom Bacillati; phylum Actinomycetota; class Actinomycetes; order Micrococcales; family Micrococcaceae; genus Arthrobacter; species Arthrobacter sp. Soil761. The sequence goes on along the minus strand of NZ_LMSF01000002.1, from coordinate 331,128 downwards.
GCTCTGGATGCAGTACGAAGTTCGCTGTCAGGATGTCAATGTGGTAGCTGTCGGTTCTCACGTCGCTAAAGTTCCGCGCCATTGCATCGACCCGCTCGTCCCAGTACGGCATCGTTACCGAGATGCCGTTGCTCTTTGTTGCCGACGTCAAATGCCTCTTTGGGCGCAGCGCAGCGAGCTCGAACGCGTACTTGAGGATGCGGTCAACACCGGTCCGGGTCATTACCGTCTCCTGGATGACCGTTTCCCTGTCCGTTCCCTCGAACATCCTGCCGCCAATGCTCGAGTATTCGCCTTCCGTGTTCTCCCGCACGACGTAGAAGTCGATGTCCCCCGGAACCCGGTCCGCCAACGGGCTCCTCACTCCGGCCAGCAGTTTGACGGGCCGGAGGTTGACGTACTGATCGAAGTGGCGCCTGAACTGCAGGAGGCTTCCCCAAAGCGAGATGTGGTCCGGGACAGTATCCGGGGAACCGACGGCACCAAAGAAAATAGCGTCGAAGCCGCCGAGCTGATCGGCCCAGTTATCCGGAAGCATCTTCCCGTGCTTGAGGTAGTAATCGCCATTGGCAAAATCAAAGACCGTAGTCTTGAGGTTAAAATCGAAGGCCTCTGCCGCGGCTGTCAGCGCCCGTATTCCCTCGGGGACAACTTCCTGCCCAATACCGTCGCCGGCAATCACTGCAATCTTGTATATCTCTGTCATGGTCGGACCTTCTCGTTTGGTCGGCAAGCCTGCTAGGCACCGAACGTTGCGTCGGGCCTTTCGTCATGCCAGTGTGGAATGACGAATGGGGAGTTCGTGGTCTTTCACGCAGCACAAAGTTTCTCTCAGAGAAAGAAGCACTGGCAGGGGCCTTGAGCAGTGTTTAAAGATCTGGGTTTCTTTGAACAGATTTCCCGATCAAGAAGCGTGACGGCCGCAGAACACGGGCAACATCACTTCCACAGGAGAGTAAACGGCTGACTCGCCGCGTCTTCGGGAAAGGGTCAGCGGTTGTAGGCGGGCATCGGGCCGCGGAGCCCGGCACCCACGGCCTCGGAGGCCTCCAGGATATCGGCCGGCAGCGGTCCGTTGGCCACGGCGGCGATATTGGCGCGGAGCTGTTCCACCTTGGATCCGCCCAGCAGGACGGAGCCCACACCGTCGCGGTATGCGAGCCAGCGGAGGGAGAGCTCTGCCAGTGTGATGCCGGCGTTCTTGGCGATACGGGTAAGTTCGTCCACCGCGTTGAACAACTGCCTGTCCCAGTAGCGCTGGGTATACATGGCGGCCAGCTTTGAGTCGCCGTAGCGGCCCGTGGCCGGTTTGGCGTCGAAGCTGTGCTTACCGGTTAGCAGCCCACCGCCCAGGGGGTTGTAAACCATCGTGTGCACGTGGTGCGTGGCGGCGAATTCGAGGTATTCCTCCTCCACCCGGCGCGCCACCAGGTTGTATAGCTGCTGCGCCACGACGGGTCGCGGCGCCCCCACTTCGTTCGCCGCCTGGATGACGTCGGCGATTTGCCAGGCCGCGAAGTTGGACACACCCAGGGCGCCGATTTTTCCTTCCGCCACGAGCTCAGCCACGGTGCGCAGGGTCTCGTGCAGGGGCGCGGCGCGGTCCGGCTGGTGCAGGTAAAACAGATCAAGGCGCTCTACGCCGAGTCGGCGAAGGCTCCCTTCCACGCTGTTACGCAGCCCTGCTCGGGACAGTGGCGAGTTTTCCCCGTGGTCAGCGTGCGTTATGCCTGCCTTTGAGGCGAGGATGACGTCCCCGCGCCGCCCCTTGAGGAGGCGGGAGAGCATTTCCTCCGTGGTTCCCGCGACATAAGAGTTGGCGGTGTCGATGGTGGTGATGCCGGCGTCAAGCGCTTCGTTCACCATCCGCCCTGCGGTGGCCTCATCGACCGTGTCGCCGAACGTCATGGTTCCCAGGACCAGCCGGGAGATGGGGAGTCTCAGACCGTCCACCTGCGTGCCTTCGGTTTGCTTGCTCATGCGTTGATTCCTCGTGGTTGCTGTGGTCTAACGGGTGGATTGCTACAAATTGTTTCGCCAAATATCGCCAAGAGTGGAATAGGTGCCACGGGCTCCGCCCTGCAAGGTGGGGGAGCGCTGCGTTCCGGGGCGGAGATTTCCGCTGCGTCCTCCTGGGGACCATCAGCGCCGACGCGTTGCCGGATTCCACCCGCTTGCTCCGGCCCGCCGCCCAGCCCTGGGCGGCGGCGAAAATCCCCATCCGCGCCGACGCCCGCATAGCGGAGTCCTGCGGAGCCCTGATTCAGGGGTGTCGTCGTCATAGTCGATCCTTGTGGCGTGGCATTACGGCAAGCGTAAAGTGCGCTGGTCGGCGTAGCGGCGCTGCTGTAGCGGCTGCACTCATGCTGGGGCGCTGGAGCACAATCCAAGGGGGCAGCAACCCAATTCGAGACCTTACTATATCCCGCTATGTTGGATAAAGCTAATGATACTTCGCTGCAGACTCTGTTGTAAGGGGTGACTGACGCTGTGGAAACCCTTCCTGCACCATGCCATGTGACCACCATGGGCACGCCTCCAGCCGGCAGCTTATCTCGACGATTCGGGCCTGGCGGGGGTCGCTCGCACAATGGGGTGAGAAACCGTATTCATCTGCAGCCCGGGACCCGCGTCCAGTCAATCCGGAGGTCGCGCAGGCCTGAAAGTCAAGTCCAGTCTGATCGCCATCCATCGGCTCAAAGTATTGACCCAGTCTCACATTGCAGGATATTGTGAACCATATCCCCGAGGAACTGTGGGCGCCATCACTGTCGAACCGCTGAGATTTCGTCACTCCGTGTGTCCGGCCCGGTCAGGTTATTTTTTCCTGCTCGAGGCTTCCACCCCCCGGATAAGGGCAGTTTGCCCCCAACGATATGTTCGCGCCCTGTGCACGAACACCAAGCCAAAAGGTAGTGAAAACGCATGTCCGAACAATGTCGATCGAACCAGTGCGAAGCTTGTGCTCTGGGCCCATCAGATCGAGCTTCTACCGTGAGTATTGTCCCGGAACGGGCCTTGCTCCCCGTCACGAGCGCGAAAGCCACCAGTTGCTCCAACCTTGTTGCCACGGCGCGAGAGGGAGGTTTGGGCTGATGAGCACGCACGTTTCTGCGGGCCTCCGGCTCGATAAGCTCCCAATCGGCAAGTTTCACCGGCATCTGATGGTGCTGGTGGGGCTTGGCATGTTCTTTGACTCGTTCGACAACACGCTCTCATCCGCAGTGTTGGCGTCGCTGCTGCCCTCTGGCTTCTCGACTCTTGAGCTGAACTCGCTCTTCTTGTCGTTCACGTACGCCGGCCTCGCGATCGGCGCGGCTTTCGCAGGCTGGCTCAGCGACCGGCTGGGGCGCGGCTTCGCTTTCCAGTTCAACTTGGCGCTTTTCGGGGTCCTGGCTGTGGCTGCATCCTTTGCACCCAACATGGAAGTGCTCATCGGTCTGCGATTCCTGATGAGTATCGGGATGGGTGCCGAATACGTGATCTGCTACGGCATGGTCACCGAGTTCATCCCGCGCAGCCATCGCGGCCGGTACCTGGGCGTCCTCGGAATCTTTGCCGGCCTCGGTGTCTCGTTGTCCTCGCTCATCGGCTGGCTGGTCATTCCTGTGTGGTCCTGGCGCGCAATGTTCGTCCTCGGCGGCGTGGGCGCGCTGATTACCTGGTGGCTGCGCCGTGGTATGCCGGAGTCCCCGAGGTGGTTGGAGTCGCGCGGGCGGCACAAGGACGCCGAGGCCGTCTTCGAGAGGATCGCGAAGGAGTCCGGCATTTCGAGCCAGGAGGTCAGCTCGGTCGCACCCCAGATGCTCAACGTGGAGAACGAAAAGGCCGAGTGGGTGCCGTTCTCGGTGCTGTTCTCGCGCCCTGTCATCCGGCGGACGTTGGTGGCTCTGCTCCTGACCATCATCAGCCTGTTCGGTTCCTATACCGTCACCGGTTGGATACCGACGTTCTTCGTGAAGCAGGGGATGACCGTGTCGTCATCGCTGGGGTTCAACGCGGCCATCATGTCCGGCTACGTCCTTGGACCGATAGTAATCCTCTTGCTCGCCGACCGCCTCGGGAGGCGCAACATCATCATGCTGTACGGGACGCTGACAGCAATTGTCGCTGCCATCTACCCGTTCATGAAAGAGCCTGTGCTGATCATCGCCATCGGCTTCTTCATGACCTGCATGGTCTCGTCGTTCCTGACTCTGGCTCTGGGAACTGTCCCGGAGTTCTTCCCCACCGCCTTCCGTTTCCGTGGCGGCGGCTTCGCTCAGACCGTCGGTCGCATCTGCGTCATCTCATCCCCCTTTATCGTCCTGTGGCTGTTCAATAGCCTTGGCATCATCGGGGTGATCCTGACCCTCTCAGGCATGTACATTCTCGTGACGTTGGTCATCGCCGCCGCCCGTGTGGACACGTCGGCTGAGGCGTTGGCGCAGATCGCCCCGAACGGCGACACCGCTGATGCCCCGGCGGGGCACACAGTCCCGCACGACACGCAGCGATAGTCGGAATCCCTTTCCTACTCCATCGCTGTCGGGTTCAGCTGATGCGGGGCTTGCTGCCTGGCTCTTACGGCTGACCGCGTCCGCCAACCGTTTTATCTGTTGAGTCCGCATGACCGACGCAATGGCTTCACTGCCGGCCACCACACACGCGGGCCGTCCAACTCTTGAACACCATCGAAAGCGTTTACATGAAAGCCGTTGTTTTCCTGGGCGAAAGTAAGCTCGAAATCCGTGAGTATCCGGACCCGGTGCCGGGGCCTGATGAAGTCGTCATCCGCATGAAGGCCTCGGGGATGTGCGGAAGCGACCTTCATCACCTCCACGGCCCGGTACGCACGGGAGCGGACTTGGTCATCGAAGGGCACGAGCCGTGTGGTGTGGTCGAGCTCGTCGGCGACGCGGTCCGGCCCACAGAAGCCCGGGTCGGAGACCGGGTCATGGTCCACCACTACGACGGATGCCGCACCTGCCAGTACTGCCGTTCAGGCTGGACACAATACTGCCCCAATGCGCGGATCGTATACGGCGGGCTCGACGGCGACGGCGGGCACGCGGATTTCATGAAGGTCCCCGCGCACACCCTTATCAAACTGCCGGATTCGCTCTCGTTTAAGACTGGGGCTGCCATCTCGTGTGGCACCGGTACGGCCTTCGCAGCGATCAAGAGGGTGGAGCTGTCCGCTGACGAGACCGTAGCCATCTTCGGGCAGGGGCCCGTTGGACTGAGCGTCACCTTGCTGGCGAAGGCATTCGGAGCCAGGGTGATCGCGGTCGATGTTGAGCCTTCGCGGCTGGAGATGGCAACGCGCTTCGGCGCCGACCACGTGGTCGACTCCCGGGAGCAGGATCCCGTTGCCGCCATACGCGAGCTGACCAGGAACGGGGAAGGAGCCGACAAATCCATCGAATGCAGTGCCATTGACGCAGTGCGTCAACAGGCGGTTCAGGCAGTCCGGCCTTGGGGCACCGCCTGCATGGTGGGTGTTTTCGGAAGAATCGATTTGGAAAGCGAAGAGCTTATCCAGTTGCGGAAAACGGTGGTGGGCTCGCTGACTTTCAGCAAGAACCAGCAGGAAGACTGTGCCCGGTTCGTAGCAGAACGGGGCCTGGACGTTGAGTCGCTATTTACGAATGAGTTCCGGCTGGCCGAGGCAGAGAAGGCCTATGACCTGTTCGATCAACGCAAGATCGGCAAAGGCGTCTTCCTCTTCGACTAACCCAACGACAAAGGTCACCTTGAGAGGAATGTCATGACCACAATCCAGCAGAGTCCCGCACTGTCCGAGCAAGCGCAGAGCTTTTGGTCCCGTGAGGTGCACCATCTCTTCATCGATGGCCAGATGGTCCCTGCACAGTCCGGAAAAACGCTGACGACGACCAATCCGTCCACCGGCGAGGTCTTGGCCCGGTTCGCCTCCGGTGGCCAGGCTGACGTTGATCACGCAGTCCTCGCCGCACGAAAAGCGTTCAACGGCCCGTGGAGCTCCTGGAGCCCCTACGAGCGCCAGGGGTTGCTGATGCGCATCGCCGGGGTCCTTGACCAAAGGTTTGAGGAGCTGATTCAAATTGAGGCGATGGACATGGGTGCCCCGGTCTCAAGGTTGCGCAATACCAAGCCCGCCTTGATGAAAATGCTGGCGTTCTTCGCCTCCCAGGCCACCAGCATTTCAGGTGAGACGTTGATGAACGGCATCGCCGGGAATGTCACCACCATGACTCTGAAGGCACCGGTGGGGGTCATCGGCGGAATCATCCCCTGGAACGGCCCGCTCAACAGCCAGTTCTGGATTATCGGTGCAGTGCTGGCCAGCGGATGCACCGCCGTACTCAAGCCAGCCTCCGAGGCCTCCATGACGGTGCTGCGGGTGGCCGAGATCCTTCATGAAGCCGGAGTTCCCGCGGGGGTCATCAACGTCGTCACCGGTCCAGGCCGAGAAGCCGGAAATGCCCTGGCCGCCCACCACGACGTCGACCGCATCGCTTTCACTGGATCGACGGAGACCGGCCGCCGGATTATTGAAGCGTCGACCGTGAACATCAAGAAGCTGCAGCTTGAACTGGGCGGTAAGTCGGCAGACATCATCTGCGCGGATGCCGACCTGGCTAAGGCAGTGCCGGGAGCTGCGATGGGTGTGTTCGCCAACTCTGGCCAGATCTGCTTCGCCGGCACGCGGGTGCTGGTCCAGCGGCCCATCGTGGAGGACTTCACTGAGCGGCTGCTGGCGTTCATCAAAACCCTGCGGGTCGGTCACAGCTTGGATTCGGAGGCTGCACTGGGCCCGGTCATCTCCCAGCCGCAACTGGACACGGTGCTGTCTTACGTCGATATCGGCCGAAATGAAGGGGCCGAACTGCTCTGCGGCGGCCGACGAATCGGGAACGAACTCGGGAATGGGTACTTCATGGAGCCGAGCGTCTTCGGTGGCGTGACCAATGAGATGCGAATCGCCCGCGAAGAGATCTTCGGCCCGGTCCTCTCCATACTCCCGTTCGATGACGTCGACGAGGCGATCGCTATCGCTAATGACAGCGAGTACGGCCTCGGGGGAGCAGTGTGGTCCCAAAACCTGTCCACTGCCCTCCGGGTGGTCCAAGGCGTGCATACAGGCACGATGTGGGTGAACTGCTATGGGTACATCGATCCGCTGGTCGGGTTCGGTGGCACGAAGCTGAGCGGGTATGGCTCCAAGGGTACAGCTGCCCACATGGACACCTACCTCTACACCAAGAGCGTTTACATGCAGTTATGACCAGGATCCCGTCCACCGCTTCGTGAAAGCACGGGAACCTTCCAGGCATGTGCTGAATCAGGCGGTATCCGCCGAGCGTTGGACCAGAGAGAAAAAGTTATCCCTCGCTGGTATGCGCCAGCCGACGGAACCTCAAAGCGCCTGTAGGCTCGCTCTCTACGTCGGCTGCAGGTCGCCCATGATCGCGGACACAGAATGCAGGATCCCCCCATTTCACATTCCAGGCTTTGGCGTAACCCCAAGGCGAGATGGGCCACGAGAATTTCTGGCTCCGATCCGGGAGTTTGAAGCCCTGCTACCTGCGGACCTCATAAAATCCGCCGCTGGCTGCGGCCGGAAACCGCCCATGGCGGCAGCAGCTCAAGAACGTTTCACTGTCCGAGTCCAAGGGGGAGGTCCTCGGGTGATATCGGAAGAGATGACAGGCTCATATTGACGATATCCCATATGTCGGGATATCCTAAACATCAACTGATCTCAGCTTTGATTTCCCGTCCAAGCTAGGGACGTACCCACTCATTTCTGGCCGACTCCGTGAGCGTCGGCCGTAGAAAAAGGAACTAATTAGCGTGTCAAAGAAGATCGCAATTCTGCACACAAGCTTCGTCTTTGTTTCTGTCGAGCCCGTGATCAATGACCTTATTGCTGAGCTCATTCCCGATGCTGAAGTCATGCATTTTGTGGATTCTGACGTTTTGGCGACTGTTGTGCGCGAGGGGGGGATCTCCTCCGATAGCGAGGCGCGAATGACCCATCTTGCGAAGGCAGCGGAAGCAGCGGGAGCCGATGTCATCTTCTCTGCATGCTCTTCCCTGGGACCGGCCCTGGACGTCGCAGCCCGTAACGTTCAAACGCCTGTGGTGAAAATTGACGAGGCGATGGCGATGCGCGCCGCCCGCGAAGGCTACCGCGTTGGCGTCTTGGCCACCGTACCCACCACACTTGGTCCAACATCGGATTTGATCCGTGCAAAAGCAGACGAGATCGGCCGTAGCATTTCACTCGAGCAGCGGTTATGCGAAGGCGCATTTTCGGTCCTCATGGCAGGGGACCGCGAAAAGCATGACGCGATGATCATCGAGCAGGCAATGGACCTCGCCAATGAGGTTGACATGATCGTCCTCGCCCAGGCATCCATGAACCGCCTTGCCAGGGTGCTCCAGGAGAAGACCAAGATGACGGTTCTCTCGAGCCCTCGTCTGGGCGTGGACTACCTGGCTCGTCGCGTCGCAGAACTTTCTGCGTGACTAATGCCGAGTCGGGCTGCGAAGAGCAGAAGAGCACCAGTTTGGCTGCCGTTCTTTCGCCCGCTGTTGCGGCATTTCTCTGATACCAGACCCGCATTCGCGAGGGTTTGAGCAAGTGACGACAAAGAACGGAAAATAATGATTGCAGCAAGTCAATCAGACCGCGCAGAGCAGTTGAAAGCGCTGCATGAGGCCCCCGAGATTCTCCGGGTTGTGAACGTGTGGGACGCGATCAGCGCAGCAACAGTCGCGGCGGTGCCTGGGACGAAAGCGATCGCTACCGCCGGCCACTCTATCGCCGCCATGTATGGTTTCGCCGACGGCACGATGCCTCTGGAGTTAGCGCTAGCGGGGGTCAAGACGGTTGTCGACGCCGTTGACCTTCCCGTCACGGCCGACTTGGACGATGGTTATGACAACCCGGCCGAGACGATCCGCCGGGCTATCGGGCTCGGCGTTGTCGGAGCCAACGTCGAGGACCGCCTTCGACCCTTCGATGAAGCTGTCGCCCGCGTGCGCGCCATCATGGGGGCCGCCAATGATGAGGGCATTGCATTTCAGCTCAACGCACGGACGGACGCGATCTTTATGGGCGGGGGTCGCCCCGTCACAGACAGCATCGATGACGCTATTGCCCGAGGCCGCGCATTCCTCGATGCTGGCGCGGCGCTGGTGTTCGTCCCGGGAGCACGCACCCGGGAAGTCATCGAGCCTCTGGTGAACGGACTGGGTAGAGGGAAGCTATCGGTGGGCGGCGGCGCCCCCGGGGCCCTGCCTGCCGCCGAGATGCAAGAACTTGGCGTAGCCCGCGTCTCCTATGGCCCTTTCACTCAACGTGTCGCTCTGCGTGCGCTAAGGGATCTCGCCATTGACCTGTATGGGACCGGTGTTGTTCCTGCTGATACCCCACCCCTGAATTAACTAGAGGACCTCCAAACTGGGGACCACCAGCGTATCGAAGACCGATGCAGAAAGGGATTTCCAGCCCAATCCTGCCGGCCAGGGCCACCAGGTTGGCGGCGAGGAGAGCTGGCCGCCGCTGAGGAAATGGCGAAGAGTTTTGTGGTCCTCAGCGGCTTGTCCTACGCGACACAGTCCAACAGTTCGGCGTCTCCCGCTTGGGCCGTCATCTTGCCGGGCGCTTAACCGTTGCCCAAGGGCGCGGTCTCCCCGAAGAACGACCACAAACCATTCCCGTCCATTCCAGAAAAGGATCCCTCATGAGTATTCAGCAAATTACCTACTCCGAAACCTCGCGGAGGGCAGCGGAGGCCATCACGAAGGTCAACACACGTCTGTTCATTGACGGCGAATGGGCCGACGCGGCTTCCGGTGCACGATTCGACGTGGTCAACCCCGCCACCGAGGAAGTTATCGCCACAGTGGCCGACGGGGGCCCTGAAGATGCACGTCGGGCCATTGAAACGGCCGGGCGGGTACAGAAGCAGTGGGCCAAAACTTCTCCCAGAGAACGAAGCGAGATCCTGCGCCGTGCCTTCGACCTGATCATGGCCCGGCAGGATGAGCTGGCCCTGATCATGACAGCGGAAATGGGTAAACCTCTGAACGAAGCCAAAGGTGAGGTAGCCTATGCCGCGGAATTTTTCCGTTGGTTCTCCGAGGAAGCCGTCCGCATAGGCGGCGACCTGACCACCACAGGTGACGGCAAAAACCGTATCCTCGTTTCCAAGGAGCCTGTGGGTCCCTGCGTCCTGGTAACGCCGTGGAATTTTCCCCTGGCCATGGGAACCCGGAAGATCGGGCCAGCTATTGCCGCCGGATGCACCATGGTTTTCAAACCCGCCGCCCTTACCCCGCTATCCTCCCTCGCGCTCGTGGACATCCTGGTCGAGGCCGGCGTGCCCAAGGGCGTGCTGAACGTCGTCACCACCACCAGGGCCTCCGACGTAGTCACACCATGGATGGAAAGTGGAATCGCACGCAAAGTCAGCTTCACCGGCTCCACCGGAGTGGGCGTGCGTCTCCTGGAGCAGGCGGCGAAGAACGTAATGCGATCGTCCATGGAACTGGGCGGCAACGCCCCGCTTATCGTTTTTGAGGACGCAGATCTGGACCGTGCCGTTGAAGGGGCTGTCGCGGCCAAAATGCGCAACATCGGCGAAGCCTGCACAGCCGCGAACCGGATCTTCGTCCAGCGGCCCGTTGCCGACGAGTTCACTCGCCGTCTCGCCTTACGGCTGGGCTCGCTCTCGGTTGGCGACGGCGCCGAGCCGGGCACCGAGGTTGGACCGCTCGTGGAGGAGAAGGCCCTGCGGAAGGTCCAGGAGCTCGTCAATGATGCTGTGAACAAGGGCGCGACGGTGGTCTGCGGTGGGAGCCGGCCAGACCGCCCGGGCTATTTTTTCCCGCCCACGGTGCTCGCTGACGTTTCGGCGGAGGCGGACCTCATGAGCGAGGAGATTTTCGGTCCGGTAGCTCCTGTCATCCCGTTCGACACAGAAGAGGAGGCCGTCGGCATGGCCAACGACACCCCGTTTGGCCTGGTGGGCTACCTGTTCACTCAGGATGTGGACCGGGGCCTCCGCGTGGGAGAGGCTCTCGAGGTTGGCATGGTCGGCTTGAACACGGGCGTCGTGGCCAGCTCTGCGGCGCCCTTTGGTGGCGTCAAGGCCTCGGGTTTGGGCCGCGAGGGAGGCCGCGTGGGCATCGACGAATTTCTCGAATACAAGTACATGGCGGTCCCGCGGGTGTAAGCTCTGGGCCGCGTCCGAGACGGCCCCGGCTGCCCCTCACTAAACCAGGACCTCGCCGCTGCGCAGAAGCTGGCGCGGTTTTATAAGGTCATCTGCGTCTGCCGTAAGCCAGGAAGAGAGCATGGAAGACACACGAAACCATCGACACGCTTCCAACCAGTTCGTCGGATCGGCGGTGGTCGCCGGAGCAGTCTATGGTTCCCGAACCACCCTTTTGAAACTCCAAACTTTCGCCGGAGAATTCATCGAGTACATTGTTGGCGACATTCCCGACCCCGTAGGGGCAGCCGAGTTCAGCAGCAACAACCTCAGTCCTATCGCGGTCCAGATACAGCACGGTGGTAAACGATGTAGTGTCATTGCGCTGACCCCTGAGGGACCGCGGCGCTCGATCGCTACTCTGGGCACGGCCCTTGCGTTGCACCGGTCCGGGGCGCATACGGTGGTCGACGGCGGTCTGAAGAGCGGAGTGCCCTGTTCTATACACAAGACGGCCAAGTCCATACACAAGACGGCCAACGAGCGCCCTTCCTTGTGCTGAATCCTTGACAAAGCGAGGATTCAGGCTGGAGAAGTATCGAACACGCGAATGCGTCGGAGCTCCCGCCCACATCATGGGTATCGATGGTTTCTCGCTGGAGTGAGACGCTGGTGATGCAAATCCCGATGAATCAGCCGTTCCATTGAAACTCCCAAGCCCGGGTCTTCCACTGCCGGCAGAATGTTTTGGCGGTTGTGATCCGACCCTCGCGAGAAACCAGGCACGAAGCGTAGCAAGTATGGATACCGTGACGATCTCCATGGGTTGAACAACGGCACTTCACAAGTGTCGCCCGCTCTTCGCTCGCACGTACCACGATCCCAGGGGACCCGTGGTAGGGAGCTCGCCACATCAGGAAGCCCATGACCAACTCACACCCGATTTCCGGCCACGCTGTCGGCCGCCCCAATGGGCGCGGCTTCGTCGCGGCCACCGTCTCCTTCATCTGCGTTTTCGCTGCCGGCGCGGCCGTCATTCCCCTTTACGACACCTACCGAACTGCCGACGGCCTCACCAACGATCAGTTTTCACTGGTCTCCGTCGCCTACTTCGTCTGCGCAGTTTTCGCACTGCTTATCCTGGGCCGGCTCTCGAACCACCACGGGCGGCGCCCCGTCTCCATCGCCGCGCTCCTGATTGCCGCCGCCGGTTGCCTCGCACTCCTGTGGGTCCACAGCTTCCTCCCCCTCCTGATCGGCCGCGCCCTTCAAGGCCTTGCCGCTGGTCTCGCCTCCAGCGCCATCGGCGCTTACATCGTCGACGTCGCACCCCGGCGCCCAAGATGGCTTGTCGCCGCGATCACCAGCGCCGGCGCCGCCGTCGGGCTCGCCGTCGGCGTTTTCTTTTCCGGCATGCTCGTCGAGTTGGCACCCGCCCCGCGCGAACTCACCTTCTGTGTCGTCGCCGGGGTCCTCCTCGGCTGCGCCCTCGCCCTCGCCACACGTCCTGAGACAATTCCCCGCACAGCCGGGGCGTGGGCCTCACTTATTCCACGGCTCGCGGTCCCGGCGGCGTCGCGCCGCTACCTGCCTCTCGCCTCGGGCATCTTTGTCGCCACCTGGGCTATCGGCGGCTACTTCACCTCGTTCGGCCCCTCCATCACGGCCGAGAACCTGGGGTCACACAGTCCACTCGCCGCCGCCGCCGTGTTCGCCTCCTATATGGCACCGAGTTTCTTCGGTGGGTTCATCGCCGGACGCCTGACGCCGGCGGCTGCGCAACGTTTGGGGATGACGCTTGTAGCCTTAGCCGGCGTTGGCCTCACATACGCCAGCACTGCCGGAACTTTGGGCCTCTACATCGGAGCCGGCATCATTGGCGGCATCGGAATGGGCGCCGCAACTTCGGGCAGCATGAGCGCCCTCCTCTCCGGTGCCCTTCCCAGGGATCGCGCCGGCCTCCTCGCTGTAATCTTCGCCATCTCATACACAGGCTCGGCGGTGCCGAGCCTGATCGCAGGGCAGGCCAGCCGCACCTTGAGCCTTCCCACCATCACGGCCGGTTACGCCGTCCTGGCCATTCTGGTTTGGCTCACCGCAATTGTCGCTGCGCGTAACCCGTCCTCCACCTGTCCTCACTCCGGTCAAAAATGACAGCTGAGTTTGGTCACTGCAGTTGCAATAATCGCCGGTTGCTGGGGAGTGACGGGCGGGTGGTGCGCGGACGGATACGAGTACTTGTTGAAATACGGCGCCGATGAGTGCGGAAAGAAAACAGGGGAGTATTGGAAGATGCAGACGATGATCGCGCGGGCCCTCCCCGAGTTGGAGTCCCGGTCGATGGAGGGAGGTACCAAGAGGGACTCCCTCGAACCCCCGGAGTCGGCATACCGTTGAATGCATGGACAACAAGGCGGAGGTGCGCGCGTTCCTGACCTCCCGACGGGCCAAGGTGGAGCCGAAGGATGTCGGTCTGCCCGCTGGTACTAACCGTCGTGTGGACGGCCTGAGGCGCAGCGAAGTGGCGACTCTCGCCGGCGTGAGCGTGGAGTACTACACCAAGCTGGAGCGCGGCGCGATCAGAGGCGCGTCCCCCGAGGTCCTGCAGTCCATCGCCACGGCGCTGCTGCTGGACGACGCCGAGCGGGCCCACCTGTTCGACCTTGCGCACGCAGCCAGCCCGGTCGCGCGGTCGCCGCGGCGGCGCAGCCCGAAGGGGTGGGCCCCCCACCCGAGTCTGCAATGGACCCTTGACGCGGTCACCGTGGGCCCCGCGTTCGTGCGTAACGGGCGGATGGACCTGCTCGCGGCGAACGCGCTGGGCCGGGCGTTCTACAAGGACGCCTACAACATGCCAGGCCAGCCGCCAAACATCGCTCGATTCACCTTCCTGGATCAGCGCTCTTATGACTTCTACCCTGCGTGGGACTCATTCGCGGAGATAACGGTGTCGATCCTGCGCACAGAGGCTGGCCGGGACCCGCGCAACAAGGAGCTGCACGACCTGATCGGAGAGCTCTCGACCCGGAGCGAGGAGTTCCGCAGGCTCTGGGGCGCGCATGATGTCCGCAACCACGGCACGGGCTTCAAGACGTTTCACCACTCCGTCGTCGGCGAGATGACGCTGGCGTATGAGGGCATGGAGCTGGAGTCCGAGCCCGGCCTGACCCTGACGATCTACGCCGCCGAGCCTGGATCGGCCTCGGCAGAGCGGATGCAGCTGCTCTCCTCCTGGGCCGCCAGCGAGGACGGCGGGGCAGCGGACTTCCGTCAGCGGCGAGAAGCGCACTGACTCCCTCCATCTGAGGCATCTTGCCGGAGAGCTCCGGCTGTGAAGATCAGCCGGAGCGTCGATGGCAGCACGGGCCTGTTCGACACCATTTCGACCCGGAGACGCTCGCGCCCCTGGAGCGCCACGATCAAGGCGATTGCGTCTGTTCCCGCGGGAATCCCGGCTGATGGAGGTACTCGAAGGGACTCCCTTTGCAGTCGTCGAGTGCCTACTGTTTAGGACGTGGACGGCGTCGCGGAGTGGTCCAGAAACGGGCCCTCCAGACTCCACCGCCCCTGAAGCCCTGAAGCCTGACGGAAGGACCCATCATGAGCACGATCGCGATCATCGGAGCCGGCACCGGACTGGGGCAGGCGACGGCCCACCGTTTCGGCCGCGAGGGCTTCTCGGTCGCCCTGATCTCTCGCACCCAAGCTAACGTGGACGACCTTGCTGCAGGGTTGACGGGCAAAGGGATCACAGCGCGCGGCTACGCAGCCGACGCCCGCGACCCGCAAGCCCTGCGCACTGCCCTCGACGCAGCGGCCGGCGATCTTGGTGCGATCGAGGTCCTCCAGTACAGTCCGGTGCCCGCAAAGGAGTTCATGAAGCCGGTTC
Source organism: Arthrobacter sp. Soil761 (assembly GCF_001428325.1). Taxonomy (NCBI): domain Bacteria; kingdom Bacillati; phylum Actinomycetota; class Actinomycetes; order Micrococcales; family Micrococcaceae; genus Arthrobacter; species Arthrobacter sp. Soil761. The sequence continues at coordinate 316,050 of NZ_LMSF01000002.1, read as the reverse complement.
TTGAGACGACCGCGGAGGACCTCCTCGGCCCGATCGAGCAGTCCGTGTTTGGGCCGGTCGCCGCTGTCCAGCACCTCTTGCCTGTGCTGCGGGAGCTGGGACGCGGCACGATCCTCTTCATCAACGGAGGCAGCGCCGTACGTCCGAACGGCGGAGTCGCGGGTACCTCGGTGGCTTTCGCCGCTGAGAGCGCCTATGGGCAGATGCTGCATGACGCCCTTGGGTCCGAGGGCATTCACGTCGCGCAATTGATCATCCCGCGCGGCATCGGTGGCGGCGATCCCGACCATGAGCCCGACGCCCTCGCCGACCGCATCTTCTTATTACACCGCGACCGCGGCGCGTTCCGCTCCTTCGTTGGTGAGGTTGAGGCATGAGGACGTTCCTGGCCACTCGCAGAACCTCTGTGCTGCACAGCCAGCGGGACCCCAGCCGGATCCCTGATCAGGCGTGCGACGGCGCTACACATCACGTAGGGAGGGCTGTCGGGGCGATGCGAATGGGGGAGGGCGGCCTGCTTGGTATCCCTGTGCACGGTGGCATCTCATACGCATATTTCACTGACGACGACGAGAACGGGCTCGAGCGGTACCGGGCCGAGCAGCGAAGCCGGTTCGGGTGGCGTGGCACTGCGGAACTGGTCGCGGACGGCATTCCGTTGGCCCGCTTCCACAACGGCTCGCCGGTCTACAGCTACGGATATCGCAACCCGCAGGGTCTGGCCTGGGGAAATCGACAGCGGAATGTTCGCTTCCGAGTTCGGCCAGAACAGCTGGGACGAGCCGAACGTCATCCAGGCCCGGCGGAACTACGGCTGGCGTCCGTCGAGGGCGTCGCCCATGACGACCGCTTGGTCGATGACACCGTCCAGCAGCGGGCCCCGTCAGTCGAGGCCGGCCCGGTCCTGACGAGGGGAGTGCCTGCGGTTCGACCCCACAGCTTGCACCGGAGGGACACCCCCGACCGGACAGCCACCCCATAGGAGAACTTAAGAATAAGGAGCACCACCATGTCCGTCACCTACGACTTTAATGGCATGACCGCCCTCGTCACCGGTGGTAGCGCCGGCATGGGCCAGGCCACGGTCCGCGCCTTCGCCGAGTCGGGCGCGAACGTCGCGATCGTCGACCTGGACGGCGAGTCCAGCCAACATCTCGCTGATGAACTCGCCGCGGAGGGGCTGAAGGCCATCGCTTTCCCTTGCGACGTCACGGCTGAGGACCAGATCGCTGCCGCGGTCCGAGCCACCGTCGATGCTTTCGGCAGGCTGGATATGGCGTTCAACAATGCCGGTATCATGCTCCCGCCCGTCGACTCCGCCGATGAGTCCGAAGAGGCCTTCGACAAGCTCGTTGCCGTCAACCTCAAAGGTGTCTGGGCATCGATGAAGCACGAGCTGAAGCAGATGCGCGAGCAGGGCTCCGGTGCTATCGTCAATTGCTCCTCTCTGGGCGGGCTCGTCGGCGGTGACGGGCGGACCACGTACCACGCAACCAAGCACGGCGTGATCGGCCAGACGAAGAGCGTCGCCCTGCAGTACGGAAAGCACGGCGTGCGCGTCAACGCCGTCTGCCCGGGCACGATCGAGACACCAATGGTCGCCCGGATGGCCGCCAACGCCGAGCTCGACCGCGGCGCCGCCGCGGCTGGCGTACCGCTGGGGAGGCTGGGCCGCGCCGAGGAGGTCGCCGCCGCGGTGCTGTGGCTGTGCTCCGACGCGGCCAGCTACGTCACCGGCGTCGCCCTGCCTGTCGACGCCGGACACACCGCCCAGTGATCGCTCCGGAGGAGAAGCACCACCGACATGAGTAGGAAAGCTCGACTCGCCCCGGTGCTCCTCATGCCGCACTGGAGCTAGGCACTGGACCTTTAGGACAAGGTCGATCTGGTTCTATGGGACAGGGTGACCCTGTTTTGGACGAGCATCTTGAGCTGCCCAGAGCACGTTTCCCCGCGCACAAAAACATGGTGACGCCGGGCCCGCTGATACCCCGCGCGGTGGCCGGAGGGCAGCGGTGGAGTGGTAGGTCGGTGTGTGGAGACGCTCAAGAGTCCCCGATCCTTTCTGTGGGCGGCGCGGCTCCCGTTTGGCGAGACTGGAAGTTGGAGTTCAGCTCTCTGCGGGGAAAGCGACGCCGGTCTGCTCGGCGTAGGCGGCCAGCAGCCGGTCCTGCGCCTGGGTGTCGTGCACGAGCTCATTGACGCGGGTCTCGACCTGCTGGTGGAAGAGGAATTCGCCGGTGACGTCGCTGCCGGGCTCGAGGCCCTCGGCCAGCCAGACTTGGGTCATGTAGCCGTCGCGAAGGCTGTCGGGGGTGCTGGTGTTCCCGTTGTGGAAGCCCATCCGGGTGGGGATCCAGCCGGGTGCGACGGCGTTCACCTGCCGGTCTGGCCAGAGTCGTGCCGCTGCGGTGGCGATCATCGCCATGTGCAGCTTGCTGTCGCCATAGCCGATGCCGCCGCCCGAGCGCACCTCGTCGAGCCTCAGGCCTCCGCCGAGGTGCAGGTCCGAGGTGAGGTAGATCAGCTGCCCCGGCGGGGTCACCAGCGCGGTGAGGAGGTACGGCGAGAGGGAGTTGGAGTTGAGCAGGTCGCCGTCGGGGAGCCCGTACTCGCCGGCGTTGTGGACGATGACGTCGAACTCGCCGAGGGCGTTGATCTGCTCGGCCAGCGCTCTGGTCTGGTCGAGGTCGAGCAGCTCGCCGGTCACCACGTCCTCGAGGCCCGGCAGGTCGCGGCGCGCGTCGGCGGCGCGCTGCTCGTTCCGGGCGTGCGCGATGACCGTGTGCCCGCGCTTGAGGAGATGGGCAGCGGCGAGCTGCCCGGCACCGGCGGTGGAACCGGTGATGAGGATCCGCTTCCTGTCGCCGTCGAGCGGTTGGACGTTCTCGGCGATCCACACCAGCTCGTCGGCGACTTGCCGGGTGTTGTACACACCGACGCCGTACAGGCCACCCTGGGCCCGGACGACGTTTCCGGAGGTCCCGGGGCGACCAGGTCCGGTTCCTGTCGGCGCAGGCGTCGAGGCGCCCTGCGGGGGAGCGCTGGTGCAGGCGGCCAGGGCCACTGTGCCAAGCGCCGCTCCGGTTAGCAGGAGGCTGCGCCTGGTCAGAGGAGTCGTGGTGAGCTTCATTCTCGTCGTTTCCTTTGTTCAGCCGGCGCGGGGGAAGGTGACCTTCTGCACGTCCAGCAGTTCGATCTGGTCGATGTCCTCGGTCTTACCGATCCTGGTCAGGTCGTGCGAGACGGTGTTCCCGTCGGAGTTGTCGAAGAACCCGAAGTTGCCCGGCGGCTTGGAGGAGAAGAGCTGCCCGACTCTTGGATCTGATCTCCCTCGGCGTCGGTGAAGTCCCCCTCCCCGGTCGGGGTCGCGACCTTCTCCTTGCCGCCGTAGTCGGAGAACGCCAGGGTCACCGGCAGCGTCGCGAGGAACGAGCGGGTCGTGGGGTTGTCCTCGTCGATGACGACCTCGACGACCGCTTCGTCGGCGGTTGTTCTGGGCAGTCGAATCGTGGAGGGCCTTCCGGGTCGGTCCGAGGAGTACTTCCATTAATGCAACACGGAGAATTGACGGTGCGGGAGTCCCTGTCGTGGGGGGTACCAAGAGGGACTCCCGCTGCGGCGAATCGGTGGGGTTCCATGGATGTGTCAAAAGACAGAGCCGGGAAGGCCCCATTCTTCCCGGATCGGACGGAGTGCTGCATCGACGACGCCGCGGCGCATCGACGTCCACGAACCCAGAAAGGCCAACCATGACCTCGACAGAGTCCCGTGAACCGATGAGCGCCGAGCAGACCGGCCGCGGCCTGCAGCGCCGTCACCTGCTGAAGCTGACCGGAGCCGCCGTGGCGACCGGGACGCTCACCGCGGTGGGCGGCACCGCCGCTCACGCCGAGGTCAAGCGCCAGTGGAACAGCAAGTGGGACAAAACGTTCCCGCGCAGCAAGAACGTTGATCACACGAAGGTCTCGTTCAAGAACCGCTACGGCATCGAGCTGGTCGCCGACCTATACAGCCCCCAGGGCGTCCGCGGCCGGGCCCGGGCGCTGATCGTCGGGCACCCGTTCGGCGGCGTCAAGGAGCAGACCTCCGGCCTGTATGCGCAGACGTTGGCCGAGCACGGCTTCGTCACCCTCGCCTTCGACGCCTCCTACAACGGCGAAAGCGGCGGCACGCCGCGCAACATCGCCTCCCTCGAGGCCTTCCTTGAGGACTTCAGCGCCGCCGTGGACTACCTCGGCACCCACCCGGACATCGACCGCGACCGGATCGGCGTGATCGGCGTCTGCGCTAGCGGCGGGTTCTCCCTGGCCGCCGCGCAGGTCGATCCGCGGCTGAAGGCCGTGGCCACGGTCAGCATGTACGACATGGGCCGCGCCTACCGCGACGGTCAGGGCTACGCCCCCATCGCCAACGAGGCGAACACCATCGCCGAGCGCCATAAGGCCCTTGCCGAGGCCGCGCAGCAGCGCTGGACGGAGTTCGAGGGCGGCGAGGTTCGCTACGGTGGTGGCAACGCTGTGCCGCTGAAGCCGTCGCAGCAGGCCGCGGCCGACGAGTTCGCCAAATACTACGCCACTCCGCGCGGCCAGCACCCTCGGTCGCACGCGCTGAGCTTGACCAGCCTCGGCGCGATCACGGCCTTCATGCCGCTCGCTCAGATCGAGCTCACCGCCCCGCGGCCCCTCCTGTTCGTCGCCGGCGAGAAGGCGCACTCCCGCTACTACACTGAAGACGCGTACGAGCAGGCCCCAGAGCCAAAGGAACTGCACATCGTCCCCGGTGCCGGACACGTGGACCTCTACGACAAGGTTGACCTGATCCCCTGGAGCAGGCTGACGGGGTTCTTCGACCAGAACCTCTGACCTGTCCCGCCCACGATGAACGGGTACTGCGCCATCGGCGGGTACCCGCCATCGGGAAGGGTTGCACGATCACAACAGAAGAAGAATGGAGAGGTACGCATGACCATCCTGAACGAGAACTACACACTGTCCAACGGGGTCGAGATCCCAAAGCTGGGACTCGGCACCTGGTTCATCGACGACGCCTTGGCCGCAGACGCAGTGAAGGCGGCGGCCGGAATCGGCTACCGCAACATCGACACCGCTCAGGCCTACGGCAACGAGCACGGCGTCGGAGAAGGCGTGCGCAATTCCGGCGTCGCCCGCGACGAGCTGTTCGTTTCGACCAAACTGGCCGCGGAGATCAAGGACCACGACGCCGCGGTCACCTCGATCGAGGGGTCCCTGGAGGCGCTGGGACTGGATTACATCGACCTGATGCTCATCCACAGCCCGCAGCCGTGGAACGACTTCCGCGGCGGCGACTACGCCGACGGCAACCGCCAGGCATGGCGCGCTCTTGAAGAGGCCCACCAGGCAGGTAAGATCCGCTCGATCGGCGTGTCCAACTTCCTGCAGGAGGACCTGGACAGCCTGCTCGAGACCGCGGCCGTCGTGCCGCACGTCAACCAGCTGCTCGTGCACGCAGGCAATACGCCCTCCGATCTTTTGTCCTACTGCGAGGGCAAGGGCATCCTCGTCGAGGCGTACTCGCCAATCGGACACGGCGCGATCCTGAAGAACCCCGACGTGAAGGCCCTGGCCGAGAAGTACAGCGTGACCGTGCCGCAGCTGTGCATCCGCTACACCCTGCAGCTCGGCACCGTGTCGCTGCCGAAGACCGCGAACCCGGAGCACATGCGCTCCAACGCCGAGGTCACCTTCGAGATCTCTGAGGCGGACATGGATGCACTGCGCGGCCTTCGCGACGTGGACTACGGCGAGCACAGCGCCTTCCCCGTCTACAGCGGCAAATAGGCCGCACCCCATAGCTCACGCGGTGATGCCCCCAGGGATCCCTCGGGGGCATCACCGCGTTTCAGCGCATCCCCGGCTCAGCGCACGCCGGTCCAGGTGCCCCTGCAGCTGGACCAACTCTGGTGACGAGGAAGCTCGCGCACGTCTCGGTCTCAAATGTGATCTCGACGGTGAAATGGCCCAGGGGGTGTCTGACCGAGATCTGTGAGGCATGTCTGGCCGACGCTGGGCAGGAAGGCATTGCTGTCCAAAGTGTTTCTTTTCGTTGGTGGTCAGCGTCTGCGGACGACGTTGATGTTGAAGTCGAAGGTGCCGAAGCGGTTATAGAGCTCAAAGAACAGCCGGGAGTACATCTCCGCTCCGCGGGCTCCGCTAATGTCACCGAGGTCCAGGACCGAATCAGCGGACCAGCCGAACTGCTGAAGCAGTCCAGCGACGGTCTCCTTCGCCGCATTGTCGTTCCCTGCGACGAAGATGCTGTGCTGGCCGGGGACCCGGGTAGGGTCGACCATGACTTCGCAGTACACGGTGGTGAGCGACTTGACGACCTTCGAGTCGGGGAATGCGGTCTGGGTTCGTTCGCCGAGGCTGTCGGTGTTGGCGATCGTCATCTCGGGCGGGAACCCCTGTGACAGGTCCAGCGGCAGCGCGAGGTCGAGCAGGACCTTGCCGGCGAGATGCTCCGCTCCGACGGCATCCAGGGCAGCCAGCGCGTTGCGCCCATTGGTGGCGTTCAGGACGACCTCGCCGTGGGCGCCGGCGTCCGGGAAGGCGAGCAGTCGCACCTCGGGGTGCTCGGCGTTCCACTGTGCGTAGGGAGGCCTGCCCATGCCATCAGGGTCGAACCGTGCGAGGGTGGCGTCGGGGTCGCGTGTGCCGATGACTACATCGTGGCCGAGCCCGGCGAGCCGGCCGGCGAGAATGCGGCCAACCTGGCCTGTCCCGAGGACTGCAATCTTCATGCTGTTGTGCTCCCTTATGCGGTAGTGATTCACAGTGCGTCGCGCCGGGTGATCTCGACAGTGGCAGCCTTCGGTCTAGCGGCGAGCATCGGCGGCAGATAGGCGCTACCCGCGTACTTCTCCCGGTACGCCTGGTCAATGCGGTCGTTCAACTCCGGGTCGTGGACCGCGGCGAAGGCGACCATATGTTCGTCGCCAGCAGCGGTGATCCTCCCGGCCCGCTGTGCGATCGCGGCGCGGTACCAGCGGCCGTTCACCCCGTTCCATGCCCGGAGAAAAAGGCGTCCGTCGACAGTAACTGACCAGATCCAGGTGAGTGTCCCGGTCATCTTCCCGTCGGCACGGTAAGGGGCGATGTGGAGGTCGTCGGTGGCGGCAATCCTGTCGATGGTGTCCGTCGGCCAATCGGCCATAAATGTTCTTCCTCTCAGCGCGCGACGCGCCTCGGGCGGGCGTTTCGCCGGGCTCATCTTGCTCTTCCATATGGACTTCGATGATTTTTCCGTCCCACGTACCAAGACGCCTACACCCTGGGCGACGCGCAAATACTGGCTGTGTTCGTGGGAGTGCCAGGCTGTCCGTGCCCCCAGGCGAAACGGACTGTGGCGACGTACATCGTCTGGTCGCTCTCGTGGGGCAGCGCGATCGGGTCGAGCCGGACCTCGCGGGCGAACTGGGCTGCAGGGTTCTTGGTGGTCGGCGCGGTGGGTTCAATGTCCATACTTGTTGTCCGTGAAGAGTTGCTTGGCGACGCCCATCGCGGACATCCCCTTGGGCCAGCCGGCGTAAAGCGTGACATGCGTGATGGCTTCGATCAGCTCTTCCCGGGTCACACCCTTTTCGACGGCGCGGCCCAGGTGGTGACCCAGCTGCTCGGTGTTCCCTCCGGCGGTGAGCACGGCAACGGTGATGAGGCTGCGATCGCGTGCGCTCAGTTCGGCCCGGTTCCAGACGTCATCAAAGAGCGGGTCGTCGGTGAGCTCTGCAAGCTTCGGAGCGAAGTCGCCGAACATCTTCCGGCCGCCGCCGATCTGCTTGGGCTAGTCAGTCATGGGTTTCCTTCTTTCGGTAGGCGTACTGCAGCAGCTGACGGCTGCAGCCGGGTCATTGGCTCTCGTGGCCGAGCAGGACGATGGCTCGCTGCGACACCGCTCCTGGCGCTGTGCAGGTCCGGCCTCGCTTACGGGGCGGCAGTTCTCCGCGGTAAAGCCTCCGATCGCTTGTTTGGTTAGAGCGCGATCAGCACTTTCAGGGCTTCGCGGTCGTCCATGGCGCGGTAGGGGTCCGGGACCTCGTCGAGACCGACGGTGCGGTCGAAGACTTTGCGGGGTTCATGGTGGCGTCAAGGATTGGTGGCATCCGCTGTTCGACGTAGGAGCGTACGGGTGCCGGGCCGCCGGTGAGGGTGATGTTTACCGCCGAGAGGCTGCCGAAGCCGACGGGGGCTTCTTCGCATTGGGGAACGTCGACGCGGCTGACGATTCCAGCTGGCCGGACGATGCCGTATGCCTGCTCGTAGGCTGGCAGGTGCCTGACCGCCTCGAGCACCTTCCGAACCCCATGACCGCCGGCGAGCTCCCGGACCTTCGCGATACCATCCTCGCCGCGTTCGGCGACGATGTCGGTGGCGCCGAACTCGATGCCGAGGTCGGTGCGGGACTTGTGGCGTCCCATTAAAATGCTGGGTTCGTTCTCATCGACGCCGGGTACTTTCACGAGGCTCCCCTCGGCGTAAGGAACCCCGGGTAGCTTCGGCTTGGCCGCCGCCCATTCCGGGTGCATCCCAAAAACCTCCGTGCAGGCACGAGGTGTGGGGCCCGTCACGGCAGAATTCGCAGGTTCCGTCCGAGTACGCGAAGGGGGGGGCGATAACGAGGTCGCCCGGTGTGAGGGTGCGCACGTCGGATCCGATTTCCTCGATGACGCCGATGAACACGTGCCCCATGGACACGCCCTCGGGGGTGCTGTCCATGCTGTGATACGGGTGCAGGTCGGATCCGCAGACGCATGGCCGGACGATCCGGACGACTGCGTCTGTGGTGTCTATGAGCTCCGGGTCGTGGGCCTCGATGATGCGGACGTCACCGGGGCCGAACATATAGGTTGCCTTCATAATATCCCCTGAGCAATGGCGGTCGGGCCGTTGGAAGCGCCAGGTCGGCTGCGCCGGTCACCCGGCTTTGCGTATGGTGGCGGCGAATCCGTCCACCCGGTTTTCGATGGCTTCGGTGTTTTCGTAGGTGCCGATGGGCACAATCCCATTGAAGTAGCCGACGTGCCGGTAGTAAAGGACAAGGCTTTGATCAGGGGCGTAGTACCCGACCATCAGCGGCGCGGCATCGCTTCCCACTGGTGCGCCGCTGAGGTCCAGGGCGGCCGGTAGTTGAGACAGCTTTTCCTGGCCGCCGTGGTCCCTGAACTTCAGGGTCAGGGGAAGCTGGGCCAGAAGCGACGCTGATGCGGCGCTGCCGTCGAGTTCGCCTGCAATCCTCTGGCCCTGGAGCTCGATGACAATCGGCGTGGTGGTGGACGGTGCGGGCGGGGCAGGAGTCGGATTGCTTGCCGGTGAGTCCGGTGAGGGCAGCCCTGCGTCAGCGTTGCCGCCGGGGTTGTAGCTGCATGCAGCCATAGCGATGGCGATTAGGATCATCGCAGGCGCAGCGATGCCTGGACGCAAGGCTTTTCCCTTGAAAAGGCGGTTGCGATTGTTCATAGGTAGATCCTTTCCGGGGATGGCGGAGGGCGAATCCGCGGCCCAGTCGATGTTGCTAGAGGCGGCCCGGGAATGCGGTGCGGCGCCCGTAGAAGGTCAGCATGAGCGCGGCTAGGCCGGCGACGATCATCACGACCGCCAGGATCAAGCCGCTGAAATTCGTCAGCAGGGCCGCGCCGAGGATGCCGGCGGTGAAGATGGCGAGGTTGAACGCCACCGGCAGGAACGAGTTCGCGACGTCGGAGTCCGCGCCCCCGGTAGTGGTGAGGGCGGCTTGGAGCTGGGCGGCGGCCCCGCCGAAAGTGATCCCCCACAGGACGGTCGCGGCGATGATCGCCGGGGCCGATGTATGGCCGACCAGCAGCACCACCGCGGCTGCAATGAACAGGGCGACGCTTCCGTGCAGCAGCGGGCGGGGGTGACGATCCAGGAGGGCGCCGGTGATGATGATTCCGGCGATCGAGGAGACTCCGAAGATGAAGAGTTCGACGTCGGCGGTGAGGCCGCTGCTGGTGGTCCGCAGGTAGGGGGCGATGTAGGTGTAGATGGTGTTGTGGGCCAGCATCCAGGTGAAGATGACGGCCAGGATCACGGCGATTCCGGGGATCCGGAAAACCCGGGCCAGGGGAAGCCGGGACGTTCCGGGCTGGCCGTTGGCATCGGGTGCGATTACAGCGATGGATACACCGGCGATCACGGCCACGGCGGTGAGTCCGGCGAAGGCCCAGCGCCAGTCGAATGTTGTCCCGAGCCAGGCCCCCAGTGGCGTGCCGAGAGCGAATCCGACGGGTGCCCCGACGGAGACGATCGCCAGTGACAGGCCTGCACGGGAGGGTGGGCTGATCTTCCGGCCGTAGGCGGCCAGCATCCCCCAGATGATTCCCGAGAACGCGCCGGCGACGAAACGCGATACCAGTGACAAGGTCACGTCGCTGGAGAGGGCGGTTGTGCTGTTGGCCAGGATGAGGCCGAGGATCGCACCGAGGAGCAACGGCTTGCGGCGCATGCCCCGGGTAAGGGTGATGGCTGGGATCGTGATAAGCACCGTGCCGAGGGCATAGGCGCTTACGAACAGTCCGACCGTGCCTTCGCTCGTCCCCATGCCCGTGGCGATAATCGGCAGCAGCCCGGCCGGCATGGTCTCCATCGCGACGAGGACGAAGCCGATAACGGCAAGCGCCGACAGGGTGGCGAGCGGCAGCCGTTTCGGCTTCTCAGTCGATTCCGGGGCTGGCGCCGGAACGGTTGTAAGGGTGGTCATAAATTCCTTATAGAGTTAAGCGGCAATTAGCGGAGAGGATGAGGTCGAAAACCTTGTCCAGGTCATGCCGCTGATGAGTCCTTATCCAGTCAACACGCGAACCATCCCGGCGGGGAGTCTCTGTCAAGGGGTGTACCAGCGGGGACCCCCCGGAGTTCTTCTGGTGGCCTAGACAACAAAGCCGAGGTACGCGAGTTTCTGATGTCGTGCCGCGCAAAGGTCACCCCCGAACACGCCGGACTTCCCGCCGGGACGAACAGACTCGTTGCCGGGTTTCGCCGCACGGAGGTTGCGACACTCGCCGACGTCAGCGGCGAGTACTAGATGGCGCCCATGTGGAACAGAAGAACTGGGCGAGAGCTGGCAGGGATGGAGCGTCGGTGCGGCATCCTTGTTATCAGGCAGTTTTACGGGCCATCAACTGGCCGCCCCTGGGCAGAATCTGATGGCCATTGACAAAGATAAGCACACGTGCCTGGGGCCTAGCTCCGACTACATCGTACTGTCAGGCGTCCCGGAGACCCGCACTTTGAATTGTTCAGAGGCAAGCATACGGAGTGGATTGACTCGTGTGAAAGTTCGATCTACAGGCTTTCCCGCTGGCATGGTCGTCAGACGGGAAAGAAAAGTGAGGGGCAATCCAATAGCGATGCCGAACTGATCTGCATCACGATCTGTTGCCCAGGCACCCATTGAAACTCGCTGCACCGAGAATTCGGTTTCGCCGGTCATGATCCCGGCCAACTCGTGCCATGACGGGCCGGAAACAGCCCCTTCCGGAAGCGCTCCCCCGACTGTTTTAAGCGCCGATAATTGAGATTTCGTCAACTGGGAAAGTAGTCCATAGCATCGCCCCGCGGCGCACCCGTGAAGCTGCCTTCAGCATGGCCCAAGAACGATCCGCCCCTCGATGCTCTTGCCGAACTCAAAGACAAACGCCCAGATCATCAAACCGCTAGTCACGCGGAAGAATGCGCAGACGGAGCGACTTGGAACGAAATTGCCTACATCCTCGCATATACGTACAGACAGGCTGCGTAGCTGTTTGAGGGACGACGGCGGCATCTTATATGAAAAGACCAATTCCTCGAGAAAATGCCAAGTGTCTAGAGTGGGATTTTGAGGCTTTGTAGGAGAGACCTGACTGATGCCACATATTCGCCCTCATCAAGCTGTCGACGAATCTCGCCCAAAACGCCAGGCTTGAGAAGTTCGGGAGCGTCGAACCAAGCCTTTGCCAATTGAATGATGCTTTGGAGTCGCCTCCTCCGGGCGGCCACAAGGTCTTCGTGGTTCAGCCCAAGAACCTGGATCGTATACTCACCGCGTTGACTGGCTGGGGAAAGAACTAGATCACCGAAAAACACAAAATGATCGTCGGGTATGTCACTGAAAGGAGTTATAAAAGGAAGATCCTCGCTGAAGGTGTCACTTTTTGAGGAATTGCACCTGGGGCAAGCAACAGTCAAATTATCCCAGTCGACGACAAGCTCAGGGTAAGTAGAGCGCGGCTTGTAGTGCTCAATATGAGCATAGGTTACTTGGCTCATGTGACTATCGCAGTACGCGCATCGACTGTCGGTCTCACGCTCAAGCGCGTCACGAATCTGATCATGACCCCAAACGTTGGGCAGCTTCGCCTTCGCTTCTTTCGCTGCTAAGTACCTTTCGGTCCAAACTTGTTGGTTAGCAACTAGAACTTCTGGTGCTGGAAGCTTCTTCAGAGCCCTCATTGATTCCGTTCGGTCCCGACTTGGTTCACAAGCGTCTCTACCGCCAACGGCATCTCGGACGCCAGCCCCGCATCAAACAGCGCCCGTCGCAACGCGTCGACGGTCTCGGTTGTTGGCTCTGCCGACGTAAACGCTGAAAGAATGGCGTTGAACCGGTCCTCCGCCCAGATCGGCAGAGTGCTTCCTACGCCTAAAGCGTCTCGGAGAGTATCTTCAGCTGACAAGCCGGAATTCGAGAGGTCAAGCAAGTTAGCGTTTACGCGCTTTGATTCGTCATAGGTCAAGGCATAAACATTGGCTTCGGTGGTTGAGTTAACCACAAAAGGACTGTGAGTGGCGACTATAAATTTAACCTTCGGAAAAGCGCGCATGAGACTTGGCATTAGGGACCGCTGTAGCGAGGGATGGAGGTGATTCTCCGGCTCGTCGAGGCAAACTGTGAACTGCTCGGTCGCATGCGAGCGAAGGAAAATTTGCCAAGCAAGTTCAAATATTGCTCTTAGGCCACCAGATAAGGCATCGACGGTAAAGTCTCCTGTTTCCGTCTCCAAGAGTACCTCAGGAGGCGATGCTTTGAGGCGAAGAAAACCGATTTCCATAGGAAGCAGAAGCCGAAGCGTCTCCTGGAACCCATCCCAAATCTGTTTTGCTTCTTCATCTGGAACTACGGAGGAGTTGCCCTCCCCATAGATAGCCGCGGCCAGTAGTGACTCTTTCATTATCAACATGCTGGTTCGTTGGGAACTGGTCCCGAAAAATCGAGATCGAATCTCGTTATAAAAAGATGCGAGCAATTCTTCCGCCCGAGAGAACCGTGCAGGGATGGTCGCAACGGTTTGATAGGCGCTTATGCTGCGATGTGAGTTAAGGTAGAGGCCATCGACGGTTTGTTGTCTCTCGTATTGAACCGAGAACTGCGGGCTCATACCCTCGGGAACGAGAAGATTTGTTTCTACGCCATTCTCATACTCGACTGATCCGATTTTCGATGTTGGTTGTGTGTAGTAAGGAGGCGGGGGGAAGCTGGGCGCACCGATACCATGCAGTTGAGGCTGCTTGACTTCGAACAGTATGTCCGAGCCAAGTTTGAAGCTCAGGTGCCCTTCTTCGTCTAAAACAGGCGTGCCAATCAGTTGGGCCTGCCAGTCGAAGTGAACCCCGATCAGCGTCAATAAAGTTGTCTTTCCGGTCCCGTTTGTGCCCGTGAAGATCGTCAGGGTTTTGCTGAGATCCAAGTCCATCGAATTGAACTGGCGCCAAGGCTCGACCCTTAGGTGTTTAAAGGATGTTGGGTCGCTGTACCGAGGAGAGCCCGCTGTTGCCATGCTCTGAATACTGCTGACTGATTCGTTTTAGGTCAAATTTTGCAACTGCCTACCCGTGGATGACTAGGAGGTGCAAGGTTAGGGCTGGGTCCCTATCTGCAGTTGATATCGGAGCGTTCCTCCAGCAGCCGTCCCGCGGGAGACAAGAATCGACACTCGGCGCGCCCCAGTTCTCTCGGCAGCATCGGTCGACTGATGCAATGAAGATCCGCTGTTCCAGGTCCTCGGGGACTCCGGGGCCGGGGTCGCTGACTCTGATGGTGATCATTGAATCCCTGTCGCTGATGTGCACGAGCACGGTGGCGTCTTCCAGGCCCGCGATGGCATCGACCGCGTTGTCAACGAAATTTCCTAGCACGGTAATGGCGTCCGCGGCCAGCGCTGGCTCGAGCGCGCCGAGTTGGGATTCGCTGTCGAGCCGGAGTTCAATACCTGATTCTTCTGCGAGGCTTATTTTAGCCACGAGGAGCGCAGCAACGGACGAATCCCTGATGCGCAGGGCGACTTCCCCGTTTATTTCTGCGCGGCGCCGGGTCAGTTCGCGGATGAACGATTTCACCTCAGCGAAGTCTCCCAGCTGAAGCATGCCTGACACGGTGTGCAGCTGGTTGTAGAACTCGTGCGTTTGGGCCCGGAGGGTTTCGGTGATGCTCTGGTTGGCTGCCAGTTGGCTCTGAAGTTCCGCTAGCTCAGTTCGGTCCCGGAGGGTCGTAACGGTTCCGATCGGCCGGCCCCGGCTGCCGACAGTCCTCCGGTTGAGCACCAGCATCCGGGACCCGCTGACCGCCATCGTTTCCTGGGCGTCGGTAGTCCCCAGCAGCAGCTCCCGAATGTTGTCCTCAAGGGGCAAGTCCTGGGCTCGTTTGCCGACCGAGTCGCTGTCCAGTCCCAACAGCTCCGTGGCCGGCTGGTTCAGCAGCGTAATTCTTCCATCAAGGCCCACGCCGATCACCCCCTCCCGGATGCTGTAGAGCAGGGCTTCACGGTTGTCGGCCAGCTCGGCAATCTCATCAGGTTCCAGCCCCCTGGTACGTCGCCGGATCAGGCGGGACAGTAACCATGAGCCGGCCACGCCCAGGGCGGCGCCCATGCCGAGAAAGAACATCAAATCCGGTACCGCAGCGGCCAAGGCGCTTCCGAAAGCGGGATAATCTTCCGCCACCAGGGCCAGCCCGGTGACTGTCCCGTCAGCCTTCAGTATCGGGACGCGGGCAGCGATCGTCTGCCGCCCACTCAGGGTCAGGTCACCAGTCCATGAGCGGCCCAGCGAGGCACGCTCCGCCGCCACGTCCACGGCGTCCCCCACAGTTTCCGGTTCAGATGCGGCCAGGACGATCCCTTTTGGGTCGGTGACGGCCACGATGGAGGCCCCGGACAGGGCGCGGGCCTTATCCACGTCAGGGGCCAGGATGACGTTTGCCTGTGGGGCGGAAACGTCATCCCGGACCACCGGTGTTGATGCCAGGTTTTCGGCAATCGCAAGCATCCTCTGACTGTGGACATCAACGAAATCCGCCCGTGACTGGGTCACCGACACCATCGTTACCGCCAGCAGGACAATGGTGATCACCCCCAGCTGCAGAAGCAGGAACTGCCGGGACAGGCTCAGTCGACGTCCCGCTTTGAACGTGACCACAAAGACCACAACCTTCATTGATTCGCTAACAGTGACAAGCCCTCATGACATCAGTCACGCTTTGATAGTAGCCACGTCACAAAGAGGCCCCGCAAAGACCACAAGGAGGTGAGGACCATGACGGCACTGCACAAATCTGCCCGCGTCATTGCCCTCGTCATCCTCCTTGCCTTGAGTGCCTGTGGAACCTCAGCCCCCGAGGCGACGCTGGTTAATCCCACCCGCATGATGGTGCCCAACAGCCCGGGCGGCGGCTACGACATCACCGCAAGGGTCGCCGCCCACGTCATGGAGGACGCAGGCATCGCAGGGCACATGGAAATCTTCAACGTCCCGGGCGACGGCGGCAGCGTTGCCATGGCCCGGTTGATGAATGAAACCGGAAACCGCAGCCTCGTCATGATGATGGGCCTGGGTGTTGTCGGCTCCAACTACGCCAACGGCTCCAGGATCAAAGTCTCCGACGCCACCCCGGTGGCGAAGCTCCTTGAGGAACCCGAGGGAATCCTCGTCCCGGCGGATTCCCCGTACCGGACGATAGGGGAGCTCGTGGCAGCGTGGAGAACGGCCCCTGGTTCCGTCACGGTCGGGGGAGGGTCAGCTGTCGGCGGACCGGATCACTTGTTCCCGATGGAACTCGCCCGCGCTGCGGGCATCAGGATCACCGACGTCAACTACCGTTCATATTCCGGCGGAGGGGAACTGTTGCCGGCCCTGCTGGGCAACAAAATCACTTTCGGAACCTCCGGCATCGCCGAGTACGAGGAACAAATCGCCTCCGGGCAATTGCGGGTCCTGGCCGTGTCGGGGCAAGAGCGGCAGGCCGGCGTCCCGGCGCCAACTCTGCGCGAGTCCGGCATCGACCTGGCATTCACAAACTGGCGCGGACTCATGGCCCCGCCGGGGCTCTCGGATACGGACCGGAACAGACTCGTCGAAGCGTTGACTCGGCTCCACGACGCACCCGCCTGGAAGCAGGCGCTCTCAGCCAACGGCTGGGAAGACTCCTTCAGCATCGGGGCAGAGTTCGAAACTTTCCTCAAACAGCAGGAAAGCAGGGTGGCCAACACCCTCACCGAGCTCGGTCTTCACTAGCCCCTCGAGCACGACACCATTTCGACGGTCTTCCGCTCGGAAAACCGCACCACACCACACCACACCACGACAGGAATACCCCATGCCCGAAAACACCCCGAACCAGCCAGCGGAGAACGACATCGTTGTTGAACTCCGCGCCGTGGACAAGCACTTCGGCAGCCTTCACGCCCTGCGGAACATCAACCTGCGGGTCAAACGGGGAGAGGTCGTCGTCGTCCTCGGCCCTTCCGGCTCCGGCAAGTCGACCATGTGCCGCACCATCAACCGCCTCGAAACCATCGACAGCGGAGAGATCCTCGTCGACGGCGCACCACAGCCCGCAGAAGGGAAGGAACTATTCAAGTTTCGGACCGAGGTCGGCATGGTCTTCCAGTCGTTCAACCTGTTTTCCAACCGCACCATCCTGGACAACATCACACTCGCCCCAAGGAAGATCCTCGGCCAGAGCAAGGCGGACGCTGAACGGCGGGCCCGCGAATTGCTCGACATGGTCGGCATCGGCTCCAAAGCCAACTCCTACCCCGCACAGCTCTCCGGTGGACAGTCGCAACGCGCCGCAATCGCCCGGGCCCTGGCGATGGACCCCAAGGTCATCCTCTTCGACGAGCCCACCTCGGCTCTTGACCCCGAGTCCACGCAGGACGTCCTGGCCACCATGCGTCAGCTGGCTGAAGGCGGTACCACCATGCTCGTCGTGACCCATGAGATGTCCTTCGCCAGGTCGTGCGCGGACCGCATCATCTTTATGGCCGACGGGGCAATCATCGAATCTGCTGACCCCGAAACGTTCTTCTCGGCCCCCAACAGTGACCGGGCACGCAGCTTCCTCTCCTCAGTCCACTAACCACCCCTGACAAGACATGGCATTGACGCCAACGCCAACCACCAAAAGGACATTCATGAAAAAGCTCCGAATCATCGCCCCCCTCGCCATCGCAGCCGCCCTCGCCCTGGGCACCACCGGTTGCGGAAGCTCAACTGCTCCGGCCGCCAGCACCCCGGTAGAGAGGTTCCCCGCAGGGACCACCATGGCCAAAATCCAGCAGCGCGGGAAAATCATCGTCGGCGTGAAATTCGACCAGCCCATGTTCGGCGTAAAGAATCCGGTGACTGGGGACATGGAAGGCCTCGACATCGAACTGGCCAAGCTCCTCGCCAAGGACCTCACCGGCAGCGAGGACAACGTCGAATACGTCGAGGCCGTGACAGCCAACCGCGAAGCGTTCCTCCAGCAGGGCAAGGTCGACGCGATCCTTGCCTCCTACGCCGTCACCGATGAGCGGAAAAAGGCCGTCGCCTTTGAAGGACCCTACCTCGAAAGCGGCGTCTCGACGATGGTCCGCAACGACGACTCGTCCATTTCAAACAAGGACGACCTCAACGGCAAGCCGGTCTGCACCACCACCGGCGCCCGCGCAGCGCAGCTTCTGCCCACCCTGGCACCGCAGGCAAAACTCACCCTGTTCGGCACCTACAGCGAATGCGCGCAGGCGCTGAAGCAGAAGCGCGTTGACGCCGTCGTCACCAACGAATCGCTGCTCCTGGGACTGATGGACCAGAACAAGGGTGACTTCAAACTCGTCGGCGACTACATGGCAAGCGAGGAATACGCCATCGGATCGGCCAAGGACGACACCGCGTGGCACGACTACCTCGATGGCTTCCTGAAAAAAATCGAAGACAACGGCGAGTGGAAGAAGGCCTATGACAACACCATCGGGGCTGTCAAACCTTCTGAGGTCACCCCGCCCCAGATCACCCTCTAAGGACTGAAAATGCCGTTCATCTCCGGCTACATCGCAGACTTCAGCAGTGGAGTCCTGATCACCCTCGAACTCACGGTACTGGGCTGGGCAGGGGCGCTGGTCCTCGGAACTCTCCTGGCGGCCATGCGTGTCAGCCCCATCCGCACCCTCAACGCTGCGGCTACAGGCTACGTCACCGTGTTCCGGAACATTCCTCTGCCGGTCCAGATGGTCCTGTTCGTCTTCGGCCTGCCGCTTCTGGGCATCCAATACTCGCTCTTCGCCTCCGCGGCCATCGTGCTGGTCATCTACACCGCACCGTTCGTCAGCGAAACCCTCCGGTCAGGACTCAACACAGTTTCCACCGGAGAACTCGAAGCCCTCCGCGCCCTCGGGTTCGGTCCACGCCCGGCCATGCAGCACGTCATCCTGCCGCAGGCGTTCGGGACCGTCATCCAGCCCCTGGGCAACGTACTGATCACGATGATCAAAAACACCTCAGTCGCTGCGCTGGTCGGCGTCGCCGACCTGACATTCGCCACCAACAAAGCAGCCGTAGACGAAGCCCAACCCTTCCTGATCTTCGGCGGCGCCGCCATCAGCTACCTGCTGATCGGCCTCCTCGTCGGCCGGCTCGTGGGCATTCTGGACCGAAAGGCGGCGTTCAGCCGATGAGTACAAAGCCACTGTTCGACGCACCGGGACCACGCGCCCGGCGACGGCACACGTTGATCGAAATCCTGTGTAGTGCCGTGATTGTCTTCGGCCTGTACAAGGCCTATGAAACACTCGCCATCCACGGCGAATTCAGCCAGGCGGCCTGGAAACCCTTCACCCAACCGGGCCTCTGGGTACTCCTGGGGCAAGGTCTGCTGAACAACCTTCGGGCAGCAGCCGTCGCCATGGCCCTGTCACTGCTCTTCGGTGCCTTGCTCGCCTTCGGTTTGCTCTCACGGCGAGGGCCGGTCCGGATCGCGTGCAGGATCTACACGGACGTGTTCGCCAGCGTTCCACTGCTCCTGCTCCTGTACTTCACCTCCCTGGTCCTGCCCACCTACGGATTGAAACTCTCGGACTTCTGGTTCCTGGTCATCGCCCTGACCCTGTTCAGCAGCGCAGTCATCGGAGACCTCCTCCGCTCAGGAATCCGGGCCATCCCGTACGGCCAGACAGAAGCAGCCGAAGCCCTGGGCTTCTCCAGGATGCACACCATGCAGCTGGTGCTCCTGCCCCAGGCACTGCGGTCCATGAGCCCGGCCCTCGTCAGCCAAATGGTGATTCTCTTCAAAGGCACAGCACTTGCCTACGTGCTCGGCGGCTACATCGAGCTCCTGCGAAGCGCCACCGTCATCGGCACCTACTACAGCCGCTCACTGCTTCAAGCCCAAATCGTCGCCGCGATCGGCTTCATGCTCGTAAACATCGCGCTGGGCCTGCTCGCAACCGCAATGGCCCGCCGTCAACGCCGGCGCAACATTGAAGAACCGGCCCCGGAAAACCTCGAGGTATCAGCAGAACTAAGCACAACCTAGCCAACAAAACGCGAAACGTGAGGGGACCACCGGAAGGTGGCCCCTCACACGCATGCCCCGACAGCCACGGCACGTGTAAGACAACGGCGACAAGTTTTCGCTCAGTTGCAGTCGGCAGGGGGTTGTCGCCTCAGTCCACGTCCGAAAACACATCGCGTCCAGTTCCAACGCTCGATTCGAGCGCCGACGCGATCGTGGTGTTGCGGGATGGTTCCGGCCATTCGAGCAGCGTGTGGGGGTTGATGGTCATCATGCGGTTGAGCTGTTCTTCCCCGGCCAGGTTTTGGGCCCATACCAGGAGTTCCTGGTAGGTGTTCTCTTCATGGCGGGTGAACGGCCAGTCGCTGCCGAACACGAGGCGGTCGGGCGAGCCTTGCTCCAGCAGCCGCGAGAACATCACCGCCGCCTGATCATACGAAGATCTGTACGGGGCCGAGACCTTCACCCAGGTCTTATTCCTCCCGGCCAGGTCCAGCACGGCCTCTGCGGTTTCCGGATGTCCGCTCTGGGGCAGGCCGAGGTGATCGATGACCAGTTTTGTTGGCCATTCGGCCAGGGCCGGGGCGAGGTCGAGCCACTGCTGACCTGAGGCTTGAATCTCTAAGTGCCAACCCTCGGCTGCCATCACCGAACCGGCCGCCTTCCACACTGCGGACAAGAGATCGGGAACAGGGCGGCCGACGAGGTTTAATCGGACGCCCCGCACCCCGCTTTCGTGCAGATCGCGCACCCTTTCCAGGGAAAGTTCGCGCCTGAGGTCATCAGTGGCCACGACGATCACTCCGCGAAGTGTGTCCGGGGCGACAGCAAGGCCGGCCAGAAGGTAACTGTTGTCAGAGCCCAGGAAGCTTGGCTGAACGAGCACACCGCGGCCCATCCCGTTGATGGCAAGGACGTTCAGGTACTGGTCCAGCCTCGCCTCGTAGTCCGGGACATACCGCGCGTCATTGGTTGCCCGAAGCCTTGGGTGAAAGATATGTGCGTGCGTGTCAACGAGTGGGAAGCCGTTTCCATCCATGGTCCCACCATAACCGAAAAGACTAAACCTTTATAGGAGTAGACCTATAAAGGAATTTACGGTAGCGTGTGAGGCATGACACAAGCTTCCGCTTCCCAGGCTTTGGCTCAGACCGATCACAGGCTGCCGCTTCACGCCAGGGTTAAAGATGATTTGATCCGGCGTGTCCGGGCAAACGAGTGGGCCAGCACAACACCGCTGCCGCCCGAGTCTGCCTTGGCTGAGGAGTACGGAATCTCAGTGGGAACTCTGCGGCGCGTCCTTGCGGAGATGGCCGCTGACGGAATACTGGAACGCCATCAGGGACGCGGCACCTATGTTCGCCGGGCTACATTCCAGCACTCCCTGTTCCGTTTCTTCCGAATGCACGGAGGAACCGGACAGGCCCCCGGCAGCCGCATCCTCGAACGAACCATGCAGGACGCACCCGCCCACGTCGCCGCCGCCCTGAAGGTCCAGGAACATTCCCCTGTCCTGCACCTTCACCGTCTTCGTTTGTGGCAGGACACCCCTTTCCTGGTCGAAGATATTTGGCTCCCGCTGCCGCAGTTTCAGCCGATCGCTGACGTAAATCTCAACGAGCTCGGCAGCCTGCTGTATCCGGAATACGAAAACCGGATCGGCGTCATCATCGGCTCGGCAACCGAGGAACTTTCGGTCACCCAGGCAGCAGGCGGGCAGGCGGCACTTCTGAACTGCAAAGGCGGGGACCCCCTCGTCAAAATCAACCGCATTGCACGAACCCACACCGGCGACGTTGCCGAGTACCGCGAGTCCTATGGGCTGGCATCATCATTCCGATACCAAGTGGAGATCAACTAAGCCATGCAAGAACTCGTGGCCGTTTCCGGCCTTGTCCTCATCTTCGGCCTCTCAATGTGGCGCAACATCAACATGGGCGCCGTCGCCCTGGTTGTTACCTTCCTGCTCGGCGTCCTCTATTTCGGCCAGACGGCCTCCGACCTTGCATCCGGCTTCCCGGGCAGCCTCCTGATCACCCTGCTGGGCGTGACCTACCTCTTCGGCATGGCCCGGGCCAACGGCACCATCGATCAAATCGTCGGAGGCGCCGTCGGAGCAGTCCGGGGGCGTGTTGCCCTAGTCCCGTGGGTCTTCTTCATCCTCGCTGCCATCATCACCGGATCCGGGGCGCTGTCTGCAGCCACCAACGCCATTCTTATCCCCGTGGGGCTTGCCTTCGCCCAGCGCTACAGGATTAATCCGCTGTTGGTCGGGCTGTGCATCATCAACGGCACCAACGCCGGCGGATTTTCCCCCATCGCCGTGTACTACAACATCGTCAACGGCGTCCTGGCGAAAGTGGGGGTCTCCGTAGACGCCGGTCAGCTTTTCCTCTGGACCTTCATCGCCAACGTTGTCATCAACGCTGTCGCGTTCATTCTGCTGGGGGGACCGGAACTGATGCGCCGCGGACGGGAAGAAGAAACCGCGGACTCCACGACCTCATACCTCGGCGGCGGTACCGCAACCATCACCAAAACCGCTACCTGGACAGGCCAGAAAATCGTCACAGTGGTGCTCATGCTCAGCATCCTTGTCGGCGCCCTCGGCTTCAAGCTCGACGTAGGATTCCTCGCCCTCGCGGCAGCCGTGGTCCTTTCGGCACTGTACCCGCAGCACTCCAAGGAAGCACTCGGCCACATCGGCTGGAACGTCATCCTGCTGATCGGCGGAATCGTCACCTACATCAGCATGCTCGAAAACGCAGGCGTCATCAAAGGACTCGCCAACTCCGTCGCCGGCATCGGGACGCCACTGTTAGCTGCACTCATGATGCTCGTAGTGGCCGGCGTCGTCTCAGCCTTCGCCTCTACCAACGCCATGTTCGTCGTCCTGGTCCCGCTCGCAGCCCCACTGCTTGTCACAGGCTCCGTCGCCGTCCTGGGATTCGTGATCGCCCTCTGCATCGCAGCATCTGCTGTGGACTCAAGTCCCTTTTCCACTGGCGGGGCACTCGTCATCGCCAACACCGAGGAAGAAAAACGCGAAAAGACCTTCCGCGGCATGATGATCTGGGGCATGTCAATGATCGTCGCAGCGCCCCTGCTGGCCTGGCTCCTGTTCGTAGTGATCTAGCAAAGAGCATCAACCAAGTGAAGGCGGGCTGAGCTCCCAGCCCGCCTTCAGCACATCCCTACGTCTCCCAGAAACGACATGGGTATCACTCTGAGCTCCGTACCGTCAGCACAACATAAGGAAGGCCATGCCAGCTCACCAAACAGAACCGGTCCCGAACTGGACGAAACTACGACGTGGCGATCAAGTAGATGTTTACGACAACCAGACATTATTAGTGTCGGGAAAGGTCGACATGGTTGCCTTGGATGACAGCGTCTTTTGGCTCACCGCGAACGATGCAGACCGCCGTAGATTGTTCCTCCAAACCGACAAACTCATGGTCCTAAAACGACCTTAGGAATAGCCTGGCGGATGCTTTCAGAGACTTCGTTCCCAGGACTCCTTCACTTCCAATACGAGTGCTCTGCGGCACTTATGGCGGGGTCAGGGTTCCGGGCTTTCGAGGTCCCATGTCGAGGGATCGGCTTCGTCGGGTCGGTCCGCCACGCACGCCGCGGTCATGCGCGTCCACGTCAGCAACTTCGTCGTCGCTGAGGGCGAAGTCGAACACGTATGACACGAGCTATTGGAGAAGCACGGCGCGCATCCTATCCGCTGCCGCAATTAGATGAGCTGCACAAATCTAAACTTCTCAGTGGCTGCGGAAAGGCCGATTTCGTTCAGGCGAGGAAGTTCTCGCGGCTGCTTCCACTCCCGTGGTTTAAAGGCCGATAATGGTGATTCTGTCAGGCTGCAGGAGCCCTCGGCGCGAAACCTGCTCCCTGGCAGCGGATAACGGACTTCGGATCAAGACGAGCGGCAGGCACAGGGGCAGGGGACTGCCCCTGTGCCTTGACGCGAAGATCCGCGGGACGCGTATAAGTTGCCGTGATGGGGACCTACGCTGCCCCCTCGTTCCAAACGCTGAAAGCATCCCGCACGCTTTCGTCGACTCCGGTATAGATGGATGGGCGCATGCGGACGTAGGCCTTGAACATCTCATTGCGGAACCTCACCAGGCCTCGCTTCTGAATTCCTGGCACGAAGAGGACATCCCCGAACTCCGGCTTGCAGAGCTGTCCGCGATGGGTGGAGCCGCTACCGACGCCCAAGTGATTCTTAAGGACTTTGTACACTTCGCCAGTTGGTATGTCCGGGTCTGTCCAGTGAGCGAAAGATCTAAGCGTTTTCTCTCTAGCCAAAGAATCACGAACTGCAGCTTGGTACATATCCGAGAACTGTTGTGCCAACCTGCTGTCCACGATCCCCTGAATGGCATTATCCACGTGACTGCGCTGGATGGTGCTGTAGCCATGTCTGTCGGCGTCGATCACACATTGCTGTCCCAGAACGTGCACAAACCAGGGAAAGCCAGCTGCGACCTGGATCAATTTTCCGATGGCAGCGGGAGAAAACTTGATGTCGAAGTTTGCTCCCTGGAGGTAATTCTGAGCCTTTATGACGATCTGTGCCAGCTCCTTAACGCTCATGAGCGGGACGCGAACCGGCTGCAATCTTCGTTCGAGGGATTGGTGATCAGATAGCAGATCGGAGACATTGCTTGCAATACCGACTAGAACGAACTTCAAGTTCTCGCCAGATGCCGCCTTCAGAAAGCTGGCCAGTCCGGCAGTGCTCTCCATGCGGTCTAGTTCATCGATGACAAACAAAACCGGCTGGCCGTAGGTCAGCGTTAACAGCTCGCAAAGCTGAACTAGCTTCTCCTCGAGATTCAGATCTTGATAACTCAGCCTTTGGCTTTCGACGGCGTACTTCTTGGTGCTTTCCAGCTCGACGAATTTCAGGGTCAGCTTCTTGCGGGTAACCCGGTCGATGAGTTGGCTGGCATCACCTGAACCGACTGACTCGACGGATTCGGCTGCATTAACTAAGGCCTGCAGAAGGTCTTGAAATGACTTCGTTGCGTCTGTGCATGTGACGTAGAAAGTAAGGTAGTGTGCGTCCGCAGGTAAGGCTAGTCGTTCCGCGTTGAGCTGGTGTAGGAGCTCAGGGTTGCCCATGGCAATGAGGCGGATTTGAAGGGCCAAACTTGATTTCCCGAGGCCCCGGTCTCCATAGATGAGTGGAGTGGAGCCTCTCAGGTGCAATGAATCGGCCAGTTCACGGACCTGCTGGTTTCGACCGGCGAAACGCTCGGGATCGTCTAACTCAGTCGCCGGAAGGAACGCGTTCAGCATGACAGCGCGGTTGTTCATGTGCTTTACCCCAATTATTCTGCCGACCCCCAAGTAAGTTACCTCTCGCGAGAGGTACTGCCGCCCCAAGTCGGTAGCCTATCGCTGAGGGCATAACTCTTGTAAGCGGTGAGCGGCTGTAGCTGCATCGGACGGGACCTCCGGTCCAGCGCCATGCCACCGCCCTTCGTCAATTCCGGGCCGCTTTTCAGTAGGCCACTGCACCGCCGGCAGCAATGGACAAGGTGCTATTCCAGCCGCGAAAAGCCCCTTCTCAGCTTTGACTTACATATCGTCGGCTTTCAGCAACAAGGGACGGAATGAGAGACTTCGGTGGTGGCAGGCTTCCGAGCTTGATGACCGCTCTCATCGTGTCCTGGCAGAAGTTCATCGGAAACAGTCCACAAATTTTCCGCACTTCACTGCGTACAACCTGACAATGGGGTCAGCTGCTGCATTAGCGTCTTAACGAATAGGCACGGTGCCTGCCACAGCATTTTGCTGATCGTAAGTGGGAACAGGGGGTGGCGAATGGGGGACTCGTCGCATGCAATCCGTCTTGTTTCCGGCAGGGCAGTTTTGCCGCCTGGAGGGGTGGACTGGTACTTCTGCAAATGGAACGATACTGGCGATAAGATTCGACGGTTCATAGAGTGGTCAGTTGGCCGCCCCCTGCAACATAATGAGCGCATCCCCCTGGAACTCGCTCTGATCCATCGGCCCGACAATAGCTACAACCCGAACGCCATCGCCATAGCAGCGCCAGCTCAGTTTGGTGGGGACAGGGACAGTAGATTTTTCGGGTACTTCTACGACAGTCAGCTGAATGAGATAGGCATGAGGCGCCTTGCCGATCTCTCGAAAACCTTGGGCGGTGCCGAGATGAGCTGCACTGGGATTGCTACCCGAGACGGGCTGGAACTTGACCTCCCAGAACCGGCGGAGTTGGCAAGAGCAATTGACGAGTTCCTAGGGTACGACGACACGAGGATCCATAAAAAGAAATCGCTTGAGACGGACCGGGCCCTGGCGACCGTGCAGGTCTTCACATACGAGCCGATAGCTGTAGAAGGACTACGCCTGACGACTCGATTCGGCAAGGCAGGCCGCCGAATCGCGGTTGAGGATAGTCTGTCCCACCGACTAGTGGGCCATATCGACCAAGGCTATTTGCTCCTCGAAGATGAACGTGACAGAGACGCTGTTTTGAGGCTGCTTTCCACTTCAGGCCTTCGGCTAGCCCGACCAAAGGGTAGGACGGCGATCCCGCTGGAAGCGGCATGGCCTGTCACCAGGGTTCCGAACCTTCAGATAGACAATCAAACCGAGGTATACCTGTTCCCTCCTGTGGCACCCATGGGCCGATATAACCCCAAAACGCGGAAGTTGTGGGTCGAAGACAGCCGGTTGGTCGGGCCATCGCTTTGCTTCGCGGCGCGCCTAGGTCTTCAAGTAGCCGAAGTTGGGCTGCCCAAAAGGCCTTGGAGACTTGACGATGAGGTTGCCTTCGACGAACTAAAGGATTACGGCCGGCGGAAGAAACTTCAAAGCACGCAACAAGAGGTTGCCGCATCGCTGATGAGCACCCTTTGGGATGCGGTTAAGGCAACTGGCTTGGAACGGCTGATACCGAAGGACACGATTGAGGCAAAGTGCTTCCGCATTAGCCAGGGCGCCCTAAACGAGAATAAGGATCATTTCCGACTTAATGAGTCATTTGTACAGCAACGGCAATACTTGTTCGGAGAACTCACTCTGGCCGACAACTCAGGGTCGTGCAGGCTATGCGGTCAGAATGCTTGGATGTTCACGACGGCCGTCTGCACGGAGCCGGTGACCTATTGCCACCAATGCTTAGAGTTTGCTAGCGAGGGCGTCTTCGAGAACCAGCCCAGAGCAGCTGAGGCGCTCAAGATGCTCGCAGAACTCGAATTCAGCAACGAGCCGATGCTTGAAGGACAGTTGGCGGCTCTGCACATTGATTCACGGGTTCCCGTGCCACCCGAGACCATAGACAAGCTCTTGCTGCTAAGGTTCACGATCAAGCGCGGCAAGTTCCCATGGACACTACTCTTAGAAAAAGCCGGCCTGACGCAGAACGGCTTGCGCTTAAGCAGAGGCACCCTCGTTCGCGCGCGAGATGGTCATCGGTGTCTCTCACTCGGGGAAAAGGCCGTTTGCGATTTCCTGCATCAGTTTGGCATCCAGCACGACCGCGAGCCACTCTATCCAGTGGACCCAGACCTTAACCCGCGGGGGCGACGGAGGGCGGATTGGATTCTGGCTGATGGCACTTTCGTGGAGCTTTGGGGGTTGCCAAGTGCTCCAGCGTACGCCGCGCGAATGCGAGAAAAGCGTGAGCTTGCTGAACGACAGGGGTTAACACTTATTGAGCTAACGGAACGCGACCTTCTCACACTGCCACGGGTATTCGCACCTTGGCTCCCGGCTTCAACGTCGGAAATCACGTCTTGGGCGTGGTCGCCAATCCTCAAACCGCTCCTACCAGCTGCACCAACGAAAAAGAGTGGAAACGTCGGGGGTCGGAATGCGGCCAATGCCGCTGCGCGGCAGGGCCGGTTAGAACGCTGTCGCCGTGCTCTGGAACTACAGGCCTCAGGCTTGACCCGGAAGGAAATCGGGGAAGCAGTTGGCGTCACTACAGACAGCGTCAAGACCTTGCTGCGTGACGCCAAATTCTTTGCCGATCCGGCCTCAGATGAGGAACGCCTCCAACGCGCTAGTGCAGCTGCACTGGCTCAGAGTCAGGGAATGACAAAAGAAGTATTCCAAGTCCAGAGCGGCCTTACCGGCCCCAAAGTCAACGAGTCGTGGAAGGACGCGGACGTAATTACCGCCTCCGCGGAAGAGGAAACTTTTCAGACGTGACGCACTATGCCGCTGCGGCACTTGGCGGAACATTCCGAATGGTGACCGAAATGACCGGTTCCCGTGCGGCTTTTGGCCCTCCTTCCTAGTTATCTCCGCAGTGAATTGCGTTGGCTGAGCAGTCTCTGCCTCCGGAACCTGCGGAACAATTTCCACGAACGAGGCAGGCGGCTGCACCTTCTACGGGCACTCCCACCAGCTGTCTTCGAGCGCCGATAACGGGGCCGCGCGAACTATTGCACATCGACGGCGGAGGCAGGGGAGCGGCTCACTCCAGCTTGGCTTGGCGCAAATACTGGTAGACGGTCTCCCTGCTGATCCCGTAGTCACGGGCAAGGAGGGCTTTTGGAACACCGGTGCCGGCGCGCTGGACGAGCTCGGCGGCCCGTTCCTGCGTGAGGGTCTTTTTCCGTCCTCTGTAGGCGCCGCGTTGCTTGGCTAGGGCGATGCCTTCCTTTTGGCGTTCCTTTA
This sequence comes from Arthrobacter sp. Soil761, assembly GCF_001428325.1. Classification (NCBI taxonomy): domain Bacteria; kingdom Bacillati; phylum Actinomycetota; class Actinomycetes; order Micrococcales; family Micrococcaceae; genus Arthrobacter; species Arthrobacter sp. Soil761. The sequence goes on along the minus strand of NZ_LMSF01000002.1, from coordinate 287,571 downwards.
TGAGGGAGCGTTCGAATTCAGCGAAGGCGCCCATGACGGAGAGCATGAGGTTGGCCATGGGGGAGTCCTCACCGGTGAAGACCAGGCTCTCTTTTATGAACTCCACCCGCACGCCTTTGCGGGTGAGGCCCTGGACCAGGGCTCGCAGGTCGTCTAGGTTGCGGGCGAGCCTGTCCATGCTGTGAACCACCACGGTGTCCCCTTCTCGTGCGAACCGCAGCAGTTGCGTGAGCTCCGGTCTGGCAATGTCCCTGCCTGAGGCTTTGTCCATGAAGACCCGGTTCAGAACTTGACCTTCGAGCTGGCGCTTCTCATTCTGGTCCAAAGTGCTCACCCGCACGTAGCCGATCCGCTGCCCGCTCACGTGGCCTCCAATCCTCGTCCTGTCAGGTTGAGTTCTAGGCCCGCTCAGGAAGGAAGTCAAGGCATTGGGGATACCGTTTCCAGGTGCACCGGCTGGTTTTGCGGCCGCAGTTGCAAGCGAATGAGGGGCACCGCCCAACTGCTGAGCGCGGCGGGTACGTCTCTATTGCTTAGCAATGGGCAGTGATGAAACCGTCGGTTCTTGGGAAGGTCGGTCCGGCCAGTGCTTGATGGATTGAAGGTATTCGGTGGCGTCCGCTTGTTCGCTGAATTCCAGAAGGTTCCCGACTTTTTCCACCAGTACGTCCCGCACCTCAGCTGGGGTGGCGAAGAAGAACTCCTTCCGTGGATTGGCCTGGTTCACGGCCTTCGTCGCGAAGTGTTTATGGAGCTCGTTTTCCAAGGTGACTGCATCTTCAGAGAAGAAAAGGGTGTGGATGTCGAAGCGGAACGGTACTGATGCGCCGCTGAGCTCTGCTACGCGCCCCGCGGGTTCGAGGCGTCGTGTCAGGCCGATCTTGACGACGTCATCGCCGAAGGCTCCGCGGTTGGAGATCACGTAAACGTAGCCGGCGCGGATGTTGGCTGCCCGGAAGTCGTTCTGAGCGATGGCTTCGTCGATAAGCTCGAGCCTCCGTTCGAGATCGGCATCCCCCTGACCAGCTGCTCGCATCGCGTTGAGAGCATTAAGGAGGTGGGCGCGTTCCTTATCGAGCCGGGCCCGTTCCTCGGCGAGTTCGCGTTCGACGCGGCGTTCCTCGCGCAGACGGGCCTTTTCCTCTCGTTCTGCTTCTTTCTCCTCCTGCTTCTTCATGAGCCAGTCGGCAGTGAGCTCGATTTCTTCGACGCGTAGAGCGTGGAAGTCATCACTGATGTGCATTTCCATCAGTGCGCCCAGTTTTGCGATCGCCATGCGGGAAGCATCAAGGCGACGCTTCGCCGTGACAACATTGCCTAACTTCAAGGATCTGATGCTGTTGTCCGCCTCGGCGTTATAGGCGCGAAGCATAAGTTTGGCCAAGTCATCCGTCATGCGTCGACCCTTGGCAAGGGAATTGTTGAACGTGAAGAGGTTCGACTTCACGATCGCGTGCCCGAGTTTAACCAGCTCCGCGATTCGCGTTTCCACGTCGTCTAGGCGTTCACGGAAGGACGCTGCATTCTCCAGCGGGTGGTGATACCGGTAAATACCGACCTCTTGAAGCACTCGTTCGTCGTTGAGCTCAACATAAGGAGTCGAGGCGTCGGAGGCGTCGGAGAGCTGCCGCCGAAGAAGCTCGTTTTCTGCCTCGAGAAACGCGACACGGGCAGCAACTGAAGATTCGGTAGATTCCGCTTTGCCGGCTGAGGAGTCAGGTGCCGGCTCCGCGCCATTCGGGGCTGGCGAATCTCCTGATGGCAGCCAGAGCTGCCACCCTGGCGGGGGCTCCGGCCAATCAGGGTCCGGTGTCCAACCTATCGGTGGCCGCCATGACGCGGGGGCTGGGGCCAGCCAGGAGGCGGATTAAAAACCAGATCACCTGTCGTCATCAGGAGCGCCGAACTCCTGCGACATTCGCGGGTGCCAGCCCCAGTGGGTTCTTAGAGACCGATGCACCCAAGTGCTCCAGAGTAGCCGCAGGCACCACGGCTGACAGGTCAATGTCAGAAAAGGCCTCACGTGATACCCCGACTGCGGCGAAAGGTATGTACGTCTCGTTGCCTGTCGCCGGGTTAATTGTTTGTGTTCCGACTTCCAGCGCGATGCTTTGTATCAGCGCGCGGCGATCAGCTTCAAAGATTTCATGCAAAGTCCGCAGTACGACCTGGTGGACGATTCCCGCATATCGGTCCTTGGACTCTTTCTGCGAGAGTGCCACGGGCGTGATCTCGTCGCTGGCCTTTACGTACTTGTAGGACTTGATCGTGGGGATCTGGTCTGGGCTCGGGATGAGGACGCGCAACGCCAGCTCTGCTGTGCCAGGCTCAAACTCCGCCTCGTGCTCTACGGAAAACCCATCGGGATAGACGGAGTTGGCGAGCACAATGCCTACGTATTCCTGGACCGCTTCCACCGAACCGTAACTGAGATTCGTGATGAGTTGGTCAATCGAGGCGTTGTGCTCAGCAACCTCGGTCTCACGCGCGGCGCACTCGTCCAAGTACCGGGCTTGTGCTGCCGCCAGCCTTTGCTTTCGATTGTTCTCATCGGCCACATACCTGTCAGCAACCGCCTGCCGCCGCCCAGGCAACTGGGCCATCTCATGCTCCCAGGACGAATAAGCCTCGGCAAATGCGGCCTCAGCTTGGGCCTGAGCCTCAGCAAGCTTCTTCTTGCGGCCAAACAGCCCGGTTGGGGGAGCGGGCGGTTCAAACACAGGGGCCGGGGGATCGGGCAGGGGTACAGGGACGGGCATTGGGGTCTCGAGCCTCCGGTCGAACGGGGGATGCTCAGCCCTTCTGCGCAAGCTGGCTAGGTCAACATAATCATCCACGGCCAGAGTCGAATCAAGGAGGCTGTCAACCTGATCGTAAACGCTCGCAAGCTGGGCGTTCAGCTGCTCGGCTTCTGCCTGGCGGCTGGCCACATGGGCGTCATACGCTTCCTTCTCAAGGCGTTTGCGGTCCGCCTCCGAAGCACGCTGCAGTGCAGCCTGCGCCCTTTGCTCGGCTTTCCATGCCTGCTCGGCCCGGCGCGCCGATACCGCCTGCTCCCGTGCCGCCGCTCGTTGCCGCTGTTCGGCCACCTTCGCCTGGTGCTGCATTTCCGCTAAAAAGCCACGACGCCGTGCCAAATCAAACCCCCAGATACAGTTTTCGTTCACATTAGCAAGGAACTGGAAGACTAAAGTATTCACCTAGCCGCCCGACACAAGAACTATTTAGTAGCCAGCATCAAAAGCGAGTCCTGAGAGGTAGCCGCTCTGTCTCAATGCGCTCACCTCGACCGCAGGCTAGCGGCCAAGTCGCCGCGAATACTCCGTCGCGGCGACGCCGCGGCTTCTGGAAGCCCTTGGATGGATCGATAATCGAAGCCTTGTTTTTGACCGGGAGGCCCGGGGCGCCCAGCGTTACATAACGTCCATCACCATAAGGCTCGACTTGGCTCGCGCTCACACGGAATCCTCAGGTTTATTGGCACATAACGGACCGGAGCTCAGGTCAACCGCTATTTGACTGGAGCTTCGCCAAGTTCAGATCCGCACAGTTGAGGCCCCGCCCGAACACATGGTGAATTGGCGCGGTTGACGAAGACCTGGAGGACAGTCCGGGATTGGCGCAGGAAGCCTCAGGGGAGCCCCTCTCAGCTCCAGCTTTACGTAACGTCGGCTATCGGTCAGGGACGTTTTCTTAGCCGAGGCAGGGGGGTGGCTGCCTTCCGATCCTGGGCGGTCGCAGCCCAGGATCGGAAGCAGCACCTAGCGCTTTCCGTATTTACGGTGGACGGCTTGCTTGCTCACGCCCAGGCACAGCGCGATGGCTTCCCGGGAAAGGCCGGCCTGCCGGGCCTTCCTGACCAGTGACGCTTCTGTTCGCCCGACTTCCTTCTGCAGCTGGGCGGCCGCCTGCAGGGCTTCAGCCGGTCCTTTCCCGTCCATGGATGCAACCAAAGTCTTCATCCGATCCACCTCCATGCGTCAACATTAGTTGACGCCAGGGGTTGGGTCAACATATGTTGACGACCTGCCGAGCACTGAGGCTGTCTCGTGAACCCACGAGGAACGTGCGCGTGGACTGGACACCCGAGAGCAGGTGATCACTTCTGTTGGATGCCGGGCGACATCTTGCGCCGGCAAGCGGTCCCACGAGAAACTCGAGGAACGCGCGCTGAATTGATGAAAATTTGGACGGCGGGATACCAGGGAAAACGGAGGCAACGATGCCCCCGCTCCTGTCTGGCGGCAAAGATGCCGCCACAAGATCCCGCAGACGAAAGGATCGCAATGGCAGGAATGTTCGAACTATTTATCGACACCGAATCTGCGTTCAGGTTCCGGCTCACAGCACCCGATGGAACTGTCATGGCAGTGTCCAAGCCCTTCGATACCAAGACCGACGCCGTTGCCGGCATCGCCGCCGTGCGCGAATATGCCGGCATGGGACTGATTACCGACCACAGCACAACAACCACAAATGCGGCACCGCCAGCCACCTGGACTGACCCCGGCGGTCAAACTGACGATTCCCCGCGCATGCCAAAAATCGACTTCCACACCCGCGCCAGGGCGGTCCGCCGGGCCGTCTCGGGCCCCCGCTGGGCCGGGGCAATCCACAGCCTTTCCTGAACCGCCGGGGAGGGGTGTGGGGACCACTCTAGCTTTACACAAGATCAACTATCGGCCGTTCGGGTTCGATCCATATAAACGGGCCGTCAGGTACCTACCCCTACTTCTTCGTCATCCGATACCGTTCGATCTGCCGCAGCCGCCGCAGGAGGCTGTCGCGCCGCGGGTGCGGGACGGCGTCGGGCCCTTCCGCGGTGAGGTCGATGTGCTTGGTGCCGTACTGCCACAGGAGGAGGTCGTCCAGGAGCCGGTCCGGCCCGGGGGAGTAGCGGTGGTCCAGGGCCTTGCGGACCTCCGTGATGCGGTTGGCACTGAGCAGCCCGGCCAGCTGCATGGTCTGGTTCAGGCCGTGCGCGGCGAGGAGTTCGGCGGCCCAGCCCCAGTCGTCGTCCACCTTGCGGTCAACGTGGGGGAGCAGCGTGCGCCACACGTCCCGGATCCGGTTGGGCGTGAGCGGGGCGGCCCCTTCGCCGTCCACGTCCCAGAAGCTGCGGACTTCCTCATACCGTTCGTGCAGGTCGGCGAAGGCCGTCTCCACGGTTTCCAGCATGGCCGCGGTGGCGGTGAACTGCCGGTCGAAGTGCGGGGTCCAGGCGCGAGGGTCCTCGGCCTTGAACCGGATGTCGTGCTCGATCTCACTCCATGCGTGGGCGAAGATGGTGCGGATCTGGCACTCGAAGAAGTAGCTGCCGTTGGGCTGCAGGTCCGGGTTGAAGACCTGCTGGTATTCCTTGACGGCCTCGTTCTGGATGGTGCGCAGGATGAGGTGGCGGCTGGAATACCCGTATGTGCCGCTCTCGATGGAGCCGATGTCCTTCTCGCGGTCGCCGCGGCAGTCAAACAGCTGCCGTTGGCGCTTGATGATGTTGGCTACGGCGGCGTTCTCGGCCGGCAGCTTGGTGATCACCCGGATGCCCACCATGTCATTGAGGGTGCGGAAGGGGTCCGGGAACTTCAGGAGCCGCCGGCCGCCGGGTTCCAGCGGCTCCTCCGTGCGGGAGATCTTCTCCTTGAACGATTCCACCGTCTTGGTGCGGCCGGTGACGAAGAGCGGCGTGACCTCGCTGTCCTTCAGCATGTCCCGCAGAACCAGCAAAACGTCCCGGGTAACCAGCTTCAGGGCAGGCCGGACGCGCTCATAGATCTCCACGTTGTGCTGCACCGACTCACGCAGCGGCTCGTCCAGGTTTTCCCAGTTACTCGGCATGGTCCCAGCTTACGGCGGGGGTCCGACAGGAAGCCTTTGGGCCCCCTACGTTTCGGCGGCCGACGTGGACCCGCGCACCACCAGGGAGCTCTCGAGGATGAGTTCCTCCTGCTCCAGCGGCCGGCCTTCCATCAGGCGGCGGAGCTGCTCCCCGGCCTTCAGGCCCAGCAGCGCCGCGGGCAGGTGCACGCTGGTCAGGCCCGGGCTGCTGGTAGCGGAGTACGGCAGGTCGTCGAAGCCGGCAACCGCCAACTCCTCCGGAATCCGGACCCCTTCCACCCGGGCTTCCTGCAGCACACCGTAGGCGTGGGTGTCCGTGGCACAGACGACGGCGGTCACCCCCTGGCGCTGCCAGTCCGGCCACGCTGCGGCAAAGGCCGCCGCGGCCTCGCCAACGTCGATGGTGGTGGCAGGGATATGCTGCGGATCCACCGCCATGCCCCGGGCGGCCGCTTCGGCCAGGAACGCCTCGCGGCGGATGGCAAAAGTTTCGGTTCCGGTCACGCTGTCCAGGTAGGCCACGCGCCGGTGCCCGGCCCCGGCGAGGTGGGCGGCCAACTCCCGGGCGCCCTGCGCGACGTCCAGATTGACCGCGGGAGCAACCGATTCCAGGCCGGGTGCGTCCAGCAGGACCAGGGGCCCGGCCACGGACAGATCGGCCAGGAAGTCCGCGTTCGGTGCGTCAACCAGGAGCCCTGCCGGCCGCAGGGACATCAGCTTCCGGACGTCGTCAGCCTTGGGGAATTCGCCCGAATCGGTGACGGAGAGCAGCAGCTGGTAGTTGGGCCCCAGGGATTCCCGCACCCCGCCGATCACCTTGGCGAAGAACGGGTTGGAGATGTCCGGCGCCACCAGGATCACGATTGAACTGACGCCCTTGGCCAGCGAGCTCCCGATGCCGTCCACCACGTACCCCAGCTCGGCGATGGCCTCCCGCACCCGGGAAATGTTGTCCTCGGACACCCGGCCCGCCGTCTTGCCGTTGGCCACCAATGACACCGTGGCCACGGAGACGCCGGCCCGCGCCGCCACCATGGCTGCCGTCACCCGCCGGGGCCGCGCCCGCTGCTGCACCTGTTCCCCGGAATCCATACTTCGATCCTATCCGCCGCAGGGAACACCAGGGGCAGCAACGCATCAAGCGTTTGACGTGCGGCAACACCTCTCCGACGTTAAGCGTTTGACGCCAGCCGCAAAAGCCTGCCATGATCACTCCCGGAATACTGAATCCCTGCCTCCCCGGCAGGCCCCAATGACGTGGAGAACCATCGTGGAACTAGATCCCCGGCCCGTAGACAGCCACCCAAAGCCCCGGAAGATCATCCTGGACTGCGACCCCGGCCATGATGACGCCGTGGCCCTGCTGCTGGCGCACGGCAGCCCGAACATCGAACTGCTGGCCGTCACCACGGTAGTGGGCAACCAGACCCTTGAAAAGGTCACCCGCAACGCCCTGGCCGTCGGTACCATCGCCGGGATCACCGGCGTCCCCTTCGCCGCCGGCTGCCCGCGGCCCCTGGTCCGCAGCATCGAAACCGCGCCGGACATCCATGGCGAGTCCGGCATGGACGGCCCCGCCCTCCCGGAGTCCACCATCGAACTGGACCCGCGCCACGCCGTCGACCTCATCATCGACACTGTCATGGCGCACGAGCCCGGCACCGTCACCCTGGTCCCCACTGCCGGCCTGACCAACATCGCCATGGCCGCCCGCAAGGAACCGCGCATCGTGGAACGCGTCCGGGAAGTGGTCCTCATGGGCGGCGGCTACCACGTGGGCAACTGGAGCGCCGTGGCGGAGTTCAACATCATCATCGACCCCGAGGCCGCGCACATCGTCTTCAATGAAAAATGGCCGGTGGTGATGGTGGGTCTTGACCTCACCCACCAGGCGCTCGCCACCCCCGAGGTCGTGGAAAAGATCGCCGCCATCGGCACCACCCCGGCCAAATTCGTCACCGAGCTGATGGACTTCTTCGCCCACACCTACAAGGACGCGCAGGGCTTCGATCACCCGCCGGTCCATGATCCGTGCGCCGTGGCCTACGTGATCGACCCCAGCATCGTCAGCACCCGCAAGGTGCCGGTCAACATCGAACTGCAGGGCGCCCTCACGCTCGGCATGACCGTGGCGGACTTCCGCGCCCCCGCCCCCGCCGACTGCCACACCAGTGTGGCCGTGGACCTGGACCACGCGCGCTTCTGGGACCTGGTCACCGACGCGCTGGAACGCATCGGCGAGCCAATCACCAAAGGCAACGCGTCCGACGTCGAACGCCAGGCCAGTGCCTCCCTCACCGCCGGAGGGGTCAAGTAAATGACTGCCACGATGACCGAAACCAAGACCGGCCGCGGCAACATCGCCGCCCTCATGACCGCACTGCTGGCAGCCTGCGTGGCCTTCCAGCTCAACGCCTCCATGCTCAGCCCCGCCCTGGTCACCATGGGCGAGGAGCTCAACACCGACCAGGCCGTCATCGGCCTCTCCCAGACCTGGTTCTTCACCGCCGCCGCCCTCTTCTCCCTGTTCCTGCCCCGGCTCAGCGACATCGTGGGCCGCAAGAAGGTCCTGGTGGGCATGATGGTGCTGATGGCCGCGGGGTCCGTCATCGCGGCCCTCGCCCCGGACGTCACGTGGCTCTTCGTGGGCCGCATCATCCAGGGCGTCAGCGGACCCACCGTGCCGCTGTGCCTGATCATGCTGCGTTCTGCGGTCAGCAACCCGCGGAAATACGGCACCCTGATGGGCCTCATCACCGCGGTCAACGGCGGCGTGGCCGGCGTGGACTCCTTCGTGGGCGGCTACTTCGCGGAGCACTTCGGCTTCCGCAGCATCTTCTGGCTCATGGTGGTGCTGGCCGCCGCCGCCACCGCCCTGATCATGGTCCTCGCGGCGGAAAGCAAGCCTGCCGCCGGCACCCGGATGGACTGGCTGGGCGTGTTCTTCATCGTGGTGGCCGTCGGCGCCCTGCTGACCGCACTGAACGAGGCCTCCAAGCTGGTGGGCGGCTTCTCCGCCACAACGCTGATGCTGAGCCTGGCGCTGGTACTGGTGTCCGCCGTCGCGTTCTTCGCCTTCTGGCGCACCGAACAGCGCGCCGCGCAGCCCATGGTGGAAACCGTGCACCTGCGCCAGCGCTCCACCTGGGCTCCGCTGCTCACCACCACGCTGACCATGACCGGCATCTTCGCCGTCATCAACGGCATCGTTCCCGCCTACGTCCAGGCCGCCAACCCCGGGTTCGGCGTAGGCCCCACCGAAATGTCGCTGATCATCCTCACCCCGTACGCCCTGCTGGGCTGGCTGGTGGGCCCGATCAGCGGAAAACTGGCTCCGGTCCTTGGCTACACCAAGGTGCTCCGGATCGGCCTCCTGGGCAGCATCGCGGCGCTGGCGCTGATTGCCTTCCTGGGCCTGGACAGCCTGCCCCTGATGATCGCCGGCACGGTCTTGCTGGGCATCATGTACGCCGGTACGGTCAACATCATGCTCAACGGACTCGGTGTTGTCCTCTCGCCCGCCGGAAACCCCGGCTTCCTGCCCGGCATGAACGCGGGCGCGTTCAACCTGGGCGCAGGCCTCAGCTTCTTGATCCTGCCGGCCGTGCTGGTGGCGACGTCGGCACTTGGCGACGCGAAGGCCTCCTACCTCACCGTCGTGGTCGTCGGCTTGGCACTGACCGTCGCCGCCTTCGCCGCGTCCCTGCTGATCCCCAAGCCGGTTGAGGCTGAGGTGGCTGAATGAGTAGCACGGGCCGGATCGTCGTCGTCGGCTCCCTCAACGCCGACCTCACCATCTACTGCGAACGCCTGCCGCAGCCGGGCGAAACCGTCCAGGGCAATGGGTTTGCCGTGAACCCGGGCGGCAAGAGCGCCAACCAGGCGGTGGCCGCCGGCCGACTGGGCGGCCACGTCAGCCTGGTGGGTGCCGTGGGAAAGGACGCCAACGGAGCCATGCTCGAGGCCTCGGTGGCAGGGGCCGGCGTGGATGTGGGGCACGTGCGGACCTCCACTGAGCCCACCGGCGTCGCGGTCATCGCCGTGGACGCCCGTGGCGAGAACAACATCATCATCTCCGCCGGGGCCAACGGCACTCTGTCCCCGGCCGACGTCGCGGACGCCGGGGACGTGCTGGAGGAGGCCGCCGTGGTGAGCCTCTGCCTTGAGGTCGGCATGGACACGGTGCTGGCCGCAGCCCGGGCAGGGCACGACGCCGGCGCAACGGTCCTGCTGAACCTCTCGCCTTACGCGGAGATTCCGTCAGCCCTGGCCGGATTGGCTGACGTATTGCTGGTCAACGCCCACGAGGCCGCGCTGTTCCTTGGTGTTTCCGTGCCGGGTGCCGGGGCGCCCGCCGACGAGTGGGAAGCGGCGCGGGAGCGGTTTGCCGCCCGGGGCATCCAGCAGGTACTGGTGACGCTCGGTTCGCAGGGCTCCGTGGTGCTGGACTCGCTGGCGTCTCCCGGCTCCCGCGTGACGTCCGTTCAACCCACCCAGGTGCACGCGGTGGACACCACCGGTGCCGGGGACGCGTTCACGGGAGCAGTTGCCGTGCGGCTTGCGGCGGGGGATGCGCTCGCCGATGCCGCCGCCTTCGCCTCCGTTGCCGCGGCCCTGGCAACCACCCGCAAAGGGACCCAGGCAGCGTACCCGGACACGGCCGACGTCGAACGCCGCCTCCGCGCGTCCTGACGCCGCCGGCGGGGCGCCGGTGAGGCTAGGCCCGCGCCTGGGCCCGGACCGAGGCCCGCTCCACTGGCGGGCAGTGGATCTTGGCGGCCCCGTCTGTGGCGGCGTCGATGCCCAAGAGGGTCCGCACACCGGCCGCGCCCAGCTCATAGTGCGGCAGGGACACGGTGGACAGCGGCGGGCGAAGGTGGGCGGCGATGACCTCCTGGTTGTCGAAGCCCACCACCGCCATGTCGTCCGGGATGGACAGGCCCCGCTCCCGCAGGCCGTCGTACAGGCCCATGGCCATCCGGTCGTTGTAGCAGTACACCGCCGTCACGTCGCGCGTGAGGAGTTCCGCGGTTGCGCCGTAGCCGCCCTCCTGGTCCGGATAGGCCTCCATCACCAGCCCGGGATCGAACGCCACCCCGGCCTCCTCGAGGGCTTCGCGGTAGCCGGCCAGGCGTCCGTCCTTGGCCGGAGCGGGAATGGTGGCGTTGATGAAGGCGATGCGGCGGTGGCCGTTACGGAGCAGGATTTCGGTGGCGGAGCGGCCGCCCTGGACCTCGTCCGGAACCACGGCGCGGGTGCCGGGCTCGTCGGAGAAGCAGTTGACCAGGACGAACTCGGCTTCGCGCAGGGGCTCCGGGATCTCGGTCTGCCGGTGGAACCAGGTGGAGTACAGGATGCCGCGCACCTTGTACTCGAGCATCATCTTGATGGCGTCCTGTTCCAGTTCGCCGTTGCCCTCGGTGTTGGCGATGAGCAGGGCGTACCCGTGCTTCCATGCCTCGTCCTGGGCGCCGTGGATGATCTGGCCCGCGAAGGGGGTGGTTGCCACGCCGTCGGCCACGAGCCCGATGAACTTCGAAGTCCCGCTGACCAGCGTCTTGGCCATGGCGTTGGGCCGGTACCCGAGGGTGCGGATGGCGTCCTTGACGCGTTGCCGGGTCTCCTCGGCGATCCTGGCGCTCTTCTTCTTGTTGACCACCAGGGAGACGGTGGCCGTGGAGACTCCGGCGGCTTCGGCCACTTCGCGGAGGGTCACCGGATGGGCGCGTTCTGGCATCCGCGGCGGTTGGGCGCTGGGCGCCGGCCCGCCTGGCTTGTTCTCCGTTGACATCTTCTGGCCTCCGTCTGGAGTATATCTGCCTGCCGTGGCGGTCATCCCTTGGTCGCCCCGCTTTCGAGGCCCTGGATCATGGCCTTGTTGAGCACCAGGAACACCAGCAGCAGCGGCGTGATGGTGACGCACACGGCGGCGAAGGTTGCCGTCCAGTCCACCTTGCCCATGGCGCCGATGTAGTTCTGCAGGCCCAGCGGAATGGTCTTCAGCTCCTCGGACAGGACGAACGTGTTGGCGAAGATGAAGTCGTTCCAGATGAAGATGCTGTTGACCAGCACCACCGTGACCACGGTGTTCAGGGACAGCGGCAGGGTGATCAGCCCGAAGATCCGGTAGGGCCCGGCGCCGTCCAGGGAGGCCGCCTCATAGGTTTCCTTGGGGATGTACTCGTAGAACGAGCAGAACAGGTACACGGACATGGGCAGGGAAAACCCGGCCAGCGGGATGATCATGGACTGGTACGTGTCCAGTAGGTTCACCGTGGAGTAGTCGATGAACAGGGGGACCAGGGCGATCTGGACCGGCACGATGATGCCGATCAGGAACAGCCCGCGGACCAGTTTGCTGAGCCGGAAGCCCAGCACCTGGATGGCGTAGGCGGCCATCATGCCCAGCAGGACGATGAGGATGTTGGCGCCCATGGTCACCACGAAGCTGTTGAGGATGTTCCGGCCCAGGTCGCCTGTTTCGAATGCCCTGGCGTAGTTGTCCCACGTCAGGGCGCCGGGCAGGGCGAAGGGGTCGCCGGTGGCGAAGTCGTGTTCGGTGCGGAGGCTGGTGAGGAACAGCCACGCGAGCGGGTAGACCTGCACGATCACGATCAGCATGATCAGCACGCGGGACAGGGTCCGGAACAGGTCCGGCCGGCGCCTGCGGCGTGGTGCGGCCGGTGTGGGCGGGACGACGGCGGCGGGCCGGGTGGGCGGGGCTGCCTGGGTGATCATGCGTCTGCCTTCCGCTTGAGCAGGAACAGGATGAGGCCGACGGCCACGAGGCACTCCACCACGATGAACACCGAGATGGTGCTGGCGTAGCCGAAGTCCGTGCTGGTGAACGCGGTCTTGTACATGTAGGTGGTGAGCAGTTCCGAGGACTGGCCCGGACCGCCGTTGGTCATCAGGTAGGGGATGTCGAAGCCGCGCAGCCCGTAGGTGGTGGCCATGATCGTGGTGGTGATCCACACCGGGCGGATGTACGGGAAACGGATCCTGGTGAACAGGGTCCACCGGGAGGCGCCGTCAAGGACCGCGGCTTCCTCCAGCTCCTTGGGCACCGCCAGCAGCGCCGCGTAGATGATGAGCATGTACAGCCCGGTGAAGCGCCAGCCTTCCGGCGCGGACACCGCCGCCAGGACGGTATTGACGTCCGAGAGCCAGGGCCGTTCCAGGCTGCCCAGCCCGATCCAGTGCAGGAGCTGGTTGAGCAGGCCCACCGGCTCCAGCGAGTAGATCCGCACGAAGAGGAAGGCGATGGCCACGGTGGAGATCACGGCAGGCAGCAGGTACAGGGTCTTGATGAGCTCCCGTCCGCGGCGGAGGGAGGTGAGGAGGCTGGCCACCACCAGGGCGCCTCCCAGCTGCAGGACCAGGCAGATGGCCAGGTAGAGGAGGGCGTTCAGGAACGCCCGCCAGAAGATGTCGTCCGCGGTGAACATGCGGAGGTAGTTCTCCAGTCCCACGAATTCCATGTCGCTGATGCCGTTCCAGGAGAAGAAGCTCAGGAACAGCGACTGGAGGATGGGGAAGAGGACGGCCGCGCCGTACAGCAGCAGCGGCGGGAGCAGGAAGACCAGGACTGAGGTCCTCGATCTGTTGGGAAGCATCCTGTTGGGGAGCATGGCTGGCCTTTACTTGAAGAACTTGGGGGCGTTCTGGGCGATGGTGCTGTCCATGGTCTCCGTGAACTGCTGGGGCGTGATTTCGCCCTGCACCAGCAGGACGAGCTCCTGCTGCAGCCGCCCGTTGGTGGTGGGGTCCAGCTGGGTGTCCCAGGGCATGGCCTGCTTGGCGCCCAGGTCTTTGGCCTGGTCCAGCGCCTTCCGGTACAGCGGCGTGGCGTTGGCAGGAATGGCGGTTTCGACGTCGGTGGTGGGGGAGAGTGCCCCGGTGGCGGCGTATTCAGCGGGGTACTTCTGGAGGGCGAACTTAAGGAAGTCGCTCACCAGCGGATCGTAGGTCTTGGCGTTGACCGCCATGCCGATGCCCGACGGGGACACGAACTCGTTGGCCGCCGTCACCGAGCCGGCTGTGGTGGGCAGGGTGAAGAAGTCGATGTCGTCGCGCACGGCAGGGTTGAGCTTGTCCGTGGCGAGGCTGGGCAATTCCCAGGTGCCGATGTTGTACATGGCGGCCTGGCCGGAGGTGAACTGGTTCTGCGCGTCTGAATAGCCCTGCGCGGAGAACCCGTCCTGGAAGCACTTGGCCTTGCCCAGTTCCGCCAGCCAGTTGACGGTCTTCTGTCCTGCGGGGTCGGTGAACTTGGCCTCGCCCTTCTTCAGTTTCTGGACGAACTCCGGTCCGGCTGCCCGGAAGGGCTGGTAGGCGGCGTACCGTTCCAGCGGCCACTGGTCCTGGCCGTCGATGGCAATCGGCGTGATGCCGGCGCCGCGGAGGGCGGTGCACATGGCGGGAATGTCGTCCAGGGACTTGGGCACGGCCACCCCGGCCTTTGCCAGCAGCGCCTTGTTGTACCAGATGTATTCCAGCTCGTACTGGAACGGGATCATGTACAGGGATCCGTCGTCGAACCGCTGGTAGTCCAGGGCCCCGGGGCGGTATTTGTCGTAGATGTCCAGTGTCTTCAGCAGCTTCTCGGCGTCCAGCATCTTGCCCTGCTTCGCCAGCTGCTGCGCGAACGGAGTGGCGTCGGTGTCGAACAGTTCGGGCAGCTTGTTGGCCGCCGCCAGGGTTTCGAGTTTCTGGATGTAGGAGGGGCGGTCCGGGGTGGTGATCAGGTTCAGCTTGAAGCCCGGGTGGTCCTTGCCGTAGTCGTCGGCCAGCTTCTTCATGATGTTGATGACCGCGCCGTCGGCCGGGCGGGACAGCAGCCACGAAATTTCGCGGGGCTTGATCTCGCCGGTGGGGGCGACGTTGGTGGAACTGGTGGAGCTTCCGCCCCCGCAGCCGGTCAGGGCCAGGGCGGTGACTGCTGCGACGGCGGCAGCGCGGAACAGGTTCTTCATTGCGGCAATCTCCCTTGATTGGAGTGGATCATGTGGAACGGGTCAGGTGGAACGGAGGAGTGGTATTCAGTTGTCGGTGCGCTTGCGTACTTCGAGGTCGGTGACGGTAACGCATCCTTCGCCGGCGAACACGCCGATTGCGCCGGCGGGAAGGTCGTAGATCCGGGTGCTGAGCGCCACCTGGCGGTCCACGACGGCGACGCAGAGGTCCCCGTCCACCACCACTTCCAGCGTGTGCCGGCCGGGTGGAAGGTTGCAGGGGCGTTCGAGTTCGATGGCGAAGGGAACATCGCCGGACACGTGCCACTGGGCGTCGCCGGTGATGGTCCGGGGCCAGCGGTCGAACACCAGGCGCCCGCGCTTCGGTTCGAGGCGGAGGACGTAGGAGCGGTCACCGTCCGGGCTGGAGCGGAGCAGCATTCCGCATTCGGTGGTTCCGGCCTGGATATCGAACACCGCCCTGGCATGGAACTGGGCGGGCAGGTTGCTGGTGGCGACGGCGGCGCCGTAGCCGTCCGGCACGTCCAGCCGGAGGGGCAGCCCGGTTTCAAGCTCCAGCGGCACGTCGTCCCAGAAGCTGTCCACCAGCTCGTCGGCGAACCCGAACGCCAAAGTCCCGTCCGGGTTCTGCCGCGCCTCCAAGACCGCCATGGTGCCCGCCCACTGCCAGGCGCCGTCGTCGGAATTCCCTTCCTTGCTGGCAATCCAGCCGAAGAAGAACCGCCGGCCGTCCCGCTCTGCCGTCTTGGAGGCGTAGAAGGCGCGGCCGTCCACGCTGTCCAGGGCGGGGACGGTCCACGGGCCGGTGGGGCTCTTGGCCATGCGGTACCTGGTGGTGAAGGTTTCGGAGAATTCCGAGTAGACCATGTACCACCAGCCGTTCCATTCAAAGACGTCCGGGCACTCGTGGGTGATGTAGCGGCGGGGGTCCCAGAACGGGTCCGTGTGCGTCCAGGTCATCAGGTCGGTGGAGACGCACTGGGCGATGACGCCGCGGCGCCGCTCGGGCCCGTCGGAGTGGCGGGCGGCGAGCAGCATCCGCCACAGGCCGGCGGCTTCGTCGCGGAAGACGAAGGGGTCCCGCCAGTCAGCGGATTCATACCCGGTGGGTGCCCCGAAGGTGAGCCCGGGGTGCTTGGTCCAGGTGTCCATGCCGTCCGTGCTGGTGGCGTGCATGACCAGCTGCAGGGGCAGCCCGTCGGTGCCGAGGTTGGCGGGGTTCTGTCCGGTGTAGAACAGGTGGTGCACCCCGGACCCGTCGGCCACGATGCTGCCGGTGTAGCAGTTGAAGTCCGGCTCCTCCGTTGTTCCGTGGGGGAGGGCCACCCCGTGGTCCTGGAACTGGGTGAGGTCCTTGGTGGTCACCAGGTTCCAGGCGGTGCCCGGCTTGGGTTCGGCCCGGACTTCGTGAAGGTAGAACAGCCAGAACTCGCCGTCCTTCTGGAAGGGGATAAGGTCTCCAACCCAGGCATCGGCGGGCTGGAAGAAGACGGGATAGCTCATCAGCGGTGATGTCCATTTCTGCTAAAGCGTTTGATCACCACGAAGGTAGCGTGGAATGCGCCACTTGATCAAGCGTTTTAGCAAAAATACTTTCCCCTGTCGTTTTCGGCCGCATTGTGACGGGCGCCATTTTGCTGGAACGCTTGACCAGTCGAATGGATGGACATTACCCTCTCCTGCTAAAGCGCTTAAGCACGGCGGTGAGTCCTGGGCTGACGAGGGTCCCGGCGCCGTCGAGCGCCCCGGCGATGACGCCGGCCATGAGAGGAAGTCAACGATGACCCACGCCCTGTCCCGCCGCCACGTCCTGCAAGGTTCAGGAGCAGGCGCGCTCGCCCTGTTCCTGGGCAACGGACTCACCGTCCCCGCGCGCGCCCAAACCTCACTGCGGGCCGCCTACCACATGACTCCGCCGTCGGGCTGGCTCTGCGACCCGCAGCGTCCGGTTCACCTGGACGGCACCTACCACCTCTACTACCTGCGTTCCGCGCAGAACAACGGCCCCGGCGGCTGGGACCACGCCACCACCGCGGACGGTGTGGCCTTCACGCACCACGGGGTTGCCCTTCCGCTGCAGCCGGACTTTCCTGTCTGGTCCGGCTCCGCAGTGGTGGATACGGGCAATACCGCAGGCTTCGGAACCGGTGCCGTCGTTGTGCTGGCAACGCAGCCCACGGGCGGCATCCGCAAGTACCAGGAGCAGTACCTCTACTGGTCAACGGACGGCGGCTACACCTTCACCTCCCTGCCCGAACCGGTCATTGCCAACACCGACGGGCGTACGGCCGTTACCCAGGCGGAAATTGAAAATGCGGAATGGTTCCGCGACCCGAAGATCCACTGGGACGCAGCCCGCGGGGAGTGGGTGTGCGTGATTGGCCGGGCGCGCTACGCTGCCTTCTACACGTCGGTGAACCTGCGGGACTGGCAGCTGAAGCGCAACTTCGACTACCCCAACCACGCGCTGGGCGGCATCGAGTGTCCGGACCTGTTCCAGATGAAGGCCGACGACGGGACCTGGCATTGGGTGCTTGGCGCCAGCATGGATGCGTACAGCATCGGGCTGCCCATGACCTACGCCTACTGGACGGGAACCTGGGACGGTAACCAGTTCCTTGCCGACGACGTGGACAATCCGCAATGGCTGGACTGGGGCTGGGACTGGTACGCGGCGGTGACCTGGCCTGCGGCCGAAGCACCGGAGACGCGCCGCTACGCCGTTGCCTGGATGAACAACTGGAAGTACGCCGCCCGGGATGTCCCCACCGATGCCACGGACGGGTACAACGGACAGAACTCGGTGGTGCGCGAACTGCGCCTGGAGCGCCAGGCAGGGGGCTGGTACAGCCTGCTGAGCAGCCCCGTCAGGGCGCTCGCCGGCTATGCCACGGCCACCACCGGGCTCCCGGACCGGACCGTGGAGGGGAGTGCCGTCCTGCCCTGGAACGGCCGCGCCTACGAGCTGGAGCTCGACATCTCATGGGAGGCGGCCACGAATGTGGGGGTCTCCGTTGGCCGCTCGGCGGACGGGACCCGCCACACGAACATCGGCAAGTATGGGGCCGAACTGTACGTTGACCGGGCGCCCTCGGACCTCCCCGGCTACTCGCTGGTGCCCTACACACGGGCGGCGGCGCCCATCGACCTCAACGCCAAGTCCGTCCACCTGCGCGTCCTGGTGGATACCCAGAGCGTGGAAGTGTTCGTTAACGCCGGCCACACTGTGCTGTCGCAGCAGGTGCACTTTGCGGACGGCGATACCGGCATCTCGCTGTACACCGACGGCGGCCCGGCCATCTTTTCCGGCATCACCATCCGGGAACTGGCGGCCCCCGCGTGAAGGGCTAGGTGTACTGCCCAGGGACGTTGGTTCGGTGAATGTGATGACTCGCTGGAGTCGTTGAGCCAAAGGTGAGGACCTCCGGTTGCACAGTGGAGTTGCTTAGACAACCGCTGCAGCGACCAGGAGGTCCTCATGTCCCACGCTAATGCCGCTTTGACTCCGCGCCAACGTTTACGCGTCGCGCGTCTGGTCGTTGACCACGGCTGGCCGGTATCCCGGGCTGCCGAGCAGTTCAACTGCTCCTGGCCGACCGCGAAACGGTGGGCGGCCCGTTACGCCGCGATGGGTGAGGCCGGTATGGCTGATAGGTCCTCCCGCCCGTACCGGGTGGCCAACCGGACGCCGCAGCAGCTGGTGCGCAAAGTTGTGCACCTGCGCTGGAAGCAACGGCTGGGACCGGTCGCGATCGGGGCGAAGCTGGCCATGCCGGCCTCGACCGTGCACGCGGTCCTGGTCCGGTGCCGGCTGAACCGCCTGCATCACGTGGACAAGCGCACCGGAGAAGTCATCCGCCGCTATGAGCACGTGACTCCCGGAGCGATGATCCATGTGGATGTGAAGAAGCTCGGCAACATCCCCGACGGCGGCGGCTGGCGCTACGTCGGGCGGCAGCAAGGCAAGCAGAACCGTGCTGCGACTCCGTCAAAGCCGCGCAGCAGACACCGTAGCCCGCTGATCGGGACCGCCTACGTACACACGGTCATTGACGACAATTCACGGGTCGCCTACGCGGAGATCCATGGCGATGAAACAGCGGCCACCGCAGTAGCAGTCCTGCAAAGGGCTGTGTCCTGGTTCGCTGCCCGCGGCGTCATCGTGGAACGGGTTCTCTCTGACAACGGGGCGGCCTACAAATCACATCTCTGGCGGGACACCTGCCAAGAACTGGGGATCACGGCAAAGAAGACCCGGCCATATCGCCCGCAGACCAACGGCAAGATCGAACGCTTCCACAGAACCCTTGCCGACGGGTGGGCCTTCAAGCGCTTCTACGCCACGGAATCAGCCCGCAGAAACGCCTTCCCGGCATGGCTGCACCACTACAATCACCACAGGCCCCACACCGCAATCGGAGGCCACCCGCCCATCAGCCGCTTAACCAACCTGCCTGGGCAGTACAGCTAGGCCAGCGCGTCGAGGGTGACCCCGGTGTGGTCCGCAAGGCGGGCCAGGAGGGCGTCCTGGAACCGGGGGTCGGTGGCCGCCGGATGCGGCGTTTGCCGGTGCTGGTGGTACCAGTAGCCCCCGCTGGCCAGGGCCCCGGGATCATCACTGGTGGCCAGCCACTCCTGGGTCCGGTGCCCCAGTTCCAGGTCATCCGGAGCTGACCGGCCGCCCATCCGCGTGGGTACCCAGCCGGGGTCGACGGCGTTGCTGGCGACATGCGGGACAAGGCGGGCCAGCGCTGCCGACAACGCAGTGACGTGCAGCTTCGTTGTGGAGTAGGAGGCCGTCGTCGTCCGTCCTGCCCAGTCCAGGCCGTCCAGGCCGATGCTGCCGCCGCGGTGCATGCCGCTGCTGAGGTAGATGAGCCGGCGCGGGCCGGGAATGAGGGCGGTGAGCAGGTACGGGGCCACCACGTTCACCGGGAGCAGGGCCGCACCGTTGAGTACGCCCGCGTTGTGGATGACCGCGTCGATGCCGCCGATCGCGTTGGCCTGGTCCGCGATCTGCCGGACTTCCTGTGCAACCGCGAGGTCACCGGTGACGCAGTTCGCCCCGCGGTCCAGCAGGTGCTGCACCGCGGGGACGCGCCGGGAGGACCGCGCATGCACGATCACGTCGTGGCCGTCCTGCAGCAGCGTCTCCGCCGCGGCCAGGCCAAGCCCGTCGGTGGATCCGGTGATGAAAACGCGTGCCATGCGCGGCCCTCCCTTGTTCCTGGGTTTGTACCAGTATCCCGGCGTCAGACGGCGTCGGTGGGGGCGGCGCGGTGGTCAATCGCAGCTGTCAATTCGTCGATGCGCTCCATGGCTCCGTTGAGTTTCTCGACGGCGGCCCACAGGTCCGGATGCTGTTCCCGGACCTGGTCCAGGGTTGCACCGGCGGACCGCAGTGACCCGAGGTCAAAGCTGACGTTGGTGCGTGCCCCGGCAACGGCAGCCCGAAGGGCGCCGAACGCGACGACGACATCGGCCACGAGCGACCGGTTGCCGTTTGTTGCCAGCCAGCCCAGGTCGTCGATGGCCCCGATGGCCCGTTCGCCCAGGAGGGCGGAGGACGCCGCGGCTTCCAGCGACGCGGAACGGATCGCCTCCTCCCGCTCCTGGCCCGGCTCCAGCCGGAAGGCGGCGCCGAACGCCTTGGAAGCGGACGCGTCGTCATCTGCCAGCCGCAGGGCTTCCTGGCGCAGTGCGTGCGCCCGGGCGCGTATCCGGGCCGGCTCCTCGCCGTCGTCCCCGCTGTAGCCGGCCACCATGGACGTCAGCGAGGCGGCGACGGCGAGCATCAGCCCTGTCCCCGCCCCTCCGCCGGGTGAGCCTGTGGATTCCGCCAGCGCGCGCGTCCACTCTTCCACCGTTGACCCTTGGGTGGTCACTACAGGTTCCTCCATGCCAGGGACCGTGCCCAGAAAAGTGAGGGGCTAAACGGCAGGGCACGGCGGCACCGCGCGCTTCTGGCCCAGTTTTGATGGGCCTGGCCGCGGAAACACGGGGCTCTTCCGGCGATCCGGGCCGCTAAAGTGGGCCAGTGTGACGCGACGCTACCGCCATGACTACGGCGACGACCCCAGCCAGTGGGGCGAACTCTTCCTTCCCGATCTTCCGGTTGGCGGGAGGCACCGGGGCGTGGTGGTGGTCATCCACGGCGGGTACTGGCGCTCCACTTACGGGGCCGAACTGGGGGAGCCGCTGGCCAAGGACCTGGCGGAACACGGCATGGCGGCCTGGAACCTCGAGTACCGGCGTGCCGGCAACGGCGGCGGCTGGCCGGGCACCTTCCAGGACATCCTGGCCGGCATCGACAAGCTGGCCGACCTGGCAGCACCGCACGCGCTGGACCTGGGCAGAGTAGTGGCGCTGGGCCATTCCGCCGGCGGGCACCTGGCGGTGTGGGCGGCAGGCAGGAACAGGCTGGAGGGGCTCGGACCCGCAGAGGGCAGCCAGGTGGAAAACAGCACGGACGGCGTCCGCCTCACCGGGGTGGTGAGCCAGTCGGGGGTCCTCAACCTGGGCGGGGCCGAGCGGCTCAGCCTCAGCGATGGTGCGGTGGCAAACCTGCTGGCCGGGCCGTCGTCGGAATTTCCCGGACGCCACCGCATGGCCGACCCCATGGCCGCGCTGCCGCTGGACGTTCCCGTCTATGCCGTCCACGCGCTGGGGGACGACGACGTCCCCCTCAGCATGTCCACCACCTATGTTGAGGCCAGCCAGGCCGGACCCGTGCCGGCACAGCTGGTCAGGGTGCCGGGGGACCACTTCGCCCTGATCGACGTCACGGCGGAGGCGTATCTCACGTGCCGGGAACTGGTGGGCGGGCTGCTCCGCTGACACGACCTGCTGACCGGTCCGCTTTCTGGCAGAGTATGACCATGCTCACAGTGATCGGCGAAGGCCTTGTTGACGTTGTCCAGCGCGCCTCCGGAATTGAGGCCCATGTGGGCGGCAGCCCGCTGAACGTTGCGGTGGGCCTGGCCCGGCTGGACCATCCGGTGCAGTTCATTGGCCGCTACGGCCGGGACGCGTACGGCGATTCGGTGGCTGCCCACCTGCGCGCCAGTTCCGTCATGCTGCCGGTACCGCCGGATGAGTTGCCCACCAGCGTGGCCACCGCGTTGATTGACGACGACGGCGCCGCCACCTACACGTTCGACCTCACCTGGGAGCTCCCGGGCCTCGCGGACCGGCTCGGCTTCATGCTGCAGGGCACCACGCTGCTGCACACGGGTTCGATAGCCACGATGCTGATGCCTGGTGCCACCGAAGTCCTGGCCGCCGTCGAGTACGCCCACCCCTCGGCCACCATCAGTTTCGATCCCAACTGCCGGCCCAGCATCATCACCGACGTGGACTTTGCGCGGCGGCAGGCGGAGAAGTTCGTCACCCTGGCGGACGTGGTCAAGGCCTCCGACGAGGACCTGGAATGGCTTTATCCGGGGCAGGACGTCCTGGACTCGGCGCGGAAGTGGCTGGCCCTGGGAGGCTCGGAGGGGCCGGCGCTTGTGGTGGTGACCCGGGGCGCGGATGGGCCGTGGGGAGTGTGCCGCGCCGGCGAAGCGTCCGTTCCCGCACCGAAAGTTGACGTGGCGGACACCGTGGGGGCTGGGGATTCCTTCATGGCGGCGCTGCTGTCCGGCCTGGTGGACCGGGACCTGGACGGCGCGCAGAACCGCGGGGCGCTGCGCGACCTGCCTGCCGAAGGGCTGGCCGAACTCCTTGCGCATGCTGCCCGTGCAGCGGCTGTCACGGTGTCGCGGCCCGGCGCCAACCCGCCGACGCGGGCTGAGATGGACCGGCTGGGAACGGCCGAAGAGGGCTAAGAGTCGAATCGGCTGCTCCGCAAGTGCCGTTCTGAGTACTCAAAAGGACACCTGCGGAGCAACCGATGGAGGGAGGGCCTACTCCTTGCCAAGCCCCGCTGCCGAGGTCTTCCCGTCCGAGACGCTGTTGAGGGCCCGCAGATCGAAGATGCCGTTGATGTCCGCCTGCTTGGTGGTGCCGGCAGTCACGCCGTCGGCCAGGAGCTTCTGGTAGGTTCCGGCGAGCGGGTCCACGGTGAAGACGATGTTCTTCAGTGAACGGTCGATGACGTCGGCCTTCAGTTCGGCCCCGGCGGCTTCCTTGAGCGCGGCGTTGATGGCAGTTGCCTTTTCGTTGGCCGGTGCCGCGTTCAGCCACTCGACCGACTTCACATGCCCCTTCAGGAGTGCCTTGACGGTGTCCGGATGGTCGGCGGCGAACTTCCGGTTCACGATCAGGATGGTGGTGGGGAACTCGCCCGGCTTGCCGGACAGTGTGCCATCCCACAGGTCCTTTTCATCGACCAGGACCTTCGCGCCGGCCGTCAGTACCAGGCGTGACGCCCACGGTTCAGGCAACCACGCGCCGTCGAGCTTGCCGTCCTGGAACAGCTTTAGGGTCTGGGCGTTCTCGGTGGGGTTGATGGCGACGTCCCCGCTGCCGTCCACGTTGGTCTTGTAGCCCTGGGTGGCAAGCCACGCCCGGAGGGCGACGTCCTGCGTGCCGCCGAGCTGCGGCGACGCGAGCGTCCTGCCCTTCAGGTCTGCAGCGGAGCCGATTTCCGGCTTGACCACCAGCTGTGCGCCGCCGGCCGCGGCACCGGCGATGATGTTGACGGATTCGCCCTGGCTCTTCACGAAGGAGTTGATGGCCGGGTTCGGGCCGATGTAGGTGGCGTCGATGGCGCCGGCGTTCAGCGCTTCGATGGCTGCGGGGCCGGCGTTGAACACCTGGGTGCTGAGCTTGGTGCTGCCCAGTTCATCGGCGATGAAGCCCTTGCTGACCCCTACCAGGGCGGGGGCGTGGGTGACGTTGCCGAAGTAGCCAAGCTTCAGCTCGGCCGCCGGGTTGCCGGCGGGCGCCACGTCGGCTGCCGGTGCAGCGGTGCCGTTGTTGACGGCGGAGGCGACGGCGGCACCCCCGCCGATCAGGGCCAGCGCGGCTGCCGCGATGCCGATTTTGAGGCCGAGCGGGCGCTGGGGCTTGGCTGACCCGCCGGCGACGATGCGGGTGGATGCTTGCTGGTTTTGCGGACTCTTGTCCTGCGGGTTTGCCATGGGGAAATCCTTTGCTGGGGCTGATGCTGAGACGAGATTACGGAGCGCCCGGCGGCCCCACAATCATTCGTGTCGCAGTGGTTCACGGGGAGACGCGAAGCCTCAATGCGGCGTAGCAGGGCGTTAAAAATCGTCGCGGAGCGTCTTGATTCGGCCCTCCTGGTGCCCCTACGCGGCCTTCACCAGGGGGAGCTCGTCCCAGTGCGTGGTGTAACGGGGCGAACGCATGTCCCGCTTCATGGTCCAGTCCAGGCCCGACTTGATGCCCGCATGCCCCAGCCCGATGGACCCCCGTCCAAACCGGCGGCTCACATCCTCAAGCAATGGCCCGATGCCGCGTTCCTCGTGCCGGTTCTCGAACAGTTCGAGCGGGGGCTGGTTTCCCGTGGGCCGCAGGTCGGTGAGCATCAGGCCCGCTTTGGCATATTTCAGTCCATCCCGGATATTGGGCAGCAGCGCGTGGGCGGCTTTGGTGAGCAGGAGTGGATCCGCGGTGGGCATGGGCAACGAGACGCAGACCGAAGGGTAGGCCTGTTCGTAATCCCTGAAGGGGGACGTGGCAGCGAAGGCCGTCAGCACTTTCGCCTGCAGTCCGTGCTTGGACAGCCTGGCGCTCGCCTGCTGCCCGTAGATGCTCAGAACCTCGCGCAGGCCGGCGGCGGTGGTCACGGGAGTGGCGAAGGAACGGGAAAATATCAGCTGGTCGCGGCCGATGCGCTCCTCCTCCATGGGAATGCACGGGGTGCCGCGCAGTTCCAGGACGGTGCGCATCAGCACCACCGAAAACTTGTCCCTGATCGCCACCGGATCCGCCCGGACCAGGTCCAGCACGGTGAAGATGCCCAACACGTTGAGCCGCTTCATCAGCCGCCCGGCAATGCCCCACACCTCGTCCACCGGCAACCGGCCCATGAGGGCCTCGCGAACGTCGGCCGGGACCGACTCCCAGAGGCAGACCCCGCCAAAAGCGGCGTTGTTCTTGGCCCACTTGTTGCAGAGCTTTGCCAGGGTCTTGGTGGGGGCGATGCCCACGCAGACCGGCACCCCCACGTGCCGCCGCACGGCCTCTTTCATCCTGCGGCCCAGGGCCAGCAGCTCGTCCGGTTTTCCCTTCACGCCCAGGAACGCTTCGTCGATGCTGTAAACCTCCAGCCACGCCGAGTACCTGCCCAGCAGCTCCATCACCCGGGAGCTGATGTCCCCGTAGAGCTCATAGTTGCTGGACTTCGCCACCAGGCCCCACTCCTTGGCCCGCGGCGCGAGCTTGAACCAGGGCTCGCCGGTGGCGATGCCCAGGGCCTTCGCCTCGGGGGAGCGCGTCACCGCGCAGCCGTCATTGTTGGACAGCACCACCAGCGGGCGGCCCTCCAGGGAGGGGTCGAAGGCGCGCTCCGCGGAGGCGTAGAAGCAGTTGACATCCACGTGGGCGATCTGCGGCATCCGCCGCATGAGCACCGGCTTAGGCATGCTGCTCCTCAAACGTGGAATATCTCAGACGTGGTGCAGGCACCTGGTGGCGACACCCCAGATGGTCAGCTCGGACAGGGCGGGGACGTGGATATCCGGATATTTGGGGTTCTCCGCCTGCAGCACCACGCCGGTGCCGGTGATGCGGAGGCGCTTAACCGTCAGCTCCCCGTCCAGCACCGCAATCACCACACACCCGTCCTTCGGCTCCAGTGCCCGGTTCACGATCAGTTCGTCACCGTCGCTGATGCCGGCGCCCTCCATGGAGTCCCCGGTGACCCGGACCACGAAGGTGCTGGTGATGTCCTTGATGAGGTGCGCGTTCAAGTCGATCCGCCCGTCAAAGTAGTCCTGCGCAGGAGACGGAAACCCTGCCGCCACCGCCACGGGGGAGATCAGTACCGTGAATAACGAGGCGCCCGCATCTATCACGCGGGGACCGATAATAACGCCCACAACACACCCTTATTCGAATATATGTTCGATAGTTTCAGTGTAGACCCGGAGACTGACAACGGCACCACCCCGGCCGTCCCTGGACAGCCCGCGGACCCGAAGCGGACGCTCCGGCGGCGACGGTGCGCAAACCCCCACGTAGACTGGCATCATGCGGCTGGTAGCAAGCGATATTGACGGAACGATCCTTGGGCACGACGGAAAAATCAGCCCCCGCACCATCCGCGCCTTCCACGCCTGCCGCGATGCCGGCGTCGAGCTCGTGTTTGTCACGGGCCGTCCGCCGCGCTGGCTGCACCCCCTCGAGGAGCAGCTGGGCCACACGGGACGGGTGATTTGCTCCAACGGTGCCGTGGTCTGGGACCTGGAGGCGGACCGCCTGGTCTCCGCCCGCACCCTGGCGATCCACACCGTCCTGGAGGTCCGCGGCATCATCAAGGCGCTCCGCCCCGCGGCCCTGTTCGCAGCGGAAACGCTCACCGGATTCCATCTGGAACCGGGCTTCATCGAAAATGAATCCAGCGAGCTGCTGGCCGAATTCACCCCGGCCCCGCTGAAGGACACGCTCACCAGTGACGATTCGGTGGTCAAATTCCTTGCCATCGTCCGCGACGGCACACCCGATGATTTCCTCGCCGAGGTGGCACCCGCCGTCGAGCACCTGGCCGCGACGACCCACTCCTCGCCCGGCGTTGCCATGCTGGAACTCTCCCTGCCGGGGGTCAACAAGGCCGTTACCCTGGCCGAGTACGCTTCGGGGCTGGGCATTGATGCCGCGGATGTGGTGGCCTTCGGCGACATGCCCAATGACATCGAGATGCTCCGGTGGGCGGGTCACGGCTATGCCATGGCCAGCGGCCATCCGGAGGCCATCCGCGCGGCGGGGCAGCAGGCACCGCATTTTGACGACGACGGCGTGGCCCAGGTTTTGGAGGCGCGGCTCGCCTCCCTGGGCGTCCAGTTTTCCTGACCGCAGCAGCCCCCCGTATTCACAGCTGCCGCTCACCTGGCGTTTACCTTCGCCCCCTAGCGTGAACCATGGAAAGCAGGCACGACTTACGCCGGCTCATAGGGGGCAACCATGGCAAGGAACGTCAAACAGCACATGGCCGATGGGCCGCACCGGCCAGCAACCCCGGCTCCGCACTGGAAGCAGCTGCGCCAGGGCGACCGGGTCCGCGTCCTGCTGTCGCCCGGTTTTGAGGCAGGCGGCGTGGTGGACACCATCACCGCCGACCACACGGCAGTCTGGGTCCACCTGGACGGCGGCCGCGGCCGGACGCTCCTGCACTGCGGCGACGGGGTGGACATTGTGCCATGCGGGGAAACCGACTGCGCTGACTGACCCGCCGGCCCCAACCCCGCGCGGCTCGGGTACGCTCACATTGTGACCCTGCCCTTTTTCGAGCACAAGGACGACGCCGGGCGGCAGCTACCCATCGCCATGGCCCACCGCGGGTTCTCGGCTGAGGGGCTGGAAAACTCGATGGCCGCGTTCCGCTCCGGCGTCGAACTGGGCTTCCGGTACCTGGAAACGGACGTGCACACCACGGCCGACGGCGTGCTGCTGCTCTTCCACGATGAAGCCCTGGACCGCCTGACCGACGGCAGCGGCCGCGTGGCGGACCTGCCGGCCGCGGACGTCGCCAAGGCCAGGATCAACGGCCGCGAGCCCATCCCGACGTTCGATGAATTGGTGACCCAGCTGCCACACGCCCGGCTGAACCTGGACGTCAAGGACTGGGGCTCCGTCCACAGCACGGCCGCCGCCATCGAGCGGCACCAAGTGCACCAGCGGGTGCTGGTCACCAGTTTTTCGGACCGTCGACGGCGGGCGGTGCTGAAACTGCTCAGCCGGCCGGTTGCCTCCTCCGCCGGCGTGTCCTCCAATGCCCTTTTCACCCTGCTGGGCCCCGTGCTTCCACGCCCGGTGTTCCACCGGCTCATGCGCCGGGTGCTCAGGGACGTCCATGCGCTGCAGGTCCCCGTCCGCTATGGACGGATCCCTGTGGTCACCGCCGGGTTCATCCGCCGCGCCCACGCCCTTGGCCTGGCGGTGCACGTCTGGACCATCAACGATGCCGCGGAAATGCACCGCCTCCTCGACCTGGGCGCGGACGGCATCGTCACGGACCGCGCGGACCTGCTTCGCGAAGTGCTCATGGAGCGCGGGGAGTGGCCGCAGGGCCACCCGCCTGTGCCGGGTTCCTAGCCTCCGGACGGCGCGGTGGCGTCGCCGGTAAGGCCGTCGCGGTCCGCCTGGCCAGGGTCAGTTTCGTCGGTGTCACCGCCCAGGGGACGGTTGGAGACCGGTTCCGGGGCAGCCCCTGTCTTGAGGCCGGGCGCCTTCTGCTTCTCCGCCTCCATGGCATTTGAACCTTCACTCAGGGACGAGTGGACTTCCACGTCGTCATTGGGGTTCGTGGGGTCGGGAACATCCATCTTCTCCGTCGGCTTGGATGTTCCGGCCAGGTCCTCCATGGCGTTTTCTGCTGCCTTGCCGATGCTGTCGCCGATTCCCATCTGACTGCTCCTTCCGACATTGCGTGCCGGCGCCCAGCGGCATACCGGCCCTACTCCTCCAGAATTATCAGCATGCTTACAATTAGTCCAGTGCTGGGGAATCGGACCGCAGCCGGAGAGGAAGGAAGACCAGCATGAGCACTTACCATCCGGAGAATGACCCCGCGAACCCCGACCGCCCGGGGAAGGAAGACGTTGGCTCCGCCCAGCCGCACCTGGCGGAGCAGCGCAGCAGGGAGGCGGCCGGTTCGCCAAACCCCGACCCGGCGGAGGGCAATGTCACCGGGCTGGAACCGGGCGGGGGAGTGCCCCCGGGAGAGACGCCGCCGGCCGAGGGCCAGATGAGCCGGGACCAGGGCCACTCCGAATAGCGGTTAAATGGCAGGCGCGGCGTCTGGCGTCATGCCATGCGCCGCGCTGCTCGCCTCAGGTGTGAGCGTGCTGTGTGTCAGGAAGTCCCTTTGCCATGGCGGCCCCGCGACTCCCCTGGTCCCGCCAAATGGCGCTCCAGGCCGTCGACGTCCAGCCGCGTGTTCCAGTTGGCCCAGTCCTGGGGCCGCACTGACGGCCGCCCCAGCAGGTAACCCTGGCCGGCGCTGATGCCAAGTTCGGTGAGGACCTTGAGTTCGCCCACCGTTTCGATCCCCTCAGCCACCAGGATGGTGCCGATCTGGTCGGTGAAGTCCACCAGGCAGGCCGACAGTGCCCGCTGGAGGCCGTCCTTGTCGACGTCGCCGATTACGTTGCGTCCCACCTTGAGGAAGTCTGGAAGCAGGTGGATCATGCGGCTGAGGGCGCCCGCCCCGGTGTGGGTGTCATCGACGGCAATCCGCAGGCCTTTTTCCCGCAGTGGATTGATCGCGGAAATGAACTGCAGATATTCCTCTTCCGGAATGTCCTCGGTCAATTCGAGCACTATGCGGTCGATGGGGAGTTCAATATGGTCGAACAGTTCCGGCAGCCGCGGGTCCATGCAGGAGGTGGGCGAAATATTGAGGGACACATAAAGGTTGTCCGGCAGGTCGCGGGCTGCCGCCGCGGCGGATCCCAAAGCCGAGAACTCCAGGTTTGCGCCCAGGCCCACGGCCGCGGCCTCGGCGAACCACAGTTCCGCAGCGGCACCGTCATCGCTGACGAAGCGCGAGAGGGCTTCCGCGCCGACCACGGTTTTTCCTTCCAGGCCGTAAATGGGCTGGAATGCGGTCATCAGCATTTGGTTCTCGAGCAGGGCGCTGATCCGTGAGATGCTGCGGATGGCGTCCAGCTGCTCAGCGAACTGCGGCGGCAGGGTGGGCGCTGTGAGGCGCATGTCCCTGGCCGCTTCCAGTGTTTCCACGGTGTTGGCATCGCTGCGCCGGGTCTCCAGGAGATACTCCAGCAAAGCGCGTTCCGGCACGCCTGGATTCTCGTCGAGGCTCTTGCTCAGCCGTTGCCGGACAGCGGCTCCCGCAGGATCCGTATCCGCCAGCACGGCAGCGATAATTCCCCATGCCTGTACCCGAACCGACATTAGCAACGCCCCCAGTTGACGAAGTAATGACCCAATGGCCCAATAATGTTCAAATTTCCAAACGCCTTATAAAAGTACGGTGTTGCCAGACCTGAATTTCGCGGCGGCGAAAAACCAGACACCGCACGCTGATCGTATAACGGCGGCCACAAAAGCGCAGTAGTTTTGCGTTACTGGTTAGCGCTTTCCTGCTGGTCAGCCAGCAGTTGGGGTATCTGGTCCGGCGGAACCGGACGGCTGAAGTAGTAGCCCTGCGCGCTGCGGCAGCCAAGCCCGCGCAGGATTTCTGCCTGCTCAGCGGTTTCCACGCCTTCCCATACGGCTTCCAGCCCGCACGCCCGTACCAGCTGCAGCACGGCGGCCACCAGGGCAGGCTGGCTGGGATCGGTCTCCAGCCCGGTAATCAGCGTTCTGTCCACTTTGACCCGGTCCACGGGCAGCCGGCGGAGGTAGCTGATGGAGGAGTAGCCGGTGCCAAAATCGTCAATTTCGATGCCCACGCCCAGGCCGCGCAGCCCGCCCAGCGAGTACCGGTCCAGTTCATTGCCCTTGACGATGGCCACTTCGGTCAATTCGAGGACCACCTGGTCGGGCCTGACCCCGGTCTCCTGGAGCACGTTCCGCACGTCCTCGATGAACTGCAGGCTCTGCAGGTCTGTGGCGGAGATATTGACGCGCACGGAAAACGTACTGTCCAGCAGGCATGCGTCGATCCAGGCCCGGAGCTGCCTCACAGCCGTCCTGAGCACCCACAGGCCCAGTTCCGAGATCAGTCCCGCCTCCTCGGCAAGGGGAATGAACTCGTCCGGCATGATGAAGCCGCGGGTGGGGTGGTTCCAGCGGACCAGTGCCTCCACGCCCTCGATCCGTCCCGTGGCGAGCTCCACCACGGGCTGGTAGTAAAGCGTCAGCGCGTCATCCTTGATGGCGGCCCGCAGGTCGTCCACCAGCTGGCTGCGGAGCCGCCGCATCAGCAGCAGGGCCGGCTCGAACCGGTGCAGCCTGTTCTGCCCTTCAGCCTTGGAGGCATACATGGCGACGTCGGCCTCCATCAGCATGTCCTCCGGGCTGTGGCCTTCACTGCCCACGCTGAGCCCGATGCTGGCACCGCAACGCACGCTGCGGCCGGGCAGTTCGATGGGTTCGGTGAGCGCGGCCAGGATGCGGTGCGCCACGATGGCGGCCTGGTCTGCCGACGCCGACGGCATGACGATCGCGAACTCGTCACCACCCAGCCTGGCGACGACGTCCGCCGCGCGGACCGCGGTCCGGAGCCTTTCGCCCACAGTCACCAGGACCTGGTCGCCGGCCGTGTGTCCCAGGCTGTCATTGATGGATTTGAACGCGTCCAGGTCCATCAGCAAGATGGCGGGGCCTTCATCCGCCGGCTCGCCGCCGGCCGCGGTGCGGGCTTCCAGGGCGGTGCGCAGTGCTTCGATCAGTGCGGACCGGTTGGCCAGGCCGGTCAGCGGGTCCTGCATTGCCATCTTCTGCATTTCAAGGTGCGCCTCGTGCAGCAGCTGGGTCCGGACCTGCACCCGCTGCTCAAGCTCCTCGTAGATGATCTGCAGGTCCTCGGCCAGGAGATTGGTGCCCATGATGATCGCGTCCAGTTCATCCCGGGCGGGTGAGACCTCGATCCGGGAGCTGAGGTCCCCGGAAGCCAGCCGGACAATGCCTTCCAGCAGCTGCGAAAGCCGGGGATCGTCGTCGGCAAACATGGCAGGTCCTCCTTCGGCGCCTAGTTGGCCTGGACGTTGTCGGTGCCGAGGGGAAGGCTGACGGTGACAGTGGTCCCGGAGCCCAGGGTGGAGGCGACGTCGATCCGGCCGCCGTGGCGGTCCACGATGTCCTTGGAGATGGCAAGGCCCAGGCCTGTTCCCGGGATGGCGCCGTTCATCGCGTTGGAGGCGCGGTAGAACCTGGTGAATACGTGGTTGATTTCATCGCTCGAGATGCCGATGCCGGTGTCGGCGATGCGCACGGTGGCCCATTTGGAGCCGTCCGCGGCGGCATGGGACTCGCTGCCCACCTCGATCCGTCCACCGCTGGGCGTGAACTTGATGGCATTGGACACCAAGTTGGTGAAGACCTGTTGCAGCTGCACTTCGTCCGCGAGTATCTCCGGATCCTCCGGAACGGGGTCCACGTCGATGGTGACGTTCTGCAGCGTGGCCAGCGGACGGAGCGCCGCGGCCACCAGATCCAGGGTCTGACCCAGCCGCACGGGTGCCAGCTGCATCGCGGCGTTGTCCAGCCCGCCGCGGGAGACGCTGAGCATGTCCTCGATGAGCGTGCGGAGGCGTTCGGTGTTGCGGACCACGATGTCCAGCATCTGGTGGACCTCCCGGGACACCGGATGCTCGGTGCTTTCCTGGATCATGTCCAGGTACGCCATGATCGAGGTCAGCGGCGTCCGCAGCTCGTGGTTCACCGTTGCCAGGAAGTCAGTCTTGGCCTTGTCGAGTTCCCTCAGCTGCTTGACCACCTGCTGCTGGCTGCTGATCAGGTGGCTTTGGATGAGGCCGTAGGCGGCGTTCCCGGCCACGTGCTGGATCAGCCCCAGTTCAGCGCTGGACCAGGTCCGGGGCCGGTCCATCATGGCGATCCAGATGATGCCCAGGGAGGAATTTCCTTCGCCGATGGGCACCGCCAGGGTTGAGGCGGCTCCAGCGATGGCGGGACCGGGGCCGGGCCTCGCCTCGCTGCGGGCGGCCGGTTCGTTTCCGTCGGCGGAGAGCGTCTCGGTCCCGGCCCAGAGCATGTCCGCCGTGGCACGGGCCTCTTCCTCGCGTGGAAGGGCGTCAGCGGGCAGCTCCGCGAGGCCCCGCCTGTGCCACCCGGCCGTGATTACGGGGACGCGGTGATCCTCGAAGGTTGCCAGGACAACGTGGTCGGCCTTGAAGGTGCGGCCGAATCCCGCGACGACGTGGTTTGCGATTTCCTGGGGGTCGTTGGTGGCGCGCACCGCGGCAGAGACTTCACGCAACTGCTCCCGGAGCGCTTCGGCTTCCTGCCTGGAGGCGCGGCGGCGGGATACCTGGTCGATGAGGACGGACGCGCGGTGCACCAGCTCCTGGGGTGCAGGCGGCTTGGTGATGCAGTCGTGGACACCTGGCGGGTTGGCAGCTGCGATCTCCGCGGGGCTGTCCAGGTCCACCATCACCAGGACCGGGGCGGCGGACGTGGTGGTTGACAGGACGCCGGACAGGAAGGCATCGGCGACGACGACTGACGGTTCACCGCCGTCCAGCACCGCGGCGAGGCTGCCGGCGTCGGTGGCTTCGAGGACGGTGTATCCGGCGTCGCGCAGCGCCTGGGCGTTACGGGCCCTCCGGCCTGCGTCGGGATCGGCCACGACGGCCGTGCGGGGCAGGCGCGCGTCACTCGGGACAGCCGTCACAGTGCTCCCTTCCCTCCCAGTTGACTACATTCTAGGGGGATGCGGGCGAAGCGGGTCCACGGCGTGCGCACCCCTACCCCCGCTTTCCGCGCTGCCAGGGAGTTGTGGCACGCCGTAATGTTGCCGAAGGTCCGCCACCGGGACGGGCAGGACCATATATTTGAGCCGTGTCTCCAACAACGTCGCCACGGTCCACCTGGCAGAAGTACCTGATGATCCCCAAGCTCATCAGGCTCTCACGCAGCGCCCCCAAGGACCGGCACAAGGCGTGGGACCGGTACTGGGCCGGCATTACTTCCACCGGTCCGGGCGGCGAGGTCCTCTGGGACTCGGGGAGCAACCATGAGTTCCAGGGCTACCAGGACAGCCTCCTTCGTAACCTGGACCCTGCGCTTCCCGTTGTGGACACCGGCTGTGGGCACGGCAGCTTCACCCGCGCGCTCGCCGGGATCTTTCCACAGGTCATCGGCGTGGACGTCTCACCCCATGCTGTTGCCCGGGCGCGGGCGGAGTCCGCAGGAATCGGAAACGCCGCCTTTGAAGCCAGGGACATGACGGCGGAGGGTGCTGCCGGGCAACTGGCGGAGTCCTTCCAGTTGGGCCCTGACGGCGCCAACGTCTTTATCCGCGGCGTGCTGCATGTCCTCGATCCGGCCCACCAAACGGCGATGGTCGACAACCTGCGGATCCTGGTGGGCGGCCGCGGGACGGTCTTCATGGCGGAAACCAACTTCCAGGGAAACCCGCTGGAGTACGTCACCCATCTTGGGGCAAGCACGCATGGCATTCCGGCGCCGTTGGAGCTGGCCATCCGCGGGCTTCCCATGCCGGGGCACTTCGGGCCGGAAGAGCGCGAACGTGCGTTCCCGGCGTCGGACTGGGAACTCCTTGAGGATGGCCATGTGGCCATCGAAACCAACCCGGTAACCGGCGTGCCGGGCCAGGACAGGGTGCCCGGGTATTACGCGGTGGTCCGCCCCCGCCGGTAGCCCTGGCAACGGGGTGTTCGAACTGTTCCGCAGACTTCACGCATATCCCCGCAGTCCGGCCGCAGGCTGCCTTCCATCCCCTTGACAGGGGCCGGATCCGGAGGCTCCATGGTAAGTAGACTTACTAGTTAGCTGGGGATGGAGGGAAGACTGCGATGGCAGGAGATAAAGGCAACCGGATCCGCGATGCGGATGCTGCGGATCGCGAAGACGCCTAAGCCGCACCCGCGCCACCACGTTCGGCCACCACCGGATCACCCTCCGGCGCCGCCACCCCGACCGCCGGCGCAAGACCTACAGGAACCATCATGAGCAACTTCATTCCATCCGGCGCCCTGCGCCGGATGCTCCTTCCGCCCACCTATGGGCGGCACGTCACCTCCGCCACGGAGTTCACCATCCTGTCAGTGGAGGTTTGGGCATCCGGCCTGGTGGTCAACATCCACCTTCCCTCGGATGACGCGGCTGAACCGCACCTCATCGTGGAGGACCACTTCGGCACGGAATACACCCTGCAGGAATCGGCCACCGTCGGTTCCCGCAACCTGCAGGTGTTTACCCCGTCGGTGCCGCCCGGCACCAGGAGCCTGACCATCAGGTCGGCGGACGACGGCGGTGCCCGGCCGGTGGTGACCTTCGCTGTTCCGTTGATGGCCGTGCCCGAACCACAGCCGGAGCCCCGGGAAGCCGGCGGCAGCCCGGCCACCGCCGCCGACGAGTCCTACCAGCCCGATCTCCGCCGCCCGGCCTGAACAGAGCCGCCCCGCCTGAACAGAGCCGGCACGCCCGAACCAGAGCCGCCCTGACAAGACCCGCCCTGACAAGACCCGCCAGACCTGACGAAAGGCCCCGCCATGCCGGATACCAGCAACTTCACGCCCACCACCGCTATCGTCACCGCTTCAGACTCAGGAATCGGCAAGGCCACCGCCGTGGCGCTCGCCCGCGCCGGCATGGACGTGGGTGTCACCTGGCATTCGGATAAGGCAGGCGCCGAGGGTACCGCCGAAGAAATCCGCGGCCTGGGGCGCAAGGCCGTGGTCCGGCAGCTGGACACCACCGAGCTCCACGCCGCTGCCGGCGTGATCGATGAACTCGCCGGGGAGCTGGGCGGCCTGGATGTCTTCGTGAACAATGCCGGGACGGGTGCGAGCACAAAGTTCCTGGACATGGGGATCGATGACTGGATGAGGATCCTGGACACGAACCTCAACGGCGCGTTCGTCTGCCTGCAGGCGGCAGCAAGGCGCATGGTCAAGGCCGGGAAGGGCGGCCGGCTGGTGGCGGTGTCCAGCGTGCACGAGTTCCAGCCGCGCGTCGGATCGTCCGCCTATGATGCGTCCAAGCACGGCCTGGGCGGCCTGATGAAGACGCTCGCCCTGGAGCTGGGCCAGTACGGCATTACGGCCAACACGGTGGCGCCGGGGGAGATTGCCACGCCAATGACGGGGCAGGAGGACCAGGATCCGACGACGACGAAGCGCCCCGGGGTGCCGCTGGGCCGGCCCGGGCATGCCCGGGAGATCGCCGACGTCATCGCCTTCCTCGCCTCGCCTGCCTCCAGTTACGTGACCGGTGCGGCGTGGGTGGTCGACGGCGGGATGCTCCAGATGGGTCCGCAGGCGGGATCGCACATCACCAGCAACGACTGGCGCGAAGCGTAGGCCCCTTGTGCCTGTCGCTGGCTGTTCTCCTGAGCGTGGGGCAGTCACAGAGTCCATATCGCGGATCTGGCAAGCGCTTTCCGGTGGCTTGCTGGCATGATGGACCGCATGCGCATTCTTATCGCTCCGGACAAGTTCAAGGGGTCCCTGACGGCGGCCGAGGCTGCCGCTGCCATCGCGGAAGGCGCCTTGCGGGTGTACCCGGACGCCGTCGTCACGCAGTTCCCCATTGCCGACGGTGGCGAGGGCACCCTTGAGGCGGCCGTGGCCGCAGGCTACGAAGAGCGGCTGAACGCCGTGGTGGGGCCCATCCTTGCCCCGCTGGGCGCTGCCTGGGCCATCCACAAGGCCGGGGACGGCAAGGTTACGGCAGTGATCGAAACGGCCCAGGCCTCCGGTTTGGCGGACATGGAACCAACGCCCGCCAACGCCCTGCGTGCCCACAGCTATGGCTGCGGCCAGCTCATTGCTGCCGCACTGGATGCGGGCGCCACCGAGATCGTCCTGGGCCTGGGCGGCTCGGCCATGACCGACGGCGGCAGCGGCGCCCTGCGCGCCCTCGGCCTGAAGCCCCTGGACGGCGCGGGGAACGTGGTGCCCCTGGGCGGCGGTTCCCTGGCGGACATCGTCGCCCTGGACACCACCGGGCTGGACCCGCGGCTGTCTGCAACCACGTTCCGCATCGCCGTCGACGTCCGCAACCCGCTGTACGGGCCGTCCGGCGCCGCGCACGTTTTCGGCCCCCAAAAGGGCGCGGACCAGGACAGCGTGGAAATGCTCGACGCCGGGCTGCGCAACTGGGCGTCAGTGCTGCGGGAAGCAACGGGCCGGGACGTGAACGTCCCAGGCGCCGGCGCCGCCGGCGGCTTCCCGGCGTCGTTCCTTGCCTTCACCGACGCCACGCTGGAAGGCGGCTTCGCACTGGTGGCCGGACTGACCGGCCTGGCCGCGCAGCTGGACCAGGCAGACCTGGTGATCACCGGTGAGGGATCCATGGATTCCCAGTCACTCACCGGCAAGGCGCCGATCGCGCTCGCGGACGCAGCCCGGGAACGCGGAATTCCCGTCATCGTGGTGGCCGGCAGGATCCTGGTGACCCTTGAGGACCTTGCCGGGCACGGCGTGGTTTCCGCGGCGCAGCTGCTGGACGTCGCATCCAGCCCACAGGACGCTGTGGCGAACGCCGGCAAGTACCTGGCCTGGGCAACAAGCCAGGTACTCGAAGGGGCCTAGCCCACGGCCACTTGGGTGGGGCTGGTTGGATTGCCGGCTGGATTGGGCCGGGTGTTGGATCGGCCAGGTGGGCCGGGCCTTCAGGTCCCGGTCTCGTAGTGGGGTTCGGCAACGGGCTTCGATTCCGGGGACCCCTTCTCCCGGAGGTAGACCGACGCGCCCACCAGGACCGCGACGGCCAGGAACTCGCTTTGCCAGTTTTGGAAGGACTCAAACCAGAAGCGGCTGGTGCCCAGGTACTGCAGGTACGTGATGGCGGGCTGGCCATGGCTTTGCTGGTCCTGGTTGTACTCGTCCACACCGCCGGCGGCGTGCAGGAAGAACGAGCCAAGGAACAGGGAGAACAGCAGGATCGACAGTGAATGCTCGTACACCCTGAGCACCACTCCGCCCCGCCGCACCGGCCAGGGCGTGGCCTTCCGCAGGGCCGCCTGGCGGGGATCTTCATCCTGCGGCGCCTCCTTGCCCATTGGCTTGGATTCGGATGAGCCTTTCTGGAACAGGAACACGGTGAGGACCACGTACATGGCCATCTGCAGGAACTCCGATTCCCAGTTCTCGAAGGTGGCCTCGACGAAGGCGCCCGTGCCCAGGAACTCCAGGACCGAGACGGCGGGCTCCCCGTGGGCCTGCTGGTCTTCACTGTAGGAAGCGGCTCCGGAGAGGATCATGCCCACGAAGAACGCCAGGAAGCAGCCCAGGTTGGCCAGCAGCAGGCCATGTTCCCTTGCCCATTTGCGCATGTCTTACTCCTTGTCCGATGGTGGCGGGAGGATCCTGCCTGTAGCCCGCTTGTTCAGGCGGAGCGGAACGAAAACCAGCATGACCACCATGACGCCCAGCAGTGCACCCCCGGCCGTGACGCCGGCAGACCGCCCGGCGGCAACATCGAACACCAGGGCGGCTGTTCCGGCGCTCAGCAGGGCGATGCCGCCCAGTGCGATCTTGGTGATGCTGTCGGCGCTGGAGACCAGTGTTTCCTTGAGCCGCTTGCGGAAAAGCCGGCGGTGCACACTGACCGGGAGGAGGATGAAGGCCGTGGTGAGCGCGGCGATGACGACGTTGACGAGATACAGGCCAACCTCCCAGCCGTCCAGCTTTTCGAACCGCTGCTGGAACGGCAGCGTCAGCAGGAAGCCGGCCAGGATCTGCACCCCGGTCTGAAGTACGCGGAGCTCCTGCAGGAGTTCCGCCCAGTTGCGGTCAAGCTGCTCCTCGCGGGTTTCATTGCGTCCCGTCCGGCCCGTGTAGTCCTCAACCTCAGACATCGGCCCTCCTTCCTCTCCGGCCGCGGCCCAGGCTTTCTTTCTACTCCTCCCGTACCCAGAAACAAGGCAGGCCGTTGCGCGTGCTCCTACATTTGATAAGTTTACTGATTATTAGTCTTGGGCGGTGGACTTGGTCCTCCGCCCGGGATAGCTTCGAAGGGCCGGAGCACGGCGGGCCCTTCGCACCGACACAGGTCAACCGACACAGGCAGGCGGACTATGAGCGAGACCGACAAGCAAACAGACCAGCCGAAGGATCCGCGCGGCGGCTACCACTCGGACCCGTTTCCCGAGCAGGAACAGAAGCAGCCCGGGCTGACCGGCCCCATGGACCCCAAACCCGACCACGGGGAGCGCAGCTACGAGGGGCACGGCAAGCTCGACGGCAAGGCAGCCCTCATCACGGGCGGGGACTCAGGCATCGGCAAGGCTGCCGCCATCGCCTTCGCCCGGGAAGGGGCCGACGTCGCGATCTCGTACCTGCCTGAGGAGGAAGACGACGCGCAGGACACGGCGGAATGGATCCGGAAAACCGGCCGCCGCGCGCTCCTGCTTCCCGGTGACGGACGTGAGGAGGAGTTCAGCACCCGCATCGTGGAGGAGACGGTCTCCGGATTCGGCCGCCTCGACATCTTGGTCCTGAACGCCGCGTACCAGAAGAACCGCGAGAGCCTCGAGACGCTCC
This sequence comes from Arthrobacter sp. Soil761, assembly GCF_001428325.1. NCBI lineage: Bacteria > Bacillati > Actinomycetota > Actinomycetes > Micrococcales > Micrococcaceae > Arthrobacter > Arthrobacter sp. Soil761. The sequence goes on along the minus strand of NZ_LMSF01000002.1, from coordinate 248,480 downwards.
CCACCGAGGAGTTCGACAGGGTCTTCCGCACCAACCTCTACTCGCTGCTGTGGTCCGCGCGGGCGGCCGTGCCGCACCTGAAGGCGGGTGCCTCGATCATCACCACGGCCTCCATCCAGGCCTTCAACCCGTCACCCGGGCTCATCGACTACGCCATGACCAAAGCGGCGCAGGTGGCGTTCACCAAGGCCCTGGCCCAGGAACTGGGTCCCAAGGGGATCCGCGTCAACGCCGTGGCCCCGGGCCCCATCTGGACACCGCTGATCCCGGCCACCGAATGGCCGGACAAGCTCCCCTCCTTTGGGCAGGACACGCCGCTGGGGCGCGCGGGGCAGCCGGCCGAGCTTGCCGCGGCGTACGTGCTGCTCGCATCCGAGGACGGGTCCTACATTTCCGGTGCAGTCCTCCCGGTCACGGGCGGCAAGGGGCTTTAATAGGGGTCCCACCCGCTGGGGCATCCGGGCCGGCATCACCAGACCAGCAATATCGGCAACGAACAACAGGAGGAAGCATGACGCAGGAAAACCAGCAGGCTGAACCCGAGACGGCTCCGGGCGGCTACGGCACCCCCACGGCCGAGCAGGAGGCGGCAGGCACGCAGGGTGGCCAGCAGTCCGGCGGCGGCGCGTCCACGGCCGGCGCGGACACGAACGAACCGCAGTCGGGCGCGGGCCAGGCTCCCGTCCCGCACGACATGGATCTTCCGTCCAGCGCGGCCGAGATCGACGAGTCCAATGACGATTCCCAGGGGTCGGCGCCGGTGTCCTCGGAGTCGGGCCAGGAAGCGACCGGCCTTCCCGACGGCAGCGGAAACGACCTTCCGAAGGAAGAGTCGCCCAATGACGACGACGAGAGCTTCGACGCCGGATAAAGCCTCCTGACCAAAGGCCCCCGTTTCCGCTGCCCCCGGGCAGTGGAAGCGGGGGCCTTTGCGGTTTCGCCAAGGCGAATACATCCCGTCCCTCGGGGTACGGAACACGCGGAACCCCATCCCGTCGGCAGGCAGCAGCAAGCAGCCTGCGCTGCCGCCGGCACCAACGTCAACGCCAGGAAGGTGGAGTGTGGGCAGGAGATCTTCCGAACAGTGGGCGCGGCCGCAGGACCGGCCGGACAAGGTAGCGGTGGACGTCCTGGTGCCCACCTGCAACCGGCCTGCCGAACTCGCCGTCACCCTCGCGGGACTGGCCGCACAGTCCGAGCCCGCGTTCGCCGTCGTCATCAGCGACCAGTCAGCCGGACAGCCGGCCTGGGACCATCCCGCTGCCGCCGCCATGGTGCGGGTGCTGCAGGTGCAGGGCCGGCCCGTCACGCTGCTGCGGCACCTTCCGCGGCGCGGACTGGCCGAACACCGCCAGTTCCTGCTGGACCAGTCCACCGCGGATCAGTGCCTCTTCCTGGACGACGACGTCTGGCTGGAGCCCGGTGCCGTGGAACGGCTGAGCAAGGCACTGGACCAGCTCCAGTGCGGTTTCGTGGGGATGGCACCGCAGGGCCTGTCCTTCCTGGACGACCGCAGGCCGGAACAGACGGCCTCCTTCCAGGCCTGGGACGGACCGGTGGCTCCGGAGCGCATCCGTCCGGGTGCCCCGGGTTTTGAACGCTGGCCGCTGCACAGCGCCGCCAACCTCAGCCACGTCTGCGCGGAACTGTCGCTGCAGCCCGGCGAGTGGGTGCCCTACCACGTGGCCTGGCTGGGCGGCTGTGTGCTCTACCGCAGGGAGGCGCTGGACGACGCCGGCGGGTTCCGTTTCTGGAGCACGCTCCCTGCAGACCACGCCGGGGAGGACGTGGTGGCGCAGTGGCAGGTGATGGAACGGTACGGCGGGGCCGGGATCCTGCCGTCCGGCGCGGTCCACCTTGAACCGCCCACGACCGTGACGGACCGGCGGGTAGAGGCGTACGACGTGGTCCTGAACGAGGACGCTGTGTGACCAGGCCCTAGTGGCCCTGCGCGGCGTCCAGCGGGTAGGCCACATACGCGAACCGCTTCGAATCCGGCGCCCAGCTGTTGACGTTGAGCGTGCCCTGGCCGCCGAACAGCGGCCAGGTGTGCAGCGGCGCGGTCCAGTCGCCGGTGGAGACAAGGACGACGTCGACCGGCAGGTCTGCGGGGTGGCCCCGGGTTCCAGCGGGAAAGCGCACATAGCTGGCCAGGCGCCCGTCGGGGGACAGGTGCGGGAACCAGTCGACGGTGTCACTGCTGACGAGCCGCTCGAACTGGCTGCCGTCCGGGCGGACCCGGGCAAGCTGGGCATGGCCGGGTGCCGTGGTGAACGACTCCGTGTTGAGGTACAGCCAGTCGCCATCGGGTGAATACTCGGGCCCGTCGCAGTGTCCCCCGCCCACCTCCACGTCCCAGGGCGGGCCTCCGCCAGCGGGGATGGTGCGCAGCCGGCCGGGCCGCGTGAAGTCTCCCGCCGCAATGTCCACGTACGCCAGCCTGCGCCCATCCGGACTGACGCCGTGGAGGAAGTGGAAGGATCCGTCGTCGTCCGTGATCCTGGTGGCCCGCCCGCCTGCCAGTCGTGCGCGGTAGATGTGGCCGTCCTCGCCCGAGAGGAAGATGCTGCTGCCGTCAGGGTCCAGGACGTGGTCATTGTTGAGGTCCGGGGCGCCGGTCAGCGGGAGGGGCTCCAGCGAACCGGCCGCTAGGTTGAGCCGCCACAGTTCCCCGTTTCCGTTAAGGATCAGCGCCCGGCCGTCGAGGGTCCAGTTGGGCGCCTCGAGCAGCATGTCCCCGGTGCGGAACACCAGCGAGGATTCGCCGGTGACCGACGCGGTCCACACCTCGCAGCGCTGGCCTGGTTGAAGGGTGCGGACCACGTCAGTTCGTCCTAGTCCTTGCTGCTGAAGGCGGCGTCGAAGCTGGTTTGGGAGGCGGGGAAGTCGTACTTTTTCAGGGCCGCGAGGGCTTCGGGGGCGCCGTGCAGGCGGTCCATGCCGGCGTCCTCCCATTCGATGCTGATGGGCCCGGTGTAGCCGATGGCGGCGAGGGCGCGGAAGGAGGCTTCCCAGGGGACGTCACCGCGTCCGGCGGAGACGAAGTCCCAGCCGCGGCGGGGGTCGCCCCAGGGCAGGTGGGAGCCCAGGACGGTGTTGCGGCCGGTCTGGCGGATCTTGGTGTCCTTGCAGTCCACGTGGTAGATCCGGTCCTTGAAGTCCCAGATGAAGGAGACGGGGTCGATGCCCTGCCACATCATGTGCGAGGGGTCCCAGTTCAGGCCGAACGCTTCGCGGTGGCCGATGGCCTCGAGGGCGCGGACGGTGGTCCAGTAGTCGTAGGCGATCTCGGAGGGGTGGACTTCGTGGGCGAAGCGGACGCCGCATTCGTCGAAGACGTCCAGGATGGGGTTCCAGCGGTCGGCGAAGTCCTGGTAGCCGGCGTCGATGACTTTTTCCGGGACGGGCGGGAACATGGCCACGTACTGCCAGATGGAGGAGCCGGTAAACCCGACGACCGTGTCCACGCCGAGGGCTTTGGCCAGCCGGGCGGTGTGTTTCATTTCCTCGGCGGCGCGTTGGCGGACGCCTTCGGGGTCGCCGTCGCCCCAGACTTTGGAGCCGACGATGGCCTGGTGGCGGAAGTCGATGGGGTCATCGCAGACGGCCTGGCCCTTCAGGTGGTTGGAGATGGCCCAGACCTTGAGGTTGTACTTGCCCAGGATCTCCAGTTTGGACTCGACGTAGCCGGGTTCGTCCCAGCGCCAGGCGTCCAGGTGGTCGCCGGAGACGGCGATTTCCAGGCCGTCGTAGCCCCAGCCGGAGGCCAGGCGGGCGACTTCTTCGAAGGGCAGGTCGGCCCACTGGCCGGTGAACAGGGTGAACGGGCGGGGCATTCAGGGCTCCTTGGAAGACGGGGTGCTAGTGGCGGACGACGGTGAGGGTGCTCTTGTTGGCGGCGGATTCCTCCACAGCGTCCAGGACGTACTGGACGTTCAGTCCTTCTTCGAACGACGGCGAGGGCTGGTTTCCGTCCCGGATGGCCAGCAGGAAGTCGCGGACCTGGTGCGTGAAGGTGTGTTCCCAGCCGATGATATGGCCCTGCGGCCACCACGCGTCCAGGTACGGGTGCTCCGGCTCGTTGACCAGGATCCGGCGGAAGCCCTGTTCGCGGACCGGGACGGTGGCATCCAGGAAGCCGAGTTCGTTGAGGTTTTCCAGGTCGAACAGGAGGCTGCCCTTGTCCCCGTACACCTCGATCTGCAGCGAGTTCTTCCTCCCGGTGGCCACCCGGGAGACCTCGACTGAGGCGACCGCCCCGGAGGTGAGGGACAGCGTGGCCCAGGCGGCGTCGTCGACCGTGACGTCCTCGATGCCGTCCGTGCCGGGGCGGCGGCCCACGAAGGTGTTCAGCCGGCCGCTGACCTCGGTGACCTGGTCGCCCAGGAGGAACAGGACCTGGTCGATGGCGTGGCTGGCGATGTCCCCCAGCGCGCCGGACCCGGCGGTTTCCTTCCGCAGCCGCCAGGTCATGGGGGCCTGCGCGTCCGCGAGCCAGTCCTGCAGGTACGCGGCGCGGACATGCCGGACCGTGCCCAGGCGGCCTTCGGCGATGAGCTCCTTCGCCAGGGCCAGTGCCGGGACGCGCCGGTAGTTGAAGCCGATCATCGACTGCACGCCCTTGGCCCGGGCCTTGGCCGCGGCGGCGGTCATGAGCTCGGCTTCCGCGAGGGTGTTCGCCAGGGGTTTTTCGACCAGGACATGCTTGCCTGCTTCCAGGGCGGCGATGGCGATCTCGGCGTGCATCCATCCCGGGGCGCAGATGTCCACGATGTCGATGTCGTCGCGGGTGATCACCGTGCGCCAGTCGGTGGCTGATTCTGCCCAGCCGTACTTGGCCGCCGCCTCGGCGACGGCGCCGGCGTCCCGGCCCACGAGGACCTTCTGCTCGAAGGCCGGGACGTCGAAGAAGCTGGCCACGTTCCGCCACGCGTTGGAGTGGGCCTTGCCCATGAAGGCGTAACCGATCGCGGCTACACCCAGCGGGCGGGAAGCCGGTTGGGAGGCCGAAGGTTCGGACGGGTGTGCGGGTGTGGTCATGATGCGTTCCTGCGTGCTTCCTGCTGGCTGGACTACGTGCTGGATTTAGAGGGTGGCGGTTTCCGGTGCCCAGTCCTCGGGGAGGGCGGGGGATACCGGGGCCGAGCTTTCGACGTTCACGAATGTGCCCGCATCGATGGACTCGGAGATCGAGACCATGGTGTCCAGGACGTGGTACGCCAGTTCGCCGGTGGCCCTGTGGGCTGTTCCTGCCCGCAGCGAGCGTGCCATGTCCAGCACGCCCATGCCGCGGCCGTTGGCGGGCCCGGTGGCCGGAACGGTGGTCCAGTCCTCGTCGCCGGCGCGCCAGAGCTTGATGTCGCCCGTGAAGTAGTTGGGATCCGGCAGCGAGATGGTGGCTTCGGTCCCGGTGATTTCCACGAATCCCATCCGGGTCCGGGGGGACTCGAAGGAGAAGACGCTGTGCGAGGAGGCGCCGGATTCGAACTGCGCCATCGCGGAGACGTGGGTGGGCACCTCGACGGTGAACTCCTCGCCGGCTTTGGGCCCGGAACCGATCACGCGCACATCCTTGGCCTTGGACCCGACGGCGGCCACCTTGCGGATGGAGCCGAAGGCCTGGACCAGGGTGGTGAGGTAGTACGGGCCCATGTCGAACAGCGGGCCGGCGCCGTGCTGGAAGAGGAACGCGGGGTTGGGGTGCCAGGATTCCGGGCCGGGGGTCTGGAACGTGGTCATCGCCGTCAGCGGCGTGCCGATGTCGCCGCGCTGGATCAGGCGCAGGGCCGTCTGGATGCCGGCCCCGAGGAAGGTGTCCGGGGCGCAGCCAAGGCGGATCCCGGCGGCGTCGGCGGTCTTGAGCAGGCCCAGCCCGGATTCGCGGTCCAGGGAGAACGGCTTTTCCGTCCAGACGTGCTTGCCGGCGTTGACGGCGGCGGTGGCCACCTCCACGTGGGCGGCGGGAATGGTGAGGTTGACGATGATCTCGACGTCGGGGTGGTTCAGGGCCTTGTCCACGCCGCCCCACTCTGGGACGCCGTACTCCTTGGCCCGGGCCTCGGCGGCTTCCTCGAAGAGGTCGGCGATCACATGGACCTTGAGGTCCGGGAACGCGGTCAGGTTGTCCAGGTACTGCTTGCTGATCACGCCGGCGCCGATGACGCCAACGCCCACCGGCCCGGTGCGGGCCGGCTTGCTTGCGGGGGTGCTCACGCGTTGGCTCCTTCGGCTGCGGTGTTGCTGTCGGTGTCGCTGTTCAGGAAGGCAAGGCTCTGGGCGATGCCATCGAAAATGTCGCCGGCGTAGTCATCGAACTCCACCACGCCCACCTCCAGCGACTTTGCTGCGGCGATGACCTCCATGACGGGCACTTTGCCCTGGCCTGCGGGCTGCTGGGCCTTATTGTCCTTGTTCAGGGGGCCGTCCTTGATGTGGATGAACTTCACCCGGTCGCCCAGCCTGGCCAGGAGTTCCACGGGGTCCTGGCCGCCCACGGCTGCCCAGTAGGTGTCCACCTCCAGGACCAGTTCCGGGTCCAGGAGGGATGCGAAGTACTCCAGGGCCGTGCGGCCCTCGATGGTGGACTCCAGTTCCCAGGCGTGGTTGTGGTAGCCCACGCGGATGCCGTATTCAGCACCCTTTTTGGCGGCCGCGTTGAGCTTTTCGGCGGTGGCCTGGATGTCTTCGGCCTTTTGCCAGTGCTCGGCGGGAAGGAAAGGATCAATGACGGTGGTGATGCCCAGTTCCTTGGCCGCCGCGAAGATTTCGTCCTGGTCCTGGCTCATCAGGGGCGCGTGGCCGGACGGCGCGGTGAGGCCGTTCTCCTTCAGGGCGGCGCCGAGTTCCCTGGCGGTGGCCACGAAGTTGTACGGTTCAACCTGGGTGAAGCCGATCTCCGCCACCTTCCTGATGGTCCCCGGAAGATCCTCGGAAATGGCATTGCGGAGCGTGTAAAGCTGCAGTGAGTAGGACATGGGTTTCCTTAGCGGTTCTGTAGAGGTCGTTGGGGTTGGGGTCAGCGGCCGGCGAGCGAGCCGCCGATGCCGCCCACGCTGAAGTACTTGTTCAAGGTGGCGAAGACGATGACGGGCGGGAGCATCATGACCACGGCCAGGGCCATGACCGAGGTCCAGTCCGTTGCATTCTGCTGGAAGAAGGATTGCACGCCCATGGGAAGGGTGAAGATTTCATTCGAGCGCAGGAACACGATGGCCACCAGGTAGTCGTTCCAGGCCAGGAGGAAGGCGAAGATCGCGGTGGAAAGGACGCCGGGCAGGGAGTTCCGCAGGACCACCTTGGTGAAGGAGCCGAAAACGGAGCACCCATCGATCCAGGACGCCTCCTCCAGGCTGATCGGGATGGAATCGAAGTAGGCGGCCATCATCCAGGTGGCAACCGTCATGGTGGAGCCGACGTAGATGATGGTCAGGCCCAGGAGGTTGTCCACCAGGCCCATGCCGGCGAACAGGATGAACAGCGGCACCACGGACGTGATGATGGGCAGCGACTGCATCACGAACAGGAGCAGCGAATATCCGGAAACCGCCTTGCTGCGGCCACGGGAGAGGACGTAGCCGGCAGGTGCGGCCACGGCCACGGACACCACCACCGTGGAAAGGGTGGTGATCAGGCTGTTCTTCAGCCAGGTGGCGGCCAGGGTCTTGGAGAAGACGTTGCCGAGGTTTTCAAAGGTCAGGCCGGTGGCCGTGCTGTTTGGCCCGGGCGTGAAGGCCAGGAGGATGGTGACCATGATGGGCACCAGCACGATCCCCGTGATGATGAGGATCGCGGCGAACCGCCACCAGCGGCCGCGCTGTCCCGCCTCGGAGAGGACCCTGCGGCGTTTGCCGGCATCGACGCCGAGCGTGGGGCCGGATTCGGGATGGGCGTGGAGTACTGCGCTCATTATTCGACGCTCGACTTTCGGATCTGGCGGTACAGGATAACCGAGATGACCACCAGGGTCATGGTCATGAGGAAGGCGATGGCCACGCCTGGGCCGGTGGCGAAGTCCTGGAACACGGTCCGGTACGCCAGGACCACCAGGGAGGTGGTGGCGTTGACCGGGCCGCCGCCGGTGAGCAGGTAGATGGTGGGGAAGTCGTTGACGCAGAAGATGGTCATCAGGATCCAGCTGATGTAGGTGGAGCGGGCAATCAGCGGCAGGGTGATCTGCGTGAACTGCTGCCAGCGGCTGGCGCCGTCCATGCTGGCTGCCTCGTAAACGGTGGTGTCCACGGAGGCCAGCGCGGCCGAGATCATCATCATCATGAACGGGAAGCTGACCCAGACCTTGAACACCATCACCGTGATGGAAGCAAGGGAGGGGTCGGCCAGGAAGAGCGGGGTGCCCATGCCCAGGTTCCGGAACAGCGACGGGATCAGGCTGTCCGGGGTGGCCACCAGCCAGTTCCATGCGGTGGAGGAGACCACGATGGGCACCACCCACGGCAGGAGCAGCAGGACCTTGAAGGTGCCGCCGGCCGGAATCCTGGTCCGCAGGAGCAGGGCAAGGCCCAGGCCCACGAGCCATGACCCGAAGACGCCCACAATGGTGAACCACAGCGTGAACTGTGCTGCCTTCCAGAAGGCCGGCGACGTCAGGACGGTGGCGAAGTTCTGCGCGCCCACGAAGTTGCCGGTCTGGAGCAGGTCCCCGTCATGCGTGGCCTGGATGGCCGCATAGATCAGCGGGTAGCCGTGGATCAGGACAAGGAGGACCACGGAGGGAAGCAGGAGCCAAAAGAAGGTCCTGGTCGCCTGGGCGGAGAGCTTGCTCTTGCGCTTGCCGGGGGCGGTCCCGGACCCGCCGGGGGCAATCCCGCGGCGGGCCCGGGCCAGGCCGGACTGGGTGGTGGTGCTGGACATGGGCGGTCCGTCCTACTTCTTCAGGACTGATTCGAGGCCGGACTGGAAGGTCTGCAGGGCAGTCTTGGCGTCGGCCTTTCCGGTGATGATGGTCTGGCTGAACTGGTTCAGTGCCTGCCCGCCGTCGAGTGCGGCGAGGTTGGCGTTGAGCCTGCTGCCCTGGGCGGCGAAGGTCTTGGCGATGGGCTGCCAGTCCTTGACGATCTTGACGTTGTTGGGGTCGTTGGCGAACTCGGGAATCTCCGTGATCGACTTGAAGACCGGAAGGGCGGACATCAGCTTCTTCTGCCACAGCTGCTTGAGCTGGCCCAGGTAGTACACCAGGAACTCCTCCGACGCCTCCTGGGACGGGGTGTTGGTGTACATCATGATGTTGTTCGGGAAGACGATCGTTGCCTTGTCGCCGTGCGGACCCTTGATGGGGTCAGCCACCAGCAGGTCGCCCGAGGTATCGCCCACACGCTGCGGAACGTTGACCTGGAACAGGCCGTAGCCTGCCTTGCCGTCCTTCCACTGCGCGGACATGTTGTCCGTGGTGTAGCTGACAGCGGCGGGGTCGACGATGCCGTTGGACACGAGTTCCAGGACGAACTCCATGGCCTCCGCGTTGCGGTCGTTCATCAGGTCCAGCTCGCCGTCCTTGTTCCAGACACCGCCGCCGTTGTTGACCATCATCATGATCATGGAGTGGTTGGCGTAGTTGTTGCCCGCGCCTGCGCCGGTGGTGAAGCCGAATGCGCCCACCTTCTTCAGGGCCTTGCCTGCTTCCAGCAGGGACGGCCAGTCCGTGGGGAGGGCAACGTTTGCCTTCTCGAACAGCGACTTGCGGTACCAGAAGACGCGCATGTCCAGCTGCCACGGGACCGCCACGTAGCCCTTGTCCGACTTGAAGGGGTCCAGCACGCCGGGCAGGAAGTCGTTGAACTGGCCATTGGCCTTCAGCTTCTCGATCACCTTGTCCGCGTACGCGATCTGGCCCTGCTGCTCGAACTGGAAGGCTTGGAAGCCCCCGCCGGTGGAGACAGCCGGGCCCGTCTTCGAGGCGATCGCGGAGGAGAAGGTCTGGTAGAAGTTGTTCCACTGGATGATCTGGTACGAGGCCTTGGCGCCGTTGGCTCCGGAGAAACCTTCCGCGATGCCCTTGGCGGCGTCGTTGTAGGCGGGCGTTGCCCACGGCATGTCCCAGAACTTGACCGTTCCGCCCGCGCCGCCTCCGCCGCCCTGCGATGCCGAGCCGCCGCCGCAGGCGGCGAGGAGGGGTGCTGCGGCGGCGGCAGCCGTCAGGCCCAGGAAACCGCGCCGGGAGAAGGGGCGGCGCTGTTCGGAAGTTGCGTTCATGATGTGTCCTTTCGGGACCGGCCGGCGCAGTGCGCCGTTGGTGCGGTCCTGCTCATCGTCGAGAGTGGAGGTGGGACTGGACTGCTGTTCAGGTTGCGTATCGGTGGGTCTGGTTACGTGGCAGCGAGGGTTGCGTAGAGGTCGGTCAGCCGGGCGAACCCGGCCAGATCGTCCGGCCGGGTGCCGGCGCCAAGATGGTCCTTCAGGCGCCGCCACGCTGACCGGTGGGCGGATTCGTAAAGCGTGGGAAGCAAAAGTTCGCCATGGGCTCCGGTGACCCGGACTTCGGCCGGCCAGGCGGCGTCCGGATCCGGGACCTGGACGGACACCCCGCCGTCCGCGGTGTAGAGGCGGATGTCGACGGCGGCCGGGCGGGCAGCGGTCAGCACGCCCTGGGCGGTGAAGGGCGCGCCGTTGGCCAGCCTGCCGGCCACCGTGTATCCCGTGGCGTCGCTGCGGAGGAGGCTTACGCCGTCGAGCGGTCCGTTGACGGCCAGCAGCGCGGCGAGGTGTTCGCCCAGGAGCCGCTGCGGGTCGGTGCCGGGGGCCGCCGTCGCAACGCTGTCCAGCAGGGACGCGCTGCCCAGGGCACTGCGCACTGCGTCGCGGGCGTCCGGGGTGCTGCCTTCCGCCACCAGGGCGGGGTTGGAGGCCCAGCGGAGGTCCAGGACGACGGCGGTTCCTGCGGCGTCAACCGCGGCGGCCAATTCCGTGGTGTCCTCGGGTGCCGGGTTGGCCACCACAACGCCGCGGGCGCCGGCGGCAACGGCGTGAAGGGCTTCGGTGGTCCAGCCGGGTCCGCCTGCGACCACCAGGACGTCGGCCGTGCCCTGCCGGCTCTCCGGAGCCGGGCCGAAGGTTGCAGGCAGTGAGGCCACCGTTTGGGTAACCGCGCCCTCTTCCCGCGCGGCAGGTGATGCCGAGACCGTGTACTGGCCGCTCATGGCGTAACTCCTGCTTTTTCCGCGGCACCGGCATGCCCCGCCCCGGCGCTTGCTGCCGTGGCGTCGGCGATGGCGAGGGCAAAGGTGAGGTCGTCGATCAGGGTTTGTGCGGCGGGTGCCTGGCGGGTTCCCCGGGCAAGCCCGGCAAGTTCACGCCATTCGCCCTCATAACCGTTGTGGCCGTACGGGCCGAACGTGCGGGTATCGCTGCCGTTGCCGCGGGTGAGGGTGGCCACTGCGGAGCCGGCCTGGACATACGACGGTGTGAAGTCGATGTGAAGGGCCGCATCGTCCCCGATGGCCTCGAAGGTCCACTCGGGCTTCCAGGTGCCGTTCATGACGGCACGCAGTTCGATGACGCGGGTTGGGGTGCGCAGCGAAACGGCATAGCCGAACGGGCGGACGTGGAACACCTGGAGGACTTCGAGGTCCGTGAAGTCCGGGGTGAACCGGCGGACCAGCGGCAGGTCGTGGATGGCCAGGCCCATGATCCCGCCCCGGAGTGCGCTCTTGATGACGTCCGGGTCCGAGTAGTCGGGCCGGCCTGCGGCCGGCCGCGTGACGATCTCGGTGGCGAAGTCCTCGAACCGGGCATTGGGCGGCAGGACGATGGAGGAACGGATGGTGTGGACCTGCCCGGGAAGGTCGCCCCAGTTCTGTTCGGCCGCGAGCCAGCCGGGGTCGAAGGTGTGCATGGCCCCGACGACGATTGGGACCCCGGTTTCGGAGCTGACGGCCGAGATGCGGGCGGCCTCTTCGGCGTTCATGGCGAAAGGCTTTTCGCAGAGGACGGCCTTCTTGCCGGCCCTGCAGGCGGCGATGACCTGGTCGGCGTGGAACTGGTGGGGGCTGCAGATTGCCACGACGTCCACGGCGGGATCGTCCAGCAGGGCAGCCATGCTGGTGCCGGCCGTGGCGCCAACGCGGGCTGCCACCGACGAGGCCACGGCGGCATCCACATCCATGATGTGCCGTACTTCCAGGATGTCCTGGAGGCGGGCCAGTGCCGGGAGGTGGATGGCCTGCGTGACGGGCCCCGCGCCGAGGATGCCGACGCCGAGGAGCGGCCGGTCTGCCGGCGCTGCGTGCTGGGACGCTGCTTGCTGGGACAAGGTCAGTTACCTCTTTGTAAGCGGACTCTGGGGGTGTAAGCGGATTACGGTGCCGGAATCAGTGCGGCTGATGTTCACCATCGGATCCGCGAATGTGCCTTGAGTCACAACGTAGAACTACTTTTGACGCACGTCAAGCAAAAGTTGTTTGTTGCGCGTCATTCTTCTGATTGGTGACAGCAGAAAGTAAGAGTGTTATGACTTAGACATGACTTCAGTGACAGGTAAGCAGGCCGGAAAAGAGTCCGATGTCGGCAGCCTGTCGCGCGCCGGGGACCTCTTCCAACTGCTTCGTGACGGCCGGGCCCGCACCCGCGCCGAGCTTGCGCTGAGCACGGGTCTGGCCCGCTCAACCGTCGCCTCGCGGATCGATGCGCTGATGCTGTCCGGCCTGGTGGGTCCCGCGGGTGAGGCGCTCTCCAGCGGCGGCAGGCCGCCGTCGCGCTTTGCCTTCAACCCGTCAGCCCGCCTGGTGCTGGCCGTGGACGTGGGCGCCACGCACGTCATCGTTGCGGTGACGGATCTCGGCGGAAACATCCTGGCCGAACACCGGCTGGCGCAGCAGGTGGCCGACGGGCCGGAAGCCGTGCTAGACCAGGTGGTGGCGCAGGGCAAGGAACTGCTGGCGTCCACCGGACGGACCGTTGCGGAACTGGCCGGGATCGGCATCGGGCTGCCCGGGCCCGTGGAACATGACACCGGCAAGCCCGTCAAGCCGCCCATCATGCCGGGCTGGGACGGGTTCGACGTGGTCAGCTACGTCCAGCGGTCCCTGCCCGTCCACGTGCTGGTGGACAACGACGTGAACATCATGGCGCTGGGGGAGCAGTCCGCGCACTGGCCCGAACACAACAACTTCTTCTTCGTGAAGGTGGCAACCGGCATCGGCTCCGGCATCATCAGCAACGGGGAACTGCAGCGTGGCGCCAACGGCACGGCAGGCGACCTGGGCCACGTCCAGGTGGCCCGCGGCGCGGATGTCCTGTGTGCCTGTGGAAACTATGGGTGCCTGGAGGCGCTGGCGTCCGGTCCCGCCGTCGTGCGCTCCCTCCGGGACCAGGGACTGGACGTGGCAAAGGGCTCGGACGTGCTCCGGCTCGCCGCCGACGGCAACCTGCAGGCCATCCAGGCGCTGCGCCAGGCCGGCCGGGACATCGGCGAGGTTCTGGCCACCGTGGTGAACCTGCTCAATCCGTCCGTGATTGTGGTGGGCGGCAGCGTTGGCGAGACGGGCGAGCACCTGGTGGCCGGCATCCGCGAGGTGGTGTACCGGCGCTCCCCGCCGCTGGCCACCTCGCACCTGCGCATCAACGGCTCCCGTGCCGGGAGCCAGGCGGCGGTCCTTGGCGCAAGCAAACTGGTCACCCAGTACGTCCTCTCGCCGGCCGTCATCGAAGCCACGCTGGCAGGCGCCATCGCCGGGTAAAGCCGGGAATCCCCGGCCTACCCGGCGTGGGCCCTACGCCTCCGCCTCCGGCTCGGGCGCTTCGGCCAGGATCAGTGCCGTGCCGCCGTACGCGGGCAGCTCCAGGAAGAAGCTGTGCAGGTCATCCACCTGCCCCACCGTCTCGCCGCTGAACAGATCCTTGACGTTGGCGCCGGACGGCAGCTCGTTGGACTGGATGCTGCCGGCGATGTCCTGCCCGGAGAAGTTGAGCGCCGTGACCTGCAGGCTGCCGTCCTTCAGCCGGTTGACCAGCACCAGTGCGCTGCGGTTGGAAACGTCCGGGACGTCGAGCAGGGTGCCGGTGGCGATCCCGTTCTCTTCCCGCACGGCGAGGATCCGCTGCAGCCGGCGCGCGAACGAGTCGGGGTCCTTGAGCTGTTCGGGCAGCGGCCCGTACAGGCTGCGGGCCCGGGGCATCCCGGCGGACGAGGTGGTGGCGTCCGGACTGGTTCCCATGAGGTCGTGGGCGCCGCGGTTGATCCAGCGGGTATCGCCCTGCGAGGTGAGCTCGCGGACGCTGCTCCGGTCCAGGGCCAGGATGCCCGTGAGGTCCCAGCCGGAAAGGGCAAAGACGCCCGGCTGCAGGGCGTTGTACATGGCCAGGAGCAGGTGGACGTCCCGGATCTGGGCTTCCTGCTCCGGGGTGGTGGTGGACGGGTCCTTGATGCCCAGCGCGGCCATGATGAAGCTCACCGAGGTGCAGGCAATGCCGTTGGTGGTGAAGACGGCGTTGTAGGGCCCGTTTTCGCCGGTGAGCCGTTCCCGCAGGGTCTGCTGGACCTGTTCGGCCAGCTGCGCCCCGGTGAGTTCCTCGCCGTTGAGCTCGAACATCTCGTCCCGGTGCCCGGCGGCGAAGTGCAGGAGCTCGTAAGTGAGTTCGTCATGGTTCTGCAGGGCATGCACCAGCGACGCCTGGTCCACGCCGATTTCCAGCGACAGCCGGAGGGTCAGCCGCAGGAACTCGGTGTCGGCCGTGACCAGGGAGTAGTGGTACGCAGGCCGGGTGATGAAGTCGTAGGACAGGTCGGGGCCGGCATCGGAGGTTGCCTTGATGTCGTCGATGGTCAGGTTCAGTTCCTGGAAGGAGAACCCGCCCACCTTCCGGATCATGGAGCCGATGAGCTGGTTGGCTGCCTCGGACAGTGGGTGCCCCTCGGACCAGCCGGGTTGTTCTTCGGCGCTCTTCTCCACGCCCAGGAAGCCGTTGGCGTCCAGGCGCAGCGCCCCCGTGCCCAGGTCCACCAGCGAATGCAGGGCATCGCCCACCACCAGGCGCATTCCGGCGAAGGTGGGGTCCAGCCAGTTGATGGAGGGCTGGCCGGCCTTGAAGTAGTGCAGGTAGACCCAGCGGCGGGTCTTGCCGGTGGTATCCACGATGGGCCGCGTGGCGCTCCAGTTGGTTTCCTTCACCCCGGGTTCGTAGAAGATGACCCGCTGCAGCCTGCCGATGATGTAGCCGGCCTTCTGCAGCGCCTGCTCGGAGTCGGGGCTGAGGTTGACCGAGTCCGCCCCCTCCGGGACGTCCGGGAGCAGGTTCCAGTCCTCCTCCGGAATATCGATCATGTGGTAGATGCCGGGGTAGTCCCGGAAGTTCATTTCGGCCAGGCGGAAGTCCGCGCCCTTGCCGGTGTGGCCCGGGACGATGTCGTCGATGACGGTGCCGTCGTGCTCGGCGGCCACCTCGCACATCCGCCGGAACTCATCCTCGGTGCCGAAAACAGGGTCGATCGCCATGCTGATGCGGTCGAAGTGCCCGTCCACGCTGGGCGTGTGGGACCAGCCGCTGATGCCGCCGGCGAGCTTCACGGGCCCGGTGTGGATTCCGCGGATACCGATTTCGCGGAACGCCTTCCACATGGCCGGATCGCCCAGCGCCGAAAGGAATGACTGGCCGGACGGGGTGATGAAGGACAGCGGGTAGGCGGTGAACCACACGGAGGCGCGTTCGACGGCGGCCCGCGGGTTGGGATGGGCGTACGAGTTCTGCCACATGCTGGCCTGGCCGGACAGCTGCCGGGCCAGCGTGTTCGCGTCCCCGAGCATCGCCTGGTTGCGGAGCCAGTCCACGTACGCCGCGTTCCGCCCGTCGAACTCAAAGGACGGCCTGCTGCCGACGAACTGGCGCCGGCGCGCGATGGGCCGCAGCGCCTTTGGCCTGGCCGCGAAGAACTGCTCGTCGAAATTGACGTCCAGTTCCGTTGACGGCTCCGCAGCGCCCGCTTCCACTTCCCCGATGGGGGCGGCTGCATCCGCTTCCGAAGTGTTCCCGCTGGTGCCCGGCTCAGGCATAAGCTCCTCTTTCCATTGCTCGTTTCCGTGCTGGCATGGATGCTCCAAGACCCCTTGCCCAAGGAAACGTACCCAGGGCAACAGGGAGTATTCGGCGTTCCCTCTCCCGATGCTACTGCTCAGCGGAGCCGGTGGAGGGGACGCCGGCGTGCCGTCCGTCCCCAACCAGACGAAACCCCCTTGTTTCGCCAACTTTGCCCACTATGGCGGCCAGCGGTCGTATTCTTAGAGCAAGGTTTTGCAGTGGGCCCGGTGCGCTGATAGCAGGGCTGGAGCATGGCCGCTGAACCCACGGGGCAGGTTGGCTGGGGACCGCTTCCAGTTACCCCGCAGCCGGTTTTCGACAGCAAGGACGTTGAAGACTACCTCCGGGACGTCACCCGCGACTTCATGGCGGGTATCAAAGGTGAGCGCCGCAGCATCAGCTGGGCGGCCACCCTCTTCCGCCTGGGCACGGCGCGGACCATCGCAGCCAGTACGGAGCAGGCACGCGAAGCGGACCGGGAGCAATGCTCGTTCGCTGACGGGCCGGTCATGGAAGCCATGCGCACCGCAGAATTCGTCCTGGTGTCGGACCTGAGCCGGGACCGCCGCTGGCCGGGGTATTCCAGCGCTGCCGCGGCCCATGGGGTGCAGTCCCTGCTCTCCGTCCCCATCCTCACCGAAGGCGGGACCAGCGCCGCCATCAATCTTTACGCGCCGTTCCCGCACGCCTTCACCAGCGATGACCTGGTGCGCAGCCAAAGCTATGCCCGTGAGGTGGCGCGGGCCATGCATGTTGTGGTCCGGGTGGCCGAACGCGCGGAAACGACGGCGGGTCTCGCCGTCGTCCAAAGCTCCCTGGTCCTGGTGGACCTCGCCGTGCGCAGCCTGATGAACGAATACGGACTCACCCGGGAGGGTGCGCTGCGGTTCCTGCAGACGCAGGCGCTGCACCACGAGCTGGATCTCCGGGACGTGGCATTGAACGTTGTGGCCCCCGCAGGGATGGACCTCGGGGTTGGGCAGCCGTCGGGGCTGCGGCAGGAAACGTACGACGGCGTGGCGGAGCTCCCGCGGCCGTCGCCGGCGGGGCGGGACTTTCCAACCGGAAGGTCGGCCCGCAAGGACGCTGCGGCGGGGACGGAACCCCCGCCTGCTGCGGAAGGGAGGACAGCATGACTATCGGGAAACAGGAACTGCGCTCCATCACGGAAGGACCGGGCAGGCACCCCTGGCACCGGTTCGTCGCCCTGGGGGACTCTTACACCGAAGGGATCGGCGATCCCGAGCCGCACAGCCTGGGCGGCCTCCGGGGCTGGGCTGACCGCGTGGCGGAGGAACTGGCGGACAGCCAGCCGGACTTCGCCTATGCCAACCTGGCCATCCGCGGCATGCTGCTGCGGCAAATCCTCGACGGGCAGCTGGCACCGGCCCTGGCGTTGAAGCCCGACCTGATTGCCATGTCCGGCGGTGGCAACGACATCGTGTTCCGCCACGGCGACCCGGACAAGCTGGCGGAAAAGATCGACGAGGCCGTGGGTATCCTGGCTGACACGGGCGCCACCATCCTGCTGTATGCAGGTCCCGATTGGGGGAACACGCCGGTCTTCGGCAAGATCCGCGGCCGCGTGGCGGTCTACAACGAACATCTCCACAGGATCGGGGCCCGGCACCACGCCATCATGGTTGACCTTTGGTGCCTGCCGGAGCTGCAGCATGCGCTGATGTGGGACCCGGACCGGCTGCACCTGTCCCCGCTGGGCCACCATTCCGTAGCGGTGGCCACCCTCAACGCCCTGGGCGTACCGCATACGCTCAGGCCGCTGCAGCCGCGGCCGCTTCCCGCGCACGGCTGGACGCAGGCCCGGGCCGAAGACCTGGTCTGGGCCAAGCAGTACTTTGTGCCGTGGGTGCTGAAGCGGATGCGGCCCCACCAGGTCAGCGGGTTGGCGGCCAAGCGGCCGCAGCCGGTCCCGGTGTTCGGCCTTGGCCGTCCCGGTCCCTTCCCGCCCGGACATCCCGCGGCCAGGACCTCCGGACCGGATTATGACGGACAGCCTGGAGTGGACCCCGGGGTGGAAACCGGCAGGGTGGCTTAGCGCTTCCTGGGGGAGCGCTTGGCCGCGGCCTTCATCGCGGCCTTCGCTGCCGGAGGCAGTACGCCCTGCTCGGTTTCGGGTTCGGCCACCGTTCCGCGCGCCTTCGCGACGGCCTTCATGCCGTGGTAGATCACCAGGGCGGCAGCAGAACCCAAGGCGATGCCGGTGAACTTCAGGTCGCCAATGGTCCAGGTGTAGTCCGCGATGCCGATGATCAGGGCCACTGCGGCAGTGGTCAGGTTGACCGGGTTGGAGAAGTTCACCTTGTTCTGGACCCAGATCTTCACGCCCAGGATGCCGATCATGCCGTACAGCATCGTGGCGGCGCCGCCCAGCACGCCTGCCGGGACGGTGGCGATCAGTTCGCCGAACTTCGGCGAGAAGCTGAGCAGGATGGCGAACATGCCCGCCACCCAGTAGGCCGCCGTCGAATACACCTTGGTGGCCGCCATGACGCCGATGTTCTCCGCGTACGTGGTGGTGCCCGATCCGCCGCCCAGGCCGGCCAGCACGGTGGCAGCACCATCTGCCATCAGCGCGCGTCCGGAGACGCCGTCGAGATTCTGTCCTGTCATGGCGGCAACGGACTTCACGTGGCCGATGTTCTCTGCCACCAGCACCAGGACCACCGGGACGAACAGGCCCAGGACGCCGATGTGGAACTCGGGGGTCTGGAAATGCGGCAGCCCAACCCAGGCTGCGGCGTCCATCTTGTCGTACTTCACCTCGCCGCGGAGCATGGCCACCAGGTAGCCCACCACAACGCCAACCAGGATGCTGAGCCGGCCCAGGATTCCGCGGAACAGGACGCTGACCAGGATGATGGTGACCAGTGTGATGAGGGCCGTAATCGGGGCGGCGTCGAAGTTCTGCTTGGCGGCGGGGGCAAGGTTCAGGCCGATCAGTGCCACGATGGCACCCGTGACGATGGGCGGCATCAACCGGTTGATCCAGCCGGCGCCGAACTTCTGCACCACGGCCCCCACCAGGGCCAGGGTGACGCCGGCAAGCACCACGCCGCCCAGGGCGCCGGGGATGCCGAACTGCGCCTGCGAGGCGGTGATGGGTGCAATGAAGGCAAAGCTTGAACCCAGGTAGCTGGGCACCCGGCCCTTGGTGACCACCAGGAACAGCAGCGTGCCGATCCCCGAAAAGAACAGCGTGGTGGCGGGCGGCATCCCGGTGATGATGGGAACCAGGAAGGTGGCGCCGAACATGGCCACCACGTGCTGCATGCCCACGCCGATGGTCAGGGGCCACGCCAGCCGCTCATCCGGGGCCACCACCTGGCCGGGCTTGATGGTTTTGCCGGTGCCGTGCAGCTTCCATTTGATTCCGAGCATGCTCATGGGAAGGAATGCCTTTCAGGGGGTGCCGCGAGGGGGCGAAGATCAACTCGCTCCAGAATACCGCCAAGTGTTTGTGCGGGCCCGCTGTGGCCAAGGTCACCCGGCGTCACGGGAAGAGGAGGAAAGCAGTTGAAGTTGCAACTATGGAAAGCATCAGAGGCCACCCCCGCAGGCGGGCGGCGCAGCGAAAGGTAAGCCAATGACCATTGCCCACGAAGAAGCGGTTATCGATTCGGCAGCCGTGGACGCCATCTTTGCCCAGGCCCGCACCGCCAACTCCTTCACCGGCGAGGTGACCGAGGAGCAGGCCCAGGCCATCTACGAGCTCACCAAGTTCGGCCCCACCGCGTTCAACTCCCAGCCGTTGCGCGTCACCTATGTTCGCTCGGCCGAGGCCCGCGCCACCCTGGTGGATGCCCTGTCCCGCGGCAACCAGGCCAAGACGGCTTCCGCCCCGCTGGTGGCCATCCTCAGCTACGACACCGACTGGGCCGGCAAGTGGGACGACTTCCTCCCCGGCTACAACGCCCCCAAGGCCATGTACGACGCCGACCCGCAGCTCGCCGCAGCCACGGGCAACAACAATGCCCACCTGCAGGCCGGCTACTTCATCCTGGCCGTCCGTTCGCTCGGTTTCGCCGCCGGCCCCATGACCGGCGCTGACTTCAACGCCATCGACGCCGCCTTCTTCCCGGCCGGCGACCAGAAGAGCTTCCTGGTGGTCAACATCGGCCAGCCGGGCGAGGACGCCTGGGGCGAGGCAAAGCCCAAATTCTCCTACGACGAGGCTGTCCGCACCGTCTGACGCCCCATCACTTCCTGCGTCTTTTCTCCAAACGCCCCATCACCTGGTGATGGGGCGTTTGGGTTTTTTGGGCGGGATGTGATGGGGCGTTTAGAGGCGTGGAGGTGGGCCGGTGGGAGACTGGGCGTATGCCGATGCGGAACCTCATTTTTGTGGCCTTCGTGGAACCGGTGGCGGACGGCCAGGTTTTTCTGCGGACGGAGTGGCCGCTGCACGTCACCCTGGTGAGGTTCGACGCCGCCGCCGCCGCCGCGGACGGTGCCGACGTCGCCCAAAGCATCGCCGCGCTTGCAGATGGGCCGGCCAACGCAGCGCTTGGCGCGGAGCTGACCGTGGGGGAGGACGCCGCCTTTGGCCGCAACGGGTCCGTCCCCGTCAACCTGGTGGAGCCGCACCCCGCCCTGCAGGAGCTGCATGAGCGGCTGGTGCAGGTGGTGGTGGACGCGGGCGGCAGGATCCTCACGCCGCGCCACACGTTGTCCGGCTACCGGCCGCACGTCTCCCACCAGGCCACCCCAGGCCCGGACGCCAAGCGCCTCCACCGGGGCGACGCCGTCGTGCTTGACCGCGTGGCTTTGGTGGACATGGCGCCCGGCGGCGACCACGCCATCAGGCGCATCCTCCGGTTGTGGAGCCAGGAACCTTCGCAGTACTAGGCGATGACGCTGTCCACCAGCGCCTTGGCCTCCGCCTGCACCTGCTTCAGGTGTTCCTCGCCCTTGAAGGACTCGGCGTAGATCTTGTACACGTCCTCCGTGCCGGACGGGCGGGCCGCGAACCAGGCGTTTTCGGTGACCACCTTCAGGCCGCCGATGGGTGCGCCGTTCCCTGGCGCCTCCGTGAGCTTGGCGGTGATCGTCTCGCCCGCCAGTTCCGTGGCGGTAACGTCCGACGGCGACAGCTTGCCGAGTGCAGCTTTCTGCTCGCGGGTGGCGGCGGCGTCGATCCGGGCGTAGACGGGGGCGCCGAACTGGTCCGTCAGCCCCTTGTACAGCTGGGACGGGGAGCTGCCGGTGACCGCGGTGATCTCCGAGGCCAGCAGTGCCAGCAGGATGCCGTCCTTGTCCGTGGTCCAGACGCTGCCGTCCAGCTTGTTGAAGGAGGCACCGGCGGATTCCTCGCCACCGAACGCCCCTTCACCCGAGAGCAGGCCGGGCACGAACCACTTGAAGCCAACGGGCACCTCAACGAGCTTGCGGCCCAGGCTCTCGGCCACGCGGTCGATGATGGAGGAGGACACCAGCGTCTTGCCGATCACCGAGGCGGGGTTCCAGCCGCTGCGGTTGCGGTAGAGGTAGTCGATGGCGACGGCCAGGTAGTGGTTGGGGTTCATCAGCCCGCCGTCCGGGGTGACGATGCCATGGCGGTCGGCGTCGGCGTCGTTGCCCGTGGCCACGTCGAATGCAGGCTGGCCGGAGGCGGCGGCATCGGACATCCGCTGGATCAGCGACGCCATGGCCGACGGCGAAGAGCAGTCCATGCGGATCTTCTCGTCCCAGTCCAGGGTCATGAAGGCCCACTGCGGGTCCACCGTGGGGTTCACCACGGTCAGGTCCAGGTGGTGGCGCTCGCCGATCTCGCCCCAGTAGTCCACGGACGCGCCGCCCATGGGATCGGCACCGATCCGGACCCCGGCATTGCGGATGGCGTCCAGGTTCAGGACGGACGGAAGGTCGTCCACGTAGCTGCTCAGGAAGTCGAACTTGCCGGTGGTGTCTGCGGCCTGGGCGTCCGCCAGCGGGATCCGCTTCACGCCGCGCAGCCCGTTCTCCAGCAGCTCGTTGGCGCGGTTGGCGATCCAGCCGGTGGCATCCGAGTCCGCCGGGCCGCCGTGCGGGGGGTTGTACTTGAAGCCGCCGTCGCCGGGCGGGTTGTGGCTGGGGGTCACCACGATGCCGTCGGCCTGCGGGGCGCCCGGTGCGGCTTTCCGGTTGTAGGTCAGGATGGCGTGGCTCAGCGCCGGGGTGGGGGTGTAGCCGTGCCTGGCGTCGACGAGGACCTGGACGCCGTTCGCGGCGAGCACCTCCAGCGCGGAGTTCTGCGCGGGCTCGCTCAGTGCGTGGGTGTCCTTGGCCAGGAACAGCGGGCCGGTGACGCCCTGCGCAGCCCGGTATTCCACGATTGCCTGCGTGATGGCAACGATGTGCTGTTCATTGAACGAGGCCTTGAGGCTGGAGCCCCGGTGCCCGGAGGTGCCAAAGACGACGCGCTGGCCGGGATCACCCAGGTCCGGCGCAATGTCGTAATACGCGTCAAGAAGCGCAGTGATGTCAACAAGGTCCTGGGGTTGGGCAACTGTACCCGCGCGGCTAGCCATGGCTCCAGCATGCCAGAACCTGGCAGGAGTCCAAACGACCCGCCCATAATCCGGACCCTGTGACGCGCAATGTGCTCGTCAAACCAAGTAGTCCACCTGAGTACCCGGCCCGGAAAGTACCTATATACCGGCCCTTTGACGCCCTGCTACCTTTCAAAAAATTCCAGGAAACAAGGGAAAGGAACGGACGACGGCGGGCCGCCGCCGGAGTCCTGTCCGGCTAGGAAACGGGGACGTCCAATGGGGGCAGGAGACGGGGCAGCGGAGCAGTCCAGGCTGGCTGCCGAGCGCGTTGCGAGGCTGAAGCGCCAACTGGACCAGGCCGAACGTTCCACGAAGGCGTGGGACGCCGGCGCCGCAGGGGAGCGGGTGGTGGCCGACAAGCTCAGCGAACTGGTCCCGCGCGGCTGGTACGTCCTCCACGATGTCCACTGGCCCGGCCGGCCCAAAGCGAACCTTGACCACGTCCTGGTGGGCCCCGGCGGCGTGGTGGTGATCGACTCGAAGAACTGGACCGGTGAGGTGCGGGTGGCTTCCGGGGTGCTGTGGCAGGGCCGCTTTGCGCGAACCCAGGCAGTGGAAGGGGCCCTGGCCCAGTGTGCTGCCGTGGCCTCGGTGCTGACTCCGCCGCACCGCCGCCTGGTGCGTCCACTCATCTGCATGTCCGCGCAGCCCGACCTTTTCGGGGTGACTGAATCCGACGTTGCCGTGGCCGGTTCCCAGCGGGTGGTGGGAGCCATCGAAGCGCTGCCGGCCGTGCTCGACCAGCAAACAGTGGTGGGCCTGTACGCGCACCTGGGCCAGCAGCTCACCCATGAACAGGAACCAGGCATCACCGCTTTTCGCAGCGTACGGCCGGGAACCGTGGTGCGCCCGGCGGGAGCATTGCCCCCGGCCGGCCCCGCAGCAACTCCCCGCGGGAAGCCCGGCTCCCCGGACGAAACGGGCCGCAGCCAAAGTGCATCCCGGCACCCCGCAGGGCGGGCCCTCCCCCCGGGCGGAACGAAGGCAGGACAACCCACAGGGCACAGGGCGGGAGCGCCGGCCGGAACGCGGACCGGGGCGTCGGCGGGATCGGCGCGCCGCGGCAGGAACGGCAAAGCGCAGCAGCATGGCGGCACCAGTGGAGGGAAGCTTGCCCTGCTGGCGGCCTTCGTCATTTTTGCCGTCTATATCCTGCCCTACTTGGGCCGCTAGCCTCCGGCGCATCTCCTGGCAGCAGCCGGTCTTTGGCGGCCGCGCGGACTGCTCCGGTCATCCGGTTGAGCCGTTCCGAGTCCAGGGTCCAGGCCTGCCAGTACAGGGCCACGTCCTGGTGGGGGCCGTCCTCGAGCCGCACCAGGGCGCCGGACTCCAGCTCGTCCGTGAGCTGGAGCTCCGGAATCATCCCCCAGCCCAAACCGGCTTTGACTGCCGCGAGGAATCCCTGGGACGAAGGGACGGTGTGCGTTGGAGGAAGCTGCCGCAGGCTCCTGGCCGTGAGCAGCTGCTCCTGCAGGTTGTCTTTCGTGTTGAATTTCAGGACCGGCATTGCCGCCCAATCCACGCCGCCGGACACGGAAAACCGCCGGCGCAGCCCGGGGGTGGCCACCGGAACGTACCGCATGGAGCCCAGCAGTTCCACCCTGCACCCGCTCGCCGGGGCAGGGTCCGACGTCACCGCTCCCATGACCTCGCCTTCGCGGAGCAGCTGGCTGCTGTAGCCCTGGTCCTCAACGTGGAGATCGAGGGCTGAGTCCTCCCACGC
The DNA here is from genome assembly GCF_001428325.1 of Arthrobacter sp. Soil761. Lineage (NCBI taxonomy): Bacteria > Bacillati > Actinomycetota > Actinomycetes > Micrococcales > Micrococcaceae > Arthrobacter > Arthrobacter sp. Soil761. Next base: position 224,183 of record NZ_LMSF01000002.1, on the reverse strand, counting down.
GGCGGCCTGATGCAGGACGGGGACGAACCACGTGGCCAGTGAGTCCGCGTTGACGGCCACCGGCAGCTGGGCCCGGGCCGGCGACCCTGCGCCCAGTGCCGCCGCCGTCTCCGCTTCCAGCACCTGCACCTGGCGGGCCATCCGCAGCAGCAGCGCGCCGGCGTCGGTGGCCGTGCAGGGCAGCCTTCGGCGGACCAGGACCTGGCCTACCGACGCTTCCAGTGCCTTGATCCGCTGGCTCACGGCGGACGGCGTGATCCGGAGCAGATCGGCCGCTGCCTCGAACGTTCCTTCGTCGATGACAGCCACCAGGGCCTTCAGGTGCTCAAAATTCATGAAGACATCCTAATGAATACCAAGAATCATTCATTTGCCTGTATGTCATGCGGATCCTACCGTCAGTAGGTATGTGGACTGCTGGAATAACGGGAATGCTCACCGGGATGGCGCTGATCGTGGCGATCGGCGCCCAGAACGCCTTCGTGCTGCGCCAGGGCATCCGGCGCGAGCACATCGGGGCGGTGGTGGCCGTCTGCATGGCCGGCGACGCCTTGCTCATCGTCGGTGGCACGGCCGGCATCGGGGCGTTGGTCACCCGGTTCCCCGAGGCGCTGGAAGTCCTGCGCTGGGCCGGCGCCGCGTACCTGCTGTGGTTCGCCGCGCGGTCCTTCATGGCGGCGGTTAAACCCTCCACCCTGGCGGAGCAGGCGCCCAAGTCGAAGAACTCGGTCATCGCCACCACGGCCGCCCTGACCTTCCTGAACCCGCACGTCTACCTGGACACCGTGGTGCTGCTGGGCAGCCTCGCCAACCAGCAGGGAGCCGATCTGCGCTGGGTCTTTGCCGCAGGCGCAGTCACCGGAAGCGTGCTGTGGTTCTCCGCCCTGGGGTATGGGGCACGCGCGCTGGCTGGAGTGCTCGGCAGCCCGCGAACGTGGCGCTGGATTGATGCTGCCATCGGTGTGCTGATGCTGGCCCTGGCCATCCGCCTGGTCCTGCACTGAAGTAGGCTGGAGCCGAGATCCGCAGGGGAGAAACCATGAGTAACCAGCCATCCCAGGGGCCTGACTACCAGCGTGACGGTTCGCCGTGGCCCAGCTACCGGCCGCCGGCCGAGTACGGACGGGGACAGTACGGGCAGGGACAGTACGGCCAGCCCCAGTACAACCCGGGCTCCTACAACCAGGGCCAGTACGGCCAGCCGCAGTATTTCGGCCAGCCGTCCTACTATGGCCGGCCGGTGGAAGCGAAGACCCTGAGCATCGCAAGCATGGTCTGCGGCATCGCCTCGGTCATCACGGGTTGGCTGTTGCTTCCGCAGTTTGCCGCCATCATCACCGGCCACCTGGCCCTCCGGCGCGAACCCTCCGGCAGGGGGATGTCCATCACCGGCCTGGTGCTGGGCTACCTGTGCCTCCTGGGCTACGGCGCCCTTTGGCTGCTGCTCATCATCGGCCTGGCGATCGCCGGCACCGCCGGTTCCAATACCGGCACCTTCTAGCCCTGGCCGGCTGGGAAAGCAACGGCGACGGCGGCCGGGCACCTGCGCCCGTGCCGCCGTCGTCCCTTCTGCCGCCGTCGTCCCTTACCCCTTGACTGCTGCGGTGGCGGGCACCTCTACCGGATACCCGGGGTAAATGGTCTCCGCCGGCGCGCGGTTGGTGGCCTTGGCCCAGGGGTAGTAGACGGCCAGGGTGGCAACGATTCCCACCAGCCAGGAAATGTCCGCGCCGCCCAGCAGCTTGGTGACGGGGCCCGTGTACAGCGCCTGCGCCAGGAACGGGACCTGGATGACGACGCCGATTCCATAGGAAACCAGGGCGGCCACGTTCCAGCGGCCGTAGCGGCCGTCCGGGTTGTAGAGGGCGGGGATGTCCAGCCGGTCCCGGGAGACCTTGTAGTAGTCCACCAGGTTGATCACGGACCAGGGCGTGAAGACCATGAGCAGCAGGAGGACGAAGTTCTTGAACAGGTTCAGGAAATCCTTGCTGGCGAACAGTGCGATGAGCACGCTGGCGCCGATTACCGCCACGATGAAGGCAACCCGCACGACTTTGGAGACGGTATCCCTCCGGTTGACGGCGGTGCTGATGGTCACGCCGCACATGAAGGCGCCGTAGGCATTCAGGCAGTTAACCGTCAGCTTGCCGGTGACGATCATCAGGTAGATGAAGATGGCGATCAGCCCGCCGCCGGCGAGATCGCCCATGTAGCCCACCTGGTTCTTCAGGAAGTCCCCGCCCAGCTTGGCGGCGGAGAGTCCGCCGGCCAGGGCGCCCAGGGTCATGGCCCACTGCGCCCCGCCCACCGAGCCGGCGAAGGTGTACCAAAAGGTCTTCCGTTCCGAGGTGTCCGCGGGAAGGTAGCGGGAGTAGTCGGCTACGTATGGGCCGAAGGTGAGCTGCCAGCCGGCACCCAGGGCAACGGCGGTGAGGAACGTGGGCCATTCAAAGCCCTTGACCATCATCACCTGGGTGATGTCGAACTTGGTGGCAACCGCCAGGGTCAGGTACAGGAAGCCTGCCAGGCCCAGTACGGTGGCGATGCGGCCCAGCGCGTGGATGTACTTGTACCCCAGGATGGCCAGCAGGGCCGTTGCGGCACCGAAGACCAGGATTCCGACGGCGGGCGCGTCCACTCCCAGCATGAGGGTTTATCGCCTGCCCCGAGAGGACGGTGCCTGTTGAGGCGAACCCGACGTACATGAGGATGACCAGCACCAGCGGAATCACGGCCCCGTAGACGCCGAACTGGGCGCGGCTGGAGATCATCTGCGGCAAGCCCAGCTTGGGACCCTGGGCCGAGTGGAGGGCCATGACCGCGCCGCCCAGCACATTTCCCACCAGCAGGCCCACTATTGCCCAGAAGGCGTCCGCGCCGAACACCACGGCCAGGGCGCCGTCCACGATGGCGGTGATCTGGGCATTGGCACCAAACCACAGGGTGAACTGGCCGCGCGGGTGTCCGTGCCGCTCGCCCGGTGGGATCATGTCGATCGATCGTGCCTCAACGGCGGTACTGCCTCCGGCCATGGCCTAACTCCTCAGTGATGGAAACGTAGGGTCCATCACACCGGGTTTGGCGGCCGGCCAACACCCGCAGCCGGGTCCTGCTGTCCGGGAAACCAGACGCCTCCGCGTGTCGCGCGGCCTGGCTAGCGGAGCAGCTCCACGTCCGAGACAAGCTCGATGTGCGCCAGCATGGCGTCCGCGGCCGCCGCCGCGTCCTGGGCCCGGACGGCATCGGCGATTTTCCGATGCGACGCCAGGGACTGTTCGGGCCGGCCGGGCTGCCCCAGCGACTCCATCCGCGTTTCCAGGATCATCTCGGCGATGAAGGCCATCAGCTGTGCCAGGACGGACGAGTGTGCTGCCGCGGTGATGGCCTGGTGGAACAGTTCGTCGCCGTGGGTGCCGCGGTCGCCGTCGTTGATTTCCCTGGCCATGACGTCCAGGGCATCGTCGATGGCGGCAAGATCCTGGTCGGTCCGGCGTTCGGCGGCGAGGGCGGCAAGCTTCACTTCCAGGGTGCTGCGCGCCTCCACGATTTCGGGAAGCCGGCTTTGGTGCTCGCGCAGGCCCTTGATGACCGAGGCTACGCTGGGCCGCCGGGCCAGGACTGCGCCAGTGCCGTGCTGCACGTCGATGACGCCAAGCACTTCCAGGGCCACCAGCGCCTGCGCCAGCGTGGCGCGGGAAACCCCAAGCCGTTCGGCAAGGTCGCGCTCCGCCGGCAGGAGATCGCCCGGCCGGAGCTGGGCGGACTCGATGTAGGCGAGGATCTGCTCCACCAGCTGCTCGTACAGCCGGGGCCGCGTGACGCGTTCCAGGCCCAGCCGTGCTGTCTTCTCCACAAAGCCCTCCCTCGGGGTCGTAGGGACCAGAATACCTCCTTCGTCTATTGACAGATAGACTCACTGTCTAAGAGGCTAGTCCAGTGAGCCAGTAACTCACGTCACATTCTTTCTTTCCCCCAACGGAGGACCAACGATGTCCGCTCCTGTCTTATCGATCATCATCCTCGCGGCGATGTTCCTGCTAGCCACCGTCCTGCCCCTCAACATGGGCGCGCTCGCCTTCGTCGGCGCGTTCCTGCTCGGCGCCCTGGTGCTGGGCATGTCCACCAACGAGATCCTGGCCAACTTTCCCGGCGGCCTCTTCCTCACCATCGTCGGCGTCACCTACCTGTTCGCCATAGCGCAGAACAACGGAACCATTGACCTGCTGGTCCGCGGCGCAGTCCGCCTGGTGGGCAGCCGCGTTGCCCTCATCCCGTGGGTCATGTTCGCCATCACCGCCGTCATCACTGCCGTGGGCGCCCTGTCTCCCGCCGCCGTCGCCATCATTGCCCCCATCGCCCTGAGCTTCGCCGGCAAGTACAAGATCAGCCCGCTGCTCATGGGCATGATGGTGATCCACGGCGCGCAGGCGGGCGGCTTCTCGCCCATCGCCGTCTACGGTGTCACCGTCAACGGCATCCTGGCCAAGACGGACCTTGCCTTCAGCCCCACCGCGCTGTTCCTGTCCAGCTTCATCTTCAACCTGGTCATCGCACTGGTGCTCTTCGTGGTCCTCGGCGGCAGGAACCTCATGTCCTCCAAGGTGGGACAGTTCGTGGAGCAGGCAGCTGAGGCACGGATGGCCGTCAGCGTCGGCGCCAAAGCCGGCGCCGACGTCCCCTTCAAGGGCTTCGGCTCCGGCATGTACGGTCCCAGGGACCCCGCAGGCGACGGCGTCGCGGCCACCAAGGAGCGCAAAGAGCGGATTCCGCAGCTGGTCACCATTGCAGGCCTGATCGTGCTGGCCGTCGTGGCCCTTGGCTTCAAGATGGACGTCGGCTTCGTCTCCATCACCATCGCCATTGTGCTGGCCCTGGTGTCACCCGCAGCCCAGAAGGGGGCCATCAACAAGATCAGCTGGTCCACCGTGCTGCTGATCTGCGGCATGCTGACGTTCGTCGGAGTGCTGGAGGAAGCTGGAACCATCAAGTTCGTTTCCAGCGGCGTTGCCGGAATGGGAATGCCGCTCCTGGCCGCCCTCATCATCTGCTTCATCGGTGCCGTGGTATCCGCCTTTGCCTCCTCCACCGCCATCCTTGCAGCGCTCATCCCGCTCGCGGTTCCGTTCCTCTCCACCGGCGAGATCGGCGCCGTCGGCGTCATCTGCGCCCTCGCAGTGTCCGCCACCATCGTGGACGTCTCACCGTTCTCCACCAACGGCGCGCTGGTTCTGGCCAATGCCCCGGAAGGCGTGGACAAGGACCAGTTCTACAAGCGGATCCTCGGCTACAGCGGCATCGTGATCGTGGCCGGCCCCGTCCTGGCATGGCTGGCGCTGGTGGTGCCCGGCTGGCTCTAGCTGCCACTGCCCCACACCGGCGGCCGTCCGCCACCCGTTCCAGAAAGGAAACCCAAACCATGAGCACCGAGAACCGCCAAGGCCCCCTGGCCGGGCACACCGTCGTCGACCTCAGCCGCGCACTGGCCGGACCCCACGCAGGCATGATGCTGGCGGACCTCGGCGCCCGCGTCATCAAGGTGGAGAACCCCGGAACCGGTGACGACACCCGCGGCTGGGGGCCGCCCTTCGTCGGCCCCGAAGACGACCTCCAGTCCACCTACTTCATGTCCTGCAACCGCAACAAGGAGTCCATCAGCCTGGACCTGAAGAGCGGCGACGGGCAGGCGGTGCTCCGCGGCCTGCTGGAGCGGGCGGACGTGGTGATCGAAAACTTCCGGCCCGGGGTCATGGACCGGCTGGGCTTCTCCACCGCGGCGATGCATGAGATCAACCCGCGGCTGGTGATCCTGTCCATCACCGGCTTTGGCCACGACGGGCCCGAGTCCCAGCGCAGCGGCTACGACCAGATCCTGCAGGGCGAGGCCGGACTCATGTCCCTCACCGGGTCAGGGCCGGACGACCCCCAGCGCGTCGGCGTTCCAATTGCCGACCTGCTTTCCGGGATGAACGGCGCCTTCGGCGTGCTCGCGGCGCTGGTGGAGCGGACCCGGACCGGCCAGGGCAAGGTGGTACGCACGTCGCTGCTGGCATCGCTGATCGGCGTCCATGCCTTCCAGGGCACCAGGACCACCGTTGCAGGCGAAGTTCCCCAGGCCCAGGGCAACCACCACCCGTCCATCGCCCCCTACGGCCTGTTCAACTGCAAGGACGGCAGCGTACAGATCAGCGTCGGCAGCGAGAAGCTGTGGGCGTCCTTTGCTGCGGCCTTCGGCCTGGAGCCGGGTGCCCCCGGCTTTGCCAGCAATGCCGAAAGGGTGCGGAACCGTGCGGGGGTGATTGCCGCCGTCGAACGCGCCTTCGCCGGCTACGGTGCGACGGAACTGCTGGCGAAACTGAACGACGCCGGGATCCCGGCAGGGAAGGTCCGCTCGCTGGACGAGGTGTACGCCTGGGAGCAGGTGGCATCCCAGGGGCTGGTGGTGGATGTGGACCACCCGCTGCTCGGAAAAATGAGCCTGCCCGGTCCGCCGCTGCGGTTCTTCGCTCCCGGGGATGCGGCCGAAACCACCCCCACCCAGCACGATGCACCGCCGCTGCTGGACGAGGACGGGCCGGCAATCCGCGAGTGGCTGGGCCTGGCTTCTGCAACGGCGGGGGCCAAATAGCATGCCGACGAAGGAAAAGGTGCGGCACCTGAACGCAACCGAACTGCTGGACGCCGTGGTGGACCAAGGCTCGTTCGTCTCCTGGGACACCGAACCGGAACAGCCGGACGTCTCTGACGAGTACGCCCGCGACCTGGCAAAAGCGCGCGAACGCAGCGGCGCCGATGAGTCGGTGGTCACCGGCGCCGGCCTCATCCGCGGCCGCCGCGTTGCGCTGATCGTCAGCGAATTCTCCTTCCTGGCCGGCTCCATCGGCCATGCGGCGGCGCAACGGATCGTTGCCGCCGTCGAACGCGCCACCGCGGAGGGGCTGCCGCTGCTGGCCGGTCCTGCGTCCGGGGGAACCCGGATGCAGGAAGGGACGCTCGCGTTCCTGTCCATGGTGAAAATCACCGGTGCCGTCCGGGCGCACCGCCAGGCCGGGCTGCCGTACCTGGTCTACCTGCGGCACCCCACCACCGGCGGCGTCATGGCATCGTGGGGTTCCTTGGGCCACATCAACGTGGCGGAACCTGGGTCCCTGCTGGGCTTCCTGGGTCCCCGGGTGTACGAGGCGCTGTACGGCGAGGCGTTCCCGGAGAACGTGCAGGTGGCGGAGAACCTCTTCCACAAGGGACTGATCGACGGCGTGGTGGAACCCGGCGATCTTGCAGACCTGGTGGGCCGGGCACTGGACATCCTCTCTCCCGGGGGCCCGGTGGCTGCGCGCCCTGCCCCTCCCGAGACCCTCAACGTCCGGCCTTCAACAGTTGACGCCTGGACGTCCATCGGGATCTCCCGGCGTCCCCGGCGGCCGGACCTGCGCCAGCTGCTGAAGGTCGGCGCCACCGACGCTCTCCCCCTGAACGGAACCGGACAGGGGGAGAAGGACCCCGGGTTGCTGCTGGCACTGGCGCGTTTTGGCACCCAGTCCTGCATCGTCCTGGGCCACGCCCGCCCGCTTCGGAAGGACGCCGCCGGGATGGGACCGGGTTCCTTGCGGGAGGCGCGCCGCGGCATGAAGCTGGCGGAGGAACTGCGGCTGCCGCTGCTCACCGTGATCGACACCGCCGGCGCTGCTTTGTCGCAGGAGGCGGAGGAGGGCGGACTTGCCGGCGAAATTGCGCGCTCGCTGCACGAACTGATCGGTCTGGAATCGCCGTCGGTCTCCGTGCTGCTTGGCCAGGGCGCCGGGGGAGGTGCGCTGGCACTGCTGCCCGCGGACAGGACCATCGCGGCCCAGCACAGCTGGCTTTCACCGCTTCCTCCGGAAGGTGCCAGCGCCATCGTGCACCGGACCACCGCGTTCGCCCCGGCCATGGCCCAGGCGCAGGGAGTGAACGTGGCCGCGCTGTACGCGAACGGCCTGGTGGACCACATTGTGGATGAGCGGGACGATGCTTCTCTGGAGCCGCGCGAATTCTGCACCCGGATGGCCCGGGCGATTGAGTTTGAGCTGGGCTCGGTGGCCGGCGTTCCCGTGCCGGAACTCGTGGCTGCCCGGGCGCGGAAGTTCGCATCCCTCGGCGGCAGCTGACGGTTGCCACTTGGTCGTGGGGGGCAGGCCCGGGAGGCGCCGGAGTATCGGTTCCGGCGCTTCCTACGGCTGGTCCGGCACGTAGAGGGCCATAATGACGCCCGTGGCGGTGTGTTCGGCTTCGAGGAGCCGCAGCGGCGTTCTTGTTGCCCCGGTGAAAAGCTGGTGACCGTTGCCCAGCACCAGGGGATGGATCATGAGCAGGTACTCGTCGATTTGATCTGCCGCCATAAGGCTGCGGATCAGCACTCCGCTGCCCATGATCACGAGGTTCCCGGGGAAGGTTTCCCGGAGCTCCTTCACAGCCGCCGGAACGTCCCCCCGAAGGAGCGTTGAGTTTGGCCACTCAAGCTTCAAGGCGGGGTCACCGGAGGCGACGTACTTGGGCGTGTTGTTCAGGGCGTCCTTGAATGGACCGCCCTGGGCGTTCCATGACGACAGGAGCTGCACGTAGGTGCGCCGTCCAAAGAGGAAAGCGTGGCCGGCGCCCATGCGCCCGCCCATCTTCTGGACCGTCGCCTGGTCGGCATGCGGAACGGCCCAGCCGCCGCCGGTGAATCCTCCCCGCGGATCTTCATCCGGGCGCCCCGGTCCCTGCCTGACGCCATCGAGCGTCACATGGTTCATCACCACGACCTTGCCCACTGCGGTCAGCCTTTCCGTGGCGGGAAGCGCCCGCGGTGGCGGGCGGCACCCGCTGCCAAGGGACTACCTCCTGGACTGGACTCTGGTCCGGTGGGCGTTCCTGCGCAGCTGCAGGATGCGCGCTCCGCCTGCCACGGCCACCAAGACGCCGCCTGATACGGCAGCGATGAACAGTGCCATCCCCAGCGGGACGGACCCCTCAAAACCAAGGAACCGGACCAGGGCCTGGTCCTGGTTCTGCAGGATGAAGACGATCAGCAGGATCAGGAGCACTAAGGATGCCACTACACCTGCCCAGATGACTCCGGCGCGGGTGACCTTGCGTTCAGGGACTCCACGGCCCGTCGCCGCTGTCCCGGTGGCCGGTGTCCCCGTTGTTCCGACTGTTCCCCCTGCGTCCGGTGCGTAGGACGGCGCGCCGCCGTAGGTTGCGGCCCGGTCTCCCGATGGCTGCGCTGCGTTCGACGGCGTGGTGGCATCCGGTTCCTGCCGGCCTTCCGGCCCTGGCGTGTACTGTCCTGCGCTCATGTCCGTCCCCTTTCCCAAAATGCTAAGCATGCTTATTGTCTAACCATAGACGCCCCGGTTGACGCGGCACAACGACCGGTACCGCGTCCTGCGTTAGGAATTGCATCATGACCGGCGCAATGACCTGCGTAGGAAAGGGTGCGGGGGAGCCGTCGGCCAGGAGGGGCCCTCACGTGAGAACCCCTCCTTCCGGCAGTCTGGCCGGGCCATTTTCGGTCCGGTCAGCCCGGCCCGGGTCTCACCGCCCGGGTCAGACCCTCTCCTTGCTCCGTTCGGCGGAGGGGGTGCGGGGCGCAGGCATCCTGCGCCAGTTGGGGAAGGCCCAGAACGTGAAGTCCGGTGCCTTGACCGGCTCCTCCGGAGTTTCCGCAGGGGCTTCCGTTTCGGCTTCAGGCCGGCGCTTGGTTTCTTTCCTGGCGCCCCACCCGAAGTCCTTGTTCGATGCGTAGCACATCACAGACCTCCTCATGGTGACTGCCCTTTAATCGTCCTCCTGATTGGCGGGGGAGTCGATATGCCAACGCAGTCCAGGGGCAACGAACGCACCAGAGGCCTCAGCGGCCGCATGAGTGATGTCCGCGCTTGTCAGGCGCCGTCAACCACGTCCTGTGCCTCCTGCGGGCGGTGGAACTCGCAGGGCCCCTGATGCCGGAGGGGGAGGAGGCAGGTCCGTCCCGTGGGCAGGTGGACCAGCGCGCACCGGCCTGTCATCGCCAGGTCTTCCCTGACGTTCGAGTTGCTCATGTCTGGACGTCCGTCGTCTGCCGTCATGGTGGCTTCGGTGCCTGGGGCAGGGTGTTCAACGTTCATGGTGGGGCAACTCCTCATCGGGCGGAGGGCGAATGGAGGGTGCTGAAAGGTGCTCCTTCAAGTGTGCGCCGCCAGGGTTACCAGCGGATTAAGCCGGTGTTAGGAGCAGGTCAACATCTGCCCTCCGGCGAAGCTTCCCGAAGTTTCCCTAGTAGCCCAGTTGGTGGGCCACCTGCAGGAGGAGGGCTTCGGAGCCCATGGGGCCAACAAGTTGGATTCCCATGGGAAGTCCACTGCCGGCGCTACCCCCGGTCCAGTGCACGGGAACGGTGATGGCCGGCAGGCCGCACACATTCACCATGGAGGACCACGGGGCGTATTCGCACTGCTTCCGGTAGTCGCCGTCGGCGTCCCCGGGCCACTGCGCCGACGGCCAGCGCTCCCCGCCATGCGCCGTGCCGGTGAACCATCCCACCGGCCGCGGCGTCTGCGCCAGGGCCGGCATCAGCATCAGGTCCCACTGCCCGTACTGCGCCACCGTGTCATGCTGGAACTGCCGCAGGAATGCCAGTGCCTCCGCGAGCTTGGCGGGGCTGCGCTGCTGTGCCCGACGGCGGAAGGTCCGCGTCAAGGGGGCCAGTAGAGCTTCACGCGTCGGACTGATCCTGGCTGCGCCCACCCCGGCGGTCCACGCCGTCGTGAAGGCATCCGGGTAACGGTTGTCGTAGCGGATGGATGCATCACCCAGGCTGTGGCCGGCGTGTTCCAGGAGGGCCTCACCGGCACGGAGCGCGTCCAGGGCGTCCTGTTCGGGCGTGAAGGGAAACGTGCCGGACCACGGGCTGTCCAGGGTGACGCCGATCCGCAGCCGCGGCGGCTCCTCTTGTTGCACTGCCCGGAGGTAGTGGTTTTCCGGGACCATGACGTCCATCATCAGCGCCGCGTCCTCCGTGCTGTGGGCAAGGGGACCGGGCACCACCAGCCGCGCGGGATCGCCGGCACTTTCCCCGGCTGCCACCAGCCCCCGGCCCGGCTTCAGGCCCACCAGGCCGCATGCTGCCGCCGGGATGCGGACTGACCCGCCGCCGTCGGTCCCCGGAGCGAAAGGCAGCAGCCCCGCTGCCACGGCCGCTGCACTGCCGCCGGACGAACCTCCCGAACTCCTGCTGGGTGCATGGGGATTGCGCGACGGCGGTGCGATGCGGTTTTCGCTGTAGGCCGTCAGTCCGAATTCAGGTACCTGTGTCTTGCCCAGCGAAACCACGCCGGCATCCTTGAAGAGGGACACCAGCGGAGCGTCGGCGGGGGCGGGTTTGTGGTCAAGGGCGGCACTGCCGTGCGTGGTCACCACCCCGGCCACGTCCGTCAGGTCCTTGAAGGCAAGGGGCATGCCGTGCAGCACAGGCAGGTCATCGGCGTCGGCGCGGGCATGCAGGGCATCGGCCGCCTTGGCCTGGTCCATGGCCTGTTCCGCGGTCACGGTGATGAAGGCGCCGAGAAGGGCGTTCCGCTGGCCGGTCCGGGCCAGGAAATGGGCGGCGGCCTCCGCGGCGGACACTGCTCCACTCCGCAGGAGGTCCCGCAGGGCCAGTGCCGAAAGCTCATGGAGTTCAGTCACGGAACCGGGACTCCGTTTGCGCACCGGCAGGCCGTTCCGTGCGGGCGGCCGGAGCCGGGGGTGCGGGGAGGGCGGCGGGCTGTTGGGACATGAAAACCTCCTTGGGCTTCACCAGCCTAACCCGGGGCTTTTTGCATACCTGTTCACGGTGGAAGGGGGCGGAAGAGCTAGGCTTAAACCTGACTCTGATCCGCCAAGACAGGACTCCGATGAGTGACTTCGATACCGTCCCCGTGCATGACATTCCCGCTGACGCGGTGATCCTGGACGTCCGGGAGGACTACGAATGGGTCGCCGGCCACGCTGACGGCGCACTCCACATCCCCATGGACCAGATCCCGGCCCGGCTGGGTGAGCTCGATCCGGACGAGGACCTCTATGTCATCTGCCGTACGGGCGGCCGCTCCTTCCGCGTTGCCCAATGGCTCACCGGCCAGGGATATTCCGCCATCAACGTCTCGGGCGGGATGGACCAGTGGCTGGAGGCCGGCAAACCTTTGGTTTCGGACAACGGACTCAAGCCGTTGGTGCTTTAGTGGCCGGTACTTCCCGCACCTACACGTTCCTGGGTCCGGAAGGCACCTTCACCGAGGCTGCCCTCCTCCAGGTACCCGATGCCCTTGAGGCGGTGAGGATCCCGGCGTCGAACGTCAACTCCGCCCTTGGGAAGGTCCGTGAAGGTGCGGCCGACGCCGCCATGGTCCCCATCGAGAACTCCGTGGAGGGCGGTGTCACGGCCACGCTGGACGCCATCGCCACCGGCCAGGAACTGCGGATCATCCGCGAGGTCCTGATCCCCATCAGCTTTGTCCTGGTAACCCGTCCCGGGGCTCGGTTGGAAGATGTCCGGCGCGTTTCCACGCACGGCCACGCCTGGGCCCAGTGCAGGCTGTGGATGGACAAGAACATACCCGATGCGGAATACGTTCCCGGTTCCTCGACCGCCGCCGCGGCCTTGGGGTTGCTGGCGGCCGACTGCCACTACGACGCGGCCATCTGCGCGCCGCTGGTGGCCAGCGAACATGCTGGACTGTCCGTGCTGGCGGAGGATATCGGTGACAACCCGGGTGCGGTCACCCGCTTCATCCTGGTGAGCCTGCCAGGCGCCCTGCCGGCGCGGACCGGTGCGGACAAAACCACGGTTGTGGTGCCGCTTCCGGAGGACCGTCCCGGAGCCCTGATGGAGATCCTGGACCAGTTCGCCAGCCGCGGCGTCAACCTCAGCCGGATCGAGTCCCGGCCCACGGGCCAGTACCTGGGACACTATTTCTTCAGCATTGATGCCGACGGCCACGCAGGCGAGGCGAGGGTGGCCGACGCGCTGGCGGGGCTGCACCGCATCAGCCCGGGGACGCGTTTCCTTGGCTCGTACGCCAGGGCAGACAAGCAGGAGACGCCGGTCCCGGCCTATGTCTCCGACGCGGCGTTCTCTGCGGCCCAATCATGGGTGGAATCCATACTCGATGCAGAATCCTTCGCAGGTGAAACCGGTTCCGCAGCTTCGCCCAGAGCGTAGGCAAATGGCTTGGGAACTACTTCCGCGGGCTGCGGACAATGCGTATGCTTGCTTGATCCACACGGGGTATGGCCCCTGACGAAGGGAGAGGGTCATGACCAGCAGCACTGAGAACGACGGCCAGGGGATGATCGTCAACCCCAAGCCGACCGCTGACAACCAGGACTGGGACGGGGATGACGCTGACCGCGCCGACCGCCTGCGCTTCGAGGAAGAGCAGGCCATGATCCGCGAGCAGTCTGAAGCCCACGCTGCCGCCAAGGCGGCCGCCGATGCAAAGAAGCAGGCCAGCGCCTGAGCCGCGCAGCACTCTTGCTTTTGTCACGTAACAGCGCTGTCAGCGCTCTTTTGTCAACGCACCTTTGCTAACGCACCGCCGTGGCACTGCTGCCATGGACGTCCCGCTTGACCCGGACCAGGAGTGACCGCGGCAGAACCTGGACGGTGAGCTGCGTGGCTTCACCCGAAGTGTCGCCGTCGAGCTGTGTGGGCATGGGTTCGGGGCACTTGATCACCACCCTGCCTGACCGGTAAACGGTCATGATGGGCAGCTTGCCGCTGTGCTTGAACATGATTTTCACGTACATCAGCAGCCACCCCAGCGCGCTGCGGGGGCTCATCACCACAACGTCGAGCATGCCGTCGTCGATCATGGCCTGCGGGATCAGGTCGATGCCGCCGGGGACAAGGCCGCAATTGGCGAAAAGCACACTGCGGATATTCCTTACCTGCTCCGGGTTTCCGTCCAGCGCAATGGAAACCTTCTTTCGCCGGCCCGGCAGGTGGCGTACGCCCGCCTCCGTGTACGCGAGCCAGCCCACCGCCTTCTTCAACCCGTCATTGGTGTCGGCCAGGACCTCGGCATCCATGCCTATCCCGGCGATCACCAGGAAGATGTGCTCGGAGTAGTGGCCGGTCCGGGAGTTCTCGATGGCCATCCGTGCGGTGTCGATGTAGCGCTGGCGGCCGAACAGTGCTGTCTGGACGTTGCCGTGAAGGTCGTTCACATCCAGGTCCACGTTCCGCGCCAGCAGGTTGCCGGTACCCAGTGGAATCAAACCCATGGCAATGTCCGTGTGCGCCAGGGCCTCGGCCACCACCCGGACGGTACCGTCGCCGCCGCCCGCAAGGACGACGTCCGGCTTGCCGGCCAGAACCGCCTGCATCTGGGAAAAGCCGGGGTCCTCCGCGGTCGTCTCGAAGAAGACAGGCTCCTCCCACCCGGCTGCCAGGCAGGCGCGCTGGATGATTTCCCTCGCTTCCCCGGCCCGCGCCTTGATTGGATTCAGGACCACGGCCACCCGCTGCTGCGCCAGCCCGGAGTCGTAAACTTCCCCCGCCACGGTGCTGCGCATATGCAGTGCTTTGAGGCGGCGCACCCCCCACCAGCTGGAGGTGGCGAAGGCAAGCGCCACCGCAATCAGCAGGTAGAGAATCCAGTCGCTCATGGTGCTTCAACAGTAGCCGTGCGGGCGGCGCGTGGGGGCACGCACCCTGCCGCCCGCCGTCGTGCGCGGTATTGGATACCCTTGTGTGGTGATCGACGTAAAAGACCTCAGCGAAAACCCGGAGAAATACCGTGCCAGCCAGCGTGCCCGTGGCGCGGACGAATCAGTGGTGGACGCGATCATCTCCGCGGATTCCGCCCGCCGCGCTGCCCTGATCCGCTTTGAAAACCTCCGCGCCGAGCAGAACGTGTTCGGCAAGAAGGTGGCGCAGGCCAAGGGTGAAGAGAAGCAGGCGTTGCTGGCAGAGGTCAAGGAGCTCGCCAACTCGGTTAAGGCGGCGTCTGCCGAGGCCGATGCCGCGCAGACCAAGCAGGAAGAACTCCTGCGCACCATCCCCAACCTTATTGAGGACGGCGTGCCCGAGGGCGGCGAGGACGACTACGTGGTGGTCAAGACCGTCGGCACCCCCCGTGAATTCCCCGACTTCGAGCCGCGCGACCACTTGGAGATTGGCGAGCTGATCGGCGCCATAGATATGGAACGCGGTGCCAAGGTCTCCGGTGCCCGGTTCTACTTCCTGCGCGGTGTGGGTGCCCGGCTGGAGATGGCCCTGTTGCAGATGGCCATGGACCAGGCCATCGAGGCAGGGTTCGTCCCGATGATCACCCCCACGCTGGTGCGTCCCGAGACCATGCAGGGCACCGGCTTCGATGTGAAGCACGACGCCGAGATCTACCGACTCGCCGAAGACGACCTTTACCTGGTGGGCACCTCCGAGGTTGCCCTGGCCGGGTACCACGCAGACGAGATCCTGGACTTCTCCAAGGGCCCCATCCGCTACGCCGGCCAGAGCTCCTGCTACCGCCGCGAGGCCGGCTCGCACGGCAAGGACACCCGCGGCATTATCCGCGTCCACCAGTTCAACAAGGTGGAGATGTTCATCTACACCACTGTTGAAGAGGCCGCCGCCGAGCACCAGCGCCTCCTGGCTTGGGAAGAGGAAATGCTGGCCAAGTGCGAACTGCCGTACCGCGTGATTGACACCGCTGCCGGTGACCTCGGCACCTCCGCCGCACGCAAGTACGACTGCGAAGCCTGGGTTCCCACGCAGGGCGCCTACCGCGAGCTGACCTCCACCTCCAACTGCACCACCTTCCAGGCGCGCCGCCTGAATATCCGTGAGCGCGTGGTGAACTCCGAGGGCGTCGCCAAGGGCACCCGGGCAGTGGCCACCCTGAACGGCACCCTCGCCACCACCCGCTGGATCGTGGCGCTGCTGGAGCACCACCAGAACCCGGACGGCTCCGTCAACGTGCCCAAGGCGCTGCAGAAGTACCTGGGCGGCCTCGAGGTCCTGCCGGTTCTCTAAGGGAGCTTTCATAAGCTTGTTCGCGGATCAGGACCTTCATGGTTCTGATCCGCGAACATGCTTAGGCCTGACGGACGCTTGTCCACATACAGGCAGCGGACCGGTGACCGCGCTTCCATGGTCCAACATCCTGTTGGAATGGACATGCCGCCCGGACTGATTGATACTGCCGCCATTCTCCGCACGGGCGCCGGCACCGACGGCGTGCACCGCGCCTTCAAGGCAGGGCAACTGGTGCGGATTTGGCGCGGCTTCTACGTCTCCACCGAGGACTGGCTCAACGCGCTGCCGTCCCAGCGCTTCGCATGGACGACGACGTCACTCGCCAGATCGGTCAAAGGTGCCGTTTTGTGCGGGCAAACGGCAGCGGTGGCGAGCGGTCTGCCGACGCTGGGAACGCCACCGTGCGTGGAGTTGGCGACTGCCTTGCCCGGCCGAAGCGGCATCAGGAAATCGCCGCTGTTGGTCCTGGGCGGGGACGGAACGGCCCAAGACGTGCGCCGCACGCGTTCCTATCCGCTTAGGTACCGGCTCAAGAGCGTGCTGGAACCTGTCCGCCATGGGGAGTTCCTCTGCACAGGACTCATGGAGACCACCGTGGATGTCATTTCCTCCACGAACCTGAGCCAGGCACTGGTACTCGCAGACGGGGCCGCCCGCAAACTCCTGGCCGACGGCGTTGTGGATCGTGGTGCCAGCCTTCTGTCCGTGCCGGGCATTGCCGCCGGCATAGCGGCTCTTCCGTCTGCGGCTGCCCGGCGCCGCGCGGAGCGGGTCGCTGCCCTGGCGAGCCCCGAGCCGGAGTCCGTTGGGGAGTCGTACAGCCGGGCCATCTTTGAGTTCCTTGGTTTCGAACAGCCCGTACTTCAACAGGTCTTTAAGGACGGCAACGGCTTCATCGGCAGGAGCGATTTCTGGTGGCCTTCCCAGAGGGTGGTGGGTGAGTTCGACGGCAAGGGGAAGTACGTCCAGGCCGCCCTGCGTGACGGGATGACGGCCGACGAGGCCGTATATCGGGAGAAGCTCCGCGAGGACCGGATCCGGGCGCTGGGCCACGGCTTTGTTCGCTGGCGATGGGCTGACCTCACGGACCCCAGCCGGCTGCGGTGCAAGCTCCTGGCAGCCGGACTCCGCCCGGGCTGCGGCACGTCCTCGCCCGCGAATCAGAAGCTGGTTCGCTAATCAGAACCGTGAAGGCACGGATGTGCGAACGAGGTGAGGACTGTTGGTCCAGGGAAGACGGGGACTCGTCCGCCCAGGGGGATCTGCTGCGCGAGGGACCGCCGGGATGTGGGAATCCGCCGTGTTTACCAACAGTTCAATAAACCTGTGTCCTGCGTCCTAGCGCGTGTCAGTTACGTCTGGTTCACTATGTGGATGACAACGCTGACTGAAACCTCAGTCGCCGGCAACGATGACCGGCGAGACAACAATCCGAACAACAACACCAACACCAACACCCTCGGCTTCGCCGCTGTGGACCAGAAGTTCATGGTCGCCCTGGACGTGGACGGCACCCTGGTGAACCACGACGGCCACATGTCCCCAGGTGTGCGGGAAGCCGCCCAGGCCGTGGTTGCAGCGGGGCACCAGGTGATGATCGCCACCGGCCGCTCCCTGAACGCCACCCTTCCCATCATCGAGAAGATCGGAATCGAGCGCGGATACGCCGTCTGCTGCAACGGCGGCGTAACGCTCCGGCTCCACCCGGAACTCGAAAACGGCTACGAAGTGATCCACAAGGCCACGTTCGATCCCGCTCCGGCCCTGCGTGCGCTCCGGGAGCGCCTCCCGTCCGCCAAGTACGCACTCGAGGATGCCGACGGCAATTTCCTCTCCACCGAGCGGTTCCAGGACGCCAGCTTCGGGGTGGAGGCCGTGGGCGTGGACTTCCACACCATGCTGGAAGCCACCGCCGTCCGCGTGGTGGTCTTCAGCACCGAAAACACGCCGGAGGAGTTCAACGAGGCCATCAACCACGTGGGCCTGGCGGGAGTGACCTATTCGGTGGGATGGACTGCGTGGCTGGATATCGCTGCCGCAGGGGTGACCAAGGCCAGCGCCCTGGAAAACCTTCGGGTCCGCCTTGGTTTTGAAGAGCACCTCACCGTCGCCGTCGGTGACGGCCGGAACGACATCGAGATGCTCACCTGGGCCGGCCGGGGTGTAGCCATGGGCCAGGCTCCGGCGGAGGTGGTGGCCGCCGCTGATGAGGTCACCCATTCAGTGCACGACGACGGCGCCGCCCACGTGCTGCGCAGCCTCCTCTAGGCCGGGGTACTTCCGTCCGTCCCGATTCCGGACCGCGTCCTGGGTCAAGGCAGAATAGAAGCATGACCCTTACGACGTTCGCCCTCGTCCGCCATGGCCAGACCGACTGGAATGCCGAGCGCCGGTTGCAGGGAGCCACCGACATCCCCTTGAACGACGTCGGACGCGGCCAGGCGAGCGACGCCGTCGCCGTCCTTGCCCCGTACGAATGGGACGCAATCGTTTCGTCGCCCCTCAGCCGTGCCGCGGAAACCGCAGACCTGATTGCCGAAGGGCTCGGGCTGGCGGTTTCCCGGCGCGTTCCGGAACTCACCGAGCGCAGTTTCGGCCCGGCCGAAGGGATGCAGGCCGGACCCGAGCTGGACGCGCTGCGCATTCCGGGCGGCTTCAAGGGCGCGGAAAGTGAAGACGAGGCCGCCGGCCGCGGCCTTGCCGCACTTGAGGCGCTGGCGGAGGAGTTCCGCGGCCAGCGGCTGCTGGTGGTCACCCACGGCACCCTGCTGCGCGTGAGCCTCAGCCGGGCCATTGGCCAGACCCTGGCGAGCGTGGACAACGCGGTGCTGAACCTGGCGCACCACCACGCGGTGGACGGCTGGAAACTGGAGTACTTCAACGGCGAGCCCGTGATGGCAGCCGCCGGCAACTAGGCCGGCCCTGAAAGTAACTAAAGAGAGCTGGCAGGACAGTCAGCTGGCTACCGGGCTTCGAGGATCAGTGCCAGCAACCTGGCAGCTGCGGGCCGGGCGCCGTGCTCCTCGTTCCACTGCGCCCGGGCCACCGCTTTACTGACGGCCTGGGTGGTGATGCCCAGTTCCTGCGCCACGGCTTTTTGCTGCCCCCGGACCCCGGGGGTCAGCAGGTCCAGCACCCGCCATTCAGCATCGGAACGGTCACGCACGATATGGCCCAGCAGCCTGAGGATGGCCTCGGCGTCGTGGGCGACATCGGCCAGCGGTCCTTCCACCGCCACCGGGATCCGCTCCTTGCTGCTGCGGAGCCTGTCCACGGCCCGGCGCGCGTACACCAGACCGTGGCCGGAGGCGTCCTTGATCTGGTTGGGCAGCGGCTCATTTACCGGCCCCGCGCCGATCCCCACGTACCAGTGCCCGCTGCGAAGTGCGATCAGTGCGGCATCCACGGCCTGGTGCGGGCAGTCGACGATTCCCTGGACTTCGTCCTCCACCGACCGGTCGAAGTCCAGGCGCGCAGGGATGTGCCGCAGCGCCTTGAGCAGCTGCGGCACCTGGTCGCCGTCGCGCCGGCTGTCCGTCTGATTGATGGTCAACGTGAACATTTCTGGATCCACACTACCCGGAAGTAGGAACTACGGAACGGCCGATTGAAGGGCCCGGTTGCCGGTTGGGCAGGAGATTTTCCCGGCCCGGGCGAGCCCATGCCGGCTGGCGCTGGGTGGCAAGAGCGGAAAGCCCGACGGCGGGGCTTGCCTGCCTGCCCCTCCATCTGTTGCCATGGGGGAACGGCCGCCTGCAGCGGCACACCCGACGTGAGGATGGTTATGGCCGGCAGCACTGGGCAGGATGAGATGCAGCAGGACGACGTGCAGCAGGGCGGCGCACGGCAGGAGGGGCCGGGGCAGGAAGACCTGGGCCTCGTCGACAAATGGTGGCGGGCCGCCAACTATCTTTCGGTGGGGCAGATCTACCTCCGGTCCAACCCCCTGCTGCGGGAACCGCTGCAGGCAGAGGACACCAAGTCCCGCCTGCTGGGGCACTGGGGCACCACCCCCGGACTCAACTTCGTCTACGCCCACCTGAACCGCGTGATCCGCCGCGACTCCCTGGAGATGCTCTTCGTCGCCGGTCCCGGCCATGGCGGTCCCGCCGTCGTCGCCAATGCCTGGATGGAGGGGACGTACTCGGAAATCTATGCCCACGTGGGCAATGACGAGGCAGGCCTGGCCGAACTCTTCCGGCAGTTCTCCTACCCCGGCGGAATCCCCAGCCACGCGGCCCCGGAAACCCCCGGCTCCATCAGCGAAGGCGGGGAGCTGGGGTACTCCCTGGCCCACGCGTACGGATCGGTGTTCGACAACCCGCAGCTGGTGACCGCCGTGGTGATTGGCGACGGCGAGGCGGAAACCGGTCCGCTGGCCGCCAGCTGGCACTCCCACAACTTCCTGGATCCAGCCGTGGATGGTGCCGTCCTGCCCATCCTGCACCTGAACGGCTACAAGATCGCCAACCCCACCATCCTGGCCCGGATGCCCCAGGACCAGCTGGAGCAGCTGCTGCGCGGATACGGGCACCAACCGTACTTCGTCACGGTGGCGGACCCGGACGACACCGAAAAGGCGCACCGCGATTTCGCCGGCGTCCTGGACCGGTGCCTGGCGGATATCAAGGCCATCCAGAATGCCCACCGGCAGGACGCTTCCGGTGAAGAGGCGGGGGAGGGCGGACACCGCTGGCCCCTGATCGTGCTGCGCTCGCCCAAGGGCTGGACCGGACCCCGCATGGTTGACGGGCTGCAGGTGGAAGGCACCTGGCGGGCCCACCAGGTGCCGCTGTCCGAGGTCCGCACCAACGGCGAGCACCTGAAGCAGTTGGAGGAGTGGCTGCAGTCCTACCGGCCGGCGGAACTGTTCGACGGCGACGGCCGGCTCCGGCCCGACGTCGCCGAAGGTGCGCCCACGGGCGACTTCCGCATGAGTGCCACACCGCATGCCAACGGCGGATTGTTGAGGCGCGCACTGAAGCTGCCCGCCTACCGCGACCACGCCGTGGAGGTTCCCAGCCCGGGCACCGAGCGGGTCAGCCCCATGGTAACGCTCGGATCCTGGATGCGGGACGTGATTGCGCAGAACATGGATAACTTCCGGCTGTTCGGCCCGGACGAGACGGCCTCCAACCGGCTGCAGAACGTCTATGAGGTCACCGACAAGGTGTGGCAGTACAGGATCGACGACGTCGACGAGCACCTTGCGCGCTCCGGCCGGGTCCTGGAGGTGCTGAGCGAGCACCTGTGCCAGGGCTGGCTGGAGGGGTACCTCCTCACCGGCCGGCACGGCGTCTTCAACTGCTACGAGGCCTTCGTCCACATTGTCGACTCCATGTTCAACCAGCACGCCAAATGGCTGAAGGTCTCCCGGAAGCTGCACTGGCGCCAGCCGGTGCCATCCCTGAACTACCTGCTGTCGTCGCACGTGTGGCAGCAGGACCACAACGGCTTCTCGCACCAGGACCCCGGCTTCATCGACCACGCCGTGAACAAGAAGGCCGAGGTCATCCGGGTCTACCTGCCGCCGGACACCAACACCCTGCTCTCCGTCATGGAGCACTGCCTGGCCTCCACGGACTACGTGAACATCGTGGTGAGTGGGAAGCAGCCCTCACCCACCTGGCTCGGTCCGGCCGATGCCGCCAACCATTGCCGCCGCGGCCTGGGGATCTGGACGTTTGCCGGTTCCGAGGTGCCCGGCGAGGAGCCCGACGTCGTCCTGGCCTGCGCCGGTGACGTCCCCACCGTGGAGACCGTGGCGGCCGCCGAACTGCTCCGGAAGGGCGCGCCCGGACTCAAGGTGCGGGTGGTGAACGTGGTGGACCTGATGCGGCTGCAGGACGACAGCGAGCACCCACACGGCCTCCCCGGCCATGACTTCGACGGGATTTTCACCGCCGACAAGCCGGTCATCTTCGCGTACCACGGCTACCCGGCGCTGATCCACCGGCTGGCCTACCGGCGGACCAACCAGCAGGGCCTCCACGTGCACGGCTATAAAGAAGAGGGGACCACCACCACACCGTTCGACATGGCCATGCTCAACGGAATCGACCGGTTCACCCTGGCTATCGACGCGATCGACCGGGTACCCGGCCTGGCTGAGAAGCACTCGCTCCTGCGCCAGGACCTGCAGGACCGCCGCAACCGGGCGCGCGAGCACACCCGCACCCACGGCGAGGACCCGGAGGAGATCCGGAACTGGAAGCTGGGCGGCTGACCCCCACCTAGTTACGGAGTTCGTCCAGCGTGCAGGAGGGCAGGTGGATCCAGCCCTCGCTGCGCGCTGCCTGCGCATGGGAACCGTCCGGCAAGAGCGTACGACGACGGGCGGCGGCCCGGGCGGTCAGGGAAGCGACGACGGCGTCGAAGAGATCGTCCGAGCCGGCCAGCGTGCCCCGGTGCCCGCCCAGGTCCAGCCATGGCGCCTGCTCTTCGAGGGCCGCCAGCAGGAGGCCGAGGCGTTCGGCTTCCGGGACGCCCCGGCCCTTGTAGCCGCGCCCGTTCAGGCCCCAGATCTTCAGGGATGCTGCCGGGTAGACCTCGGCCAGGCGTCCTGAGCCGTCACGCGCCTGTGGGCCGTGCAGGGCGGCGATCTTTGCCTGGATCACGGCGCAGCGCATGGCAGGATGGGCCAGCCGGTCGGCGGAGACGCTGAGCGGGATCAGCCCGGTTTCGCGCGTGACGAAGCGGTCGGTGTCCCGGTAGGCGAGCAGCCTCCGGCCGGCAATTCCGTCGTACTCGAGGACGGGATCGGCGTCGAAGTTCAGGTGGCCGGTAAGGAACGGGATCAGCGCGTCGGGCCAGCCCACCGGACAGTCGACGCCGGTCATCTCGCAGGAGCCGAACAGCTCCACGATGTCCTGGTCGTCCACGTCCAGGGCCAGGTGGGTGAGCCGGGCCGTATCTGGCTCCCACTCGATCACCGCGACGGCGGTCTTCCTGGTGGCCGCCGCCAGGTCCACGCCCAGCGTTTTCACGCTCTCAGGCTGCCTGATACTGCAGGACTCCGGTGATGCCGCCGGACTTCCCAAGGTCGGCGCCGCGGGCGAAACCGGCCCACAGGGCCCGCATCTTCCGGCCAGCCGCCTCCACGTCCTCCCAGCGGGCGCCGGCGATCAGTCCCACCCCGTCCCATGTTTCCCTGGTGCCGAGCAGCAGGGGCAGGTCCACGGTGTGGGCCGCGCCAAAGATATTGCCGGGGGCATGCCAGGTCAGGAGGTACCGGTGGGCGTTTCCGCCCGCTTTGGCGTGGCGCCGGGCGAACCGGCGCGTTGCCCGGCCGTACACGGTTTCGGTGACCACCCAGTCGATGGCACGCACGGCGTGCTGACCCACCAAGGGGATCCCGGCCAGCCGCATCAGTCGAGGGCTGCGGGGAAGGAACAGGCGCGCCTCCTCCGAGGTATGGCCGATCAGCACCTCGATGCCGGGCGCCGTCCGGTCCCACGCCGCTTCGATCCCGGCTTCCTCCGGGAGTGGATCGTGCCCGTACTGTGTGCCAAAGGGCATGGCGGCCAGCATGCCGAACTTTTTGGCCACCTGGGTGACCTGTTCCTCGACCGCCACCACGTCCATGGCCGGTGTCTGTTCGGTGACCGATTCGGCGGCGATGCCCATGGCGTGGTTCATTTTGGCCCGCCCGCGGGTGATGCCCAGCGGTGCACTTTGGATGATGGCGCGCTGGAAGAGTGTGGGCGCCTCGGGTGTGGCCATCAGGTGGGCGATCGCGTCACCACCGGCGGACTGGCCGAATGCGGTGACCCGGCGGGGGTCGCCGCCAAAGGCCTGGATATTCCGCCGCACCCACCGGAATGCCTCCAATTGGTCCAGGAGCCCCAGGTTGCCGGGACGCCCCGCGGGTGTGGCCAGGAACCCGAACAGCCCCAGCCGGTACGTCACGGAAACCACGATGACGCGGTTCTCGGCCACCAGCCGGGCGGGGTCGAAGATGGCCAGGTCCCCGGAGCCGGTGGTGTAGGAGCCGCCGTGGATCCAGACCATGACGGGCAGCTTTTCGTCCGGCCTGACGTCGCCGGGCATGGTGATGGAAAGGTTCTGGCAGTCCTCGCTCCCCGGAAGCTCCCCGTATCTGGTGCCCAGGACGTCGTCGAGGAACGGCACGGGCGCCTGGGGGCAGGCAGGGGAGAGGGACGTGGCGGACAGCTCGGAGGTCCAGTCCGGGACCTGCACGGGCGGCTGGAACCGGGCGGCCTCGGCGTACGGGATCCCTGAGGCGCGGATAACCTCGCCGTCCCGCCAGCCGGCGACAGGGCCGCAGGGCGGATGGAACAAGAGCTGGGAAGTCAGTGCTGGCTCAGAACTCACAGCCCCACGATTCCACAGATTTACCTTAGTGGGGACAACGACAAATCCCCGCCTCCCGGACCTATCCCTCTTGCATGAAGCGGGGACTTGTCCGGCCGACGGGGATTCAGGGCCTGGCCGCACTAAGGCGGTGGCCCGGTGGAACCAGTGCGCCGGTGGAACCAGTGCGACGTGGAACTAGTGCGACGCGGGCACGTAACGCTTGATGGAGGCTTCCAGCTCGGCTTCGGCCGCGGCGCGGTCGCCCCAGCCCTCGGCCTTGACCCACTTGCCGGGCTCCAGGTCCTTGTAGCGGGTGAAGAAGTGCTCGATCTCCTTGATCAGGAATTCGTTGACGTCGCTGACTTCCTGGATGTGGTCAAAGCGGGCATCCACGGGGACGCAGAGGATCTTGGCGTCCCCGCCGCCGTCGTCCGTCATGTTGAAGACACCGATGGGGCGGGACTCGACGATGACGCCGGGGTGCAGGTCGAAGTCCTGCAGGAGCACCAGCGCGTCCAGCGGGTCGCCGTCCTCGCCGAGGGTGTTTTCGAAGTACCCGTAGTGCGTGGGGTACTGCATTGAGGTGAAGAGGACGCGGTCCAGGCGGACACGGCCGGTCTCGTGGTCAACTTCGTACTTGACGCGCGATCCC
Organism: Arthrobacter sp. Soil761; assembly: GCF_001428325.1. Lineage (NCBI taxonomy): Bacteria > Bacillati > Actinomycetota > Actinomycetes > Micrococcales > Micrococcaceae > Arthrobacter > Arthrobacter sp. Soil761. The sequence continues at coordinate 199,197 of NZ_LMSF01000002.1, read as the reverse complement.
TTGGGGATCTCGATGGTCACGTCGTGCTTCATGGAATGCTCCTCGGCAATTGCAGGGGGTGCGCGGCACACTTGACGGGCCCACAAAAAAGAGTGTCGGTGCCGCCGACTACTATTGAGGATATAGCGAGAGGCCCTGGAATCAGGAACTTGTGGGGAAATTTCAGGACTTGAGGACCAGCACCAGCATGACCAAAACAACCGGCCAGGAACCGTTGCGCGCGCACCGGTCCGCGCGCGCCGGCAGCCTTGGCCGGACCCCCGCGAAAGGGCCGCGCAAGCCCTGGCCCCTGGCCCTGGCGGCCTTGATCCTGCTTGTCCTCGCCCTCCCGGGAGCCCTGCTGGTGGCCCCCGGATTCCTGGGCCCAGGGTTCTTTGCTGCGGAAGCCCCCGAATCCGCCCCGGCGCCCCCCGCCTGGCAGCAGGCCCCCGCCACCCTGTCCGCCCCGCAGGCGCTCGCCCCGCTTCAGCAGTCCGCCCCAGTGCCCCTTCCGTCAGCGGTGGCAGCCCAGGTGGACCCGGCATTGAAGGCCGACGGCGGCGGTACCTTCACCGGCATGGTGCAGGACGCGCTCACGGGCCAGGTCCTCTTTGACCGGGGCGGCGCGGAAAGCCGGGTGCCGGCGTCGAACCTTAAACTGCTGACGGCGGTGGCCGCACTGCGCACCCTGGGCCGGACCACCGCTTCGCCACCAAGGTGGTGCCGGGCTCCGCCGCCGGGGAGGTGGTGCTGGTGGGCGGCGGCGACGTCCTCCTGGCCGCCGGGGAGTCGAAGCCGGACCAGGTTATGGGCCACGCCGGCCTTGCCACCCTTGCCGCCCTTACGGTGCAGGCCCTGCAGGCCGCCGGAACCACGGGAGACATCAAGGTAGTGGTGGATGACTCCCTCTTCACCGGCGCGGCGTTGAATCCGGCCTGGCAGAGCGGCGACGTGGAGGCGGGCGAAATAGCGCCGCTGTACCCCCTGGCCCTCAACTCTGCACGCTTCGACCCCGCCGTCACCACCGGCCCCCGGCCCCAGGATTCAGCCATAACCGCCGCGGAGGAGTTCGCGGCCCGGCTCCGTGCGGCAGGTGCCGGGGCCGGCCTCACCGTGGCGGCCGGCGTCGAACGCTCACCCGGCGCGTCCCAAGCCGCCGCCCCAGCCCTGGCGGCCGTCCAATCGGCCACCGTGGCTGAGCAGGTGAACCTGATGCTGCAGGTATCTGACAATTACCTTGCCGAAACCATGGGCCGGATGGCCGCGTTGGCCACCGGCCGGCCCGGAAGCAATGACGGTGCCACGGCCGTGGTCGCGGCCGAACTCGCGGCAGCGGGCATCCCCTCTGACGCCGTGAAGCTGGTGGATGTGTGCGGGCTGGCCATGGGCAACCAGGTTGCGGCCCGCCAGTTCACTGACGTGGTGCGGGCCATCACCACCGGCGCCGACACCAGGCTGCGGGCCGCCCTGGACGGCTTTCCGGTTGGTGGCCTGTCAGGAACCCTGGACACCCGCTACGGGGATGCCACCACGTCCGGCGGTGCCGGCCTGGTTCGCGCCAAGACCGGGACACTGAACACCGTTCTGGCGCTGAGCGGATATGTGGTGGACTCCGACGGGCGGCTCCTGGTCTTCTCCTTCATCGGCAACGGCCTGACCCCGGGCGCGGCCGGCAACAAGGAAGCCCTGGACCGGGCCGCCACGGCGCTGGCGGGCTGCGGCTGCCGCTAGCACGGCTGCCATTGGTACTCCATGAGGGGGATTCCTCCTGCACTTCCAACGTGCCGGCCTGGACTGGGACGGCGCTTCTGGCCTCCTGTGCCGGGGCTGTGCAAGTTCGCCGGTCAGCGAACTTAAGGACGATCCCCAGCCTGCTGTGTTCTGATGGGAACCATGGAGTCCACTGCGCGCGAATCCGCATCGACGTTGTCCCCAACAGCCCAGTCCCTGATCAACTGGGACCTCGCTGCGTCTGCCGCAGCGCGGCTGGCTCCCGCCGGGCCGGAGCTCGATGAAAAGGCCATCGGGGAAGCGGTGGACAGCCTTCGACGGCTGGCGGACGCTTCCGTTCCGCACGTGCACGACATCACCGGCCTGGAGGCGGCGCGCGACCTTCGCGATTCCTCGGTGCTGGTGGTGGACCGAGCGTCCTGGGCCAAAGCCAACACGCAGAGTTTCGCGGTGATGCTCAAACCCGCAATGCAGAAGATGCTGGACAGCCGCCGCGGAAGCCTCAGCCCCGCTGCCGCCCAGGTCAGCGGCGCCATCACCGGCAGCCAGTTGGGCGCCGTGCTTGCCTTCCTGTCCAGCAAGGTCCTGGGCCAGTACGATCCCTTCGCGGCGCTGGCAGAAAACTCCACGGCTCCCGCGGCCGGCCGGCTCCTGCTGGTGGCCCCCAACATCGTGTCGGTGGAACGGGAACTCAACGTCACGCCCGAGGACTTCCGGCTCTGGGTCTGCCTGCACGAGCAAACCCACCGTGTCCAATTCGCGGCCGCCCCCTGGCTGCGGCACCACATGCTGGAACAAATCGACGAACTCAGCGGCCACCTGCTGGGCAACGTCGACACCCTGATGGAGCGCGCCACCGCTGCTGCCCGCTCCCTGAAGGACCGCTCCGCCACCGGAAACACTCCCGGCCGCGGCGCCATCCTGGACCTGCTGCAGGATCCGGAGGAAAAGGCCGCCATCTCGCACCTCACCGCCGTCATGAGCCTCCTCGAAGGGCACGCCAACGTGGTGATGGACGCCGTCGACGCCAGCATCGTCCCGTCCGTGAAGACCATCCGGCAGCGGTTCAACGACCGCGGCAAGGACCGGGGCGTGATCGAGAAGTTCATCCGCAGCCTCCTGGGCCTGGACGCCAAGATGCGCCAGTACTCCGACGGCGCCCGCTTCGTCCGGGCCGTGGTGGACGTGGCCGGAATGGACGGCTTCAACAAAGTCTGGGAGTCCGTGGACCACCTGCCTACCGAGCCCGAAATCCACGACGCCAAGCTGTGGCTTGAGCGGATGGGTCACTGATTGACGGACACACCTGTACCCGGGACTGAGTGGCCTGCCGGCACCGCCGGGCCACGCAGCGGACGGCGCCGGCCCGGAAGGCTCGCGCCCGTCGTCGGGACTGCGCGCAGGATGCTGCAAAACGCGCTCGCCGATGCCGGATATCCCGGCCACGTCGTCGTGGCGTGCAGCGGAGGCCCCGATTCCCTGGCGCTGGCCGCCGTCGCTGCGTACTTTGCCCGGCGCGGGCATGTGGACGGACGCCCGCTGACCGTGGGAGCCGTGGTGGTGGACCACCAGCTGCAGGAGGGGTCCGGCGACATTGCCGCGCGCACCGCCAAGACCCTGGAGGAGCTGGGCCTTTCACCGGTTGAGATCCGCACGGTCACGGTGGCTGGTGCCGGTATGGGCCCAGAGGCCGCCGCACGCGAAGCCCGGCACGCCGCGCTCGAAGCCGCCGCGGCGGGACAGGGCGCCGGCGCCATCCTGCTGGGCCACACGCTCGACGACCAGGCGGAGCAGGTACTGCTGGGCCTGGCCCGGGGCTCCGGCTCCCGCTCGCTCGCGGGCATGCGGCCGTCCCGGGCAGGCGCCGGAAACAGTGTCCTGCTGCGCCCGTTCCTCGGCCTGCGCAGGGCGGACACCGAGGAGATCTGCGCGGTGGAGGACCTGGATCCCTGGCACGATCCCACCAACGCCGATCCCGCCTTTGCACGCTCCCGGACCCGCGTGGAGGTCCTTCCGCACCTCGAGGAGAACCTGGGTCCCGGGGTTGCCGAATCCCTGGCCCGGACCGCCGCCATCCTGCAGCTTGACGCCGATTACCTGGAGGCTGTGGCGGAAAGCACCTTCGCCTCCCTGGTGGAGCGGGACGGCGGCACACTGGCGCTGCCCGAGGAGGCGTTGCGTGCCGTGGCCCCGGCCATCAGGTTCCGTGTGATCGCCAAGGCAGCGGCCGACGTCGGCGGCCAGCAGCCCAGCTACCAGCGCCTTTTGGCGGCGGAAGCGCTGCTGCGGCGCCAGGGTTCCGCGGGTCCGGTGGAGCTTCCCGGCGGCGTCAGCGTGTACCGGCTGTCGCTGGCACAGCTGGAGGGATCAAAGGACGCCGGCGTGCCGGGTGCCCAGGGCGGCCCCGGTTCTGTTCCCCGCGAACGGGCGCGCTGTGGGAAGCTAGTATTCCGGTCCCAAAAACCGCCCGCAAAATAGTCGCACCCCGCATCTAAACAGGAGCCATTGGTGGATTCAAACGACGTCCAGGCAGATCTCAAGCACGTTCTCTACACCAAGGAGCAGATCCAGCAGCGGATCACCGAGCTCGCTGCGCAGATCGACAAGGACTACGAGGGGCGCGAGATCCTCCTGGTGGGCGTGCTCAAGGGCGCCGTCATGGTCATGGCTGACCTTGCCCGCGCACTCCACAGCCACATCTCCATGGACTGGATGGCAGTGTCCTCCTACGGTTCGGGCACCCAGTCCTCCGGCGTGGTACGCATCCTGAAGGATCTGGACACCGACCTGATGGGCAAGGACGTGCTGATCGTCGAGGACATCATCGACTCCGGCCTCACCCTGTCCTGGCTCAAGACCAATCTGGAGTCCCGCGGCACCGCGTCCGTGGAGATCTGCACGGCGTTCCGCAAACCCACAGCCGCCAAGGTGGAAATCGACGTCAAGTACGTCGGTTATGACATCCCCAACGAGTTCGTGGTGGGTTACGGCCTGGACTACGCCGAAAAGTACCGCAACCTTGACTTCGTGGGCACCCTGGCCCCGCACGTCTACGAGTAAGCGGCGCCGCACACTCCGCCGCCGTACTCCGGTAAAACCGCGCCATGTGGGCAACTCCTGGGCTGTCCCGGCACTGCTACGCCCACAGGGAACTTTTGCTTTTCGCTATGCGTGATGTACTCCGGACGGTGTATAGCTAGAAGCTGACGCAGCACCATCACGCGCGCAGACTACTCGCCGTGAAGCACTACCGGAAGGGACGGGGCCAGCCCCCGAACAGATGAAAGCTAAGAACTTCTTCAAAGGCCCGGGCATCTGGATCGTCGTTGTGGTCGGTCTGCTCCTGGTGGCCTTTGCAACGCTCGCCCCCGGCGGTGCCGCCCGCATCGATACGGACAAGGGCCTGGAACTGCTCTCCGGCAACAAGGTGGAGCAGGCCAAGATCTTCGACGGCGAGAACCGCGTTGACCTCACGCTGAAGGACAACCTGCAGGTGGACGGGCAGGACAAAGGCAAGAGCGTCCAGTTCTTCTTCGTTGACGCCCGCGCACAGGACGTGGTGAAGGCTGTCACCGACGCCAAGCCGGCCCAGGGCTTCACCGACCAGCCGATTGAAAGCAACTGGTTCTCCGGCCTGCTCTCCCTCCTGATCCCCGTCATCCTGCTGGGTGCCCTCTTCTGGTTCCTGATGACCCGGATGCAGGGCGGCGGCTCCAAGATCATGCAGTTCGGCAAGTCCAAGGCCAAGATGGTCAGCAAGGACATGCCGCAGGTGACCTTCGCCGACGTCGCAGGCGCGGACGAGGCCGTCGAGGAACTGCAGGAGATCAAGGAATTCCTGCAGGAGCCTGCCAAGTTCCAGGCCGTTGGCGCCAAGATCCCCAAGGGCGTGCTGCTGTACGGCCCGCCCGGCACCGGCAAGACGCTGCTGGCCCGCGCAGTGGCCGGTGAGGCCGGCGTGCCCTTCTTCTCCATCTCGGGCTCGGACTTCGTGGAAATGTTCGTCGGCGTCGGCGCATCCCGCGTCCGCGACCTCTTTGAACAGGCCAAGGCCAACTCGCCCGCCATCATCTTCGTGGACGAGATCGACGCCGTTGGCCGCCACCGCGGTGCAGGCATCGGCGGCGGCAACGACGAACGCGAGCAGACCCTCAACCAGTTGCTGGTGGAGATGGACGGCTTCGACGTCAAAACCAACGTGATCCTCATCGCCGCCACCAACCGGCCCGACGTCCTGGACCCGGCACTGCTGCGCCCCGGCCGTTTCGACCGCCAGGTTTCGGTGGAGGCGCCGGACCTCATTGGCCGCGACCAGATCCTGCAGGTGCACGCCAAGGGCAAACCGATGGCGCCCGGCGTCGACCTGAAGGGTGTGGCGAAGAAGACGCCCGGCTACACCGGCGCAGACCTCGCCAACGTCCTCAACGAGGCCGCACTGCTCACCGCGCGCTCCAACGCCAACCTGATTGACGACCGCGCCCTGGACGAGGCCATTGACCGAGTCATGGCCGGCCCGCAGAAGCGCAGCCGCGTCATGAAGGAACACGAGCGCAAGATCACCGCCTACCACGAAGGCGGCCACGCCCTGGTGGCGGCAGCCCTGCGGAACTCGGCTCCGGTCACCAAGATCACCATCCTTCCGCGCGGCCGGGCCCTGGGCTACACCATGGTGGTCCCCGAAAACGACAAATACTCCATCACCCGCAACGAACTCCTCGACCAGATGGCCTACGCCATGGGCGGGCGCGTTGCCGAGGAGATCGTGTTCCACGACCCCTCCACCGGCGCCTCCAACGACATCGAGAAGGCCACCGGCACTGCCCGCAAGATGGTCACCGAGTACGGCATGAGCGAACGCGTCGGCGCTGTCCGCCTGGGCCAGGGCGGCGGCGAACCCTTCCTGGGCCGCGACGCCGGCCACGAGCGCAACTACTCGGACCAGATCGCCTACGTGGTGGACGAGGAAGTGCGCCGGCTGATCGAGCAGGCCCACGACGAGGCTTACGAGATCCTTACCGAGAACCGCGACATCCTGGACATCCTGGCCCTTGAGCTGCTGGAGCGCGAAACCCTCAACCAGTCCGAGATTGCCGACATCTTCCGCGACGTGCGCAAGCGCGACTTCCGCGAAGTGTGGCTGTCCAAGGAAACCCGTCCTGTCCAGATGGCAGGCCCCGTGGAGTCCCGCCAGGAAAGGGCGGAACGCGAGGCACAGGAAGAGGCAAAGAAGGCCCGGCTGGACGAGCCTTTGGACGCCCAGCCGCCGCACTCGCAGGGCGTTCCGGAGGACGCTCCGTTTCACGGAGGCACCTCCGACTCGGGGCCTGACACCCTTCGCGGCTAAGCTTTCCCTGTGACTTCTTTCGACGACGACGACGTTCCCGCCTCCGCCGTACACGTGGCGGAGGACGGATCCCACCATTCGAAGCGCGAAAAGGTGGACCGGCCGAGGATCGAGGCGGCCGTCCGCGAGATCCTCCTTGCCATTGGCGAGGACCCGGACCGCGGCGGCCTGCGCGACACCCCGAAGCGGGTTGCGAAGGCGTACGCCGAGGTCTTCGCGGGTCTGCACCACGATCCTGCTGACGTGCTGTCCACCACCTTCGACCTGGACCATGAGGAACTGGTCCTGGTCAAAGACATCCCGTTCTACTCCACCTGCGAGCACCACCTGGTGCCGTTCCACGGGGTGGCCCACGTGGGGTACATTCCGTCCCACGACGGCAAGGTCACCGGGCTGAGCAAGCTGGCCCGCCTGGTGGACATCTACGCCCGCCGCCCGCAGGTGCAGGAGCGCCTCACCACTGAAATCGTCGAAGCGATGGTCCGCTACCTCAAGCCCCGTGGCGCCATCGTGGTCGTTGAATGCGAACACATGTGCATGTCGATGCGCGGTATCCGCAAGCCCGGAGCGAAGACCGTCACCAGTGCGGTCCGCGGGCAGCTTCATGACCCGGCCACCCGTGCCGAAGCCATGAGCCTCATCCTCGGAAGGTAACTACAGACCATGGATTCACTCGCTGCAGCCCCTGGAACGGGGCCCGCAACCTCCCCGCTGCCCATCCTGCGCAAGCCCCGCCCGGCCGCGCGCTTCGAAGGCCTGCCCACCGACCGCACCCTGGTCATGGGAATCCTCAACGTCACCCCCGATTCCTTCAGCGACGGCGGGAAGCACGCCACGGCGGACACCGCCATCGCCGCCGGCCTGCGGATGTTTTACGCGGGTGCGGACATCATCGACGTCGGCGGCGAATCCACCCGGCCCGGCGCTGACGACGTCAGCCCGGAAGAAGAACAGCGCCGCGTCCTGCCGGTGATCGAGGCCCTGGTGAAGGCCGGCGCACTGGTCAGCATCGACACAACGCATGCCTCGACGGCGGCAGCGGCGGTAAAAGCCGGCGCAGCCATCATCAACGACATCTCCGGCCTGAGCATCGAGCCCGAAATGGCCGAGTTCGTGGCGGCCTCCAAGGTGCCGTACGTCCTCACCCACCGCCGTGGGGACGCCCGTACCATGAACTCCCTCGCCGAGTACACGGACGTTGCCGGTGAAGTGGTGGCCGAGCTGGCAGGAGTCCGCGACAAGCTCTACGCCGCCGGTGTCAGCCAGGAACAGATCATCATCGACCCCGGCCTGGGGTTCGCCAAGAATGACGCCCAGAACTGGGAACTGCTGCAGAACCTGGACCAGCTGGACAGCCTGGGCCACAAGGTCCTGGTGGGCGCTTCCCGCAAGCGCTTCCTCGGCACCCTGCTGACGGTGGCCGGCAAGTCCGCCGCCCCGGAGGAACGGGACGGGGCCACAGCGGCGATCACAGCCATCAGCGCCTACCGCGGGGCCTGGGCCGTCCGCGTGCACGAGGTGGGGTCCAGCCTTGACGCCGTGAAGGTGGCTGCACGCATGGCCGCAGCATCCACGGCACAAGCCGTACCCAAAAACCAATAGGGCCGGGGGACCCATGGACAGGATTACGCTGACCGGAGTGACCGCCGTCGGCCATCACGGCGTCTTTGATTTCGAACGCCGGGAGGGCCAGCCTTTCGTGGTGGACGCAGTGCTCCACCTGGACTTCACCGAAGCGGCAAAGTCCGACGATGTGCGGGACACCGCGCACTACGGCGAGGTGGCGCAGCGTATCACCGACTGGATCACGGGCGAACCACTCAACCTCATCGAGGCACTCGCAGTGCGGATCGCCGACAGCCTCCTGTCCGAATTCAAGCTCCAGGCCGTGGACATCACCGTGCACAAGCCGCAGGCTCCCATCGCGGTTCCTTTCGGGGACGTGGCTGTCACCGTCCACCGGGCACTGGTCCCCGCTGGCCATGCCTTGGCCGGGGTGCAGACGTGAACGGGACCTATACCAAGGCCGTGCTGGCCCTGGGCAGCAACCTTGGTGAACGGAACGAGACCTTGACCGAGGCTGTGGGGGACCTGGTGGATCCGCCGGAGGTCCGGCTCCTTGCCGTTTCACCCATAGTCCAGACCAAAGCCGTGGGGGGCCCGGCCGGGCAGCCGGACTTCCTGAACATGGTCATCACGGTGGAAACCAGCCTGAGCCCCCAGGAACTGCTGGAACACTGCCAGGCGGTGGAGAACAAGCACCACCGCGTCCGCGAGGTCCACTGGGGGCCGCGGACGCTCGACGTCGACATCATCACCTACGGCGACCACCGCAGCGATGATCCCGCGCTGACCCTGCCGCACCCGCGCGCCGCGTCGCGGGCTTTCGTCCTCTACCCCTGGTCGCTTATCGAACCAGCCGCCACGCTGGACGGCGAACGGATCAGCGCCCTGGCAGCCCGGGCAGAGGATTTAAAGGACCTGTCGCCGTTCGACGGGTTCGGCGACTTTGACGGCATGCCCACGGCGGGAGCGGTGGAGGAGCGATGAAGCCGATCAACCCGCTGCGCCTCCTGCTGATCTGCGTGATCCTCGCCGTGGCGGGCTGGTCAGCCACGGTAGTCACCAGCCGGTACAGCATGGCCACGCCTGTCCTGCCCGCCACAGCGCTGGCCACCATGGGCGTCATCGTTGCCATCACGCTGATTCTGGGTATCCGGGTGCTGCGGTGGCGCAACAGCCTCAAGCCCAACAGCACGGCCAGGAAGACTCAGCTGGACCCCCTTCTGGCCGCGCGGACGCTGATTCTGGCACAGGCCTGCGCCTACGCTGGAACGGTGCTCCTGGGCTGGCACGTGGGCATCTTCCTGGACCAGCTGCGGATCTGGAGCCTGCGCAGCGACCAGGGCATCACCTGGCTGGCCCTGGCCATGGCCGGCGGCGGCCTGGTGATGATCGTGGTGGGGCTCCTCGTGGAGCGCTTCTGCAAGATCCCCCCGGAGGACGGCGACGCCAACAGCCTCGACGGGAAGAAGGGCCGCCCTGCCCGCGGGGAAGCCGCCGGGGAAGGCGAATATGCATACCGAGGCGATTGACCCGCCGGGTATCGCCTGGCAGCGGGTTTCACCGAAATACATCACAGTCCGCCTGGTGGAATGGGCTGTGGCCAACCTTGTCACCGTAGTGGTCCTGGCCGCTCCGCTGATGTTTGTCCTCCTGGGCTGGTGGCGGTGGCCGCCGCTGTGGCTCGCCATCACTGTTCCGTCTGCCACGCTCCTGGCTGCCCTGTGGCGGCTGGTGCTCATTCCGCGGCAGGTCAGGGCCATCGGCTACGCCGAGCGCGACGAGGACCTGCTGATCCGGGGCGGGATCTTCTTCCAGCGCACCATGGCCGTCCCCTACGGCCGCATGCAGTACGTGGACATCGGCGTCGGACCCGTGGAACGCTCGCTGGGCCTGTGCACCGTGAAGCTGCACACCGCGTCACCCGGAACGAACGCACGCATCCCCGGCCTGCCGGCAGCGGAGGGCGCACGGCTCCGGGAACAGCTGGCCGCCCGCGGCGAAGCCAGGCTGGCAGGGCTGTGACCACTGACGGCCAGCTGCCCGGGCAGGCAGCGGTTCCGCCTGCTGCGGCCGGGCCGCAAACCAACGGAACGCCCGACGGCGAATGGCTGCGTGTACATCCCGCCTCGCCGTTCGTCCGCGGCTGGGTTGCCCTGGCAGCCATCACGTTCTTCTTCGGCCGGGACCTCTTCGAGCGGACATTGCAGGGACAACCCGTGTTCGAGGAGGGGTTCGCCAGGCGCGCCCCATGGCTGCTGGGCGGCGGGGCCGTGGTGCTGGCCGTGGCGGTGCTGGGATTCGTGCTTACCTGGTACTTCACCAAGTACCAGGTATCCGGTGGCTACGTCCGGGTCAACAGCGGGCTCATCTTCCGCCAGCACCGGCAGGCACGGCTGGACCGGGTGCAGGCCATTGACATCGTGCAGCCCCTGCTGGCCCGGATCTTCGGACTGGCCGAACTCAAATTCGAGGTGGCCGACGCCGGCGAATCAGCGGTGCGCCTGGCCTACCTGAAGATCGATGACGCCCGCCAGCTTCGTGCCACCATCCTGGCGCAGGCTTCCGGAGCAGTCTCCGGCGCCGGTTCCCATACCGGTGCCGGCGCTGGTTCCGCCCCGGATGGTTTTTCCGGGGATACTAAGGGGCCGGGACGCTTTCCCCAACCCGCACCCGAGGCGCCGGAAATCACTGTCCTCGCCGTGCCGCCGTCGCGCCTTCTCTGCTCGCTGATCCTCAGCGAGCAAAGCGTCTTCATTGTGGTGGGCGGCATTGCGTCGGTGGTTCTGTCGGCACTGACGGACAACCGCGCGTTCTACTTCTACCTGGTGCCGGCGGCCCTGGGCCTTGCCGCCGGCTACTGGAACTATTTCAACAAGGGATTCAACTTCACCGCAGCGGTTTCGCCCGACGGCATCCGGCTGCGGTACGGGCTGCTGGACACCCAGGCGCAGACGCTTCCGCCCGGCCGGATCCAGGCGGTGAAAATCGCCCAGCCTCCGCTGTGGCGGCCGTTCGGCTGGTATCGGATGCAGGTGAATGCGGCCGGCTACGGGGTTTCCGGCAACGCCGTCGAGGGCAACACCAGGACCATCCTCCTGCCCGTCGGCAAGCTTGCCGACGTCATGGCAATGCTGTCGCTGGTCCTGCCGGACCCCGGGACGGACCGGCCGGAGCTGGTGTTCACCGCCGGGCTTGCAGGCAGGGATTCCGACGGCGGATTCGTCACCACGCCGCGCCGGGCCCGGCTGCTGGCGCCCCTCGCGTGGCGCCGGAACGGGTTCACGTCAACGGACACGGCCCTCCTGATCCGTTCCGGGCGGTGGTGGCGTGAGCTGGTGCTGGTTCCCCATCAGCGGACGCAGTCGCTGGCCCTGCACCAGGGGCCCCTGGCGCGCCGGTTCCGGGTGGCGGACCTGGCCCTGCATACAACCGCCGGGCCGGTAATACCTCGCCTGAGGCAGGCCGGGCTGGACGAAGCCAGGCAACTCTTCGACGACCAGTCAGCACGCGCACGGCTGGCCCGGAAGCGGCAAACCACCGAACAATGGTTGCGGCAGGTTGTTCCGGCAGTTGCGCCCACGCTGCCGGATGGCATGCAATTGGGCGTGCAATTGCCCGCCGGGCCGACCCCTGCCGCGCCGATGTCCCAGGCGGCGGCCGGCGAAACCCGCACCCACCACCAACAGGAAGGCCAGCAGCATGGCTAAGCCCGGACGACTCGGCGTCGGAATCATCGGCGCCGGCAAGGTGGGAGCCGTGCTTGGCGCGGCTTTGCGCGCAGCCGAGCACGCCGTCGTCGGGGTGTCGGCGGTGTCCGACGCAAGCCGGGAACGGGCTGAAGCGCTACTGCCCGGCGTGCCCATCCTGGAAGTGCAGGACATCGTTGAGCGCGCGGAACTGGTGTTGCTGGCAGTGCCGGATGACGCCCTCCCGGGCCTGGTGGAGGGCCTGGCGAAGCTTGGGGCATGGCAGCCCGGCCAGCTTGTGGCACACACTTCCGGACGGTTCGGCGTCGGCGTGCTGCATCCCGTCCGCGCCGCCGGTGCCATTCCATTGGCGCTGCACCCGGCCATGACTTTCACCGGAATGAGCCTGGACCTCACCCGGCTGCTGGACTGCACCTTCGGGGTGACGGCCGATGCCGCCATGCTGCCCATCGCCCAGGCGCTGGTAGTGGAGATGGGGGCGGAACCGGTTGCAATCGCCGAGGCGGACCGGACGCTTTACCACGCTGCCCTGGCGCACGGCTCCAACCATTTGGTGACCCTTGTGGCGCAGGCGTCGCAGCTCCTGCGGGAGGTTGGCGTGGAGGCGCCCGAACGCATGCTTGGTCCGCTGCTGAGGGCCACGCTGGAAAACGCGCTGGCCTCAGGGGAGTCTGCGCTGACCGGCCCGGTGGCCCGCGGGGACGTGGGGACGGTCCGTGCCCATGCTGAGGCTCTGCGGGAGTTCGACGGCGGCGGGCACGGTGATGTGCTTGAGGCCTACCTTGCGATGGCGCGGGCCACTGCCCTCAGGGCAGAAGGACGCGGACTGCTGAAACCTGACCAGCTGAAGGGGCTGCACGAGGCCCTCGATCCAAAGGAGGACTGAATGTCCATTCAACTCGTCAAAACCGTTCACGAACTGCACGCGGAAAGCGCCAGGCTCCTTGGCGCCAGGCGCGGGACCTCGCAGGGCCTGGTGCCCACCATGGGCGCACTCCACGAAGGCCATGCCGCTCTGGCGCGCACCGCCGTCGAGCACAATGACGTTGTGGTGGCCAGCATCTTCGTCAACCCCCTGCAGTTCGGCGACGCTGTGGACCTGGACCGCTATCCCAGGACGCTGGACGCCGACCTTGCGCTGCTGGACGAACAGGGTGTTGACCTGGTGTTCGCGCCGTCCGTGGAGGAGGTTTACCCCGGTGGGGAGCCGTTGGTCCGGATTACCTCCGGCCGCCTGGGGGAGAAGTGGGAGGGCGCTTCCCGGCCCGGACACTTCGACGGCGCCCTGACCGTTGTGGCAAAACTGCTGCACTACGGAATGCCGGCAGCGGGCCTTCCTTCCGGTTCCACTGACGGGGCTTCACAAGCAGGCGGCCTGCCGGCGTACCGGGCCTACTTTGGGCAGAAGGACGCACAACAGCTGGCCCTGGTCCGGCGGATGGCTGCCGACCTGAACTTTCCGGTCGAGATCGTCGGCGTGCCCACGGTCAGGGCGGAGGACGGCTTGGCGTTGTCCAGCCGCAACCGCTTCCTGTCCGACGCCGAGCGGGATGCCGCGCTTGTTCTGTCCAGGGCCCTGCGGCTGCTGGAGGAGCGGGCAAACGCGCATGAGCCGCTGGACCTGGACTCCGCGCTCGCGCTTGTGAGGTCCCAGCCACTGGTGGAACTGGACTACTTCGAGGTAGTGGATCCGGGAACCCTTGAACCGTTGGCCGAGAACTGCCGCGAGACTCCCTTCCGGGGTGAGGCCCTGGCGCTCATCGCCGCCAAGGTTGGCCCGGTGCGGCTGATCGACAATATGCCGCTCAGTTCCTGACTTCTTGTTTCACTGGCCTCCAGCCGGACTGAAGCGCCGGGAACGAGCATGGCGGGCTAAGGGGCAAGCCCGTCCTCGCTGGCCATCAGCTGTTCCAGGAGTGCCTTTTCCGGACGGCCGGGGTTGCGTGCAACGAACTGTCGAAGCCGTGCCCTGGAGAGTTCTTCGGCCGGATCCGTGCTGGAAAGCTGTTCGTCGATAATCTCCTGCGCCTGCCAGCGCAGGGATTCGATGGCGAACTGGCGGATCTCCACAGGAGTATCACTGGGGATCCACGGCTCGGGAGCCGACGGCACGCCTTGGACCGACCGCTCTACGGTCATAGTGGCCTCCTTGCATCAAGCTGCAGTGGCCGGGGAACCACCGCGACGTTCGAATGCACTGCACGTAGGACAAACATTACAACGGGGAAGACAAGTCTGTCTCATGACAGAATTACCCCATGGACGTGACGAATCCGGAGCCCGAAAATTCATCGTCCCCAGCATCGTCAGGGCCGGAATCGCCAGTGCCACTCCCAGCGGCGCCGGCTTCGCCGAGCGGCCAGTCGAGCCCGGAGGAACGGATCCTGTCCGTGGCGTACGAGCTCTTCTCGCGCCGGGGGATCCGGGCTGTGGGCGTCAACGAGCTCATCGAGCGTTCGGGTGTAGCGAAGGCGACTTTCTACCGGCATTTCCCATCCAAGGATTCGCTGGTCCTGGCCTTCCTGGAACGGCGGGATAAGCAGTGGACGGAGGACAGCATCATTTCCAAGGCCCGCGGCAAGGGAAGCACTCCCGTTGAGCAACTATTGGCGATCTTCGACGTCCTGGGCGACTGGTTCCAGCAGGACGATTTCGAAGGCAGTGCCTTTATCAATGTCCTGCTGGAGATGGGGCCCTCCCACCCTCTGGGCCAGGCGAGCATCGACTACCTGGCGAAGGTCCGCGGGCACGTCCGGGGGCTGGCGGAGGAAGCCGGTTTGGCCCGACCGGAGGAATTTTCGCGTTCCTGGCACATCCTGATGAAGGGCTCCATAACTTCAGCCACCGAGGGTGACCTCCAGGCCGCCAAGCGCGCCCGGCAGATGGCGCGCTGGCTCATCGAGCACCACCGGGCATAGCGCCCGACGCCAGATAGGCGTCCGAGGCGAGGCATAAGGTACGACGCGATGCATTGCTCCGGCGCCACAGTTGCTACTGCCCGGCGCCAACGCGGTCCGGAAAGGGCGCGAATGGCGTGGTGTAGAAGTCTGCCCAGAGGGGGTCGTCCGGTGACAGGTCGTTGAGGTCTATGAAGGTGTCGTCGTCTGGTTCCCACTGTGGGTGCTCCGGGCCGGGATCTCCACCCGGGGTTGCAGCAGCGGGCATGGGCCATTGTGGCCAGTGGGTTGGTTGGGGGTCGTGGTGTTCGGGGTTGTAGTGGCGGCCGGTGGGTGAGGTCCAGCCGGGCGGTCCGTTGTTGGTGGCGGGGTCGGGGGTCCNTGCCGTTTTTCCGGCACTCTTCCTGGAACGGCGGCAAGCGGCACTATTCCTGGCGGCCGGTGGGTTGGTTGGGGGTCGTGGTGTTCGGGGTTGTAGTGGCGGCCGGTGGGTGAGGTCCAGCCGGGCGGTCCGTTGTTGGTGGCGGGGTCGGGGGTCCAGGCGCGGGCGTGCTTCAAACGGTGATGTTTGGGGCAAAGCTGCGCCGGGTTCCGGACGGCTGTTCTGCCGCCGTGTTCCCAGGCGGTGAGGTGGTCGGTGTGGTTGTCGGGGGTGTGGTTGGTGCAGCCGGGGAAGGTGCATTTCCGGTCCCGCATGCGGATCCATTGTTTGATGGTTTCGGGGAGCCGGTAGCGGGTGCTTCCGATCTCCAGGGGTGCCCCGTCGCGGGGGTCGACCAGGACGCGGTAGAACGACTCCGCCCCGTCCGCGACAAGCCTCCGTGCCATCGACGCCGGGATGGGGCCCAGGCCGTCCAGCACCGCCGGCTCATCGGTGAGTCCGAGCAGGGCGAAGACCGGGACGGTGACCAGGACATCGGCCCGAGGGGTGGGGACCTTGCCAACGCCACCGCTACTCCCTGTGCCGGAAACGCTGCCTGCGGCCGCCGTATCACCTGTAGCCCGTGCAGCCTCACCCGGAGCAGCCTCACCCGTGGCCGTGGTGATTCCTGCGCCGAGGAGGAATGATGATGCGATGTCGGGGCGGAGTTGGGTGAGGGTGCGGGGCTCGTCAGGGCCTTGGAGGCCGCGGGCGGTGGCGGTGGTGCGGTTCCAGATGGCGCAGGCGGTGTCGCCGGGGAGATAGAGCGAGAGCCAGGCCATGCCGTCACGGTCCGGGGTGTATTCCATCCGCCGGTCCGCCACGCCTTTGGCGTGGCGTTTTTCGAGGGTTTCGGGGTGGTGGCGTTCCCGCCAGGCGCGGACCTTCGCGCGGAACCGGGCAGGGACAAGTTCACCGGGCGCGGCGCCTCGGGCGGGGTTGGGCGCGTCGGGGTCGAAGAAGTGCGCCACCAAGGCAGCAGCCCCGTCCGGGCTGAGCCCCTCGGTTTCATCGGCGACAATCCTGGCATGCTGCCACGACACGGCACCGGCTGACAGGGCGCCCAGGAGCGGCGGCAGGGAACACACCCAGCGGGACTGTTCCACCAAAGCACCCGCGGCCGCCGAACTGACAGTCAGGACACCGGCGATCTCCTCCACCGCGGACATCTCGGCGTAGGTGCGGTCCTGGGCGGGGGCGTCGGGGGCAAGGAGTGCCTGCTGGAAACCGACGCACTCCACGGCATCACGAGCTTTCACCGCGGCGAGCTGAGCCTCGACCCGGGAGACTGCCTCCAGCCGTTCCAGCCGGAGCTCATACCGCCGCTGCAGCACATCCACGTCAGCACCAACACCGGACCCGGCAGCAAGGAAAGCATCCTTACGGGTAAGAGCATCGAGGGCAGCAACAGAGGCAGAAACACCCTCCAAAACCACCCCAACACCCGTGCCGATTCCCATGGGTACATCATCCAGCGAGGCACTGACAATCAGGCCTGCCGACCAGCCCTGCCCCCAGGCTCCTGCCCGTACCCCAACGTCAGCCGCAGCCAAGGTGCCGCGAGCGTGCCAGCCCCGTGCCGCCGTCGTACGCCTTGTCGACACGCACATTCCTTTTCGCACCCCAAATATGCCGCGCGAAAGGGAAGATGCGCAGCGCCAAAAGATATCCGCAGCGAAAAGGGCGCCGAGGCACAATCCGCAGGACTCGCAGCTCCCTTTGCCGTGCGCAGAAGGAACCCGAAAGGCCCGCAGACAACCCGTCAGCGTGCAGCCCCGTGCCGCCGTCGTCCTTGCCGGCGCAGCCGCCGAACCGAACAAAGCACGTACCCCGGAAAGTAAATAGTCAGCTTGCTTATGACTTTCAACTTTCCTAGGCTGGAAAGCGTCAGGCAAACAACTCTCGAAGCGGGACCTGTGCGCCAAAAGCGTGCAACCGCAAGTATGAGGAGGATCAATGTCAGAGCACAACATCGCAGGCAAGAAGGTGGCATTCCTGCTCACTGACGGCGTGGAGCAGGTGGAGCTCACCAGCCCCTGGCAGGCAGTGAAGGATGCCGGCGGCGAGCCCACCCTGGTGGCACCCAAGAGCGGCAAGCTGCAGGGCTACAACGGCACCGAGAAGGGCGACACCTTCGACGTCGACCTCACCGTGGCAGAGGCGAATGCCACGGACTTTGACGCCCTGGTGCTTCCCGGGGGCGTCGTCAACGCGGACCACCTGCGGGTGGACAAGGATGCCCAGAGCTTCACGCGCAGCTTCTTTGAACAGCACAAGCCCGTGGCATCCATCTGCCACGGACCCTGGCTGCTGATCGAGGCGGGAGTCATCAGGGGCCGGAACGTCACGTCCTACTTCACGCTTGAAACCGACCTGAAGAACGCCGGCGCCAACTGGACGGACCAGGAAGTGGTGGTGGACCAGGGCCTGGTGACCAGCCGGAACCCGGACGACCTCCCGGCCTTCAACAACAAGCTGGTGGAAGAGATCTCCGAAGGCCAGCACGCGGGCCAGACCGCCTGACCCCCAATGTTCCCTCAGGGTTGAAAAACCCGTATGGAGGAATTACTCCAGCGGGTAGAGTGTTTGCATCTGCAGCGGCGCCGGCCGTGCATCACTTCCAAAAACCCCTGAGGGAACACCCATGTCTACCGAAGTCTCTCCGAACGCCAGCGGCAAGCCCGTTCAGGGCGAAGGAATACGCGCTGAAACCCGCGAAGGAACCCAGTCCGCAGCGCCGGAGAAGATGTCCCGTGAATCGGTAACCATCATCAGCACGCTGCTGGTGGCGACATTCGTGGTGATCCTCAACGAGACCATCATGAACGTCGCCCTGCAGCGGCTCATGGTGGACCTTCGCGTGGACGCTCCCACGGTCCAGTGGCTATCCACGGGGTTCATGCTAACCATGGCGGTGGTGATCCCCACTACCGGCTTCATCCTCCAGAGCCTGTCCACGCGCGCCGTCTTCATGCTGGCCATGGGCCTGTTCGCGGGTGGAACGGCGCTTGCGGCGGTGGCTCCCGGGTTCGAGGTCCTGCTCCTGGCGCGCATTGTCCAGGCCGGCGGCACCGCCATCATGCTGCCGCTGCTGATGACCACCATCCTCACCCTGGTCCCGTTGGCCAAGCGCGGCGCCGTCATGGGCAACGTGAGCATTGCCATCTCTGTGGCACCCGCAATGGGTCCCACAGTGTCCGGCCTGATCCTGGAGCATTTCACCTGGCGCTTCATGTTCGTCTTCGTGCTGCCGGTTGCCCTGGCGGCGCTGGCCATCGGGGCCAAATACCTCACCAACGTTGGGAAGCCTGAAAAGGCCAGGCTGGATGTGCTGTCCGTCATCCTCACCGTCCCGGCCTTTGGCGGCCTGGTCTACGGGCTCAGCCAGATCGGCGGCGGGCATGGCGGCCAGGCCGGCCCCAGTGCCGGCGCCATCGCAGCCCTGGTCATCGGCGTGGCCGCCCTGACGGTTTTCGTCCTCCGCCAGGTGCGCCTCCAGAAAGCAGCCGCGCCGCTGCTGGACCTGCGCGCCTTCAAGTTCCGGATGTTCACCGTCTCCGTCCTGTTGATGGTGGTGGCCATGATGGCCCTGTTCGGCGGCGTCATCCTGCTGCCGCTCTACCTCCAGCAGGTCCGGGGCCTGGGTTCGCTGGAAACCGGCCTGGCATTGCTCCCCGGCGGCCTGGCCATGGGCCTGCTGGGCCCGGTCATCGGCCGGGCGTTCGACAAGGTGGGTCCGCTGCCGCTCACCATTACCGGGTCCGTCCTGATGGTGGTGACCCTCTGGCAGTTTTCAATGCTCGACGCCGGAACAGCGGTGTGGTGGATCGTCACCTTGCACGTTGGGCTGAGTTTCGGCCTCGCGCTGCTGTTTACCCCCGCCTTCACCACCGGGCTCAACCCGCTCCCGCCGCACCTTTACTCGCACGGCTCCGCGATCATGAGCACCACCCAGCAGGTGGCCGGTGCCGCTGGCACGGCGCTGCTGGTGTCAATCTTCGCGGTTGTGAGCGCGACGTCGGGACTCGTCGCCGGGATGAGCGCCGCCTTCCTGACGGCAACCGTCATAGCCCTTGCCGCCGTCGTGCTTTCAGCGATGATGCGCAAGACCGAAGGCGCCGGCGCGGGCCACGGCGCAGGACATTAGCCCAGGCCGCGCTAGCCGGCGAAGAAGTCGCTCAGTTCCTTGATCAGCCTGTCCGGGGCCTTGATGGCGCCGTCGTGGCCCAGCCCGGGCAGGATGGTGTAGCTGGAGCCGGAAAGCACGTCGTGGATCTGGCCGCAGGCGATGCCGAAGTAGGCGGGGCTCTTTTCGCCCACCACGATCAGCGTCTCCAGGGGGAGCGCCTGGAACGGTTCGGCCGGCATGTCGGCGGCAATGATGGCTTTGATCTCGCGGACTCCGGTGCGCATCAGCTCGCGCTGCTGCTTGCCCTCGGTGGTGCCGGCGGTCAGTTTGTTGGCCAGGGTCAGCATGGACAGCGGCATGCGCGATGAGAAGGAGCCGCCGGCTTCCAGCCCGCGCTGGATCACGGCGAGGGCGCGGTCATGGTCTCCTGCGGCGATGGCACGCTCGTACTCCACGATCCAGTCGGCCGTGACGCTGCCGTTCACCGAGACCGCGGGGTCGTAGACGGCCAGCCGCTCCACCGGAAGGGTCCGGGCCGCGTGCAGTGCGACGGCGCCGCCGAAACTGTGCCCAAAGACGTCGGTGCTGGAGGTGTGCTTCATGACCGTGTCCAGGTCCCGGATGTCCACGTCCAGCGTGTAGTCCTCGGGCTGCGGTGACGAGGATCCGCGGCCGCGCCGGTTGAAGGTGTGTACGGGCCGGCCCAGGGAGGCGCTCAGTTTCTGGGCGAACTTGGTGTAATCCGCGGCGGTCACCATGGAAGGCGGCACAACCACCACGCCCGAACCGGCAGAAGCAAGCTCAGCGCCGGTGGAGAAGAGCTCCACAGTGCCGCCGTCGGGGGTCCTGATGTTCTCTCGCGTCATGTTCCGAGCCTAGCCGAGCAAGCCGGGCGGGGCATCCCGGCCACCGGCGGCCCGGAGGTCAGGCAAGGCGGTCGATGATGGCCTGGCTCGCGGCGCGGATGGCCGGCAGCCGGTCCCCGAGCCCGCACAGGATCAGCCCGGCGTCGGCGGCCTGCAGTGCCGATTCGGCGTTGGCCGCGCCGTCCGCGCGGAGGTAGATCAGGGATTCGACCAGGCGGAAGGTGAAGTCGCCGCCGTCGGGTCCGTGCGGGGAGGCTGACAACCCGGCGCCCAGTTCCCCGTAGAGCCGCCTGAGTTCCTGGCGGTTGTTGAGGAACCGGGCAAAGCGGGTGCTCCGGACCTCGGGCAGGTGGTACAGCACGCCAAGGTTCCACCGGGCGCTGCACAGTTGGGTGCCGTCATAAAGCGCGACGGCGTGCAGCCGGCTTCCAGCCGGACTTTCGGTTCCAGGTGCGTCGGCAGGAAGCGCGGCCACCGAGCGTGCGAACGTCAGCCCACCGGACACCGTCCCCTCGAGGAGGTCCTCGAGGATGTCGTCCTTGGTCTTGAAGTGGTGGTACAGGGACGACTGCCGGATGCCCACCGCGTCCGCGATGGACCGGGTGGAGGTGCTGGCAAAGCCGTGGGTGGTGAAAAGCTCCGCCGCGGCGTCCAGGATTTCATCGCGGGCGGTGGCACCTGGCCGCGAGGGCTGCTGGTGGCGGGGGCGTCCCGGTCCGGCTGAAGTCACGGCCCCATTCTTGCATTGCCGGGCGCGGCGGAAATGACGCCCGGACGTTGTGAGGGGACGGAAATCTGCCGGAAACAGGATGTCTATCCGCCTTTTACAGAGGCGAAACTGTTTGGGGACATCCCGCTGGAAAACTATCAAGTGACCGGTAATCCGCAGCCTTCGGCCGAGCGCTGCAGTGCCGGGAGGCTTCGCCCCCAAGATCCCTTTCCAGCCCCGGAGATTCCCGATGACATCAACCGTTCTCCCTACCGTCCACCAGGACGACGCAGACCTGACGTCCCTTGGCTACCAGCCCACCCTCCACCGGAAGCTCGGCCGCTACGCTTCGTTTGCCGCAGGCTTCTCGTTCGTTTCCATCCTCACCACCATCTTCCAGCTCTTCGCGTTCGGCTACTCCTTCGCCGGGCCGGCCTTCTTCTGGACCTGGCCCGTAGTGCTGGTGGGCCAGCTGCTCGTGGCCCTGAACTTCGCCGAACTTGCGGCCCGCTACCCCTTGTCCGGTGCCGTCTACCAGTGGGCGCGGCGCGTGGGCGGGGAAGGCGTAGGCTGGTTCGCCGGCTGGTTCATGGCGATCGCACAGGTGGTCACCGCAGCTGCTGCCGCAATCGCCCTGCAGGTGGTCCTGCCCCAGCTCTGGGACGGTTTCCAGGTGGTGGGCGGCGACTCCGCGCTCAACACGGTGACCGGCGCTTCCAACGCCGTGGTCCTCGGCGCCGTCCTCCTGGTCGCCACCACCATCATCAACTCCCTGGGCGTGAAGCTGATGGCCCACGTCAACTCCGTGGGTGTCACCTGCGAGATCGTGGGCGTCGCTGCCGTCATCCTGGCCCTCGTCAGTGCCGCCCAGCGCGGACCCGACGTGGTTGCGGACACCACCGTGCTGCAGGGATCGGACCTGGGCGCCGTGGGAGCCTTCCTGGTCTCGGGGCTGATGGCCGCCTACGTCATGGTGGGCTTCAACTCCGCCGGTGAACTGTCCGAGGAAACCAAGGACCCGCGCCGCACCGCACCCCGGACCATCCTTTCCGCCCTCCTCATCTCCGGCATCGGCGGGGCGCTGATGATCATCACCGCCCTCATGGCAGCGCCCAGCCTCGACGACGGCCGCCTCGCCACCGAAGGCCTGCCCTACGTCCTCACCGCGGTCCTGGGCACCTTCTGGGGCAAGGTCCTGCTGGTGGATGTCGCCATCGCCATCTTCGTCTGCACCCTGGCGATCCAGACCGCCGGTTCCCGCCTGGTCTTCTCCATGGCCCGCGACGGCAAGCTCCCGGCGTCGGCCCTGCTCTCCTCCGTGCACCCCACCCGCGGCACCCCCATGTGGCCCTCCATCGTGATCGGCGCCCTTGCAGTCGCCGTGCTGGCCATCAACGTCGGCAACGCCGCCCTGTTCACCACCCTGTGCAGCGTCTGCATCGTGATGGTCTACCTCGCCTACCTCCTGGTCACCGTCCCGCAGCTGGTCAACCGCCTCCGCGGCGACTGGAACCGGGTGGGGCAGACCATGCCGGCAGGCCTCTTCTCCCTGGGCCGCTGGGGCCTTCCAGTCAACATCCTCGCCGTCCTCTACGGCGGCGTCATGGTGGTCAACCTGGCATGGCCCCGGCCCGAGGTGTACGACCCCACAGGCGAGAACGGCATCCTTCTCTGGTCCGCGCCGCTGATGGTCACCGCGGTGCTGCTCCTGGGCATCTGGGTCCGAAGCAGGAACCTGGCCGCCAAGGCCTGACCCGCGGCCCCGCACCCAAAAACCACGCTTCCGCAAGCCACGCTTCCAAGACCTACAGGACTGACATGACACAGACCATCGAAACGCCAGCCGCCGGGACGGCCACCACGGCCGGTGCCCGCGCCCACGCCCGGGAACAGCACGGCAGGACCGCTGAGACCATGCGCCACGTACCGGCAGCGTCCGCGCCCGCGCACCTTCTGGCCGGACTGCCCGGAGTGGACGGGGCCGACGCCGCGTCCCCCACATGGGCGGAATCCGTCGCCTTTGGCCGCTACACCACCATGTCCCTGGCGCGCGGCACCCGGGTCCGGCTCACCGACACGGCAGGCGACGCCTGCGTGCACGCACTCCTGTACCGCGCCGGGGCCACCCACGAACGACTGAACGTCGCCGACACCGTCAAGGTCCCGTGGCAGGCCTACCCCGCCGCCGGGCACCCGCTGCTGTCCGACGCCGGCCGCCTGATGGCAACGATCGTGGCGGACACGTCGTCCCGGCATGACGCACTCACCGGCGCCACCACCCTCGCCGGCAACACCGCCAAGTACGGCGCTGGAACCGCCCACAGCCCCTCCCCGGCAGCACGCGAACTGCTCA
Source organism: Arthrobacter sp. Soil761 (assembly GCF_001428325.1). Classification (NCBI taxonomy): domain Bacteria; kingdom Bacillati; phylum Actinomycetota; class Actinomycetes; order Micrococcales; family Micrococcaceae; genus Arthrobacter; species Arthrobacter sp. Soil761. Next base: position 175,495 of record NZ_LMSF01000002.1, on the reverse strand, counting down.
CCCTGGGCGCCCTCAAGAACGGCCTGGGCACCCGCGACGTGGCGCCGTCCATTTCCTTCTTCAAAGGCATCACCGTCGACCCTGCCGGCAGCATCACCTTTACCGGAAGCGCCGGGCCCGGTGCCGCCGTCGAACTCCTGCTCCAGCTGGACACCGTGCTGGTACTGGCCAACACCGCCCACCCCCTGGACCCGCGCGCTGACTTTGCGGGGACGGCCGTCGACATCGTCGCCTGGCACGCGCCGCAGGACCTGGCAGCACTGGAGGCCGGCCACCTGGCCGGACCATTGGCCCCGGAACACCTGCAGGCCCTCCTCAACACCGAACACGACCTCGCCGCAAGGAACGCCCGATGAACACTGCCGTTGACACCACGCCCATCCCGGACGCCGCCGCCACCGCGCTGGCCCCTGGCGCCGTTGTACTTGATGAGTTCGTCGAAGCCCGCGGCCCCTGGTCTGCCGTGGTGGCAGCAGGCGACGTGCTGACCATCGTGGACCTGGAAGGCAACCAGGCGGTTGACTGCCTGCTGTACGCCGCGGCGGACACCACCGTGCGCTACTCGGCGGCAGCCACCATCGCCGCACAGCAGTCCATCGTCCTCACCACCGGTTCGGTCCTGCGCGCCGACACCGGCGCTGCCCTGATGACTGTCGTTGCAGACGAAGTGGGCGTGCACGACACCATCGGGGGCGCCTGCTCACAGGAATCCAATACCCTCCGCTACGGCCAGCACACCCGCGAACAGCACGCCTGCGTGGAGAACTTCCTGATCGAGGGCTCGCGCTGGGGCCTGGGCAAACGGGACCTGGTGTCCAACATCAACTGGTTCATGAACGTCCCGGTGGACCCGGACGGCGCCTTGGGCATCGTTGACGGCCTGTCCGCCGCGGGAAAGCGCGTGGCACTGAAGGCGGAGGTGGACACCCTGGTCCTGGTCTCCAACTGCCCGCAGATCAACAACCCGTGCAACGGCTTCAACCCCACCCCCGTCCGCATGATCGTCACCCGGCCGGAGGCTGCGCTGTGAACCCCTTTGACACGCCGAACACCTTCGACACACTGTTGATCGCCAACCGCGGCGAGATCGCGTGCCGCATCATTGAGTCCGCCCGCAGGTTGGGCCTGCGCACCGTTGCCGTCTTCTCCGAGGCGGACCGCGGCGCCAAGCACGTCCGGCTCGCCGACGAGGCTGTACTGCTGGGGCCTGCGCCGGCCAAGGAATCCTACCTCCGGGTGGACGCAATCCTGGCGGCGGCAAAGGAAACCGGCGCCGGCGCCATCCACCCCGGCTACGGCTTCCTCTCCGAGGATGCGGCCTTCGCCGAGGCCGTGGAAGCGGCGGGACTGGTCTTCGTGGGCCCCACCGCCGAGCAACTGCGCATCTTCGGCACCAAGCACACAGCGCGCGACGCCGCCCGGGCAGCCGGGGTGCCGATGATCGCCGGTTCAGGGCTGCTTGGGGACGTGGACGACGCCGTTGCGGCCAGCACCGCGATTGGCTTCCCGCTGATGCTCAAGGCCACCGGCGGTGGCGGCGGGATCGGCATGACGGTCTGCCGCAACGAGGCCGAGCTTGTGGACAGCTTCCCCCGCGTGGCCCGCCTGGCAGGCGCCAGCTTCGGCACCGCAGGGGTTTTCGCCGAGCGGTACGTGGAGAACGCCCGGCACGTCGAGGTACAGATCTTTGGCGATGGCGAAGGCCGCGTGGTCAGCCTGGGGGACCGCGACTGCTCCCTGCAGCGCCGCCACCAGAAAGTCCTCGAAGAGGCACCCGCACCCGACCTTCCGGACGAACTGCGGGAAGAACTGCACCGCAGCTCCCGGGCCCTCTGCGCCTCCCTTAACTACCGCTCCGCCGGCACCGTCGAGTTCGTCTACGACTCCGCCCGCAAGGAAGCCTCCTTCCTGGAAGTCAACGCCCGGCTCCAGGTGGAGCACCCCGTCACCGAAGCCGTCACCGGGGTGGACCTGGTGGCATGGATGCTCCGCCTGGCCCAGGGCGGCAGCCAGGCCCAGGCAGTCCTTGCGGACGTGCCGGACAGCCTGCCCGTGACCGGCCACGCCGTGGAGGCCCGCGTTTACGCCGAGGATCCGGCCCGGGGCTTCCAGCCCAGCGCCGGAACCGTCACCAACGCCGCCTACCCCACGGCGGCAGAAGCACGCGTGGACGCCTGGGTGGAAACCGGCACCGACGTTTCCACCAACTACGACCCCCTCCTGGGCAAGATCATCACCTCCGGCACTGACCGCACCGAAGCTTTCGACCTCCTCGCCGCAGCGCTGGGCAACACCCGGATTGACGGCATCGAGACCAACTTAGGGCTGCTCCGCGCCGCCACCGGCCTGGAGGTGGTGCGCAGCGTTCAGCACTCCACCAGCACCCTGGACAACGTGGGGGACCCGGAGCCGCGCATCACCGTGGGCCGGCCCGGCCTGCAGACCAGCGTGCAGGACTGGCCCGGCCGCACCGGCCTCTGGCAGATCGGCGTTCCGCCCAGCGGCCCCATGGACGATCTCTCATTCCGGCTTGGCAACACCGCGCTGGGCAACCCCGAAGGCGCCCCGGGCCTCGAGTTCACCATGACCGGCCCCAGCCTGACCTTCACCCACGCCACCACCGTCTGCGTTACCGGCGCCGAAGTGGCTGTGACAGTTGACGGAACGGAGGTGCCCGCCTGGACGCCCGTGACGGTCCCGGCAGGCGGAACGCTCGACGCCGGCACCGCAGCCGGCAAGGGCCTGCGCGGCTACATCCTGTTCCAGGGCGGCCTGGACATTCCCGAGTACCTGGGCAGCGCCTCCACCTTCACCCTTGGCCAGTTCGGTGGCCACGCCGGACGGGTCCTGCGCGCGGGCGATGTGCTGCGGACGGTCAAGCCTGCCGCCGGCGCACCCGAGGAAGCCGCCGCGGCAGCGGTGCCCCTCGACAGCCGTCCCGCCCTCACCTCCACCTGGGAACTGGCCGTGGCCGAGGGCCCGCACGGCGCCCCGGAATTCTTCCAGCGTGAGGACATCGAGGAACTGTACGGCGCGGAGTACGAGGTCCACTTCAACTCCGCCCGCACCGGCGTGCGCCTCACCGGCCCCAAGCCCCGCTGGGCACGCACCGACGGCGGCGAAGCAGGCCTGCACCCCTCCAACATCCACGACACCGCCTACTCGGTGGGTGCCCTGGACTTCACCGGCGACACCCCCATCCTGCTCGGCCCGGACGGACCCAGCCTGGGCGGTTTCGTCTGCCCCGTCACCGTGGTGACGGCCGAACGCTGGAAGCTCGGCCAGCTGCGCCCGGGGGACAAAGTCCGCTTCGTGCCCATCAAAGCCAGCCAGGCGCCGTCGGCCAGGGACCTGGGACCCGGCCGCCAGCTGGTGCTCCCGGGCGACGCCGGCTGGTCCGGCAATCTTTCAGCGCACCTCCCGGCGGTGAGCCCGGCAGCCGGCCGTCCCGCACGCACGGTACGCGGCGACGGCGACGACGGCGTGCTGGGCCGGGTGCCGGAAGGTTCCGACCGGCCCGCGGTCACGTACCGCCGCTCCGGAGACGACAACCTGCTGGTGGAATACGGCGAGATGGTGCTGGACCTGGGCCTGCGCGCCCGGGTCCACGCCCTGCACCAGCACATCGAAGCGCTCCGGGTACCCGGCATCGTGGACCTCACCCCGGGTATCCGGTCGCTGCAGATCAAGGTGGACCCGTCCGTCCTGTCCACCGGGCGGCTGCTGGACCTGGTCCAGGAAATCGAGTCCGCCCTGCCCGCCAGCTCAGAACTGGTGGTCCCCAGCCGCACCGTCCGGCTGCCGCTGTCCTGGGACGATCCGGCCACCCGCGAAGCAATCGAACGCTACATGGCAGGCGTCCGCGACGACGCCCCTTGGTGCCCGTGGAACATCGAATTCATTCGGCGGATCAACGGCCTGGACTCCGTCAGCGACGTCTTCGACACCGTCTTCAACGCCGAGTACCTGGTCCTGGGCCTGGGCGACGTCTACCTCGGCGCCCCCGTGGCCACCCCGCTGGACCCCCGCCACCGCCTGGTCACCACCAAGTACAACCCCGCCCGGACCTGGACGCCCGAGAACGCGGTAGGCATCGGCGGCGCCTACATGTGCATCTACGGCATGGAGGGCCCCGGCGGCTACCAGTTCGTCGGCCGCACCACCCAGGTGTGGTCGCGGTACGCCGGTTCGGCCCCGTTCGAACCCGGTTCGCCCTGGCTGCTCCGGTTCTTCGACCGCATCTCCTGGTACCCCGTCAGCCCCGAGGAACTCCTGGACCTGCGCGCGGACATGGCAGCAGGACGCGGCCGCGGCGTGGAGATCGAGGAGGGCACGTTCTCCCTCGCCGAGCACGAACAGTTCCTTGCCGACAACAGCCAGTCCATCGACGCGTTCCGGGAGAAGCAGGGCGCAGCGTTCGCGGTGGAACGGCAGGCCTGGGCCGACGCCGGCGAGTTCGACCGGGCGGACGCGCTCGCCTCCGTCGTGGCCCCCGCTGTTGACGACGTGGTGGTTCCCGACGGCGGATCGCTCATCTCCGCACCGTTCGCCGCCAGCGTCTGGAAGGTGGACGTCAAGGCCGGCGACCGTGTCGCCAAGGGCCAGCCGCTGGTCTCGCTGGAAGCAATGAAGATGGAAACGGTCCTCGAAGCGCCGTGCGAGGGCGTGGTGCTCCGCGTCCTGCCGGCCGCCGGCTCCCAGGTGGTGGCCGGCGAGGCGGTAGTGGTCCTCGGCGCCGACTTGGGCCTTGAACCGGCAGACGACGCCCAGGAACTGGAAGAGGCAGCAGTATGAGCCCGGCAACCAACAGCAGTGCCACCAGTCGCGCCAAGGCGGCACTCGCGGCGCTGGAATCAGTAAACCGGCCTGAAATCTGGATCACGGTCCGCAGCGGCGAGGACCTCCTGGCGGAGGCTGCAGCGATCGACGCCGCCGTGGCAGGTGGCGCGGATCTGCCGTTGGCCGGGCTGCTTTTGGCCGTCAAGAACAATGTTGACGTGGCGGGCATCCCCACCACGGCAGCCTGCCCTGGCTTTGCCTACACGCCGGAAAAGGATGCGGAAGCGGTGGCCCGCCTCCGCGCCGCCGGTGCCCTGGTCCTGGGCGCCACCAACCTGGACCAGTTCGCCACCGGGCTGGTGGGGACGCGCAGCCCCTACGGCGCCGTCCGGGATTCGCGCCGGCCGGAGTACATTTCCGGCGGTTCCAGCTCCGGCTCCGCGGTGGCGGTGGCACTGGGACTGGTGGACATCGCGATCGGCACGGACACGGCGGGCTCCGGCCGGGTCCCCGCCGGGCTGCAGGGCATCGTGGGCATCAAGGCAACACTGAACGCCGTCTCCACGGAGGGGGTGGTGCCCGCCTGCCGGTCCTGGGACGCCGTCACCATCTTTGCCCGGCACCTGTCCACCGCCGAGCTGGCCATGGGCTCCATGGCCGGCAACTCCCGGTCCTGGCCCGCGGACATCAGACTTGCCGCGCCGGCACGTCCCCGCGTGGCATATCCCGCCAGCCTGCCCGCATTGCCCCCTGAGTGGGCTGCGGAATTCAAGCGGCAGGTTGACCGCCTGCGGTCCAGCGGGGTGGATGCCGAAGCAATCGAATTCGACGACTTCCTGCAGGCAGCACGGCTGCTGTACGACGGCGCGCTGGTGGCCGAACGCCACGCTGCGGTGGGGGCCTTCCTGGCAAAGCACGACGCCGGCACTGACGGCCAGGCGGGCATCGATCCCACCGTGGCGGGCATCATCCGGGCGGCCGGTACCGTTTCCGCCTCCCGGTACGTTGCCGATACCGCCCGGCTGGAGGAACTGCGGACCAGGGCGCTGGCCCGGATCGCCGGCTTCGATGCCCTCCTGGTTCCCACGGCGCCCTTCCACCCCACGCTGGCTGAGGTGGCCGCGGACCCGGTAGGCGTGAATTCGCTGATGGGCACCTACACCAATTTCTGTAACCTGTTCGACCTCTGTGCCGTGGCTGTCCCTGCCGGGGAAGTGGACGGCGCGCAGTTCGGCCTCACGGTGGTCGGCCGGACCTTCGACGATGCCGTGGCGGCCGATATCGCCCGCCGCCTGGAGCTAACCCCGGACGCTCCCGCCCTCTTCGCTCCGGGCGCAGCAGCGGAGGTTGGCCGCACCGGCGCCCACCCGTCGTCGTCCACGCCCTGGCCTTTGGCAGCGGGCGCAACGGCCGTGCCGCTGGTGGTGGTGGGTGCGCACCGCAAGGGCCAGCCGCTAGCGCCGCAGCTGGAGGAACTCGGAGCCTCGTGGGATGGTCCGGTCCGGACCGCCGCACGCTACCGCATGGTGGCGCTGGACACGGTGCCGGCAAAGCCGGGCGTTTACCGGTCCGATGACGGCGCGGAACTGGTGGGGGAGCGGTGGCTGCTGTCCCCTGCGGCCCTGGGGACGTTCCTGGCCGCCCTCCCGGAACCCATGCTCCTGGGATCCGTGGAGCTTTCGGACGGCTCCAGCGCCGTCGGGTTCGCCTGTGATGCGGTTGCCGCTGCGGGCGGGAAGGACATCACGGCCTGGGGTGACTGGCTGGCGGACCGGAGCGTGGAACCGAAGCCGCGGACCGTGTGGCGGGACCTGGGGGAGGCGGCCCTGGCCGGGTTCAGCCGCGGCGAGCGGGGATAGTGCCGGCAGCATCCGGGCGGGTTCCGCCGTCCGGATGCCCGCCCGTGAAATACGCCGCGATGTCGGTCACAAGCTCCTTGACGGCCGCCGGAATGGACCCGTGGAAGCACTTGGGGGAGAGCTGGAAAGTGCTGCCTGGAACTGCCTGGTGCAGCCGCTCCGCCGTTTCCTTGTAGCCCGGGCTGGTGGCCTTCTTCATGTGCGCCAGGGCGTGGCCCACCTTGCCGCCGTTGACGGCGTCCTCGAATCCGTCCAGCCACGCGGTGTCGATGTTGCCGTCGATGTTCACCGCTGCGTCGTACACCGCAAGCCTGTCCGGGACCTTTGCGGTTCCGGTGAACTCCTGCACGGCGTTCAGCGCCACCGCTCCGCCCAGCCCTCTCCCAGGCCTTTCGCCAGAGCGATGGAGAACGGGCGGTAGATCAGGGCCGTGAGGAACGCGCCGCCGATCAGAAGCACCCGCTTTTGCCCGGGCGCGTCTTCGGTGCCGTAGCTGTACAAAGCCAGCCTGCCGCCGTCGTGCGCTGGAAGTACCCGTTCTTTCACCCGCCCATCCCAGGGTGTGAGCCTGCGGGCCAGCTGCAAGTCCTGGCACCCAATGCCCGGTAAACTTGATGATTGTGACTTCCCAAAACACCCCCTCGCCCAAGAACGCCCCGGAGCCCGTTGATGCCAGCGAGCAGATGCGGATCCGCATGGAAAAGCGCGCCAAACTTCTTGAGCGCGGCACGGAGGCGTACCCCGTGGGGGTGGAGCGGACGCATTCGCTCGCCGAGATCCGGGAAAAGTACGCCCACCTCGAAGCCGACGACACCACCGGCGACACCGTGGGCGTCACCGGCCGCGTTGTCTTCATCCGCAACACCGGCAAGCTCTGCTTCGCCACCCTGCAGGAAGGCGGCACCGACGGCAAAGCCACCCGCCTGCAGGCCATGCTGAGCCTGGCCAACGTGGGTGAGGAGGCGCTCGCCGACTGGAAGGCCCTGGTTGACCTCGGCGACCACGTGTTCATCAAGGGCGAAGTCATCTCCTCCCGCCGCGGCGAGCTGTCCATCATGGCGGACTCCTGGTCCATGGCCTCCAAGGCCCTGCGCCCGCTTCCGGTCCTGCACGCGGACCTGAACGAGGAAACCCGCGTCCGCCAGCGCTACGTGGACCTGATGGTCCGCGACGAAGCCCGCGAAATGGTCTACACCCGTGCCGCCATCACCCGCTCCATCCGCGAAACGCTGTTCCGGCACCGCTACGTGGAAGTGGAAACCCCCATCCTGAACCTGGTCCACGGCGGAGCCCTGGCCCGGCCGTTCGAAACCCACATGAACGCCTTCGACCAGAAGATGACCCTGCGCATCGCCACCGAGCTGTACCTCAAGCGCGCCGTCGTGGGCGGCATCGACCGCGTGTATGACATGGGCCGCGTGTTCCGCAACGAGGGCGTGGACTCCACCCACAGCCCCGAATTCACCACCCTTGAGTGCTACGAGGCCTGGGCGGACCAGTTCGTGATGGCAGAGCGGATCAAGGAGATCATCCTCGACGCCGCCGACGCCGTGGGTGCCGGACGCGTCCTTCAGACCGAGGCGGGGGAGATCAACCTCGACGGCGAGTGGGCCTGGCTGGCCGTCTACCCCGGACTTTCCGACGCCGTGGGGCAGGAGATCACGCCGGAGACGCCCGTTGAGGTGCTTCGGGAGATCGCGGAAAAGCACGACGTCAAGGCGGACCCCAAGTGGGACGCCGAAAAGCTGGCGGTGGAACTCTTCGGCGAAATCGTGGAGCCCACCCTGCTGAACCCCACCTTCGTCTACGACTACCCGCCCTCCGCCCAGCCGCTGGCCCGACCGCACCGCGAGGACGGCCGGCTGATCGAGGCCTGGGACCTGATCATCGGCGGCATGGAGCGCGGCACCGCCTTCTCCGAGCTGATCGACCCCGTCATCCAGCGCGAACGGCTCACCGAGCAGTCCCTGCACGCAGCCGCCGGTGACGTGGAGGCAATGCAGCTGGACGAAGACTTCCTGCGCGCCCTGGAATACGGCGCCCCTCCCATGGGCGGCATCGGCCTGGGCATCGACCGGCTGGTCATGCTCTTCACAGGCGCCGGCATCCGCGAAACCATCCTGTTCCCCCTGCTGAAGCCCGAAGGGCACTGATCATGGAATACGTAGCGGTTATCCTGCCCTCCCTGGTGGTGGGCCTGCTGTTCTGGTTCGCCATGAAGGCAATCTTCAACGCGGACAAGGCCGAGCGCCAGGCGGAGGCCCGTGCGCAGGCCGAGGCGGATTCCCTGCCGGTGCAGCCTACGGACCGCCCGGGCCCCGAATCCAAATAGATAAACCCCCTTCTTTCCGGTTTTATCCCCAAGGAACCAATAGGCGCTTTGACGCGTTGCCAAGATAAGAGTCATAATTTTTTTGGGAAACATCCTGCTTTTCTGAAAACCCAAGAGGAAGACCTTTAATGGCACAGAAAGTAAACATCATCCTCGTTGATGATCTGGATGGGGGATCCGCAGACGAGAATGTTAAGTTCGGCCTCGATGGGGTCAACTATGAGATTGACCTGTCGGCAGCCAATGCCGCTGAACTTCGGTCTTCACTGGAGAGGTTCATCAACGCTGCACGCAAGGCTTCCGGAGGCCGCACCGCCCAGCGGGCGAAGGCTCCGGCCGGTGGCCGCAGCCACGATTCGGCACAAATCCGGCAATGGGCCCGGGATAACGGCTACACCGTTAACAGCCGCGGCCGAATTCAGGCTGAAATCCAGGAAGCCTACCAAAAGGCAAATTCCTAGGTACGCGCGTGGCCTGACTAAAAAGCCCTGCTTCCCACCTTCGGGAGGCAGGGCTTTTTGGCTGGGTGCAGGTATTTAGCGGTACGGGCGTAATTACTCCCGCGCCGCAGCCGGGGATTCACCGCTGTGCGATTCACGGCGCAGCAGGCTGCCGGCAGCAAACTGCTCGGCGACATAGAACACGAAAGGCGGAATATCGCCTGTTTTCGCCAGTACCACTCCACACCCGGCACTGGCGAGGGCCAGCGCTGCCGCCTCCTTTTCCGGTGCGGCAAGGTTGCCAGGGTGCCGGACAGGGACCCGAGCGCGAGCACATGCAGCCACGCATAGGCGTGAAACGGCCACGCCGGGAAGCGGCGCGCCGCGAAACGCTCCAGGTCCGAGGCACGCATTGCAAGTTCGGACACAAATAACGGCGCCCCGGCGGCAAGTGCGACGGCGGCTGTGCCGGCGAGTGCCCTGCTCCTTCCGGGCGGGAGGGCCAGGGCCAGCCGGGCAAACGCCGCGGGCATGGCAGCCGTCCCCGCCGCCGCCACATGCTGTCCCGCAACCCACCAGCGCTGCCCCTTCCGGAGCATGTCCAGCCGCCGCGCAGCGTCGGGCTCCAGGTAGACCCCCGGCACCGGGCTGATGCCGGCCAGCCAAACCGCGCCGGCCGCGAGGGCAACCCCCGCCGGGCGCCTGACGCGTTCCAGGTCCACCTGCGACATGTTCCCGCCCTCCCCGCTGATTCACGCTGCCCATGTTGCTCCCGCTGGAGCGGCCAAGGCCGCCGTTAGGGCCAAGAATGGCCCATCACCCGGCGCGGGACAAGGGCTTCTTGGAGGGTTCCTTTGCCCGCTGCTGCCCGGCGGCCGAAGTCCGTGGAAGGGGGCGCGGCAATATTCCCGGAAGTCCCATGTTTCCCCTGTGGCGAACACGCTCCACAACTTCGGACCGGCCACGTAGCATCAAAGTACGTCGTAGCTAGGAGTGTGGCGAAATGTTTGAGCGATTTACGGACCGTGCCCGTCGCGTAGTTGTGCTTGCCCAAGAAGAGGCACGCATGCTGAACCACAATTACATCGGTACCGAACACATCCTCTTGGGTCTGATCCATGAGGGTGAGGGCGTTGCCGCCAAAGCTCTTGAGTCCTTGAGCATTTCGCTCGACGGCGTGCGCGAGCAGGTGCAGGAGATCATCGGGCAGGGCCAGCAGGCCCCCTCCGGCCACATCCCCTTCACCCCCCGCGCCAAGAAGGTGCTGGAGCTCTCGCTGCGCGAAGCCCTGCAGCTGGGCCACAACTACATCGGCACGGAGCACATCCTGCTTGGCCTGATCCGCGAGGGTGAAGGCGTCGCCGCCCAGGTGCTGGTCAAGCTCGGCGCCGACCTCAACCGGGTCCGCCAGCAGGTCATCCAGCTCCTCTCCGGCTACCAGGGCAAGGAAACCACCGGCGCAGGCGTCGGCGGCGGACAGCCCGAAGGCGCACCCGCCGGTTCCGTGGTCCTGGACCAGTTCGGCCGCAACCTGACCCAGGCTGCGCGCGAGAACAAGCTGGACCCCGTCATCGGCCGCGAGCAGGAAATGGAACGCGTCATGCAGGTCCTTTCCCGCCGCACCAAGAACAACCCGGTCCTCATCGGCGAGCCCGGCGTCGGCAAGACGGCCGTCGTCGAAGGCCTGGCCCAGGCGATTGTCCGCGGCGACGTTCCGGAGACCATCCGGGACAAGCAGCTGTACACCCTGGACCTCGGTTCCCTGGTGGCAGGTTCCCGTTACCGCGGTGACTTTGAAGAGCGCCTCAAGAAGGTCCTCAAGGAGATCCGCACGCGCGGCGACATCATCCTGTTCATCGATGAGATCCACACGCTGGTGGGTGCCGGTGCCGCCGAAGGCGCCATCGACGCAGCCTCGATCCTGAAGCCCATGCTGGCCCGCGGCGAGCTGCAGACCATCGGCGCCACCACTCTGGATGAGTACCGCAAGCACATCGAGAAGGATGCCGCCCTGGAGCGCCGCTTCCAGCCGATCCAGGTCAAGGAACCCTCCGTGGCGCACGCCATTGAGATCCTCAAGGGCCTGCGCGACCGCTACGAGGCGCACCACCGGGTCACCATCACCGACGGCGCCCTGGCCTCCGCTGCAAGCCTTGCCGAGCGCTACATCTCGGACCGCTTCCTGCCGGACAAGGCGATCGACCTGATCGACGAAGCCGGCGCCCGGCTGCGCATCCGCCGCATGACCGCTCCGCCGGAGCTCAAGGCCATGGACGAGCGCATCGCCAAGCTGAAGATGGAGAAGGAATCCGCCATCGACGCGCAGGACTTCGAAGGCGCCGCTTCGCTCCGCGACAAGGAACAGAAGATGATTTCCGAGCGCGCGGAGAAGGAACGCCACTGGAAGTCCGGCGGCATGGACGACATCTCCGAGGTGGATGAGGATCTCATCGCCGAGGTGCTGGCCAACTCCACCGGCATCCCCGTCTTCAAGCTGACCGAGGAAGAGTCCTCGCGGCTGCTCAAGATGGAAGACGAACTGCACAAGCGCGTGGTGGGCCAGGACGAGGCCATCAAGGCACTGTCCCAGGCCATCCGCCGTACCCGTGCAGGGCTCAAGGACCCCAAGCGCCCCGGTGGCTCGTTCATCTTCGCCGGCCCCACCGGCGTCGGCAAGACCGAGCTCGCAAAGGCACTCGCGGAGTTCCTGTTCGGTGAAGAGGACGCCCTCATCACCCTGGACATGTCCGAGTACTCCGAGAAGCACACCGTCTCGCGGCTCTTCGGTGCCCCTCCGGGCTACGTCGGCTACGAAGAGGGTGGCCAGCTGACCGAGAAGGTCCGCCGCCGTCCGTTCTCCGTGGTGCTGTTCGACGAAGTGGAAAAGGCCCACGCGGACCTCTTCAACTCGCTGCTGCAGATCCTGGAAGACGGCCGCCTCACCGACTCCCAGGGCCGCGTGGTGGACTTCAAGAACACCGTGATCATCATGACCACCAACCTGGGTACCCGGGACATCTCCAAGAGCGTTGCCACCGGCTTCCAGTCCGGCACCGACACGCAGACCGGCTACAACCGCATGCGTGCCCGTGTGACGGAGGAGCTCAAGCAGCACTTCCGTCCCGAGTTCCTGAACCGTGTTGACGACGTCGTGGTGTTCCCGCAGCTGACCCAGGACGAGATCATCGAGATCGTGGACCTGTTCGTCACCCGCCTGGAGAAGCGCCTCAAGGACAAGGACATGGGCATCGAGCTCACCAAGGCCGCAAAGGTGCTCCTCGCAACCCGCGGCTACGATCCCGCCATGGGTGCCCGGCCGCTGCGCCGCACCATCCAGCGCGAGATCGAGGACCAGCTCTCCGAGAAGATCCTCTTCGGCGAGATCCACCCCGGCGACATCGTCGTGGTGGATGTCGAAGGCGAAGGCGACGACGCGAAGTTCACCTTCGCCGGCAACGCTAAGCCGCGCATCCCGGAGATCGCCCCGAGCGTCTAGTCTCCACAGCCAAAGCCCCGCCACTCCGCAAGGAGCGGCGGGGCTTTTGCTTTGCCCTCTCCACCCCGTCACTGGTTGCCTCCGCTCCGGCACCGGCGCCATTTGCCGCTTGCTGCTCCTTCGTCGCTTTGACGCAAGCTACACAAATGACCCCGGTGCCCTCGCTCGGTGCCTCCAGGGGGTTTGCGATGCTGCGCACGAGGTGCCGGGCATCGGGGATTTATGTAGGCGCCGTCAAAGCGACGAAGGAGCAGGCGCCGGGAAATCTCTGATGGCCGGTGCCGGACCCAGCCGCGGAGAAGCACCCACGCGTAGCCGGGTGCCGTGTGTCGACTGTGATGGCGGACACAAAACGTGTTGAATCGGGGGCATGGCTAACTTGGAACCGGCGATCCCGGATGAGCAACCACTGACCCCTTTCCACGACCTCGACCACTACCTGTCCATCCCGCGGGTAAGCGGCCTGGCCCTGAGCCCGGACGGCTCGCGGCTGGTCACCACCGTCAGCACCCTGAACGGCAAAGGCACCGAGTTCGCCACTGCACTGTGGGAGCTGGACCCGGCCGGGCAGAAGCATGCGCGGCGAATTACACGCAGTGCCAAGGGCGAAGCCGGTGCCGCTTTCTCGGCCAACGGCGACGTCTACTTCACGTCCGCGCGTCCCGACCCGGACAGCCCCGACGAGGAACCGGTGAACGCCCTGTGGGTGCTTCCGGCGGACGGCGGGGAAGCCAGGGTGGCCCTCAGCCGGCCCGGCGGCATCAGCAAAGTGCTGACGGCCAGGGGCGCGGACGCGGCGTTCGTGACGGCCGAGGTCCTTGCAGGGTCCATGGACGAGGAAGACGACGCCGACCGGCGCAAGACGCGCAAGGACCGGAAAGTCTCTGCCATCCTGCACTCTGAATATCCGGTCCGCTACTGGGACGCGGACCTGGGGCCGGGCCAGCCGCGGATCTTTGCGGTGGAAGCGGGGGAGGACAAGGCGCCGGGCAAACCGGCAACGGTTGACGCCACCGCCCCGCTGGTCCTGCGTAACCTGACGCCGGACGCCGGGCCCCGGCTGCGGGAAGCGGAGACCGTGGTCAGCCCTGACGGCAAGACCATCTACAGCAGTTACACCAAACCACTGGCCAAGGCGGACAGCAGGTCCGTCCTGGTGGCGGTGGATGTGGCATCCGGCGGGCTCAAGGTGCTGTTGGACCAGGAGGGAATGAGCTACTTCCCGGGTCCGGTCAGCCCTGACGGCCGGACCCTGGTGGTGGTCAGCGAAAGCGACTCCACCCCGCAGCAGGCCCCCGACATCAAGATGCACCTCCTGGACGTCTCCGGCGGGGCCGCCGGGAACGCCGCGGGCCTGCAGCCCCTGGCCCACGACTGGGACCGTTGGCCCAAGCCTGCAGCGTGGCTCCCCGATGGCTCTGCCCTCCTGGTCACAGCGGACGACGACGGCGCGTCGCCGGTTTTCCGGGTCAGCATTCCGTCGGCTGCCGCTGAGGTTGGCGTCACCCGGGTGACGCAGGACGCCGCGGCATATTCCGACGTCGTCATTTCTCCAGAGGGGCGGAGCGCGTATGCCCTGCGCAGCTCCTACGAATTTCCGGCCGAAGCCGTCCGGATCGACCTGGCCACAGGGGAAACAACCCGCCTCCCGGCTCCTGCGGAACGTCCCAGCCTCCCGGGGCGGCTGGAACGCATCGCGGCCACCGCGGCCGATGGGTCCCGGGTGCCTGCCTACCTGGCCCTGCCGGAGGGCGCCTCCGCAAGTGAGCCGGCGCCGCTGCTCCTGTGGATCCACGGCGGTCCGCTGGGATCCTGGAACGCCTGGACGTGGCGCTGGAACCCGTGGCTTCTGGCTGCCCGGGGATATGCGGTGCTGCTGCCGGATCCCGCTTTGTCCACGGGATACGGGCAGTCGTACATCCAGCGGGGCTGGGGCTCATGGGGGAAGGCGCCCTTCACCGACCTGATGGCCGTGACCGATGCGGCGGTGGAACGGCCCGATGTCGATGAGTCCCGGACCGCGGCGATGGGCGGCTCCTTTGGCGGGTACATGGCCAACTGGGTTGCAGGCAACACGGACCGGTTCAAGGCAGTTGTCACCCATGCCAGCCTGTGGGCCCTGGACCAGTTCGGGCCCACCACGGACGCCTCCCAGTACTGGCTGAAGGAAATGACCGAGGAGATGGCACTCGAGAACTCGCCGCACCTGCATGCGGAGAACATCGGCACGCCCATGCTGGTGATCCATGGGGACAAGGACTACAGGGTGCCCATCGGCGAGGGCCTGCGGCTTTGGTACGAGCTGCTGTCCAAGTCCCGGCTCGCGGCGGACCAGGACGGGCAGACCCCGCACCGGTTCCTGTACTTCCCGGACGAAAACCACTGGGTCCTCCAGCCGCAGCACGCCAAGGTCTGGTACCAGGTGGTGGAGTGGTTCCTGGCACGGAACGTCCTGGGCAAGGACATCGAACTGCCGGCAGAACTCGGCCTCTAAGCTGTTGGATACTCCGGCTCGGAGGCTGGGGCATTTGCCGCTTGCTGCTCGTTCCTCCCCGCTGGCCCCCTGCCTCGCAAGCTCGGCCGGGGACCCTCACCAGCGTGGGCCCAGCTTTGATGCGAGCTACGCAAATGTCCCAGCCTCCTTCGCCTCGTAGGATAGCTCTGTGACCGACTCCTTCCACATCCGCCCAGCACGCACCAGCGACGTCCCTGCCATCAAGAAGCTGGTGGCGCCCCTGGCAGAGGAGCGCATCCTGATGGCAAAGGAGACGGTGGCGTACTACGAGAGCCTCCAGGAGTTCCGCATTGCCGAGTCCAGCGACGGCGAAATGATCGGCTGCGGCGCCCTGCACGTGATGTGGGAGGACCTTGCGGAAATCCGCACCCTCGCGGCTTCGGGCGAATGGCGCGGCAAAGGGGTGGGGCACGTCCTGGTGGAAAGCCTGCTGGAGGAGGCCCGTGCCCTTGGTGTCTCCCGGGTCTTCTGCCTCACCTTCGAAGTGGACTTCTTCAAGCGCCACGGCTTCGAAGTGATGGCGGACCAGTCGGCGGTGGACCCGGAAGTGTACTCCGAGCTGCTGCGCTCCCATGACGAAGGCGTGGCGGAGTTCCTGGACCTGGCCCGGGTCAAGCCCAACACCCTGGGCAACACCCGGATGATCCGCACCCTCTAACGCTGTTCCGCACCCTTCAAAGCCAACCGCGGGAGCACGGGGGACTGCCGTATTGGCTTTACTCGAATTGATGGATAAACTACTGCAGGCCGGTATGTGGGGGGCCTCAGGAAAGGGACAGTCATTGGGGGCTGTCCCTTTGCTGCGTCCCGGGCCGGCGGTTCCGGGAAGCGGGCGGCAAACCCGGGCAGGAAGAACCTACCGCCACCTGCGATGACGGTAGTAGGGTCGGAAAACACACCCTTCAGGAGCACAGCCAGGAGCAACGCCGTGAAGAAACTCATCAACGATCCAAAATCCGTTGTCCAGGAAGCTGTCCAGGGCTTCGGCATGGCGTACGCCGGACTGGTGACGGTCAGCGAAGACCCCATCTACATCACGCGCAAGGACGCGCCGGTGGCCGGCAAGGTGGGGCTGGTTTCCGGCGGCGGAAGCGGCCACGAGCCGCTGCATGCCGGCTACGTGGGGAAGGGAATGCTCGACGCCGCGGTGCCGGGGGCGGTGTTCACCTCACCCACGCCGGACCAGATCCTTCCCGCCACCCTGGCAGTCGACTCAGGTGCCGGCGTCGTGCACATCGTCAAGAACTACACCGGCGACGTCCTGAATTTTGAGACGGCGGCCGAACTGGCCGAGGCGGAGGGCGTGAGCGTCCGCACCGTCCTGGTCAATGACGACGTCGCCGTGGAGGACTCCCTGTACACGGCCGGCCGCCGCGGGGTGGGCGGCACAGTGCTGGTGGAGAAGATCGCAGGAGCCGCCGCCGAGCGCGGGGACGACCTGGACGCCGTCGCTGCCATCGGCGAACGGGTCAACGCCAATGTCAGGACCATGGGCGTGGCCCTGTCCGCGTGCACCGTGCCCCACGCGGGCACGCCCAGTTTCGACCTCGCAGAGGATGAGATCGAGATCGGCATTGGCATCCACGGCGAGCCGGGCAGGCACCGCATCCCCATGGAAAACGCGGACAGCATCACCAACCGCCTGCTGGAACCGGTCCTGGCTGATTTGAAGATCAGTTCGGGGGACAGGGTGCTGCTGTTCGTCAACGGCATGGGCGGCACACCGCTGAGCGAACTGTACATCGTGTACCGGCGGGCCGTGCAGGTGCTCGCCGAAGCAGGTGCCACGGTGGAACGGTCGCTGGTGGGCAACTACATCACGGCCCTGGAGATGCAGGGCTGCTCCGTTTCGGTCCTCCGGCTGGACGACGAGCTCACGGAACTGTGGGATGCACCCGTGCACACCGCCGCCCTTCGCTGGGGCGTGTGACCGTGGTCCTGGACGCCAACTGGGCCGTGAAATGGCTGACCCTGTGCGCGCAGGCCATGGCTGAACACCGCGTTGAACTGATCGAACTGGACCGTGCCATCGGGGACTCGGACCACGGCGAGAACATGGACCGCGGCTTCCAGGCCGTCCTGGCCAAGCTGGGCGAATCCACGCCGGAGACGCCCGGGGCGGCGTTGAAGATGACGGCCATGACCCTGATGTCCAAGGTGGGCGGAGCTGCCGGTCCCCTCTACGGCACCGCGTTCCTTCGCGCCGCCACCGCCTTCGGCGACGCGCCCGAGATTGATCCGGCAGGGCTGGCCTCTGCCCTGGAGGCTGCCCGGGACGGGATCGTGGCGCGCGGGAAGGCGGAGAGCGGCGACAAGACCATGGTGGATGCGTGGACGCCGGCAGTTGATGCGGCCCGGGCCGCGGCTGACGGCGACGGCACGGACGTCCTTGGCGTCCTGGTGGCAGCCGCGGAAGCCGCCGAGGCCGGGGCAGTGGCCACCGATCCCCTCATCGCAAGGAAAGGCCGGGCCAGCTACCTTGGCGAACGCAGCGCCGGCCACCGGGACCCCGGCGCTGTGTCCAGTGCGCTGATCCTGCGTGCGGCCGTTGGGGCGGCTGCGTGACCGTAAGCATCGTGGTGGTGTCCCACAGCGAAAAGATCGCCGACGGCGCCGTGGAGCTTGCCGCCCAGATGGCTCCTGACGTGGTGATCCTGCCCGCCGGCGGCACCGACGACGGCAGGATCGGCACCAGCCTGGAGAAGGTGCTGGCAGCCCTTGAACAGGCCGGCGATAAACAGCGCAATGCACAAGAGGCCGGCGCGGAACAGCCCGGAGTGCAGCCCGGCGGGAACGGCACGGTAATCCTGACGGACCTTGGATCGGCGGTGATGACGGCCGAAGCGGCGCTGGAGTTCCTGGAGGATGCCGCCGGCGTCCTGCTCGCCGACGCGCCGCTGGTGGAAGGGCTGGTGGCCGCTGCGGTTGCCGCCCAGGGCGGAGCAGATGTGCAGGCGGTCCGGGCGGCGGCTGAAGCGGCAGGCGGTCCGGCCCGCCGGCCCGAACCCGCACGGGCCGGGGGAGCGGGGCAGGGACCTGTCAGCAGCGCCGCACCGGATTTCACCGGCGACTTTGAACTTGTGAACCAGGCCGGGATGCACGCCCGGCCGGCCGCGAAAGTGGCAGGGGGCCTGGCCTCGCTGGATGCCGAGGTCACGATCAACGGGGTGGATGGCGCGTCCATGACGGGGTTGATGACCCTCGGCGCCGGCAAGGGCACCGTGCTGCACGTGGAAGCGTGGGGGACGGATGCGGAACGGGCAGTGGAGTACGTCGGCGGCCTGGTGCAGGCCGGCTTCGGCGAGCCCTAAGCCCGATGGCGGGTTCCTGCGAATAAGCTCGATGGCATGGAACGGCCGCTTGCAGAGAACCCCCAGGAAATCGAAGTGCTGGACGGCCAAATCTCCGTGGAGGAACTGCTCGCCGAACTCGGCTTCGATTGGAGCGCCCAGCCCGTGGGTGGCGGTCCGGCGGCCGGAACCGCCGAAGGCGAAACCTTCACCCAGCCCGTGCTGTTCTAGTCCGGTGCCGCCCGGTCCAGTTACCGGGATGCAGGCTGCTGGTGCAGTCCGGCGTCGTCCAGGACGACGGACGCAGACAGGACCTTGCCGCATTGTTCACCGAAGGGGTAGGCCACCTGCGGCCTGAATTCCAGGGTGCGTACCGGCAGTGCGGTTCCCTCCGGCGCTGCACCGGACACGGTCACCGTCATGGGCGATTCGGTCAGGGTATCCAGCATCAGCACAGCGGTCTTGGTGCCGTCGGGCGAGGCAGTGGCCGAACAGGCGCCCTCGCGGCTGCACCCCGCGTCCACGGAAGTGCTGCCCGGGCGGAGTTCGACGTCGGACTCCTTGCAGGTGCCGTCCTGGCAGGCGCGGACGTGCAGCGCCGCCACCTTCGGCGAGTAGCCGGCGCTGACGGTGATGGAAACGGCGGTGGCCTGCGCGATCGCGGGGCAGGCGCTGCCGGCAGGCCCGCAGGCGGAGATAAGGGCGGAGATGAGCGCGGTCGTCAATGCCAGGAGCAGTCCGGGCTTGTGCATGCTTTCAGGCTACGTCGGGCGGGCCCGCGCAGGGCCGGATCGGCGTCAATTGGAGGCAGCATTGTTATGCCTCCACGGCCTAACCCAGCGGGAAGATGCCGATGAACCAGAACAGCGCGATGGCAAAGACCGAGAAAAACGCGATCAGGCAGCCCATGGCGGTGCGCGGCTCCGCGGAAACCTGCAGGGATTCGTTGGGGTTCTGCGGGTTGTAGGCCACCTCGATGAGGGCTCCCGGCACATGCTGCTCAACCCCGGAGATCTCCGACTTGCCCATGAAGAGGGTGCCCTGCGGATCGGTGAACTGGTAGGTGGGGTAGTGGCGGAGGTTCCGGTTGGCGCCGCCCACGCCGCTGGTCCAGCCGGTGGTGCTGCCGGTGACGGTCGCCTGTACCTTGGGCCAGGCCGCCATCTGCTGTTCCTGGCGCTTGGTCCTGCGGGCCGCACGGACCAGCGAAAATATCGCGGCGGCAACGAACAATGCCCACACGATGTACAGAATGGTTTTCATGGCTCCCCCCGGTTCCGGTCACCAAGAAGTATGCCATCCCGGCCTGGCCCTTGAGGGTCCAGCAGGTCAGGCGGGGAGCCGGTAGCCGCCGTCGTGGATCTCGGCGAGGCCGTCCGCCAGCAGTCCCGCCAGCGCCCGCTCCAGCTGCTCGGGGGCGGAGTTGAGCCGGTGCAGCGCGGCGAGGGGCACGCCGATGCCCTCGGCGGTGAACCCAAGGTCGGCGGGCTCGCGCTGGAACATGTCGGCCGGCACGGGAGTTTCCGCCAGCCGCAGCACGGCCAGCACCGCACCGCGGACCTGGCGGTCAGTGCCGTGCCACGCCTGGCCTTTGGGAACGTACGACGGCGGGGGCTCACCCGCGGCGAGCCACGCACAGGAGTCTTTCACCGGGCAGGCAGCGCACTTGGGTGCCCGGGCCGTGCACACCAGCGCCCCCAGTTCCATGACCGCAGCGTTCCAGCGCACGGAGGTTTCGTCGTCGTCCGGCAACAGGGCGGCGGCCAACCGCATCTCCGCAGCGGTCAGTGCAGGCGCGGGGAGCGCGACGCCGGACACCAGGCGGGCGTGCACCCGCCGGATGTTGGTGTCCACCACAGTCTCGCGGCGGCCATATGCGAAGGCGGCCACCGCGGCGGCCGTGTAGCTGCCCACTCCGGGCAAGGCCAGCAGTTCCGTGTAGGTGCCGGGGACATGGCCGCCGTGGTCCTCGACGATTGCTGTGGCTGCGGCGTGCAGGCGAAGGGCACGCCGGGGGTAGCCCAGCCGGCCCCATGAACGGACCGCTTCACCTGCCGGTTCGCCGGCCAGGCCGGCCGGCGTGGGCCACCGCTTGAGCCACTCGTGCCAGACCGGGAGGACCCGGACCACGGGGGTCTGCTGCAGCATGATCTCGCTGACCAGCACACCCCACGGCGAGCAGCCAGGTTCGCGCCAGGGCAGGTCCCGGGCGATTCCGGCGAACCAGGAGTTGATCCGGCGATGGAGCAACTCCAGGTCTGCAGGACCGGTGGGAGCGACCGCGGAGCGGGCGGCGGTGGAGGTTTCAGTGTCGATGCCAACACTGTAGTGGATAGGTTCGGGCGGGCTGAAAAACAGGGGTGTGACCAGTGCGATGGGCCTGCGGCGGCGTGGTGGCAGTGCAGATCCGGCGGCGTTCCCTAGCCTAGGAGGATGGGCAGGCAAGGCGATTCACCAGCACGCGGCACGGCATCCGGTTCCAGCAGCGTCCGGAAGCCCAGCGCCGCCGTGTACCGCCGCCGCCGCCTGGTTGTTGGCGGCGCGCTCCTGCTGGTGATTGCGCTCGTGATCAGTGGTTTCGCCTTGGCCGGTGCCTTCAAGGGCGGTTCGCAGCAGGCGTCCTCCACGCAGCCGTCTTCCGCCGATCCGGCCACCTCCCAGGCTTCCCCGTCTGCTGCCGCCAGTCCCTCTGCGTCCGCCTCGGCAACCCCGTCCGCCACGCCGTCGCCCACTGCCTCCGCTGCCCCCTCCTGCAACCAGAACCTGGTGACTGTTTCGGCGTCCACTGACAAGCCCGCCTATGGGCCGGGGGAAAACCCGATGCTCACCCTGAAGGTAACCAACGGCGGCACCGTCCCCTGTGAGGTCAACATCGGTACCTCGCAAATGGAATTCCTGGTGACCAGCGGTTCCGACCGGATCTTCTCGTCCAAGGACTGCCAGGCGTCCAGCGAGGACCTGGTGAAGGTGATCGCGCCCGGCGCCAGCGAAACCGCGAACTTTCCATGGAACCGGACCCGCAGTGCCGATGGCTGCAAGGCCGTGGCGGCGGCACCCGGCGGCGGTGGCGCTTACTACATCTTCACCGCCAAGCTTGGCTCGCGGGCCAGTCCAAAGGCCGTCTTCCAGCTGAACTGACGCATCCCGCCGGCATGGTGGGAGCGGGCCGTGGGGTTGGGGCTTGGGGTTACAGGAAGCGGTCCAGGAGGCTTGCTTCGGCCATCCGGCTGAGCCCCTCACGCACGGTGCGGGCGCGCTGGTCGCCGATGCCGTCAACGGTCATGAGGTCGTCAATGGTGGCCGCCATGAGGAACTGCAGGCCACCGAAATGGTCCACCAGCCGGTCCGCTACCGCCTTGGGAACCGCCTTCAGGCCGGACAGGAGCCGGTATCCGCGGGGCTGGACGACGGCATCGAGGTTTGCCTCGCCGCCCGCGAACCCCACGATCGCGGAGATCTTGCCGAGATCGATCAGCTCGGTCGGGCCCAGGCTGACCAGTTCGTTGACGGCCTTTTCGATGTCCTCCGCGGAGGCGTTGGGGCTGGCGTAGTCGCGGATGATCACGTCGCTGCCCGGTCCACGGCCCACGGTGAGCTCGTCGAGCTGGAGCGAGAGGAGCCGGCCGTCTTCGCCAAGTTCCAGGACGTACTGCGAGATTTCCTCCGAGATGCGGCGCACCATCTCCTGCCGCTGCAGGGTCACGGCCACATCGCGCACCGTCACCATTGCCTCGATTTCCAGGGCCGAGAGCGAACTGGTGACCTGGTCCAGGCGGGCAACATAGCGCTCCAGGGTGGCCAGGGCCTGGTTGGCGCGGGCAAGGACGTTTTCCGAGCCCTCCAGGACGTGCCGCAACCCGTTGACGTACAGGGCGATGATCTGCATGGACTGGCTCACGGATATGACCGGGACCCCGGTCTGCTTGGCCACCCGTTCCGCCGTGCGGTGGCGGGTGCCCGATTCCTGCGTTTCGATGCTTGAGTCCGGGACCAGCTGGACCGCGGCACGCAGGATGTTGCCGGCATCCTTGTCGCAGATGATGGCGCCGTCCATCTTGGCCAGTTCGCGCAGCCGGGTGGGCGAGAATTCGATACCGATATCGAATCCGCCGGAGCAGATGGAATCGATGGTGCGGTCGGAGCCGAGGACGATCAGTGCGCCGGTGCGTCCGCGGAGGATCCGTTCCAGGCCGTCGCGGAGGGGCGTTCCGGGTGCAACCCTGCCCAGAGTGGCCCTCAGCGATTCTTCGGGGCTCCGCGCCATAGGTTTTTCCCTTCAAAGGTGCGGACCGCCACCCGCAGGAATGCCGGCGTCCGCAGTTTGCCGGCAGGATCAAAAAGTGCACTGATTCCCGCAAGCTCAATGATAGGGGTAAGAAACCCAACTTCCGCACGGGCAAGCCCCAAAGTGCCCCATTAGGGGGTGCCCGGAACGGCGGCAAAAACGCTGGTTGGGGGCATTGCGGGGCAGCCACTTTCGCCGCTTTGGACCCCCGCCATTTTCAACCCTGCCCCGGCTTTGACCCTGCCCGGCCTTAGCTCTGCCTTTCAGCGGGTTGCTCAGGCGGAGGCTCCCAGGGGTGTGACTGTTCTGGTGCTGCTGTCCCAGAGCCGCGCTCCCGTGCAGCGGCCCTCGAGGCGCAGGTCCAGCAGGTCCACCGCCGTTCCGAGTTGATGGCCGGGAATACGCCGGGAGATGGTGACGTGCGGTGTCCAGGCCCCCGGACACGTCAGCGGCAGCGCCCCTGACAGGCCCTGGTGCAGGATTCCGTGCAGGTCCAGCAGGGGAGCAGTCGGCAGCACGGCGCGGGCAAGGACATATTTTCCTGCGCCGGCGGGAAAGACGACCGCTCCGGAGAAGGTGACATCCACGGGCAGCACCTCCCAGGGACCTTCCCGGGCGGCAACCAGGTCCGTGCCTGCCGCAAGGGTGATGTGCGGGCTGTTGCTGGGGGAGGTATGCCCTGCCAGGCTGGGGAGGCCGGCGGCCGCGAGCCGCGCCCAGTCAGCCCTGACCAGGGATTCGGTGGGGCCGTCAAAGACCAACTCGATGCTGCGCATGAACCCATCATGCCGTTGCCGGGTATCCGTTGCCGGGCACCCCCATGCCTGCCAGGTTTTGCCGCCGCGGGGACGTCAGCGCTTCCGGTCCCTGAGCATCCGCTCCAAATCCCGGCTGACTTTCGACAGTGAAGCGGCACGGAGTGCTTTGTGTTCAGCCGCTGTTTGCACTCCCCGTTTCCGGGACGGGCCGGTAGGAAGGGCCGAACCCGGCGGCTGGGCCGCGGCGGTGCCAAGGACCGCACCCGCGTTGGCGCCCAGGTTGGTGGCCAGGGGGTCGAAAAAAAGGTTGCCGGTGAAAGTGGCGCCATGCATCATGCGCCCAAAGCTAACTGCCCCGCATTTCGCCGCCTTGAACGTCCGGTTTCGCCCGCGTTAAGCGGAACCCGTCCGGTTTGCAGCCCTGCGATAAACTGTACTTTGGCCGTTTGCCAATCACCTTCCCCGCCCTCGAGTCGCAGCGCAGTACCCGAAAGACACCTGGGCAGCCACAACCGCAGCGAAAGTAGCACCGTGTCCCAAGATGTCCTGACCCCCGCCCGGATCTCCGGTATCCACAAAGAGGCTGGCCGCCGCAGGACCTTCGCTGTCATCTCCCACCCTGACGCGGGCAAGTCAACGCTCACCGAAGCGCTGGCGCTGCACGCAAAGGTGATCGGCACCGCGGGCGCTTCCAGTGGCAAGGCCAACCGCAAGGAAACAGTCTCGGACTGGATGCAGATGGAAAAGGACCGCGGCATCTCCATCAGCTCCGCGGCCCTGCAGTTCTCCTACCGGGACACCGTCATCAACCTTCTGGACACCCCCGGCCACGCCGACTTCTCCGAGGACACCTACCGCGTGCTCGCCGCCGTCGACTGCGCCGTGATGCTGGTGGACGCCGCCAAGGGCCTGGAAACCCAGACCATGAAACTCTTCGAGGTCTGCAAGCAGCGCAACCTGCCCATCATCACGGTCATCAACAAGTGGGACCGCCCGGGCCTGGACGCCCTGGCATTGATGGACGAGATCACCGAGCGCACCGGGCTGCAGCCCATGCCGCTGACCTGGGCCGTGGGCATCTCCGGTGACTTCCGCGGCGTCTGGGACCTCCGCAACGACCGCTTCGCCCGGTTCCAGCGCAACAACGCCGGAGCGCAGATCGCCATCACCGAGTACTTCACTCCCGAGGAAGCGGCGGAAAACCAGGGCAGCAACTGGTCAGACGCGGTGGACGAGGCCGGACTGGTGATTGAGTCCAACCTGGAGTTCGACGTCGACGCCTTCCACGCCGGCAGGGCAACTCCCATCCTGTTCAGTTCCGCTGCGCTGAACTTCGGCGTCAAGGAACTGCTGGACGCGCTGGTGGACTTCGCCCCGCCGGCAGCGCCCCGCCCCGACGTGGACGGAAAACCCCGTCCTGTGGAATCCCCGTTCTCCGGGTTCGTCTTCAAGGTCCAGGCCGGCATGAACAAGGCGCACCGCGACCACGTGGCCTTCATCCGCGTCTGCTCGGGCGTCTTCGAGCGCGGCATGGTGGTCACCCAGACCCGCACCGGCAAGTCCTTCGCCACCAAGTACGCACAGCAGGTGTTCGGCCGCGAACGCGAAGTCATTGACGAGGCCTACCCCGGTGACGTGGTGGGCCTGGTCAACGCGTCCTCGCTGCGCGTGGGCGACAGCCTGTTCCTTGAGAACCCGGTGGAATACCCTGCCATCCCGCTGTTTGCCCCCGAGCACTTCCAGGTGGCCCGGTCCAAGGACCCCAGCAAGTTCAAGCAGTTCCGCCGCGGCATTGAGCAGCTGGAACACGAGGGCGTCATCCAGGTGCTCCGCTCCGACGTCCGCGGTGACCAGGCGCCGGTGCTTGCCGCCGTCGGGCCCATGCAGTTCGAAGTGGTGGAGGACCGCATGGCGCACGATTTCAGCGCACCCATGCGCCTGGAACGCCTGCCCTACTCCCTGGCCAGGATTTCGACTGCGGATGCCATGCCCGCGCTGGCAAACGTCCCGGGCGCGGAGGTGCTGCTGCGGTCCGACGGCGAATACCTCGCCCTGTTCAACGACGTCTGGGCGCTCCGGCGGATCGAGAAGAACCACCCCGACCTGACGCTCGTGCCCATCGGCACCCATAACCCCGCAAAGTAGCCAACCATGACGGCAGTACAACCACGCGCGCTGGTCACCGGCGCCGGCACCATCAACCCGCTGGGTTCCAGCGTCAAGGAAACCTGGGAGGCCCTGCTTGAGGGCCGGTCCGGGATCGGGCCGCTGGAGCAGGACTGGGCAGGGCAGTTGCCCGTCAAAATCGCAGGGCAGGTCACCGCAGACCTTTCGGAGCACCTCAGTACCCGCGAGATGAAGCGGATGGACCGGTGCGGCCAGTTGGCGCTGATCGCGGCGCGCGAGGCATGGGCGCAGGCCGGCGCCCCCGAGGTGGATCCGGAGCGGTTCGCCGTGGTGATCGGCTCCGCTTACGGCGGGCTCGGTTCCACCATCGAGCAGGACCGGGTGCTGGCCGAATCGGGCCCCCGGAAGGTTTCGCCGCATACCCTCACCCGCCTCATGGTCAACGGTCCGGCCGCGTGGGTGTCCATCGACCTTGGCGCCCGTGGCGGCGCCCGGACGCCTGTCAGCGCCTGCGCCTCCGGGGCTGAGGCGATTGTCCAGGCAGCCGAGATGATCCGCTCCGGTGCAGCCGACGTCGTGATTGCCGGCGGCGTGGACGCCTCCGTCAACGACCTTGTGATCACCGGCTTCTCCCAGATCCGTGCCCTGTCCACCCGGTCGGATGACCCCAAGCTGGCCTCGCGCCCGTTCGACGGCGGCCGCGACGGGTTTGTGCTGGCAGAGGGCGCCGGCGTGGTGGTGCTGGAGAGCGAGGAGCACGCCCGTGCCCGCGGCGCCGCCGTCCTTGGTGCCGTGGCAGGCGGAGCCGTGACCTCCGACGCGAACGACATCGTGGCCGCGGACCCCGCCATGCAGCGGCGGGTCATGCAGAAGGCGCTGGACTCGGCGGGCATGCGGCCGGCTGATATCGGATTCGTCCACGCGCACGCCACCTCCACCCCTGTGGGGGACCGGCTGGAGGGCCAGGCAATCAACGCGGTCTTCGGCGCTGACGTGCCGGTCACTTCCACCAAGGGGCATACCGGCCACCTGCTGGGCGGCGCCGGTTCCCTGGCCGCCGTCGTGGTCCTCGAAGCGCTGCGGACCGGGAAGGTCCCCGGGACGCTGAACGTGGAAGCGCTGGACCCGGAAGTGGACCTTAACGTCCTCACCGAAGGCACCCACCAGCTTCCGCCGGGTTATGCCCCGGCCGGGCTGGTGAATGCCTTCGGTTTTGGCGGCCACAGCGTGGCGCTGGTGCTTACCGCGGGTTAGGCCCTGCTGGGGAGCGGCGCCGTGTTGGGCAGTTCCGGCGTCTCGGGCGACGCCTCAGCCCCGCTGCGGCGTTCCTTCAGGAAGTAGACCAGGCCGGCTGCCGCCGCCGAAGCCGCAGCCAGGGCGAATAGTCCCGGAATGACGCTGCCGGTCTGCTCCTTGATGATGCCGAAACCGAAAGGTGCCACGAACCCGCCCAGGTTGCCCAGCGAGTTGATGATGGCGATGGCCGGAGCCAGCACCAGCGGGTGCAGTCCGGACTGCGGGATGGTCCAGAACAGCGGTGAGGCGCTCTTGAACCCCATGGCCGCTACGGCCAGGAACACCAGCGCCAGCCCGGGCGAGGCCACGGCCGCCGCGTAGGTACCGATGGCTGCCACCAGGAGCGCGACCACCAGCAGGGGCTTCCTGGACCTGGCCTTGTCCTGCCACTTCGCCGCGAAGTACATCGCGAACACGGCGCAGACCCAGGGGATGGAGGAGAGGAAACCTGCGGAGAGGTCGGTGGTCCCGGGGATCCGCTTGATGATGCTTGGCAGCCAGAAGGTGTTGGCGTAGATGGACAGCTGGATGGCGAAGTAGATGCCGCACAGGAGCAGGATCTGCGGGTTCAGCAGCATCTTCCAGCGGTTGACCTTTCCGCTCTCCGCCTTGGCGTGCCCGGCGTCCTCCGCATCGATGGCCTGGGACAGCGCGTCCTTTTCGGCGGGGGAGAGCCACCTGGCGTCGGCGATTTTCGCGTCCAGCAGGAAGAACACAGTGACGCCCACCAGGACGGACAGAATGCCTTCGAACCCGAAGAGCCACTGCCAGCCGCGCATTCCCAGGGCGCCGTTGAGGCTCAGCAGCATGCCGGCGATGGGGCCGGAAATCGCCGCGGCAACCGAGGAACCGGCGATGAAGACCGCCGTCGCCTTCCCGCGCTGGCCGGCAGGAACCCAGCGGGCGAAGTAGAAGATGACGGCCGGGAAGAAGCCGGCCTCTGCGGCGCCCAGGAGGAACCGCAGGACGTAGAACATGGTCTCGTTCTGCACGAACGCCATCAGGAAGGAGACGATGCCCCAGCTGACCATGATCCTGGTCAGCCAGACCTTGGCGCCGTATTTTTCCATCATCACGTTGCTGGGGAGCTCAAAGATGGCATAGGCGATAAAGAACAGGCCGGCACCGAAACCATAAGCGGCGGCGCCGATTCCCACGTCAGCCTGGAGGTGGTCCTGGGCGTAGCCGATGTTTGAGCGGTTCAGCTGGTTGCAGACCAGCATGACCAGCATGACCGGGAGCACGCGCTTGAAGAATTTCCTGGTGGCAGATGCCAGGTCCAGGACGGCGTTGTCCACAGACTTCATTGAATGTTTCCTTTGGGAGGGGTGTTGGCAAGGCGGGGGCCTTGGAGAAACTTACAGGACTTGCGGTTGCCGGCTTTCGTTACCTGCTGTCGTGGCCTGGCCCATTACCTGACCAGGCACGGCCGCTTGGGGTCGAAGGACCAGCCGTCGATGTAGTACTGCATGCCGATGCTGTCGTCACGGGCATCCAGGCCGTGCTCAAGGTACAGCTGGTGCGCCTTGTCCAGCGCGTCCTGGTCCAGCTCGATCCCCAGGCCGGGAGCCGCCGGGACTTCGATGGCGCCGCCCTTGATCTGCAGCGGCTCCTTGGTGAGGCCCTGTCCGTCCTGCCAGATCCAGTGCGTGTCCAGTGCCGTGATCCCACCGGGGGCGGCGGCTCCGGTGTGGGTGAACATGGCCAGCGAGATGTCGAAGTGGTTGTTGGAGTGCGAGCCCCAGGTGAGGCCGAACTCGTTGCACAGCTGGGCCACCCGGACCGAGCCGTGCATGGTCCAGAAGTGCGGATCGGCCAGCGGGATGTCCACGGCGTTGCTGCGGATGGCATGCGACATTTCGCGCCAGTCCGTCGCGATCATGTTGGTGGCGGTCTTCAGTCCGGTGGCCCGGCGGAACTCGGCCATCACTTCGCGGCCGGAGAACCGACCTTCGGCGCCGCAGGGGTCCTCTGCATACGCCACCACGCCCTGCATCCGCTTGCCCAGCCGGATTGCCTCCTCCAGCAGCCAGCCGCCGTTCGGGTCGAGCGTGACCCTGGCCTCCGGGAACCGCTTGGCGAGTGCCGTGACCACGTCCACTTCGTCGTCGCCGGACAGCACGCCGCCCTTGAGCTTGAAGTCGGAGAAGCCATAGCGTTCCTGGGCGGCTTCGGCCAGCGCGACGACGGCTTCCGGAGTCATGGCCTCCTGGCGCCGGAGTTTTTCCCAGCGGTCCGACGGCGGCTCCTCCACCAGGTACGGCAGGTCGGTTCGCGTGTGGTCGCCGATGAAGAACAGGTACCCGAGCATCGGCACGGACGTCCGCTGCTGCCCGTCGCCGAGCAGTTCCGCGACGGGAACGCCGAGGAACTGGCCGTGCAGGTCCAGCAGGGCGGACTCGACGGCGGTGACGGCGT
The DNA here is from genome assembly GCF_001428325.1 of Arthrobacter sp. Soil761. Lineage (NCBI taxonomy): Bacteria > Bacillati > Actinomycetota > Actinomycetes > Micrococcales > Micrococcaceae > Arthrobacter > Arthrobacter sp. Soil761. Next base: position 145,900 of record NZ_LMSF01000002.1, on the reverse strand, counting down.
GGACGGTGGTGCGCAGGTCGAACGTCTGCAGCCCGCGCCCGCCGGCGTCCCGGTCCGCGAATCCCGCGGCGATTTCCCGCAGCAGGGAGCGGTACCGGGCCACGGGCTTGCCCTTGATCAGGACGCCGGCTTCCTGGATGGTGCTGCGGATTTTTTCGCCGCCGGGAACCTCACCGAGGCCGGTGCGGCCGTCCGAGTCGGTAATGATCACCACATTGCGGGTGAAGAACGGGCCGTGGGCGCCGCTGAGGTTCATCAGCATGCTGTCGTAGCCGGCTACCGGTACAACTTCGATGGCGGCAATGGTGGGCTGGTTGCTCATACGTTGCTCTCTGCTTTCTCTGCGGCGGAAACCACTTCGCCGTCGATGCGCCGGTTGAGGTGCCAGGGGTTGGCGTCCTGCAGGGCTGCCGGGAGCAGTTCCTGGGGGAGGTTCTGGTAGGCCACGGGACGCAGGAAGCGGTTGATCGCCAGGGTTCCAACGGAGGTGGTGCGCGAGTCCGAGGTGGCGGGGAAGGGGCCGCCGTGGACCATGGCGTGGCCGACTTCGACGCCGGTGGGCCAGCCGTTGACAATGATGCGTCCCACTTTTTGCTCCAGGACGGGGATAAGCGGCGCCGCTGTTGGATAGTCCTGTTCGGTGAGCTGCAGGGACGCGGTGAGCTGGCCTTCCATCCGGCCGGCTGCCTGGAGGAGGTCCTGGATGGAGCTGTAGCGGATCACCAGGGACGCGGCGCCGAAGATTTCCTCATGCAGGACGTGGTTGCTGGTGAATTCGGTGACGCCCGTGCCGAAGATGGTGGGCGCCGGGGCGTTCTCGGTGGGGCCGGGAGTGCCCTGGCCGATGAGTTCGACGCCGGCTGCCGCGCCAAGGTTTTCCGTCCCGGCGTTCCAGGACTTGGCAATGCCTTCGGTGAGCATGGTCTGACCGGCGCAGGCGGACACGGCACGTCCGACGGCGGCAGCGAGTTTGTCCCCTGCCTCGCCTTCGGGGGCGAACAGGAGTCCGGGGGAGGTGCAGAGCTGGCCGGAACTTCCGGTGACGGCGGTGACGTACTGCTGTGCAAGGGCGTCGAGGGCGCCCTCGAGGGCGCCCTCGAAGACAAAGACCGGGTTCAGTGACGACATCTCCGCGTACACGGGAATCGGCTCGGGGCGGGCGGCCGCGGTTTTCATCAGGGCGATGCCTGCAGCCTGGGAGCCGGTGAAGCCGACCGCCTTGATGGCGGGGTCCGCCACGAGGGCCTGGCCGATGCTGGAACCGGGACCGTAGATCAGGGAGAACACGCCGGGGTGCAGCCCTGCGTCCTTGACGGCCTGGGTCACCGCCTGGCCCACCAGTTCGCTGGTGCCGGGATGGGCGTTGTGGGCCTTGAAGACCACCGGGCAGCCTGCGGCGAGGGCCGAGGCGGTGTCTCCGCCCGCCGTCGAGAACGCCAGCGGGAAGTTGCTGGCGCCGAACACGGCGACGGGACCCAGGGGGAGCTGCCGCTGCCGGATGTCAGCCCGGGGGAGCGGGGTCCGGTCCGGGAGGGCGGGGTCGATGCGGACGCCGCGGAAGTCGCCTTGCCGCACCACGTCCGCGAAGAGGCGCAGCTGGCCGGTGGTGCGGGCCCGCTCACCGGTGAGCCGCGCCGCCGGGAGCCCTGTTTCCTGGCCGGCGCGGATGATCAGTTCCTCGCCCAGGGCGTCGATGTTGTCCGCGATCGCTTCGAGGAAGGACGCGTGGGTTTCCGGGTCAAGGGTGCTGAAGGACGGGAAGGCCTCGGCGGCCGCTGCCGTGGCGGCTTTCAACTGTTCTTCCGTGATCAGCGAGTAGGCGGGCTCCAGGGCCTGGTTGGTGGCCGGGTTGAACCCGCTGGTGGTTTTGCCTTCGCCGGTAACGGGCCGGCCGGCGATGAGTGAATGTCCGTTGAGGGTCATGGTGGGGCTCCTGTGTCTGCAGCGACGGCTAGGAAACGGTGGCGATCAGGGCTTTGAGGTCCGCGAAGTCCTGATCGTTGAGGTTCTGCAGCGGCGGCCGCACCGGGCCGGCGGGACGGCCCACGGCATCAAGGCCGGCCTTGACGATGGAAACAGAGTAGCCCTTCACGCGGTCGCGGATGTCCAGGTAGGGGATGACGAAGTCGTTGAGCTTCCTGTTCACCGCGGCCCGGTCCTGGTTGCGGACGTCCTGGTAGAAGTCCAGTGCGAACTGGGGGACGAAGTTGTACATGGCGCTGGAGTACGTGCTCATGCCGAGCTGCAGGAGGGGAAGGGCGAAGGTCTCGGCGGTCGGGAGACCGCCCAGGTAGAAGAGGCGGTCGCCGAGCTTGGCGTAAACGCGGGCATCGTGTTCCAGGTCGCCCACACCGTCCTTGAAGCCGATCAGGTTCTGGTGCCGCTCGGCGAGGGTTGCCACCGTGGTGTCCCGGTAGATGGCGTTGGCCCGGTTGTAGATGATGACGCCCAGGGAGGTGGCCCGGCAGACCGCGCTGACGTGTTCCACGAGCCCGTCCTGGTCTGCCTCCGTGAGGTACGGGGGCAGGAGGAGGATGCCTTCTGCGCCGGCAGCCTCGGCAGCCTTCGCATTTTCGATGGCCTGCGCCGTGGAGCCACCGGCGGAGGCAAGGACGGGGATGCGGCTGCCCACCTCCTCGACGGCTGTCCGCACCACGTGCTCCGACTCGGCAGGAGTCAGGGAGAACCCTTCGCCGGTGCCGCCGGCCGCGAACAGGCCCGCCACCGGAAAGCTCGCCTGCCACGCCAGGTGCTTGCGGTAGTTCTCCTCATCGACCTGGAGCTGGGCATCGAACGGGGTCACGGGAAAGGACAGCAGGCCTTCCTTGAGCGTGTCCGCCAGTTCCTGGGGTGTGTACTTTGCCACGGTGTGGGTCCTCCGGGTGTGTGCGCCGCGGGCGGCAGGCTGATGATTCCGTTCCCACAGTAGGAGCGCCCTCGATGCCTGTCTAAGTGCATTTTTATATGCGTTGATACCTTTGCTGCATTACTGACCGGAGGGGCGCCGGTTACTCCATGGCGAACTCAAGGTCCCGAAGGAGGCGCGACAGCGCAGGATTGGTGACCCTCCGGTTCCACAGCGCATGCAGCTCCACCTGTTCGTGGTCGCCACCCTCCAGCGGGAGGAATTCAACGCCGCGGATACCTAGCATGGTGGCCGAGTGGGGCACGAAGGCCAGCCCGCGCTTGGCCGCCACCAGCGACACCATGGTGAGGATCTGGCTCACCGTGTGCACCACGTTGGTGTGGCGGATGGGGAGCATGCGCACCACCAGGTCATAGAAGTAGCGGGCCTGGGTGGCCGAGTGCATGATCAGGGGCTCATCGCTGAAATCGTCCGCGGCAATGCTCCGTTCCAGCTTCGTCAGCGGGTGCCCCTCGGGGACGGCCAGCATCATGGACTCGCGGTAGAGGAGATGCGAGTCAAAGGTCTCCCGGTCGAACGGCGGCCGTGCCAGCCCCAGGTCCAGTTCGCCCGTCAGCAGCCCGGCCAACTGGTCTCCGGTCACCAGTTCCTGCAGCTCGATGTCCACATCGGGGATGATGCCCGCGAGTTCCTCCAGCAGCGGACCCAGGATGCTGAAGCCGCTGGCCGCGGTGAAGCCTATCCGCAGGACGCCGGATTTGCCGGAAGCGATGCGGCGTGCGGTGACAGGTGCCCGCTCCGCGAGTGCCATGAGCCGGCGGGCCTCGTCCAGGAACGTCCGGCCGGCAGATGTCAGCTCCACTTTCCTGTTGTCCCGCTCCAGCAGTTCGGCGCCCACGGCCTTTTCGAGTTTCTGGATTTGCCGGCTCAGTGGCGGCTGCGTCATATTCAGGCGTTCTGCCGCCCTGCCGAAGTGGAGTTCCTCCGCTACGGCGATGAATCCGGCCAGTTGGTCGAAAGTGAACATGATGCCTTCCGGGTATCAAATGATGCAGATATGGGCTTAGACAGGCATCATAACTGCTCCCTACACTCAACACAGCGAGGCGGGGGTGACCCGCTTCACAGATGTACCGGGCGTCCCAGCCCGCACCTGCGCTTGCACCTAGGAGTCCCAATGATGCACTTCCCGTCCCGCCGCGCCGTTCTCGGAACGGCGTCGGCCTTCACCCTGCTGGCACTGACAGCCTGCGGCGGCAACGTTGCCGGCGGAGCCGCAGCCGGCAACCCGTCCAAGTACCCGGCCGGGCCCGTAACAATGACCGTGGGACAGGCCGCCGGCGGCAGCACGGACCTGATCGCCAGGGCGCTTGCAGACGGCGCCGCCAAGACCCTCGGAGCCCCGATGCCCGTGGTGAACAAGCCGGGCGCCAACGGCGCCCTCGCCACCAAGGAAGTTGCCGGCAAGACGGCCGACGGCCAGGAGCTGGTACTCCTCACAGCCTCCCTGGTCACCATCACCCCCCTTGCCGTGAGCAAGGACGAGGCAGTGAACCTCGACGACCTGGACATCATCACTGGACTTTCGCAGGACGACTACGTGCTGGTGGCCAGCCAGGGCTCCGGGTTCAGGAGCTTCAAGGACGTCACCGCCGCCGGCCGGAACGTCACGTTCGGGACCACCGGCGTGGGCACGGGCAGCCAGCTGGCCCAGACCGTCCTGTTCAAGCAGGCCAACGTGCAGGGCACCGATGTGCCGTTCGACAGTGGTAAGCCGGCACTGACCGCCGTCCTGGGCAACCAGGTGGAGCTGGCCACTGTCCAGCTGGGCGAAGCCATGGCACAGATCCAGGCCGGAAAAGTCACCCCTCTGCTGGTCTTCTCCGAAGGGCGCAACAGCTTCCTGCCTGACGTTCCGTCCGCCAAGGAAGCCGGCTACGACGTTCCCGTGGCACAGTACCGTGCGGTCGCGGCTCCCAAGGGCACTCCCCAGGAGGTCAAGGACAAGCTCGCCGCTGCATTCAAGGACACGTTCAAGACCGACGCCTACCAGGAGTTCAACAAGAAGAACCTCCTGACGCCCAAGGAGATCTCCGGCGAGGAAGTGGTAACGCAGTGGAAGGACTACGCCGCGAAGTACAAGTCCCTGGTGGAGAAGCACGGCATCAGCCTCAACGGGAACAAGTAACGGCCATGGGGACTACTCCAGCAGTGGCTGCCGGGCGGGGCGGCAGCTCCGCCCTTCCGCCGGGCTGTGACGGCCCGGAAGACCTGCCCGAGGCCCTGACCCCCGAAGAACTGGCTGCGCAGTGGGAGGAGGAAAAGCCTCCCGCTGCAGGCCCGCTCGCCAACGCGGCCTCATCCCTGGTGGTGCTCGCCGTCGGAACCGCCGCCCTGGCGCTGTCAGTTTCCATGGGCCTTGGCACTCCGGAGAAGCCCGAACCGGGGCTGTGGCCCTTCCTGACCAGCTGCGTGATGGTGGCCCTGGCCATCTTCCAGCTGGTGTGGGGCCGGCACAACCGGGACGCGGAGAAGTTCACCCGGATGTCCTTCGCGCCCCTCACTGGCCTGGCCACGCTGGCCGCCATGGTGGCGCTGATGCCGTTGATCGGGTTCGAGATTCCCGCCCTCATCCTGTGCATCATCTGGATGAAGTTCCTGGGCAGCGAGACCTGGCGTTCCACCCTCGTGATCAGTGCCATCGTCGTCGCGTCCTTCTACGGGATCTTCGTGCTGGCGCTGGGCACTTCCATCCCCCACCTCTTCTAGGAGACCGCCGTGGATTTCCTCAATCCTGTGATCAACGGTTTTTCCGTCGTCCTGGAACCAATGAACCTTCTCTACTGCCTGATTGGCGTGGTGATCGGCATGCTGATCGGCGTGCTGCCCGGGCTGGGCCCGGCCGCCACCATCGCCATCCTGCTTCCGCTGACCTACAGCGTGGAGCCGGTCACCGCCATCATCATGCTCGCCGGCATCTTCTACGGCGCCCAGTACGGTGGCACCATCACGTCCGTCCTGCTCCGGCTTCCCGGTGAGGCATCCTCCGTGGTCACCGTCTTCGACGGGTACCAGATGGCCAGGCAGGGCAAGGCCGGCACGGCCCTGGGCCTGGCGGCCATTGGGTCCTTCATCGGCGGAACCGCCTCGATTATCGGCCTGACCTTCCTGGCTCCCGTGGTGGCGGGCTTCGCGCTCGACTTCGGACCCGCGGAGTACTCCGCGCTGGCGCTGCTGGGCATCCTGCTGGTGGCAACCATCAGCGGAGGCGCCAAGGCCAAGGCACTCATCGCGGCCGCCGTCGGACTCCTGCTCGCTACCGTCGGCCGCGATATCTTTACCGGCGAAAGCCGCTTCACCTTCGGCAGCCTGCAGCTCGCGGACGGGATCGACTTCGTGCCCATCGCCATGGGCCTCTTCGGACTGGGCGAGATCCTCTACAACCTCGAGGAGCGGCACCGGGCTGCCAAGGCGCCGTCGAAGGTCTCGAATGTCTGGCCCTCCAGGTCCGACCTCAAGCAGGCATCGGGAGCCATTACCCGCGGCTCGGTCCTGGGCTTCTTCCTGGGCATTCTGCCCGGCGGCGGCGCCACCATCGCTTCCATGGCCTCGTATGCCATGGAGAAGAAACGGGCCAAGCAGCCGGAGCGGTTCGGCAAGGGCGCACCGGAAGGCGTGGCCGGCCCGGAAACCGCGAACAACGCGGCGGCAACGTCGTCGTTCATCCCGCTGCTGACCCTTGGCATTCCCGCCAACGCCACCATGGCGCTGATGTTCGGCGCGCTGCTGATCCAGGGTGTGACGCCTGGCCCGCAGCTGGTGGAACAGAACCCGGAGCTCTTCTGGGGCGTGGTCAACTCCATGTACATCGGCAACATCCTGCTGCTGATCATGAGCCTGCCCCTGGTGGGGATCTTCGTCCGCATCCTCCGCGTCCGGGCAGCCATCCTGGCGCCGGTCACCGCCCTGATCACCCTGCTGGGGGCCTACACCATCAACAACAGCATGTTCGACGTGACCCTGGTGGTGTTCTTCGGCGTGGTGGGCTACCTGATGAAGAAGTTCGGCTTCGAGCCCGGTCCGCTGGTTCTGGCCTTCGTCCTCGGCGAGCTGCTGGAAAGCTCACTGCGCCGCTCCCTGCTGGTCTTCGGCGGCGACGCCACCGGCTTCTTCACCCGCCCTATCTCGGCAACACTGCTGGTGGTCTTCGTGCTGGTGGCCGTGCTGCCAGGCCTCCGCAGCATGCTGGCCAAGCGCAAGGGCACGACGGCGGCAGTCGCCTCCGCCACGGACAGCACCAACAACATCAAGGAGAAGGTATGAGCATCATCGTTGGGTTCGTCCCCACGCCTGCCGGCGAGGCAGCCCTCGCCGCCGGGATCGCCGAAGCGCGGCTCCGGCAAAAGGACCTGTACATCGTGAACTCCGCCCGCCAGGGGGCGCTGGTGGACAAGTCCGTGGCCCCGGAGGACGTCCTGGCCCAGGCCGCGAAAAAGGCGGCCGACGCCGGAGTCAATGCCACCGTCATCCAGCCGCCGTACGAGCACGACCTGGCGGACGAGTTCCTGGACGTGGCCAGGGAAGTTGATGCTTCGCTGATCGTGATCGGCCTCCGCCACCGCACCCAGGTGGGCAAGTTCATCCTCGGCAGCCACGCCCAGCAGATCCTGATGCAGGCGGACCGGCCGGTGCTGGCCGTGAAGGCAGGGGTGCGTTCTTAATGGGTCGGGGCTTCACGCCAGCGCGGCGTCGCTGACCAGGGCACTAAGGATGGGCAGCTGGCCCTTCACGAGCTTGAGCCGCGCCTCCTGCTCGGGGAACCAGCGGGCGTCGTCGATTTCGGGGTAATGCTGGATCCTGCCGGACCCCTTGGGCCATTCCAGCGGAAACGTGTTGCTGCTGATCACGGCCGGGGCGAAGTCGGCCTGGGCCGCGAAGACCGTGATGAGCTTTCCGGACGGTTGCCGGAAATCGCCCAGAAGCCGGTACTCGGCGTCCGGGGCCGCGGTGCCCATTTCCTCGGCGAACTCGCGCAGCGCGGCAGCGCGTGGGTCTTCGCCCTCGCTGTATTCGCCTTTCGGAATCGACCAGGCATGCGCGTCCTTGCGGGCCCAGAACGGGCCGCCCATGTGGGCGATCCACACCTGCAGGCCCTCCCGGGCGCCGGCGGGCATGGCCGGGTCCTGCCGGTACAGCAGGATGCCGGCGCTTCGAATGGGCATTGATCCTCCAAGAAAGCCGCTGGGAACAGGAAAGGAAGTTGCCGTCCGCCGTTAACGTGGAGTTCACGGCCCTGCTTTAGGTTATTCCTTCAGGCACTCTGCCAGGCACTCTGGTCGAAAGGGACGGGACCACTCATGGCCAACATTGCCGAGGTTTTGGGGCGGCTTACGCCCGAAGAAGTCGATGAACTCCGCAGCCTTGGGCCGCAGGGCCACCTGCCGCGGCATCTGGTGGATGCCCTGGATCGTGCCGCCGGGGGAGCCGGATCGGGCCGCGGCTATTACGTGGTGAACGGCAACGTGAGCGCCACCGGGGGCCCCCTTCTCGTGCTGCGCAGCGACGTTTCCAACTGGCTGGCCGGCACGGGTTCCTGACCCACGTCGCCTGCCGACGGCGCGGTTCCTCCTGAGGGGCAGAACGGGAGCTCCCTGCGATGGCGGGTCAGGATTCCGGCAGGATGAATGTTGCCCTGGTACCCCGGCCGGGTTCACTCTCCAGGCTGATTGATCCGCCGTGGCCCTCAACAATGGTCTTGCTCACCGGCAGGCCCAGGCCGGCGCCGGGAATGGCGGTTTCACGCGACCGGGCCGAACGGAAGAACTTGCTGAAGGCCTGCTCCTGCTCCTCCCCGGTCATCCCCAAGCCGGTGTCCGTGATGGAGCAGGCCAGGCCCTCCCGGGTCCGGAAGGCCCGGGCGGTTATCAGGCCGCCGTTGGGGGAGTACTTGATGGCGTTCGAAAGCAGGTTCCGGATCACCTGGCCGATCCGTGCCGGATCCATCCTGGCATGAAGCGGCTGCTCCACATCGAGCACCAGCTGCAGTCCGTTGCCGGCAGCCGTGGGCGAAGCTGCGTCCACCTCCCGGGCCACCAGCCGGGCAAGGTCCGCCTGCTCCAGCGCGAGGTCCACGCGTTCCGAGGCGACCGCAATGAGGTCGTTGACGAGTCCCAGCAGGTGTTCGGCATTCCGGCGCACCACCAGGAGCTCGTCGCGGATGTCCTCATGCCCGGGTTCGTCCAGGACCAGTTCCAGGTAGCCGAGGATGGATGTCAGGGGGGTCCGCAGCTCGTGCGAAACCGTGGCAACGAAGTTGTCCTTGGCCGCCAGCGCACCGATCAGGCTGGTGACGTCCACAAACGTGATGACGGCGCCGCCTTCCTGCCCGCCCGCCGGAGGAAACCCGTGCGAGCTCACGGAATAGGCGCGCTGCCGGTCCGCCGGGCCGGCCCAGTACAGCTCGTCAATGAAGGCTTCTCCCGCTGCGGCGCGGGCAGCGGGAAGCAGGTTTGCCGGCACTGGAGTGGAGCGGTCGGCGGACATCAGGGGTGCCTGGCCCCCTGCCGGGCTGATGACGCCGGCAAGGGCAGGGTCCGCGTGCATTGCCCTGTTTGCCAGCACCGTGTTCCCTTTGGCGTCCACCACCCAAACGCCCAAGCCAACCGCCCTGAGCACTGCGTCGAGCAGGGCCTGCCGGCGGACGCTTTCACCGAGTGTTCGGCCCAGGTGCAGTTCGTTTTCCATGAGCTTGATCCGCTGGCGCCGGATGGTTGTGGCCATCACATGCGCGGTCACCGCTATGACTGACAGGACCAGGGGAAGGATCAGGGTCCTGATCATCGATCCCCCCAGCACCGGGGAGCCCTGGACAACAGACGGAACCACGGTACTGAGGACTGCCCCGGCCATGGCCAGGACAGGCATGTACGGCCGGTCGTGGACGGAGAGCCAGATGACGGGGAACACCAGCATGATGCTGAGGACGTTGAAGGGCGGGCCTCCCGCCTCACGGGTGAACCCGATGGCCAGGCAGTCGAGCAGCGGGATGACGGCGAACGCACCTGCAGGGAGCCGGCCCCAGGGTATTGCAAAGCACGCCGCGGCAATTGCCAGGTGGAAGAGCAGCGCCGCCACGAACAGGTTGTCGTCGAACGTCTCCGGGCTGAAGATTGCCGTGGCGATCACCACGAGTGCAACCGTGGCCGTGACCGGCAGCTGGCTTGCGGCCACGCGCTTCCGGATGCTCAGGCCTTCGAGCAGTCCGTCAATCCGGTCCGACACAACCGGCTGCACAGGTGCCATGCGTGCGCGGCCCGCACGGTCGGCGGTGCCCTGCTGTTCCTTGATTGCCATGCTTCCCCCAGCGCAGAAACCAAAAGCCTCCGTCTGCAAGAAGGTTTTGCACCAACAGTACCCGCCGAAAGCCCTGCAGAAACCAGGCAGGGCGTTCGGTGGGCGCCGGAAATCTCCTGCCGCTATCCGATCAGGAGGCTGAGCGCTTCCGTGAGGTGTTCCACTTCCCGGACCGAAAACCCTGCAGGCACAGGGCCCGGGCCGGTGTGGCTGGCCGGGACCACGGCGTGGGTGAATCCCAGCCGGTGCGCCTCCTGGATGCGCTGGTTGATGCCTGGTACTGGCCGGACTTCACCTGCCAGCCCCACCTCGCCGAAGGCGATCAGCCGGACAGGCAGGGGCTTGCGGGCCTTGGCCGACGCCACGGCGAGGGTCACCGCAAGGTCCGTTGCCGGTTCGCTGAGCTTCACCCCGCCCACGGTGGCAACGTACGAATCGTCCTTGTGCAGCTGGGTCCCTGCGCGCTGCTGCAGCACGGCCAGGAGCATGGACACCCGGGAACTGTCCAGCCCGCTGGTGGCCCGCCGCGGCTGAGAGTTGGGGCTTTCCGCCAGCAGCGACTGCACCTCCGCCAGCAGGGGGCGGCGTCCCTCCATGGTGACGGTGATGCAGGTCCCGGAAACCGGATCCTTGGTGCGGCTGACGAACAGCCCGCTGGGATCGGCCAGGCCCTCGATGCCGTTTTCATTCAGGTCGAAGCAGCCCACGTCATCCGTGGGCCCGTACCGGTTCTTCACGGCACGGAGCAGCCGCAGCCGGGAGTGCCGCTCACCTTCGAACTGGCACACCACGTCCACCAGGTGTTCCAGCAGCCGCGGTCCGGCAATGGAACCGTCCTTCGTGACGTGGCCCACCAGCAGGGTGGTCATGTTCCGCCGCTTGGCTGCGGCAATGATGGAAGCCGCCACTTCCCGGACCTGGGACACGCCACCGGCACTGCCGTCCACGTCCGCGCTGCTGAGCGTCTGCACCGAGTCCACGATCAGCAGCCGCGGTTCGATCTTCTCCACCTGCCCCAGCGCCTGCCCAAGGTCCGTCTCCGCGGACAGGTAGAGGGATTCGGCGACGGCGTCGATCCGCTCCGCCCGCAGCTTCACCTGGGCGGCCGACTCTTCGCCGGTGACATACAGGACGTCCTGGGCTGTCCGCGCGAACTTGGCGGCAACGTCCAGCAGCAGGGTGGACTTGCCGACCCCGGGCTCACCCGCCAGCAGGATGACGGCGCCGGGAACCAGTCCGCCGCCCAGCACCCTGTCCAGTTCATCCACCCCTGTTGGCAGGAACGCCGCGGTGGTGGCGTCCACGTCCGCGATCCGCCGCGCCGGCTCCACGACTGTTGTGGCCGCGGTGGTCCGCGCCACCGCCGTGCCTGTTTCCTCAACCGTGCCCCATGCCTGGCACTCGCCGCAGCGGCCCACCCACTTCACGGTGGTCCAGCCGCATTCGGCGCATTTGTATGCGGGCGCCTTGGAGGCCCGGGAAGTCTTTGTTGCCATGCGTCCAACCCTAGTGGCGGGCACCGACATCGGGCCCACCCCGCGCTGGGCCCGGGCCCATCCCGCCTACAGTGCGGGCAGCACGTCCCTGGCCTCGTCCGCGTCCATCCCCGTGGCCTCCAGCAGATCCACCATCAGTGGCCGGAACAGCATCACCACCGTTTCGCCCTCCATCCGCTGCACCTCCAGGAGTTTGGGGTGCAGGCGAAGGGCGATTTCGCTCAGGTCGCGCCGGGCCGTACGCAGATGGGCGCGGCGGACGCCGTCGTGCGATTCCGCAAGGCCCAGCGAAAGCTCATCAATCGCGGCAGCGGTCTCCTGCAGCACCTCCGCGATGCTGTCCGTGGCCTCGTCCGAGAGGGCGGCGTGGTTGATGGCGCTGGTGAGCCGCCGCGCAAAGACTCGGCTGTTGCGCAGGGCCAGGTCGATGAAGTCCAGCGACTGCTTGAGCCGGTCCAGTTCATCCCGGTGCCGGCGGTAGGCGGGCGCCAGCGTGGCAACTTCCCCGGAGGCCCGCAGCGACTGCCGCATGGCATCGACCAGGGGCTGGCAGTTCCTGCCGCGGATCAGCGCATGCCACGCTTGGGTAGAGTCGCTGTTGGCCAGCGCGGAGGCGCATTCCCGCAGCACTTCCGCCAGTTCGTGCAGCAGTTTCTGGACGTCGCGGCGTGGTTCCCGCCGTGGGTCCTTGGGCATGAGGATGGTCACCAGCAGGGCGCACAGGCCGCCCACCACCGCATCGATGCTCCGGGTGAACGGTCCGCCCGACGGCGCCGGAAGCAGCACCACCAGCAGCGACTGCAGGGCCAGTTGGGTGGTGAAGATGTTCCCGCTGTCAAGGAACCGCGCCAGCAGGATGGAGAAGAGAAGAACGACGGCGGCCACCCAGATTTCCCCGCCCAGCCAGTGCAGGAGCAGGTCGCCAACGGCGATCCCGATGGTGCAGCCCAGGCCCACTTCCATCACGCGCCGCAGCCGCGGTTCCCGCGAAAACCCGAGCGCGATCAGCGAGGAGGTGGCGGCAAACAGCGGGCCGGAGTGGCCCAGGACGTATTCCGCGAAGGCGTAGGCGCCCACCGCGCAGACGGTCATCTGGATGGCAGGGACGAACGAGTTGCGGCTCCGGATCAGGCCGGTCCGGACGCGGCTGCGCAGGAACCGTTGGGTTGCCGAGAGTCCTGCTTCGATTGCCATGGGTTCAAGTCTATTCAGTGGCGGTGGAGCACCCGGGCAGGCCACTACGGCCGGACCTGTGATCCGCGCAATGGTGACCCGGCATTTGTCAGCCAATATCCCGCCGTCGTTAATCCTCCGTTCACTTTGGACAGCCCATCCCGTTACCTGCAGCCCATAACTTACTGAAAGGTACACACCGTACGCATCGCGCAGCAGGGTTCTCCGGCCCTGTCCCGCACCTGAATAACCCTGGAAGGGGTACATCTAAGTGAAGGCACTCCGCTTCGGCCGCCACGCGGCTATCGCTGTCATCGCAGCCGGCGCACTCGCGCTCAGCGCCTGCGGTTCAGACAATGCCACGGGCACCGCTCCTGCCGGCAGCCAGTCCGCCGGCGGCACCAAGGTCACCGGCACGCTGACCGGCATCGGCTCCTCCGCCCAGGGCGCCGCCATGGACGCCTGGAAGACCAACTTTGCCTCCGCCAACTCCGGCGCCACCGTGCAGTACTCCCCGGACGGCTCCGGAGCAGGCCGCAAAGCCATCCTGGACGGCTCGGCCCAGTTCGCCGGCTCCGACGCGTACCTGAAGGATGACGAATACGCCTCCTCCAAGTCCGTCTGCGGCCCCGACGGCGCCATCAACGTCCCGGTCTACATCTCCCCGATCGCTGTGGCCTTCAACGTTCCCGGCGTCACGGACCTGAAGCTTGACGCCACCACCGTGGCCAAGATCTTCCGCGGCCAGATCACCAAGTGGAACGACCCCGCCATCGCCGCCCTGAACGCCGGCGTCTCCCTGCCCGACCTCAAGGTCACCCCGGTGAACCGCTCCGACGACTCGGGCACCACCCAGAACTTCACCGACTACCTGGCCGCCGCTGCGTCCGACGTCTGGACCGACAAGGCCGCCGGCGTCTGGCCTGCCAGCCTGCAGGGTGAGAACGCCAAGGGAACCTCCGGCGTGGTCAAGACCGTGACGGACACCCCCGGTGCCGTGACCTACGCCGACGACTCCGCCGTGAGCGGCAAGCTGGGCGTGGCCCAGATCAAGGTGGGCGAGTCCTTCACCAAGATCTCCGCCGATGCTGCCGCCAAGGCAGTGGACGCCGGCAAGCCGGTTGAAGGCCGCGCCGCCAACGACCTGTCCATCAAGCTGGACCGCAAGACCACCATCGAAGGCGCCTACCCGATCGTCCTGGTGTCCTTCCACGTCCTGTGCACCACGTACGACAAGCAGGAGACCGTGGACCTGGTCAAGGCCTTCGAGCACTACGTAGTTTCCGCTGAAGGCCAGAAGGCCGCAGCAGACTCGGCCAAGTCCGCTCCGCTGTCCTCGGACCTCGCAGCCAAGGCTGTCAAGGCGATCGACTCGATCAAGGCCAAGTCCTAGCCATCGCTGCAAAACCGGGTTCCCCGCCTGCCGGAAGGCAGTGCGGGGAACTTGGCTTTGCACCCTGCATTCCCAATCCAGCAACGACTCGAAGGGCCGTCGAATGACCGCCACCCCCCTGACAAGTACCCAAGGCGCCGGACGCGCCGGGGATAAAGTCTTTTCCGGCGCCACGCTGGCAGCCGGGTGCCTGATCCTTGCCGTCCTCTTCGGCGTCGCACTGTTCCTGGTTGTCCAGGCAGTTCCCGCCCTGACCGCGCCCGCCGACAAGATCCAGGGCGGCCAGGGCTTTTTCGCCTACATTTGGCCCATCGTGATCGGCACTCTCATCGCGGCCGTCATCGCACTGGTCATCGCCACCCCCATCGCCATTGGCGTGGCGCTGTTCATCTCACACTTCGCACCGCGCCGCCTTGCCTCCGGACTGGGCTATGTGGTTGACCTGCTCGCCGCCATTCCGTCCGTGGTCTACGGTGCCTGGGGTGCAGCGTTCCTGGCAAAGGAAATCTCTCCGGCGTACGTCTGGCTGGCGGCCAACATGGGCTGGCTTCCCATCTTCCAGGGTCCGGCCTCCACCACCGGCAAGACAATCCTCACCGCAGGCATCGTCCTGGCGGTCATGGTCCTGCCCATCATCACCTCGCTGTCGCGCGAGATTTTCCTGCAGACCCCCAAGCTGCATGAAGAAGCCGCGTTGGCCCTGGGCGCTACCCGCTGGGAAATGATCAAGATGGCAGTGCTGCCCTTCGGCAGGCCGGGCATCATCAGCGCCGTCATGCTGGGCCTGGGCCGCGCGCTGGGCGAAACCATGGCCGTTGCCCTGGTCCTGTCCTCCGGCGCTTTGACGGCCAGCCTGATCCAGTCCGGCAACCAAACCATCGCTGCCGAGATCGCCCTGAACTTCCCGGAAGCCAGCGGCATCAGGGTCAGCACGCTGATCGCCGCCGGCCTGGTCCTGTTCGTCATCACCCTGGCCGTGAACATGATCGCCCGCTGGGTCATCACCCGGCACAAAGAATTCTCGGGAGCCAACTAAATGACCTCCACGCTTACCCCCGTCCGCAGCAAGCGGTCGGCGCTCACCAAGGGCCAGCTGCCCAAGTATGCCCCCTACGCCGTCCTGGCTGCGGCCCTGATTGTTGGCGCCGCCATCCTGGCCCTGGTCGGCTTCAATGCGTTCGGCTGGGGACTGGTCTCCGCGATCCTGTTCGCCATCGGCCTGGTGTCCTGGAGCGCAGTGGTGGAAGGGTCCCGCAAGGCCAAGGACAAGCTGGCCACCTGCCTGGTGGTGGGCTCGTTCCTGGTGGCCCTCCTGCCCCTGGTTTCGGTGATCTGGACGGTGCTGGTGAACGGCATCCCGGGTCTTATGGACCCCGGGTTCCTCACCACCTCCATGAACGGCGTCACGGGCGCCTATGACAACAAGGCCGTGGAAAGCGGCGGCCCGGTGATGGGCGGCATCTACCACGCCCTCCTGGGCACGGTGCAGATCACCTTGCTTGCCACCGTAATTTCCGTTCCGGTGGGGCTGCTCACCGCCATCTACCTGGTGGAGTACGGCCACGACGGCCGCCTGGCCAGGGCCATCACGTTCTTCGTGGACGTCATGACCGGCATCCCCTCCATCGTGGCGGGCCTGTTCGCTGCCGCGTTCTTCTTCGTGGTGGTGGGCCCGGGCACCAAGACCGGTGCGGTGGCCGCCGTCGCGCTGTCGGTGCTGATGATCCCCGTGGTGGTCCGCTCCAGCGAGGAAATGCTCAAGATCGTCCCCAACGAACTCCGCGAGGCCGCCTACGCCCTGGGCGTGCGCAAGTGGCGCACCATCCTCAAGGTGGTTATTCCGACGGCGATTTCAGGCATCGCGTCCGGCGTCACCCTGGCGATTGCCCGGGTCATCGGCGAGACGGCGCCCATCCTGGTCACCGCCGGTTTTGCCACCAGCATCAACTCGAACGTCTTTGGCGGCTGGATGGCTTCGCTGCCCACGTTCATCTACACCCAGATCCTCAACCCCACCTCGCCCTCCAACCCGGACCCGTCCTCGCAGCGGGCCTGGGGCGCGGCGCTGGTGCTGATCATCCTGGTGATGGTCCTGAACCTGGTGGCCCGCCTGATCGCCAGGATCTTCGCCCCCAAAGCCGGCCGGTAACCAGGCCCTCCCTTCCGCCATACCGCGGCGGATCCTAGACTTCAATCCATACCCAGTAAGTGAAGGAACTCCATGTCTAAGCGCATCGACGTCAAGGACCTGAACGTGTACTACGGCGATTTCCTTGCCGTGGAGGACGTCAGCATCAACATCGAGGCCAAGTCCGTCACCGCGTTCATTGGCCCCTCCGGCTGCGGAAAGTCCACCTTCCTCCGCACCCTGAACCGCATGCACGAGGTCATCCCCGGCGCGCGCGTCGAGGGTGAGGTCCTGCTGGACGGCGACAACCTCTACGGCCCCGGCGTGGACCCCGTCACTGTGCGTTCCCAGATCGGCATGGTCTTCCAGCGCCCCAACCCGTTCCCCACCATGTCCATCCGCGACAATGTGCTGGCCGGCGTCAAGCTGAACAACAAGAAGATCTCCAAGGGTGAGGCCGACGTCCTGGTGGAGCGCTCGCTCAAGGGCGCCAACCTCTGGAACGAGGTCAAGGACCGGCTGGAGAAGCCCGGTTCCGGCCTTTCGGGCGGCCAGCAGCAGCGGCTCTGCATTGCCCGCGCCATCGCCGTGGAGCCGCAGGTGATCCTTATGGACGAGCCGTGCTCCGCCCTGGACCCCATTTCCACGCTGGCCATTGAGGACCTCATCAATGAGCTCAAGGACCAGTACACGGTAGTGATCGTTACCCACAACATGCAGCAGGCCGCGCGGGTTTCCGACCGGACGGCGTTCTTCAACATCGCGGGCACCGGCAAGCCGGGCAAGCTGATCGAATACGGCGACACCCACACGATCTTCAGCAACCCCGTCCAGAAGGCCACTGAGGACTACGTGTCCGGCCGCTTCGGATAGGGCACTCCAGCGTTGGCGATCTACTGGCCGGTTTAGTACGCTCATCTAGATACTTTTGAATCTAGTAGTAAGTCAGCTAAAGGAGTTTCGCCATGACGCAGACGGCCAGCAACGCCCTGGGCCCACAGCTTACGGTGTCCGTCCCCGGGCCGGGCGCACCGGCCCGGGATGCCGTGCTGCCCGTGGAGGGCTTTGCCGCAGCCGCCGACCTGGCAGGACCCCTTGCCGCCGGCCCCCTGGCCCCTGAGCTTCAACCACACCTCGGGCTGGCTGCGGCCGGCCTTGAGGAAGAGGGCGATGTCCTGTCGGAGGTGTGGCGCACCAGCTCCCACCTCGAAAGCATGCAGTGGGAACTGGACAACGCCCTGCAGTCCCTGCACCAGGCGGTCCGCAACGCCTCCGCGGCCGGAGTGGCACACCACGAACTCTGCACCGCGGCGAACCTGACCGCCGAGGAGCTCGCGGCCGTCCTGATGGCCGAAACCGATGGCCCGGCCGCCATCCAGCTCTGACCGGCGCCCGCCCGGGCCCGGGCGGGCTTATTCCGGAACTTCCAGCTGGAATCCGCAATGGCAGCGCAGGACCCGGGTGGGCAGGGACACCGCGTTGAGGCCACTGCCCGTGTTGCTGCTGCGATAGCAGAGCCGCTCAACCTCGTGTTCCGCTTCCTCCATGGGGCAGCCGCAGTGGATGTACTCGTCCCCGAAGAGGATCACTTTCGCCATCCAGCGGACCTGGTTCAGGGCGGCCGCCACGTCGGCAGCGAAGGCACTGTGTTCCTGGAACAGGTTGCAGTCGTTGCAGGTGTAGGAAACCGTGACAAGGTCCCCGCCGGCGGCGCCGATGGACGTGATGGCATGAATGGTCAGCTGGTGCCCGGTTCCGCAGGCCTCGCACTGAAGTTGCCGTGGCTGTGGCAGGGGGCGCCGGAAATACGGGGAAGACATGACGCCTGCTCTTTTCCGCTTTGTGCATCCAAGCCGCCGTGTTGCTGCAGCGGTTGCCCGTCCGCGGCCCTGCACGCGGCCCGGACGCCGGTCCCCGCACCTTTGGCCCGGGGCGCTTTTTTCGAATCTACGTCACGGGGGTGCCCCTGTACAGGGGAGCTCCACCCTCCGCTGCCAGGGCCCACCGGGGGTGGATTCGACAGGGGTGGACTAGGCAGAAACGGGGGACAGGGCCAGGGCCAGCACGAAGGCCAGGGCGCAGGTGGCCAGGGGCGTCAGGGCCCAGAGCCACAGGATCCTGATCACCAGCTTCCGGTTCGTTACCGAAAAATTCTGGTTCTCCCCGGCGCCCAGGGCCCCGGCGGTGACGGTATGGGTGGTGGAGAGCGGCCAGTGGAGCCCGATTGCGCCCACAAAGAGCATCAGTGCGCTGAAGGTCTGGGCCACCGATCCGCGCAGGGGGTCGATCCTGGTGAGTTTGTAGCCGATGGTGTGCGAGATCCGCCAACCTCCGAAGAGCGTCCCGGCGGTCATCATTACCGCGGAGAGTCCTGCCACCCACACGGGGATCCCGCCGTCGGAATAGCCTGCCGCCAGGAGGGCCAGCAGCAGTACCGCGCTGACGCGCTGGCCGTCCTGCAGGCCGTGGCCAAAGGCCACCGCGCCGGCCGCAACGGCCTGGCCCCTGCGAAAGCGTTGGTTCACCACATTGGGCTGCGTGTACCGGGCCACCCACGTGGCCGGATACACCAGCAGGAAGGAACCGCTGTAGGCCACAAGCGGGGACAGCACCAGGGGCAGCACCACTTGGAACAGCAGCGACTGGTCCACCCCGGCAACCCCCGGGCCGCCGATGGCAAGGCTGGCAAGGCCTGCGCCGGCAAGACCACCAACAAGGGCGTGGGTGGAGGACGCGGGGATGCCCCGCCGCCACATCAGCAGCCCCCAGGCGCAGGCGCTGGCCAGGCCGGCCACCAGGATGGTGAGCCCGTCGGCCCCGGCGGGAAGATGGATCCAGGTCTGGCTGGCGGCGACGGCAAGCAGGGCGCTCACCAGGGCGCCGACAAAGTTGAAGAACGCGGCAAGGAGCACGCCCACGCTGGGGGTGAGGGCCCGGTTCCGGACGGCAAGGGCCACTGAGGTGGACGCATCGCGGAAGCCGTTGAGAAAGGCAAACGCCGCCGCCAGCAGGACCACCGCCGCGAAGATGACTGCCGCCACCTCAGGATTCCTTGACGATGATGCTGCCTACCTGGGTGGCCACCCGCCGCATGTCCTTGGTGACCTCCACCAGCTGGTTGGCGATGTCCCGGTTGCGCGAGTACTGCGCCCATTTCATGTCCGCGATCATGTCCGCCACCCAAACCCGGTGGGTCCGCTCGGCACGCTTGGCCAGGCGCAGGATCTCGATCCAGTAGTCCTCAAGGTCATCCAGGTTGTTGAGCCTGCACATGGCGTCGACCGTCAGCTCGGCCTGCCGGCTGATGATCTCCAGCTGGTCCGCGGCGCGCTTGGGCAGGCGGTCCAGCTTGTACAGCGCCACCAGTTCCGCGGCGGCATCCATTTTCTCCATGGCCTCGTTGAGGTACCGGGAGAGGGCGTACATGTCCTCGCGGGGGAGCGGGTTCACGAAGCTGGTGCGCATGTGGGTCAGCAGGGCGAAATGCAGTTCGGCGGACTTGGCCTCGAGGTTGTGCATGTCCTCCACGAGGTTGCCGTGCTCGTCCGCGGGTACGCCAAGGATTTCGGCCAGGGTGGCGGTGGCCAGCACGATCTGTTGTGCCATCTGCGAGAGCAGGTTCAGCCCTGCGGGCTCCTGGGGGAAAAGGCGCAGCTTCACGTGTTTACCGGTCTCCGGGGACTTATCAAGGCGGGGGTCGCTGCCGTGTGACTTGACTCCGGCGCGCAACTGTCGCCTACTCTACCGGCCCGAAAGAGCACCTCTGAATTGTCCACCCTGAAGAGGGCAGAAAAATGGTGCCGAACCGGATACGCCTCTCGGCGGTAGGCCGCTCTAGGCGGCTAATTGTTGAAGCCCGGGGGTTTCGCGGCTCGGCACCGGTTTCAGTCTTCTACTTCACCCGGCCCAAGTCAATCTTGACAGCGGCGCCCTTGTTCGTCCCGGAAATAAGCGCCGGGGGGTGCCGGGCAGGCTCGAGCAACCAGCCCTGTACGGCCGGTTACCCGGTCCCGGCGGCCACTCAGTCCAGTTCGCCCAGGCGCCACGCGTTGGCGGCGTGCTCCAGGTCCTCGGCGGTCTTGACCAACTGGTGGGAGTTGCGGGTCAGCTTGCTGGCGTGTGCCTCGTTGGCGTGTTCGGCGCCGTCGGCAAGGGTGGCCTGGCCCAGCGCCACTACCCGGCAGAAGGCGGCGGACCGTTCCAGCGCGACGTCGAAATCGCCGTCGAACGCGCCGGAAAGGATTGCGTCGGCCATGGTGCGCATTTCCTCCGCGCCGGGTGGTTCAGCCGCGCCGGCCACCACGTTGGAGACCTGCGCGGTGTCCCGGCCCGCGCGGAAATACACCGAGATGCGTTCCGGATCCTGGACCGTGGCAGCGCGCAGCGCGTAAAGCCGCCATAGGGCGCCGGGAAGGGAGCGGGCCGGGCTCTCGGCCCACATCTCGGCGATGGCCTCCAGGCCCTGTTCGTCGGCAAGCTTCACGAGGCGTTCGGTGACCACCGGATCATCGCTGTCCCGGCCGTGGCGGACCAGGGCCTGCGCGGCGAGGTGGGCGGCCTCCGAGACGCGGGCGGGATCGGCCCCGCCGGCGAAGGGCTCGAAATCCATCGGGGCGAAAGGCTTGGGCTTGTGGTGCCGGTTGCTGCCGCCGTAAGGACTGGTTCCTGCTTGCTCGCTCATGCCCCCACGCTACTCCTGTGCCGCGGCGGAAATCGAGCGTCTGCGGCGCCCGGCTTCACCTGCGGGAAGAGGCGTCAAAAGGGGGATGAAAGCGTCCGACGACGGCGCCTGGGCCATGTGCGAAGCCGCCGGAACCATGGGTTAGAGTATTAACGTCCAGAAATGGATTGGGCCGGATGGGCAGACACAGCGTGTTTGGCTGGCCGGCAGGGGCCTTTAGCTCAGTTGGTAGAGCATCGGACTTTTAATCCGTGGGTCGTGGGTTCGAGCCCCACAGGGCCCACCGTTTACGCAGGCCAGAGGCATCCAGCCTCTGGCCTGCCGGTGGTTTCAGGGCCGTGGCCAACTATTGCGCGGGCGTCCGCGGGCCGGCCTGCAAGCGTTTGGGTGCCTCACGGCCGGGATGGCGATGCCGGGGGAATCTGGCTGACCAGCCCCAGGGTGTTTCCCTCGCTGTCCCGGATGAATGCCATCCACTCCTCCGTGCCGGCGGGCCCCAGCAGGCCGTCGTCGTGGCTGAAGATCACCCGCGGTTCGGCCACTATTTCCACTCCCCGGCCCTTGAGTTGCTCCACAGTGCGCTTCACATCGGGAACGCCAAGATAGAGAAGCGAACTCGGCGCGCCCTGCTCCAGCAACAGCCGTACGCCGTCAAGGTCGAAGAACAGCAGCCCGGGCGGATCGAACACGGCCGTGTATCTTGCCGAAAGCAAGGCGCTGTAAAACTCCGCTGCCCGCTGCAGATCACTGGCGTGTTGAGCGACCTGAACCAAGCGCATGACCCCCGCCTTTTCCCAACCGTTCGATGCGTCAATCCTGCTCGGAAAGCAGGTGTGCGGGCAAGGGATCCCACACCGCCGGGCCCTGACCGGTCCCATCCATTGCTCCGGCCCTTGGTAACCCCCGCCTCAGGCATGCACGATGTTCCCGTTGCGCGGCAGTCCGCCGCGGAACGAGAGGGGAACGCCGGAAGCCCGGGCTGGATCGGCGGAATCCATGGCCTGCACATGCAGATGCGGTTCCGTGCTGTTGCCGGAGTTGCCGCAGCGGCCTACCATCTCCCCGCACTCAACCGGCTGGCCGGGCCGGACGCGGACGCTCCCGCGCTGCAGGTGGCACAGGGCGATGAACACCGCGCCGCTCCCGATGATCACGTGGTTGCCTGCAAGGCCCGGCCATCCCTCCCGCACCCGCCTGGCCTGCGAAGCGGCGTAACGAATGGATGGAAAGCCGCGGAAGGCGGCATGGTCCGGCTCCCCGTCATGGGCGGCGAGGACAATACCGGAGGCTGGGGCTGTCACAGCCCTGCCAAACCCCACGAACTGCTCCGGCGGCTCGGGCCGGAACAGCGACGCCAGGGTGACCGGCGCAGACCGCCCGTTCCGGTCCAGCGGGGTGAAGTCGATGGCGTGGCTCGTGGCGAAAAGCCGTGTCCCGTGGCTGGGGATCCGGTTGGCTGGAGAATTCTGCACCAGCCAGGGACCGGTGAACGGATACTCCAGGTCCGCAGGGGTCGCCGCAGGCATGGTTTGGCGGGGCTTGATGGGTCAGCTGGCGGGATCGTACTGGAAGGCGCGCACTTCCTGTGCGCAGCGGCAGGCCGCGGCGATCTTCGCGGCCCAGTGCAGTGCGGCTTCGTAGCCGGGCAGTTCCAGCACTGTGTAGCCGCCTTCGATCTGCGCCGTCTGGGGGTAGGTGCCTTCGCTCACCGTACCGTCGCCGTCGACCATCACGGGCGGAACGCTCTCGTCGATGCCGCCGCCGAACACCCAGACGCCGGCGTCCTTCGCCTCCTGGACCACGGCATGCGCGGCGTCCGCTACGGCCTGCAGGCCACCATCCGGGATGTCCATGGCGCCGCTGGGAAACGAGATCAGGTATTTGGTCATTCTCACGGCTCCTTCGTTGGCAAGTCGATCAGCTTCATCCTTCCCATCGCTCCGCTGCCGCGCAAGGATTCAGGCGCGCTGTGCCGGCGCCCGGGGACGCCGCCGCGGGGGCTGCAACAGGCACAATAGGCTCATGGCAAATACCAGCAAGGGCCGGATGCCGCGCCTGGAAGACGTGGCCAAGGTGGCGGGGGTCTCCCACCAGACCGTCTCCCGGGTGGTGAACAACCATCCCAACGTCAGCAAGGCGACCCGGGAAAAGGTGGAGGCCGCCATTGCCGAACTGGGGTACCGGCGCAACACCGCGGCCCGGAGCCTGGTCACCCGGCGCTCGCAGACCATTGGCGTGCTGGCAAGCGAGCTTTCGCAGTACGGCCCGGCCAACACCCTGCTGGGGGTTGAACATGCCGCCCGCAACGCCGGTTACTTTGTCAGTATCGCGGCCCTGCGGGAAATCAGCCGGGATGCCATCTCCAACGCCGTGGGCCACTTCATGGACCAGGCCGTGGACGGGATCGCCGTGCTGGTGCCGCACTCGGACACCCTCGCAGTGCTGGAGCAGATGAATCTTCCCGTGCCCGTGGTGGCAGTGGGCTCGGCCGGCAGCGCTTCCGTCAGCGGTGCGATGGTGGACCAGCGTGCAGGCGCCAGGCTCGCCGTCGAACATCTCATCAGTGAGGGGCACCGGCAGATCGGGCACATCGCCGGCCCGCCTGACTGGACGGACGGCGCTGAGCGCGCTGAGGGGTGGCGTGCTGCCCTCCGGGATGCCGGCCTGGACGATTCCCTGCTGGTTGAGGGGGACTGGAGCGCGGGCAGCGGTTACGCGATCGGCCGCAAGCTGGCCTCCGGGCTCAGGGCCACGGCCATCTTCGTTGGAAACGACCAGATGGCCCTGGGCCTGCTGCGCGCGTTCACCGAGGCGGGGGTCAGGGTGCCCGACGACGTCTCCGTGGTGGGCTTCGACGACCAGCCGGAGGCGGGGTACTTCACGCCGCCGCTGACCACCGTCCGCCAGGACTTCGAGGAGCTGGGACGCCGCTGCATGGACATCATGCTGAAGGAAATCGAGTCGGGTGCCGCGGTGAGTTCCACTGTGGTCCCGCCGGAGCTGGTCCTGCGTGCCAGCACCGCCGCTCCAGCGCGCGCCTAGGCGGACGGCACCAAGTGCCAAAAAAATCTCCATGATTCTGCATCCAAATCCGGGGCTGCGCCGGTAGTAGGAGTGTCAGCAAAAAACGCCCGTCAGCCGGGCCCTTCAAGGAGATGGACATGCGCAACAAAATCTTCACCGCAGGTGCCGGTGCAGCAGCCATTGCAGCCGCAATCGCTCTGGCCGGTCCCGCCCACGCAGCAGACGGGGATGCCCAGCTGTCCGTGCTGCATGGCGTTCCCGGACTGACCGTGGACGTTTGGGTCAACGGTGACCGCACCCTGGATGACTTTGCCCCCGGAACCCTTGCAGGGCCACTGGCCCTTCCGGCCGGCACCTACGAAATCGCCATCACGGCAGCCGATGCCGCCAACGCCTCCGCGCCGGCCATTGGTCCGGTGAGCGTCACCCTTGCCGCCAACGGAAACTACACGGCCGCAGCCCACCTCGGCGCCGATGGCAAGCCCACCGCCAGCCTGTTCACCAACGACGTGTCCCAAATTCCCGCCGGGAAGGGCAAACTGACGGTCCGGCACGCAGCCGCAGCCCCCGCCGTCGATGTCCTGGCAGGCGGCACCGCCGTTGTCACCAACCTGGCCAACCCGAACGAAAAGACCCTGACCCTGGATCCCGGCACCGTCCCGGCCGCGGTGGCTGCCGCAGGCACCACCACCCCGGTGATCGGCCCGGCCGACGTGGCGGTGGCTGAAGGTACCCACACCATCGTCTACGCCTGGGGCAGCCTGGCCGACCAGAACCTGAAGCTTGCAGTCCAGACCATCGAGGGCCTGCATTCCGCACCGGCCTCTGTGCCGGGTGCCCTTGACGGGTCCGCGGATGCCGGTGGAGCGGGCCCTGCCGTTGCCACCGCCGGGTTTGGCCTGGCAGCGCTGGCCCTCCTCGCGGGGGCGGTGGGCGCAGCCCGCGCGGTCCGCGCACGGCGGGCGGAACTGTAACCGGGCCAGACGCCCGCTGAAGGACCACACCGCAGGGGCCCGGCCGGCTACGGACGGGCCCCTGCGCCGGCCCCGCCAATGGCCGGCATACATGGAAGGGAGGCGGCAGGCATGATGGCAGGCACGACGCCGGCACCCGGGTACCGCCGTCGCCATCCGGCAGGCGGCGCGGCGGCAGCGATGGTGGCTGCCGCGTTGGTTTTGTCCGGCTGCGGTCCTGCCCGTCCCACTGGTTCCCCCGGTCACACTGGTTCTGCGGGTCCCACCGGTTCTGCCGGGCAGGCGGCCCCCTCCACGGTTGCCGCGGCAACCGGCTCTCACGAGCCGGCGCCCTCGCCGGGGGCGCCGGCCCCTGCCGGCTCCGCTGTACCTCCCACCGGGGCCATCCCGGTCCGGCCCGCGGCTCCAACCGCCGCGGCGGTGGTGCCGGCACCAACATCACTGACCGTGGCGGGCACTGCCATCGACATGCCGGTGGTGCCCGGGGGAGTTTCCGGCGGCGGAGCGATGGAAATCCCTGACGCCTTCGACCGGGCGGCCTGGTACAAATTCGGTCCGGCCCCGGGAGCCGCCGAGGGAACCGCCGTCATCGCCGGCCATATCGACACCACGTCCGACCGGGCACCGTTCTCGGCATTGAAGTCCCTCTCGCCGGGAATCCTCATCCGCGTGGGCAGGGATGGGGCCGCGCCGCTCGCCTACCGGGTGGTGGGAGTGGAACTGATGGCAAAGGACAAGTTCGACGGCGGCGCCCTGTTCCGCCGGTCCGGCCCACACGAACTCAAGCTGGTCACCTGCGGCGGCCGATGGCTGGACGAGCGGATGGACTACAGCGACAATGTCATTGTCACCGCAGTTCCTGCATGAACCTGGTTTTTGCATCACCGGTGGCCAGCCATGTAACTCGTGCGCCGACGCCGGGAAGGAGTTGCCTGTGACGCTTCCCGGGCACGCTTTCCGCGGATGGGATGACGCACTGACCGACTCCTTCCTGGCCGGGGATGAGCACGCCCTGGCAGCGGCCTACCGTGAGTTCGCGCCCCTGGTGCACACCCTTGCCTTGCGTTCCCTGCCGGACAGGGCAGCGGCGGACGACGTGACCCAGGAGGTCTTCATCCGGGCCTGGCGTTCGCGGAGTACCTTCAACCCGCAAGTGGCCAGGCTGCCGGCGTGGATCGTGGGAATCACCCGGAACGCCATCACCGATGCCCATTCGGCGGCAGCCCGGGAAGCACGCAAGGCCTTCGCCGCGGCCGGAGCCGGTATGGGAGAAGACGCCGGAACGGGAACAGAGGCGGCGGAAATGCTGGCGGACAGGCTGCTCCTGGACGGCGAACTGGAGAGGCTGGGCGAGCCCCAGGGGTCCATCATGAAGCTCGCCTTTTACGAGGACCTGACCCACGAGCAGATTTCACGCAAACTGGGCCTTCCCCTTGGTACGGTCAAGAGCCACATCCGCAGGAGCCTGTCGCACCTGCGAAGCAGATTGGAGGTAGACCATGCCGCATCTTGATCCGGAACAGTTGAGCCTCCTGGCACTTTACGACGGCTGGGAGGACCCGGGTGCCCGGGAGCACCTGGCTGCCTGCCCCGAGTGCGCCGCCGATTTTGCCGCCCTGCGCCGCACGGTGGACGCGGTGAAGACCGCACCGGACACCAGTCGCCTGGCCGTGCCCGGGCCACAGGTATGGGCTGGAATCCACCGGGAACTGGGCCTTTCGGGGTCCGTGCGGGAGGATCCGCTGGCGGCGGACGCCGCCAAGGGAAACAGCGCGGGTCCGGCGGCCGCACCTGCGGACGCGCCGCCGTCGAACGTCATCCCTGTCCGCCGGCGGACCAAAGGTGCCTGGTGGCAGCGCCCCGGTACGTGGGTGGCAGCTGCAGCCGCAGCCGTCCTGGTGGTGGTTGGTGCGGTGTTGACCTTGACCCGTCCGCCCCAGCCCCAGCAGCTGGCCTCTGCCCAGCTGGCGCCGCTGGCGCAGCACTCCGCCGCAGGATCGGCCAAGGTGGTGACGGCGCCCGACGGTTCCCGCAACCTGGAAATCAGCCTGGACAAGGATGAAGCCAAGGGTTACCAGGAGGTGTGGCTGATTGCGCCGGACCTTTCCCGGCTGGTCAGCCTGGGCGTCATGAACTCCACATCCGGAACGTTCCAGGTGCCCACCGGCCTGGACCTCTCCCAGTACCCGGTGGTGGATGTTTCCGACGAACCGATGGACGGCAATCCTGCGCACTCCAGCGTGAGCATCGCCAGGGGCACCCTGTCATCCTGACGCGGTCAGCCGCCGAAGTGTGAGTGCGGGGCACCTTCCGGCAACCGCTCCAGCAGTTCCTCCGCCACCTTGCGCAGCTTGATGTTCCGGTGGCTGGAAGCCTTGGCAAGGATGGAGAAGGCCTCCTGGTACGAGCACCTGTTCTGGGCCATGATCACGCCGCAGGCAACGTTGATGGAGGTGCGGCTGTCCAGGGCCGAACGGAGGTCGGTGGCCAGCGAGCGGGCGGAGTGCAGGTTGATGGCCATCTGCAGGCTCTTGGCTGCCAGGGCGGCAAAGGTGCGTGCCTCGGCGATGGCCTGCAGCGGGAAAGCCTTCGAGTCGTGCGCGAAGAAGGCAAGTGCGGCGGCGGTCCTGCCGGGGCCACTGCTGCCGATCGTTTGGTCATCTTCCGCGGGGTCCGCTTCCAGGCGGAGCCGTACGGCAAGGGCACTGCCGAACCCAGATAACTGCAACTGCGACGAATAGTGCTGCCACCGGAAATCCCCGTTCCGCTGGAGCACCGCGACGGGGTGCCCGCCTGACATGACGTCAGTTACCGGCCCCTCGTCCATTTCCCGTTCCCAGTCCAGCATCCGCACTACTTCACCGGTGGTGCCCGTTATGGCAGGAGTCCGCTTGGCCTGGTGCAGCACCAGGCCGCAGCCCACGTCAATCCCGGCGGTGGCGGCCACATGGTCAGCCGAGGCGGCCACCAGCAGCCTAAGGGAATCGGAGAGGGTCTGGGCGTCGTTGACCAGGTCCAGCACGAGGGCGGGGTTCCGGGGTGCACCGCGTTCACGGCCGCGCGGCTCCGGATGGGGCACGCGCGTCCTGCGGGTGTTCGCTGCGGAAAGAGGGCCGGCGACGGCTGGGGGAGAGCCCTTGGTCTCAAAGGACTCCTCGTCGCCGGCCCCGCTTAGTACCCGGGTCCTATGAACCGGGAAGCCTGGGTTTACCTGTCGTGCATGCATTGCCAGTCTCACACCCCCTAGTGAGCCAAGTACCGGAAAGCAGAACAGGTCTTGTCTCTGTGAAAAACCTAATGGCCGTCCAGCCCCCAGTGGATGCGTAACCAGTACCTGTTTTTCCGATTAGGGAGTACTTGGGCGCGCCCTGCGGAACCCCTCAGGCGTGTTGCCGCAGGTGGGAAGCGGGTCGCTTGGCGGCCCAGGGGTGTGGCCGCGCTGCCGCCCGGTCAACGGAGCACTTGACTCCCGAGGCGGGCCCCCCAACAATAGTTTCTATAACGTTGTAAAAACTAAGCCGAGGATGCCTTCGTGACCCAGCCAGAACCCGCCGCAGCAAAAATCACCGTCGACCCGTCGTTCACCGTGGGGCCGGTCCGCCGTCGTACGTTCGGTGCCTTTGTTGAGCACCTAGGCCGGTGCGTCTACACCGGCATCTTTGAACCTGACCACCCGGATGCCGACGACGACGGGTTCCGGAGGGACGTCCTCGCGCTCACCCGCGAACTGGGGGTATCCACCGTCCGCTACCCCGGCGGCAACTTTGTGTCCGGCTACCGCTGGGAGGACGGGGTGGGCCCGGTTGACCAGCGGCCCGTGCGCCTGGACCTGGCCTGGCACTCCACCGATCCCAACACGGTGGGCGTGGACGAGTTCGCCACGTGGTCCGCCAAGGCCGGCGTTGAACCCATGATGGCGGTGAACCTGGGCACCCGCGGGGTCCAGGAGGCGCTGGACCTCCTGGAGTACTGCAACATCGACGCCGGCACGGCGCTGGCCGGCCAGCGCCAGGCGAACGGTGCCCGGGACGGCTATGGCATCAGGATGTGGTGCCTGGGCAACGAAATGGATGGCCCCTGGCAGATCGGCCACAAGAACGCGCTGGAATACGGCCGCCTGGCCGCCGACACTGCCCGTGCCATGCGCATGATGCAGCCGGACGTGGAGTTGGTGGCCTGCGGCAGTTCAGGGCCCACCATGCCGACTTTCGGTGAGTGGGAACGCGTGGTTTTGACGGAGACCTACGAGCTGGTGGACCTGATCTCGGCGCACCAGTACTTCGAGGACTTCGGCGACCTGCAGGAACACCTCGCCGCGGGACACAAGATGGAGGCCTTCATCCGCGACCTCGTCAGCCACATCGACCATGTGAAGTCGGTCAAGAAATCCTCCAAGCAGGTGAACATCTCCTTCGACGAGTGGAACGTCTGGCACATGAGCCGCGACGAGTCCAAGGTGCCCACCGGCAAGGACTGGCCCGTGGCCCCCGTCCTGCTGGAGGACACCTACACGGTGGCGGACGCCGTCGTCGTGGGGGACCTGCTGGTCACGCTGCTCCGCAACACGGACCGCGTCCACTCCGCCAGCCTGGCGCAGCTGGTGAACGTCATCGCCCCCATCATGACCGAGCCGGGCGGCCGCGCCTGGAAGCAGACCACCTTCCACCCCTTCGCCCTGACCTCACGGCACGCCTCCGGCACCGTCCTGCAACTCGCCGTCGAATCCCCACTGGTCAGCGGCGGCACGACAACTGACGTCGCCGCCCTGTCCGCCGTCGCCACGTATGACGCGGACAAGGGCGAAGCCGTGGTGTTCGCCGTCAACCGGTCCGCCGGCCAGGCACTGACGCTTGACGCAGCCGTGGCCGGGCTGGGCGATGTCCGGTTGCTGGAGGCGGTGACCTACGCCAACAAGGACCCGTACTGGCAGGCCAGCGCCGACGATTCCACCTCCGTCCTGCCATCGGAAAACGGCACCGTGAAGGTGGACGGCGGGAGGCTCACCGCCGAACTCCCCGCCGTGTCCTGGTCCATGATCCGGCTGTCCGTGGACAGCTGACCCCCCCCGGGGGCGGGAGGGCAGGGGCGCCCTTATGACGACGGCGGGCCGCAGGTGGGAGGATGGACGGCATGGAACTGCACATCACGGGCGATCCCGCCGCGGACAAGTTGTTGAGCGAGGACGACTTCGCCCTGCTGACCGGCATGCTGCTGGACCAGCAGGTGACGATGGAATCGGCCTTTGCCGGGCCCGAGAAGATCCGCAGCCGGATCGGGTCGCTTAAGCCGGAGGCCATCGCCGCGCAGGACCCCCAGGCGTTTGTGGAGATGTTCAAGGAACGGCCCGCCGTACACCGCTTCCCCGGTTCCATGGCCGCCCGGGTGCAGGCGTTGGCCGAGGCCGTCCAGAGCGAGTGGGACGGGGACGCCGCGGCCATCTGGACCAAAGGGTCACCGGACGGGGCCGAGGTGCTGCGCCGCCTCAAGGCCCTGCCCGGATTCGGCGAGCAGAAGGCGAAAATCTTCCTGGCCCTCCTGGGCAAGCAGCGCGGCCTGAATGCGCCGGGATGGCGTGAAGCCGCGGGACACTATGGTGAGGACGGCAGCTACCTGTCAGTGGCAGACATCGTGGACCCGGAATCCCTGGCAAGAGTGCGCGCCAGCAAGCAGGCCGCCAAAGCAGCGGCGAAAGCAGGAAAAGAACGTTAATGGCAGTCACCATGAACGACGTCGCACGGGCGGCGGGCGTTTCCCTCAAGACCGTTTCCAACGTCCTGAACGACTACGAATTCATCCGTCCGGCCACCAAGCAGCGGGTGCAGGATGCCATTGCGGAGCTGGGCTACGAAGCCAACCTCACGGCGCGCAGCCTCCGGTCCGGCAAGACTTCCATGCTGGGGCTGGTCCTGTCCGACCTCTCCGCCCCGTACTACGCCGAGCTGGCGTCCAGGCTGATGAAGGCCGCTTCCCGCCGGGGTTACCGGGTGCTGGTGGAGCAGTCCGACGCGGAAGCGGCCGCTGAACTGGGCGCCCTGCAGGGGACGTTCCGGCAGCTCACCGACGGCCTGCTGTTCACGCCGCTGATGGTTGACGCGGAGGCCATTTCCGCGCGTGCCGGCAGCAAGCCGCTGGTGATGCTCGGCGAGCACATCATGGATCCCCGCTTCGACCTGGTCACGATGAAGAACGGGGAAGCCGCGGCGGCGCTCACGGCGCACCTGCTGGCCGGCGGCCGCCGCCGCATTGCCGTGATCGGGGCGAACGCCGGGGAGACCTCCGGCAGCGGGGGCCTGCGCCTGAACGGATACCGGAAGGCGCTGGAGGCAGCCGGCATCGCGTTCGACCCTGCCCTGGTGGTGCCTGCGGAGTGGCGCCGCGACACCGGCGCCGCCGCCGTGGCCGGCCTCCTGGCATCCGGCGTGGAGTTCGACGCCGTCTTCGGGCTGAACGACGTGCTGGCACTCGGCGCATTGCACGAACTCCTGATCCGCGGGGTTAAGGTGCCCCAGGACGTGGCCGTGGCAGGCTTTGACGACATCGACGAAGCCCGGTTCGCGTCCCCGTCCCTGACCACCGTCTCGCCGGGCATGGACGAGATCGCGGAACGGTCCATCGGCCTGCTGCTGGACCGGATCGCCGGGCGCGAGACATCCGGGGCGGGCGTGCACGTGGAGGCCGGGTTCGAACTAAAGATCCGCGAGTCCGCGCCGTAGTTCCGGGCGGCCAGGTTTCGCCTGCTCCGCAAGCGGGTACTCCTATGCCACCGGTTCAAGAGACGGAAAGGTGCCGCCATGATTGCCCTCCTGGTCATCGACATGCAGAACGCTTTCTTCGAAACCCCCGAACTGGCAGCCCAGCGGGAACGGGTGGTCAGCAAGTGCAACCGGCTGCTGGAAGGGTTCAAGGCCGCCGGCCACAAGGCGCTGCTGGTGGGCACCGAACACGAGCGGGACAAATCCACCTGGACCCTCAGCATGCTCGACGACGACCAGGGGTTCATCTTCCGCGGCAGTGAACAGGCCCAGTCCGTGCCGGGGCTCATCACCGAAGACCTGCCCCAGCTGAACAAGACCCGCGACAGCGCCTTCGTGGGCACCAACCTGCTGGCCCGGCTGCGGAACTGGGGAGCCGACCAGGTGGTGCTCGCGGGCGTCTCAACCCACAACTGCATTGCCCAGACCGCCGCCGATGCATTCGCGCACAACATCCGCGTGACGTATGCCAGGGACGCCATGGCCTCCGAAGCCGACCAGGACGCCGCCGACATGCTCCGCATCCTTTCCGCTACCTACCGCCAGCCCGTCCAGTCCAGCGGGGAGATCCTTTCCGGGCTCAGCAAGTAGGCCCCACCGGTCAGCAAACAGGCTCCGGATAGACCGGCCTGATGCTGCTGAAACCTGGCGGAAACGTGCCGGGTCTACGCTGGAGCCCACGCCGTTGGCCGTCGAAGGGAAATCCATGCATCTGATGCCGCGTGAGCAAGAAAAGCTCATGATCGTGGTGGCCGCGGACCTGGCCCGGCGCCGGCAGTCCCGCGGCCTGAAACTTAATTACCCGGAGGCCGTGGCCATCATCAGCTATGAACTGATCGAGGGCGCCAGGGACGGCAGGACCGTTGCCGATCTCATGAGCTACGGCACCACCCTCCTCAGCCGCGAGGACGTCATGGAGGGCGTGCCGGAAATGATCCACGACGTGCAGATCGAGGCCACCTTCCCCGACGGCACCAAGCTCGTCACCGTCCACAACCCCATCCGCTAAGGAGAGCCGCAATGATCCCAGGCGAGTACGTTCTCCGGCCGGAGCCCGTGACCGCGAACGCGGGCAGGGACGCGATCGAGGTGGCCGTGACCAACACCGGCGACCGGCCCGTCCAGGTGGGTTCCCACTTCCACTTCGCTGAGGCCAACGCTGCCTTGTCCTTCGACCGGGACGCCGCCTACGGCCGGCGCCTGGACATTCCTGCGGGAACGGCTGCGCGGTTTGAGCCGGGCGACTCCCGGAGCGTGCGGCTGATCGAACTGGCCGGGCGCCGCGAGGTGTTCGGGCTCAGCAACGCGGTCAACGGAAAGCTCGACGGCGGCACCCGCCAGGAAGGGGACGTCCAGTGAGCTTCGAGATCCCGCGCCGGCAGTATGCGGACCTGTACGGGCCCACCGCCGGTGACAGGATCCGCCTGGCGGACACCGACCTGTTCCTCGAGATCGAACAGGACCTCACCGTCTACGGTGAGGAAGTAGTGTTCGGTGGCGGCAAGGTAATCCGCGACGGCATGGGCCAGAACGGCCAGGCCACCCGCGACGAGGACATTCCCGACACCGTCATCACCAACGCGGTGGTCCTGGACTACACCGGCATCTACAAAGCGGACGTGGCACTCAAGGACGGGCATATCTTCCGCATCGGCAAAGCCGGGAACCCGCAGATCACCGACGGCGTGGACATCGTCATCGGGGCCAGCACCGAAATCATCGCCGGCGAACGGAAGATCCTCACTGCCGGCGGAATCGACACCCACATCCACTTCATCTCCCCGGACCAGGTGCCCACGGCCCTGGCCAGCGGGGTGACCACCATGATCGGCGGCGGCACCGGCCCTGCCGAAGGCACCAAGGCCACCACCGTCACACCCGGAAAGTGGCACATCCAGCGGATGCTGCAGGCGGCTGAGGGGCTGCCCATCAACATCGGGCTGTTCGGGAAAGGCCACGCGTCCGCCGTCGAACCTTTGGCCGAGCAGATCCGCGCCGGTGCCATCGGGCTGAAAGTCCACGAGGACTGGGGGTCCACCACCTCCTCCATCGATACCTCCCTGAAGGTGGCGGACGAGTACGACGTCCAGGTGGCCATCCACACCGACACGTTGAATGAGTGCGGATTCGTGGAGGACACCATCCGCGCCATCGACGGCCGCGTTATCCACACCTTCCACACGGAGGGTGCCGGCGGCGGCCACGCCCCGGACATCATCAAGATTGCCGGCATGCCCAATGTCCTGCCGGCCTCCACCAACCCCACGCTGCCCTATACGCGGAACACCATCGAAGAGCACCTGGACATGCTCATGGTGTGCCACCACCTCAACCCGGACATCCCCGAGGACGTGGCCTTTGCCGATTCCCGGATCCGGGCTGAAACAATCGCCGCCGAGGACGTCCTGCAGGACCTGGGCATCTTCTCCATCACCTCCTCCGACTCCCAGGCAATGGGCCGGGTGGGCGAGGTGATCACCCGCACGTGGCAGGTGGCGGACAAGATGAAGAAGCAGCGCGGGGTGTTGGAAGATCCCGCCGCCGGAATCCATGGCAGCGCGGGCAGCGACAACTTCCGGCTCAAGCGCTACGTGGCGAAATACACCATCAACCCCGCCATCGCCCAGGGCATCGCCGACTCCGTGGGGTCGCTGGAGGTTGGCAAGTTTGCGGACCTGGTCCTCTGGGATCCCGCGTTCTTCGGCGTCAAACCCGAGCTGGTGCTCAAAGGCGGGCAGATCGCCTACGCACTGATGGGGGACGCGAACGCCTCCATCCCCACTCCCCAGCCCCGCACCATGCGGCCCATGTTCGCCACGTTCGGCAAAGCCATGCAGCAGTCCTCCATCACCTTCCTGTCCCAGTGCGCGATCGACGCCGGGGTACCCCAGGAACTGGGGCTGGAAAAGGTCATCCGGGCCGTCTCCGGCATCCGGACCCTCACCAAGGCCGATCTCAAGTACAACGACGCCACCCCCGACATCCAGGTGGACCCGGAAACGTACCAGGTAACGGTCGACGGCGAGGACGTCACCTGCGAACCCGCGGACGTCCTGCCCATGGCCCAGCGTTATTTCCTGTTCTAGACCC
Organism: Arthrobacter sp. Soil761; assembly: GCF_001428325.1. Lineage (NCBI taxonomy): Bacteria > Bacillati > Actinomycetota > Actinomycetes > Micrococcales > Micrococcaceae > Arthrobacter > Arthrobacter sp. Soil761. The sequence continues at coordinate 110,970 of NZ_LMSF01000002.1, read as the reverse complement.
CACCGGAGCCCCCACGTGATCATCGACAAAGTCCTCGGCAACCTGCACGACCTTCCGGACCCCGAAACCTACGCCGGGCTGCACCGGGAAAAGGTGGTGCTTCCCAGCTCCCAGCTGGTCAAACGCATCCAGCGCGCCACCACCGACCACGGAAAGGAAATCGGCATCCGCCTCCCCTCCGGCTCCGGGGACCTCCGCGACGGCGACATCCTCCACGTGGAAGAGGCCAACATGATCGTGGTGTCCGTGCTGCCCACCGACGTCCTGGTCATCGCACCCCGCACCATCTCCGAAATGGGCGTCACCGCGCACTCCCTCGGCAACCGCCACCTCCAGGCCCAGTTCTTCGGCGCCGCTTCCGAATACGGGGCGGACGTCATGGTGTGCGCCTACGACCACACCGTCGAGGACTACCTCCGCCACAATGCCGTCCCGTACACCCGCCAGCAACGCGTCATGCCTGTACCTTTCCGCCATGCTGAGCACAGCCACTAACTATCAGCTGGCGCTTCAGCAGCTTGTCGATTCCGCTTTGCCTACCGGGGCGTTTGCGCACTCCCTTGGGTTCGAGACATACATCGAGCGGGAGCTCGTATCTGATGAAGAGTCCTTCGGTATCTGGCTCGGCGCGTTCATCGGGCAGCAGCTGACATACTCTGACGGGCTCGCCATCCGCTTTCTCTACGGGGGTGTTGATGTGGGGGAGCTGGATACTTTGCTCTCTGCGTCCCTGTTGCCCCGGCAGGTGCGGGAGGCGGGCATCAAAATGGGGCTTCGGTTGCTGGAGATCGGGGCGGAGGTGTTTCCGTCGCCTGCGCTGGAACTGTACCGGGACCTGGTGACCACGGGCCGGGCCGCCGGGCACCAGCCGCTGGCGTTCGCCGTCGTCGCCCGCTCCCTGGGCGTGCCGCTCCAGGAGGCGCTCGCCGCCTACCTCTTTGCCACCGCCACCTCCCTGACGCAGAATGCCGTCCGCGCCATCCCCCTGGGGCAGAACGCCGGGCAGCGGGTGCTGCGGAAAGCGCACGACGACGTTGCTGCCGCCATCGACAGCATCGCCCGCCTGGCGCTGGACGACTTCGGCGCCGTCAGTCCGGGGCTGGAAATCTCGCAAATGCGGCACGAACGCCAACGTGCCCGGATGTTCATGAGCTGACCGTGCTTGTAAATACTGTGCTTTTGAGTCAAAGGAGGACATATGTCTGAACCCATCAAGATCGGCATCGGCGGCCCCGTGGGAGCCGGCAAGACCCAGCTCGTGGAGCGGCTTACCCGGCACATGAGCGGGGGGATCTCCATGGCCGCCATCACCAACGACATCTACACCATCGAGGACGCCAAGATCCTTGCCGCCAACGGCATCCTCCCCGTGGACCGGATCATCGGCGTCGAAACCGGCGGCTGCCCGCACACCGCCATCCGCGAGGACACCTCCATGAACACCGCCGCCATCGAGGAACTCAAAACCCGCCACCCCGACCTGCAGGTCATCTTCGTCGAATCCGGCGGCGACAACCTCTCCGCCACCTTCAGCCCCGAACTCGTGGACTTCTCCATCTACATCATCGACGTCGCCCAGGGCGAGAAGATCCCGCGCAAAGCCGGCCAGGGCATGATCAAGTCCGACCTCTTCATCATCAACAAAACCGACCTCGCGCCGCACGTCGGGGCTGACCTGGCCGTCATGGAGCGGGATTCCCTCGAGTTCCGCGGCAACAAACCGTTCTGCTTCACCAACCTGAAAACTGACGAGGGCCTGGACAAGGTCATCGACTGGATCCGGCACGACGTCCTGATGCTCGACCTGGCGCACTAGACATGGCAGTCGTGGACTTGCCCGAAGGTGACGTAGCCGCCGGATCCAGCCACGGACAGTCACCTATGGGGCGGCTTGAGCTGGGCGTCACTTTGCGGGGCCGCCGGTCCCTTGCCTCACATCAGTTCCATGAGGGGGCCCTTCGGGTACTCCGCCCGCACTACCTCGATGACTCCGGGCAGGTTTGTTATGTCGTGGTGAATCCTGGCGGGGCGTATCTTGGCGCTGACCTCTTCCTTGTTGATGTTGAGGTCCAGGATGGGGCTGACCTTCTCCTGACCACCCAGTCCGCCACGAAGGTTTACCGGACTCCCGGGTCTTTTGCAGAGCAGCGGATGACTGTGCGGCTGGGGGAGGGGGCGCGGCTGGAACTCATGCCCGACCAGCTCATCGCCTACCGCCAGGCCAGTTACCGGCAGCGGACCTCCGTGACCCTGCGGCCGTCGTCGAGCCTGGTCATGGCCGAGGTAGTAACCCCCGGCTGGTCGCCCGACGGAGCCGCCTTCCGGTACCAGGAAGTCCGGCTGCGCAACGACATCCATATTGAGGCCGCTGATGGTGACCCGCAGCTGCTGGCACTGGACAACCTGCTGATCCGGCCGCCACTCCACGACGTCACCGGACTCGGCTTCATGGAGGGATACAGCCACCTGGCGTCGCTGGTGGTGGTGGACGCACGGGTGGACCAGGCGCTCGCCGACCAACTCCACGGCCTCACCGCCGGCCGGGAATCGCTGACCGGCATCTCCCTGACCCGCACCGTGGCAGGCACAACCGGACTGGTGCTGCGGAGCCTCTCCCACAGCACCGACGAACTGAACCTGCTGCTCCGTTCCTGCACGGACCTGCTCCGCGGACTCTGGTACGGCCAGGCCCCGCTAAACCTGAGGAAGCACTGATGACCAGCATCGGCATCCTCTACCGTGACCGGGACCTGCTGCCGCTCCGGACCCGGGTGCTGTTCACTTTCGGTGCGGTAGCCGCGCTCCATGCCGCCGCCGTCGTCCTTTTGCTAGCCGGGACCTTCGGCGCAGGAAGCCGGCCGCTGTCCTCGGGGCTGGTGCTCACCGCTTACCTCGCAGGCGTGAAGCACAGCTACGACTGGGACCACCTTGCCGCCATCGACAACTCCACACGCAGGTTCGTGGCGCAGCGGCAGGATCCGGTGAGCGTGGGCTTCGCCTTCAGCCTGGGCCACAGCTCAGTGGTGAGCCTGGCAGGCGTGCTGGTGATCGCCGGCGCGTCCGTGGTGGGCGGACTGATGCAGGACGGTACGGCCGGAAACCTGGTCCTGGGCCTGATTGGCAGTGGTGTGTCCGGCCTGTTCCTGCTGGCCATCGGACTGTTCAACGGCTCCGCGTTCACCCGCTCACTTTCTGCCTACCGGCGCGCCCGTGATGGCGCCACCATTGGCCACCGGGACCTGGCGCCGCAGGGGCTGGTGGCGCGGCTGCTCGCCCGTCCGCTGTCCCGGGTGCGCCGGCCGAGGAGCATCTATGTGATCGGCTTCCTGTTCGGCCTGGGCTTTGATACTGCCACCACCATCGGGCTGCTGATGATGGCGACGGCGGCCTCGCTGGCCGGGGTGCCGCCCTTCGCCTTGCTTGCGCTGCCGCTTGCCTTCGCTGCCGCGATGACCCTGTGCGACTCGCTGAACGGCATGGCCATGATGCGGATGTACCGCTCCGCGTTGGATGATCCCCGGCGGAAGCTCGGCTTCAACGCGCTGGTCACGGGCATTTCCGCGGTCTCGGCGCTGTTCATCTCGGTGATTACCTTGGCCGGGTTCTTCCACGCGGCCTTTGCCCTTGAGGATCCGCTGACCGCGTGGCTGGCGTCCGTCGACCTGGGCGACGCCGGCCTGCTGCTGGTGGCGCTGCTCCTGGCCGTGTGGGGCGGGGCCGGGCTGCGAGGGAAGGCACTTCGAAACACGTAGCAGGGCGCGGTGCGGCCTTGACTGCCGCACCGCGCCCTGCGGTGGTCCTGAGGGGGTTCTTTAGCCGAAGTCGGCTACGTAGCTGGGAACTCCGACGGCGTCGGTTGACACCGGTGCGCCGGTGTCATTGACCACGTGGTCCAGCGTTCCCGCACCGAGGTTCACCGTCAAAAGGCTGTGCAGCCTCACACCCGGCGTTACCGGAACCTCAAAGCCACGGGTGGCGTGGATGCTTGGATCCACGTTGTTGTACACGTAGCTGCCGCCGCCCCACAGCTCGTGGGTTTTGACGGAATCTGCCACCTTGTATCCTGCCCAGCCCAGGACGCCGTCGTGCTGCCACGCTGCCTGGTTGGGCGCGTCGTAGGGGAGCTCATTCTGGAAGAAGACGGTCTTGCCGCCTTCGCCGTTCCAGATGACGTTGTACTGCTGGTAGTGCTCCACGAACAGGCCCGTGGCGGTGACGTTGTTGCCGTTGACGATCACGCCGTTCGCGCCGGTGTTGGTGGTCCAGCCGACGCCGTTCCCATGGTCGGCGCGCCAGGCCCAGATGTGGTCCAGGAGGACGTTGTCGCTGTTGACTTCCAGGCTGACCGAAGCCTTGCCAACATGCGGGCCGCCGATGCGGAAGAACACGTCATGGAGCGTGGCGGGGTTGGCCGGATCACTGTGGGCGGCGGAGTTGGCCGGCCCGCTCCCTGCGCCCTGGCGGGCCTTGCCGACGCGCATCAGGGCAGGTGACTCCACCTCTCCGGCATCTATGGTGACGGCGGCGACGTCGACACCAGGGACATCCGCCACCGTCAAGGGGACCGCTCCGTTGACGGCGGTGAGGGTTGCCATGCCCAGCCCGAGAACGACGGTTCCTGCCCGCTTGACCTCGATGCTTTGGTCAACGTCGTACACCCCCGGGGTCAGGAGGAGGTGCTTTCCCCTGGCCAGCTGGGAGTTGATGGCCTGCACTGAATCGCCGGGCTTCGCGACATAGAAGTCGGCCAAGGGGATGCTGCGGCCCTCTGTGGGACCGTTTTCCCACGTGGTCCCGGCAGAGTCCTGGCGGACGGCGGGCAGGAACACGTTGTACTGGCCGGCCTGATCCAACGTCAGGTACGGCTTCTCGCGGCTGATCGGCGTGGCGGCCAGGGTGGTGTACGGCGGGTTCGGGAAGGACTGCGGAGGCGCCCCGTTTACGCCCGAGAACACCTGGTTCCACACTCCGTTGGACCAGCTGCCGATGCTGCTGTTGCGGACCAGGTACTGCTGCTGTGAGCCGTTGATGACGGCGCCCGTCTTTGAATCCGCGATGAAGCCGCCACTGGCGTACTGCGGCCCTGCCGTGCAGTAGTCCATGAGGGAAAGGTTGCCGCCGGTGATGTTGATCCGCCGCATGGGTGAGGCCTGCGAAGCCGCCCAGAAGTTCGCCGAGCTGCGGCAGCCTTCAAGTCCGGTGACGTTGATGGTGAGGTTGGACAGCGAACGCCAGAAGTTGTTCAGCGCGATGCAGTTGTCCGCGGACAGGCAGCGGTTGTAGACGTCCACGTGCCCGTTGATGGTGACGTCGGTGGGTGCAGCACCCAGCCCCGCAACCTCCGTGGAGTAGCCCACCTGGACAATCAGCGGCTGCTCCGGGGTTCCATAGGTGCCGGGTTTGAACAACAGGGAATAGCGTTTGGTCCCCATTTCGTCGTCCACCTGCTGCGCCGCGATGGAGTCCACCGTTGCCTGGATCCGGGCCACCGGCATGCTGGGGTCGAAGACGTACACATTGGGTCCGAAGGGGTGTTGCGTCGCCTGTGGAGGAGCCGGGATCGCGGCCGGCAGGGGGGCCTGGGGCGCGGCTGCCTGGGTCGGGGCCCATGCCTGTGGTGCGGCGGGCGACGCGACGGCCATTCCTCCTCCGCTGCCTATCAGGCCGGCCAGGAGGACCGCCGTGCCGGTGACGTGTCTGAGGGGGCTTTTCATTCGCCGCGGTTGGGGGCCGTTGGGCCTTTCGGCGCGCGGCGGTTGGGGCAGGTGGGCTAGCGGCATTGCTGGTCCTGTTCGTCGGTGGGATTCGTCGAGACGGATGTGGGCGGCGAAAAGACGCGGCCGTGGGAGCGCTCTCGTCGGGGAAGCCTAACACCGCAACGGGGTGTCGACAAGGGTATATGGGAGCGCTCCTACCTCGCCTTGACAATCATCTGTGAGTTGGGACACCATGTGGTGAGAGCGCTCCCACCACGGATCGGCCTCCGCCCCGTCCCCACCGCTCCCCAGCCCCACCGTCCATCGGACCAATGGGGCATTTCTGACGAAGGAGTCTTCCCCTGTGAAAAACCCCAGCAAGTTCTCCGTGCTTTCGGCTGCCGCCGCGTGCCTTGCCCTGTCGTTGACCGCGTGCGGTTCCTCATCGCCCGAGAAGGCAGGAGTCAACGGTGCAACGGGATCCGAGCCCGTAACGCTCACGGTCGGCACGTTCAACGAATTCGGCTACGAGGCGCTCTTTGAGGAATACAAAGCCCTGAATCCGAACGTGACCATTGTGCACAAGAAGGCGGCAACCACGAATGAAGCACGGGACAACCTCACGACGCGCCTGGCCGCCGGCTCAGGCTTGTCCGATATCGAGGCCGTAGAGGTGGATTGGCTCCCGGAACTCCTGCAGTATCCGGACCGCTTTGCGGACCTGAGCGACCCCGCTGTTGAAGGTCGCTGGCTGGACTGGAAGGCCGAGGCCGCCACAACCGCCGACGGCAAGCTTCTCGGCTACGGGACCGACTCCGGCCCTGAGGCCGTCTGCTACAACGCTGAGCAGTTCAAAAAGGCCGGCCTGCCCACCCAGCGTGAGGAAGTTGCCAAACTGCTGGGCACTACGTGGGACAGCTACTTCCAAGCCGGGAAGGCATTCAAGGCCGCCAGGCCGGAGTCCGCCTGGTTCGACTCCGCCGGGGCTATCTACCAGGGCATGAGCAACCAGCTTGACAAGGTCTACGAGGAGGAAGACGGCACCGTCATCGCCACGGAGAACCAGAAGGTCAGGGACACCTACAACCAGGTCCTCAAAGCCTCCACCGAGGACGGGCTGTCAGCTCATCTCAAGCAGTGGAGCGATGACTGGGCTTCCGGTTTCCAGACCGGCGCCTTCGCCACCACCCTTTGCCCGGGCTGGATGCTCGGTGTCATCGAGGGCAACGCGGCCGGGGTCGCCGGCTGGGACGTGGCCAACGTCTTCCCCGGCGGCGGCGGAAACTGGGGCGGGTCCTACCTGACGGTCCCCACCCAGGGCGCGCACCAGGCCGAGGCGAAGAAGCTGGCAGGCTGGCTGACCGCACCCGAACAGCAGATCAAGGCATTCACTGCCAAGGGCACCTTCCCCAGCCAGAAGAAGGCCCTGGAAAGCAGTGAACTGTTGGACCAGACGAACGGGTTCTTCAACGGTGCGCCCACCGGCCGGATCTTCGCCGAACGCGCCAAGGCCGTTGACGTGACGCCTTTCAAGGGAACCAAGTTCTTTGCCATCAACGACGCCATGCAGCAGGCCCTCACCCGGGTGGATGTGGACAAATCCGACGACGCCGCCTCCTCCTGGGAGAAGTTCGCCGCCGCGGTGAAAGCCCTCTAGGCATGACTGTCACCGACCGGGTCAAGCCCCAAAGCGCCGGGGGACAGTCCCCGCGTCCGGCGGGCGCGAAGAGTGTCCGGCGCCTGGCCTTCTCGCAGCAGGTCTCCAGGTGGGACGTAAAGCTGTCCCCCTACCTCTACATCTCGCCGTTCTTTATCCTGTTCGCCGTCACCGGTCTGTTCCCGCTGGTGTACACGGCATGGGTTTCCCTGCACAACTGGAACCTCATCGGCGGCCAGGGGAAGTTCACGGGCCTGGAAAACTACGCCTTCATCGTGGCCCAGCCCTACTTCTGGAACGCCGTGGGCAACACCTTCAGCATCTTCATCCTGTCCTCCGTTCCCCAGGTTGTTATCGCCCTGGTGATAGCGGCGGTGCTGGACGCGAACCTGAGGGCGAGGACGTTCTGGCGGATGGGGGTCCTGGTCCCCTTCGTCGTGGCGCCGGTGGCAGTAGGCCTGATCTTCAACAATCTCTTTGCGGACCAGTTTGGGCTGGTTAACGGGATGTTGACGGCGGCAGGGCTGGACCCGGTCCGGTGGCATTCAGAGTCCGTTGCGAGCCACCTGGCTATTGCCACCATGGTGAACTTCCGCTGGACCGGCTACAACGCGCTGATCTTCCTCGCAGCAATGCAGGCCATTCCCCGGGATGTGTTCGAGGCGGCAACAATCGACGGCGCGGGCAGGCTGCGGCAGTTCTTTTCCGTGACCGTTCCCATGCTGCGGCCAACGGTGATCTTCGTGGTGATCACATCCACCATCGGTGGCCTTCAGATTTTCGACGAACCGCGGGTTTTCGACCAGTCCGGCCTGGGCGGAGCGGACAGGCAGTGGCAGACGCTGACCATGTACATCTGGGAACTCGGCTGGGGCCAGCGCAACTTCGGCAGGGCATCTGCCGTGGCCTGGCTGCTCTTCCTGATCATCGTGCTGATCGCCCTGCTCAACTTCCTCATCACCAAACGCATCGCAAGCAACGGAGGCCGCAAGTGAGCTCCATTCCCATGATCGAACAGTCCGCCGGGAAAGGGGCGGCCAAGGCAGCAGCGCGGCGCGGGCCAGGTACCCGGAAACAAAGGTCGGGCCACGGAAGTGACCGCCGGCCCGGCTTCCTCACTTACGGCTTCCTGGGCGCTGTCCTCCTGGCGTCCCTCTTTCCGCTCTATTGGTCCTTCCTGGTGGGCAGCCACGACAACACCGCACTGAGCCGCGGCATCCCGCTGCTGCCTGGCGGGAACTTCCTGGCCAACGCCGCCAAAGTCTTTGCCAGCATTCCGTTCTGGAAGGCAATGGGCAACAGCCTTATGGTCTCCTGCGTGACGGCGGCATCCGTCGTCGTGTTCTCCACCCTTGCCGGATTCGCCTTCGCCAAGCTCCGCTTCCGCGGCAGCAAGGCGCTGCTGGTGTTTGTCATCGCAACCATGGCCGTTCCCACCCAGCTCGGCGTAGTCCCGCTGTTTATCCTGATGTCCAAACTGGGATGGATCGGATCCCTCTGGGCCGTCATCATCCCCGGCGTTGTTACCGCATTCGGCGTCTTCTGGATGACCCAGTACCTGCGCGACGCCCTCCCGGATGAACTGATTGAAGCTGTGAGGATGGACGGTGCTTCCATGATCCAGGCCTTCTGGCACGTCGGATTCCCGGCGGCAAGGCCTGCTGCCGCCATGCTCGCGTTGTTCACTTTCGTGGCCACCTGGACGAACTTCTTCTGGCCGTTCATTGTCCTTGACCCTTCGAACCCCACCCTTCCGGTGGCCCTGCAGCTGCTCCAGGCGGCCCACTTCGTGGACTACTCCGTGGTCCTGGCCGGCGCAGTCCTGGCCACCATCCCGCTCCTGCTCCTCTTTATCGCTGCAGGCCGGCAACTCGTATCTGGAATTATGCAAGGAGCAGTCAAAGGATGAGTCCCACCCGACTTGAATTTCCGGAGGGTTTCCTCTGGGGCGCGGCAACAGCTGCCTATCAGATCGAAGGCGCAGCACACACCGGCGGCCGAGAGGACTCCATCTGGGATGTGTTCGCCCGGCTGCCCGGTGCCGTCGCGGACGGCCACAACGGTGACGTGGCCTGCGACCACTACCGGCTCTACAAGCAGGACGTGGCGCTCATGGGCAAGCTGCACATGAAGGCGTACCGGTTCTCCACGTCCTGGGCGCGCTGCGTGCCCGACGGCGTCACACCCAACCCGGAAGGGATCGCCTTCTACTCCCGCCTGGTGGATGAACTGCTGGCCGCCGGGATCACGCCATGGCTGACCCTCTACCACTGGGACCTGCCACAGGCACTTGAAGAGAGAGGCGGCTGGGCCAACCGGGACACCGCATACCGTTTCGCCGAGTACGCGGCCCTGATGCACAGCGTGCTGGGGGACCGGGTCCGCATCTGGACGACCCTTAACGAGCCGTGGTGTTCGGCTTTCCTTGGCTACGCTGCCGGCATCCACGCCCCGGGGCGTCAGGAGCCCCGTTCAGCCCTTGCTGCGGCACACCACCTTTTGCTGGGCCACGGCCTGGCGGTCCGGGAACTCCGGCGCCGCGACGCTTCGACGTCCCTGGGCATTACCCTGAACCTGACGGTCGCCGATCCCAGGGACCCCGGCAGCGCCGGCGACCGGGACGCTGCCAGGCGGATCGACGGGCAGTTCAACAGGATTTTCCTTGACCCGTTGTTCCGCGGCGAGTATCCGGACGATCTCCTGGCAGACGTCGCACACCTGGGAATGGCTGACCTGGTGCATGACGGTGACCTGGATCTTATTTCCACGCCGCTGGACCTGCTGGGCGTCAACTACTATCACGGTGAATCCCTCACGAAGGACCCGGCGGACCCCGGGGAACAGGCGGGTCAGGAGACGACGTCGGTCCCCGGGCAGGCAGCGCGCCCGGTGTCCTCCCCTTTCGTGGCGGCCGACGGGGCGCGGTCGGTTCCAAGGGGCCTGCCAAGAACGGGCATGGGCTGGGAGGTCCAGCCGGAGGGGCTGCGGCGCCTGCTCAACCGGCTGCATGGAGACTACACCGGCCCCGCCGGGATCCCCATCTACATCACCGAAAACGGGGCCGCCTACAATGATGTTCCCAATGAAGCGGGGTTCGTGGACGACCAGGACCGGCTGGGGTTCTTCGCAGCCCATCTCCAGGCCGTCCACGGGGCCATCGAAGACGGCGTGGATGTCCGCGGCTATCTCGCATGGTCCCTGCTGGACAACTTTGAATGGTCCTTTGGATACCATCAGCGCTTCGGCCTGGTCCGGGTGGACTATCCAACCCAGAATCGTGTCCCGAAAGCGAGCGGTTTGTGGTACGCGGCGGTGGCATCCGGCAACGCCATGACGGCGGCCAGCAACCTCGTGCCGGCAACAGGTCAAGGTGTCGTATTGTCGGTGTAATGAACGCAAACTCCAGCCGCCCGGCCCCGGCAGGGGCGGGGCGGCCAAGTCCAACGCTGGAGGACCTGGCGTCGGCCGCCGGCGTGTCCCGCTCTACTGCCTCCCGTGCCATCAACGGCGGATTGAAGGTGAGTCCCGAAGCCAAAGCGGCCGTCGACGCCGCGATCGTCGCTTTGGGCTACACGCCCAACCGTGCTGCGCGGAGCCTGGTTACCCGGCGTGCGGGTTCGGTGGCCCTGGTGATCCCTGAACCTGATGCCAGGGTCATGATGGACCCTTATTTTGCTGCGGTGATCACGGGAGTCAACGAGGCACTGCGCGATACGGACCTGCAGCTGGTCCTGCTGATGTCCCGGGCAGGGGACGATTCTGCACGGACCATCCGCTACCTGCGCGGCGGTCACGTTGACGGCGCGATCGTGGTGTCCCATCACCGGGCGGACGACTGGGTGGAGACCCTGGGAGCCACCGGGCTGCCAACCGTCTTCATCGGCAGGCCGTGGGACACGGCATCCGGGATTCCCTACGTGGACCTGGACAACTTCGAGGGCGGCCGGTTGGCAGCCCGGCACCTGGCCGGCATCGGCCGCACCAGGCTCGGAACTGTTGCCGGCCCTACGGACATGACAGCCGCCGTCGACCGCCTGGAAGGTTGGCTGCAGGGATTGCGGGAAGCCGGCCTCCAGCCCGGGCCCGTCATCCACGGGGACTTCACGACGGCGGGCGGTGCGGAGGCTACGGGGCGCCTGCTGTCCACGGCGCGTGAGGTGGACGGGATATTCGCTGCGTCCGACCTCATGGCGCTTGGCGTCGTGGACACTCTTCGAAGTGCGGGCCGCCGTGTGCCCGGCGACGTGGCGGTTGTCGGCTTCGATAACCATTCCATCCAGGCGGCGAACGGCCTGGGACTGACAACGGTGGCCCATCCCATGGTGGAGATGGCTGCTGCGGCAGGAAAGCTTCTGGTCAGCGCCATCGGAAACCCCGGAGAGGCATCGGAACCGGTCATCTATCCGGCGGAACTGGTGGTGCGCGGGAGCACCGCCCCGTGACCCATTAACCCAGTAACCCGCGAGCCTACAGCCCCGGGTTAGGCCGCTATCCCGCCCTTGACTCTCCGGTGCTGCCGGTGCCGGGCCGGTGCCAGGCGTGAGTGGGCCCCGGCGAGGACCTCGCTGCCGTCAGGCACCGTACTGTCGCTGTCCAGGTGGGCGCCGTGTTCGATCAGGACGCTGGAACCAATCCTTGAGTGGCTGCCAATGTGGACCCGGTTGCCGATCACCGTGCCCCGGCCAATGCGCACGCCATCGCCGATCACCGTCCGGTCACCGATCGTCGCGTCCCGGTCGATCCAGCTGCCGTGTCCAATCCGGCAGCCTGCACCCACCCTGGCCCCGTGTTCCACATAGCTCATGGAGCCGATCCTGGCGCTGTCGGCCACGATGGCTCCAGGTGCAATGAGGCCGCCGCCGTTGTCGTGGCGGGCATACCGGGTGACCTTGCCGGCGTCGTCCTCAACTGACACAAACTTTGCGGTCATACCATCCCTCGTTAACGCCGCGGTTATTTACCGCGCAGTAGGTTAACGGCTGGGAGTGCCGTGGGATTCCCAATCGGGAAGGTAAAGAGGCCGAAAGCTACGCCACCAGGTTGGCTGCCGCGGTGTCCATGTGTTCCAGGATGGTCTTGCGGGCCAGGGTGGCATCCCCGGTGTCGATGGCGGCGACGATGTCCTTGTGCCGGTCCACGCTCATGTTGCTGACGCCTTTTTCCAGGCCGGCGAACATGATGGACATCCGGATGGAGCCCTCCAGGGATTCCCAGGAGTGGAGCAGTGTTTCGTTGCCTGTGAGCCGGCACAGCGTGCGGTGGAATTCGAGATCGGATTCGATCCGCGCCTCAAGGCTGCCGCTGGCCGCGGCCTCCATGGCGTCAATGGCCTTGTGCAGTGATTCGGTGACCTGCTGCCGGTCCGGCAGTTCGCACAGGGTCCGGGCAGCCAGGGACTCCAGGGCGGCGCGGACGGAGTAAATGTCCCGGATTTCCTTTTCGTCCAGGTGCCGGACGGACAGCCTGCCGCGGGGGCCGGCGGACAGCAGGCCCTCCTGCTCCAGTTGGCGGAGGGCTTCGCGAAGGGTGCCGCGGCTGATCTGCAGCATCTCGGACAGCTCGGTTTCCACCAGGTGGCGGCCGGGTTCCAGTTCTCCGCTGGTGATGGCGGTCCTCAGCGCCGAGAGCGCCTGCTCGCGCAGGCTCTTCTTTTCCAGTCCCAGCAAGGGGGCGGTCAGTCCGGCCATGGCTTCTGTCCTCAATGTCATAAGTCGACTGTTTACAGTCGGTAGTAGTTTCGATAGTACGGCAGAATGCACGGCACCGGCTTAGGACCGGTGCCGTGCATTTTCCATCTGGTGCCTGGCCTTTAGCCGAGTTCGGCCAGGACCTTGGCGACGATGCGGTCTGTGGCCAGCCCGTAGCGCTCGTGCAGGGTGGGCAGGGCGCCGGCGTCCAGGAACTGGTCGGGGAGCGCCACGGGCACCACCCGCTTGCCCAGGCCCGCGGTGACGACGGCGGAGGCGACGGTTTCGAACAGTCCGCCCACCACGGAGTGGTTTTCCAGGGTGACGGCGAGCCGGTCGGTGTTGATCTCCTTGAGGACGGTTTCGGCGTCGAACGGCTTGATGGTGGGGGTGTGCACGACGGCGACGTCCACGTTGTGTGCCGCCAGCGCCTTGGCTGCCTGCAGCGCACGCATGGTCATCAGGCCGGAGGAGATGAAGACGACGTCGTTGCCGCCGCGCAGCACCTTGGCCTTGCCGAGTTCGAACGTGTAGTCGTACTCGTCCAGGACGGTGGGCACGTTGCCGCGCAGCAGGCGCAGGTAGGTGGGTCCTTCGGAGGCGGCGAGCTGCGGCACTGCCTGTTCGATGTCGATCGAGTCGCAGGGGTCCACGATGGTCAGGTTGGGCATGCCGCGGAAGATCGCCATGTCCTCCGTGGCCTGGTGGCTTGGGCCGTAACCGGTGGTCAGGCCGGGCAGGCCGCCCACGATGTTGACGTTCAGGTTCGGTTCGGCCGCGTCCAGGCAGAGGAAGTCGTAGGCGCGGCGGGCGGCGAACACCGAGTAGGTGGACGCGAACGGGACGAGGCCGGTTTCGGCCAGGCCCGCGGCGGCGCCGAAGAGCAGCTGCTCGGCCATGCCCATCTGGAAGAACCGCTCCGGGAAGGCCTTGGCGAAGATGTGCATGTCCGTGTACTTGCCCAGGTCCGCGGTCAGGCCCACGATCCTGTCGTTCTCCTGCGCGGCCTTGACCAGGGCGTGACCGAACGGCGCGGAGGACGTCTTCTGTCCCGGGTCCGCGAAGGATGCGATCATCGCCGAGGTCTTCAGCTTCGGCTTGGCCGCGGCTGCGGTATCGGGAGCCTCGGTGGTGGTGCTCATGCTGAAGCCTTTCCTTCATATCCGGCGGTGAGCTGCTCGCGGCAGGTCTGCCATTCGTTTTCTTCGATGCGCATGAAGTGCGCCTTTTCGCGGTCCTCGAGCAGGGGGACGCCGCGGCCCACCTTGGTGTCGCACAGGATCACGGAGGGACGTCCGACGGCGGCGGCCTGGGCGGCTGCGTTGTCGAACGCTGCCAGCAGCGCGCCGACGTCGTTCCCGTCCACCCGCTGCGTGTACCAGCCGAACGATTCCCACTTTTCGGTGACCGGCTCAGTCCGGAGCACGGTGTCGGTCTTGCCGTCGGCCTGCAGGGCGTTGATGTCCACCATGGCGGTGAGGTTGCCCAGCTGGTGGTGGTGCGCGCCCATGGCCGCTTCCCAGGTGGAGCCCTCGTCCAGCTCGCCATCGGAGAGGAAGTTGAACACCCGGGCGCTTGAGCCCTGGTAGCGCAGGCCCAAAGCCATGCCGACGGCGATGGTCAGGCCGTGCCCCAGGGAGCCGCCGGAAATTTCCATGCCGGGGGTGTAGGTGGACATCCCGGACATGGGCAGCCGTGAGTCGTCCGAGCCGTAGGTTTCCAGCTCCTCGACCGGGACGATGCCGGCCTCCGCCAGGGCGGCGTAGTGGCCGATGGCGTAGTGCCCGGTGGAGAGCAGGAACCGGTCCCGGCCCTCCCAGTGCGGGTCATCCGCGCGGAATTTCAGCTGGTCCCCGTAGACGGCGGCGAGCATGTCCGCGGCGCCCAGTGCCTGGCCCACGTACCCCTGGCCCTGCACCTCGCCCATGTTCAGGGCGTGGTGCCGGATCCGGTAGGCGGCGGCGCTGATCCTGTCCACACGTTCCGGGGTCGCTGCGGTCTGCAGTGCGTTGTCCTGGACTGTATCTGTAGGCATTACTGGCTCCGTGATCGTTTGGTGCGTGCGGGTCATTCAGGCGTTGACGGTGTTGGGGGTGCTTTGGGTGGCTTCGTCGGCGAGCTCCCGTTCGCGCTTGCCCCAGGTTTCCCGGGTGGCGATGGCGGCCCAGAGGCCGATCAGGGCGTAGGCGCCGAAGAGCAGTGCCGGGCCCATCCAGCCGAAGCTGACGAACAGCAGGGTGGTGATGAACGGGGTGAAGCCGGAGACCATGGCGGAGATCTGGTAGGCCAGGCTGGCGCCGGAGGCGCGGGTGCGGGCCTGGAAGAGCTCGGGGAACCACGAGCCCTGGGCACCGGCGAGCGAGTTCTGGCAGACAGCGTACGAGATCACGATGGTGATGATGATGGCAATGAACAGGCCGGTGTTGACCAGCAGGAACATCGGGATGGCGAACAGTGCGGCAAAGGCGGTGGACCAGACGTACAGGGGGCGGCGCCCGATGCGGTCCGTCAGTGCTGCCCAGGCCTGGGTGGCGAAGATGCCGATGGCCGACGCGATGCAGAGGGCGATCAGGGTCTGGCTCTTGTCCGCCAGGTGCTGGCTGTTGATGTAGGAAATCATGTAGGTGATGGAGACGGCGTAGCCGGCGGTCTCGGCGATGCGCAGGCCGATGCCCTTGACGATGTTGCGCCAGTCAGTCTTGATGACCTCGACGATCGGGGCCTTGACGATGGTGCCGCTGTCCTTGACTTCATCGAAGACCGGGGACTCGGGAACCTTGGAACGGATGATGAGGCCCACGATCACCAGCAGGATGCTGGCGAGGAACGGGATGCGCCAGGCGAGTTCGTTGCCGAGCTGGACGCTGAAGAGGAAGGTCAGGTTGGCCAGCAGCAGGCCCACGGGGAAGCCGGCCTGGACGATCCCGGTGTACTTGCCCTTTGATTTCCAGGGGGCGTGCTCGTAGCTCATCAGGATGGCGCCGCCCCACTCCGCACCGAAGGCCAGGCCCTGGACGATGCGGACGAAGACGAGCAGTGCGGGGGCAAGCAGCCCCACCGCTGCGTAGGTGGGGAGCAGGCCGATGGCGAACGTGGCCAGGCCCATCAGGATCAGCGAGGCAACCAGGACGGGCTTGCGGCCCACCTTGTCACCAAGGTGGCCGCCGATGATGCCGCCCAGCGGACGGGCCGCAAAGCCGACGCCCAAGGTGGCGAAGGAGGCAAGCGTGCCGGTGACGGGATCGCTGCCGGGGAAGAACGCGGTGCCGAAGTACAGTGCGGCAGCGGTGCCGAAGCCGATGAAGTCATACGTCTCGATGACGGCCCCAACGCCGGATCCGATGGCAACTCGGCGGGCGTCCTTGGTGCCGTGCACCGGGCCGCGCATGGTCAGAGCATCTTTGCTCATGGTGGTTCCCTTTCGAAAAGCGGCTGAAGAAGTCCGCCGCTGTCGACTGTTAACAAACTGGTACGACCCAGTGTGACGCACATCATCTACACTGTCAACAGTCGACTTTCAGAGTTGACTGTTGACAGTTAACGCCACTACTGTGGTGTCCATCACTACCGCTCGGCACGATTCAAAGGATCAATGATGTTCCATTCCAGACTTGGGTGCTCATCCATCAGCTTCCGGCACCAGGACCTGGGCACTGCCCTGGGCACCATGAAGGGTCTTGGTTTCGAGGAGATCGATCTGGGCGCCCTGCCCGGGGTCTGCGACCACGTGCCGTACGAACTTGACGGGGCCGCCGTGGCGGCGGTGTCGCAGGAAGTCGTCGCCTCCGGTGTGCGGGTCCGTTCAGTGAACGGCGACATCGGGGACCTGAACGCAGTCCTCGACGCCGACGGGCAGGACGCCAGGCGGCGCCACCTGGACGCCCTGCTCACCCTCACGGCCAACATCGGGGCCAAAGCCCTGGTGCTGCCCTGCGGCGCCCTGGACCACAACCCGGTCCGGAGCGTCGAGGGAGACCTGGACCTCATTGCCGCGCAGCTCGCTGCTGCTGGCCGGCGCGCTGCAGAGTTCGGCGTCGAACTCTGGACCGAATCCCTGCACTTCCTGCGGTTCTGCTGGAATCTGGAACGTGCGGGACTGCTGGCCGACCGGCTGGCCGGATCCGGCGTCGGAATCGTCATGGACTTCAGCCACATCACGGCTGCCGGCGAGGACGTCCAGGCGTATCTTGACCGGCACCCTGGCCGCATCAGCCATGTCCACCTGCGCGACGCCGTGCCGGGGAACATCAACCTCAGCATCGGCAACGGCGAGGCCGACTTCGCCGGCGGCCTGAAGCGGCTGGCCGCGGACGGCTACACGGGCCACTTCTCCCTGGAACTGGAGACCCGGGACGTCACCCATGACGAACGCCCCGCCGCCGCCGCCAAGGCTGCAAGCTTCATCACCGACCTCATCTGAACTGAACAACCCAAGGAGCACCACCATGACCGCCATCCAGCGCACCGCCGTCCTCACCGGAGCAACTTCGGACCGGGGCATCGGCATCACCACCGCCCGCCGCTACGCCCGTGAGGGCTGGGGCATCGTCATCCTGGACCTTGACGGCGAGAAGTCCGCCAAGGTCGCAGCCGAGATCGGCAATGAATTCAACGTTCCCGCCTTCGGCCACGAGATCGACGTCGCCAACGAAGCCTCCGTCAGCGCAGCCCAGGCCGCCGTCGCCGCAGAGGTGGCCGCCGGCAACCTCCCGCCCGTCGGCGCCCTGGCCAACATTGCCGGCATCACCTCCCCGGTTCCGTTCCTGGAAACCACCCTTGAGCTGTGGCGCAAGGTCATGGACGTCAACGCCACCGGCACCTACCTGGTGACCAAGGCGTTCCTGCCGGAGATGATCGAGAACGGCTGGGGCCGGATCGTGAACATGTCCTCCGTCTCCGCCCAGCGCGGCGGCGGCGTCTTTGGCAAGGTCCCCTACTCCGCCGCCAAGGCAGCCATCCTGGGATTCACCAAGGCCCTGGCCCGCGAACTGGGCGCCACCGGCGTCACCGTCAACGCCATCACCCCGGGTGCCGTGGACACCAACATCCGCGTGGGCAGCACCGAGGAGCAGGAAGCCGCCATCAACGCGGGCATCCCGCTGGGCCGGAACGCCACCACGGAAGAAGTGGCCTCCGTCATCACCTTCCTGTCCTCCGAGGACTCCGCCTACCTCACCGGCACAACCATCGACATCAACGGCGGCAGCCACATCCACTAGCAGCAACAGCTCCCAGACCACCCCGGATGCCGGAGAACCCCCATGACCAAAATCTTCAATGACCCCTCAGAGTTTGCCGAGGAGGCCCTGGCAGGCTTCTGCGACGTCCACTCCGACCTGGTCCGGCAGGTTCCCGGTGGCGCTGTCCGCCGGCACCGGCCGGCGCAGCCCAAAGTCGCCGTCCTGGCCGGCGGCGGCTCGGGGCACTACCCCGCCTTCGCCGGGCTGGTAGGCGCCGGCTTCGCCGACGGCGCGGTGGTGGGAAACATCTTCACCTCGCCCTCCGCGCAGCAGGCCTACTCGGTGGCCAAGGCCGCGGAGTCCGGCGCCGGCGTCGTCTTCACCTACGGCAACTACGCCGGCGACGTGATGAACTTCGGCATGGCCAGCGAACGCCTGGCCGCCGAGGGCATCGCGGTGGAGAACGTCCTGGTGACGGACGACATCGCCAGCGCCCCGCCGTCGGAATCCGCTAAGCGCCGTGGCATCGCCGGTGACTTCACCGTGTTCAAGGTAATGGGGGCGGCGGCGGACAACGGCGCGGACCTCGCGGAGGTGGTGCGGCTGGGCCGCAAGGCCAACGACCTGACGCGGACCATCGGCAGCGCGTTTGCCGGCTGCACCTTCCCGGGCGCCGACTCACCGCTGTTCACGCTGCCCGAAGGGCAGATGGGCCTGGGCCTGGGCATCCACGGCGAGCCCGGCCTGCACGACACGGACCTGCCTTCGGCGAAGGACCTCGGGCAGGAACTGGTGTCCCGGGTGCTCTCTGAAACGCCACCTCACGCCGGCAAGCGCATCGCCGTCATCCTCAACGGCCTCGGCTCCACGAAGCATGAGGAGCTCTTTGTCCTCTGGGGAGCCGTGGCGCCGCTGCTCCGCGCGGCCGGCTACACGCTGGTGATGCCCGAGGTGGGCGAGTTGGTGACCAGCCTGGACATGGCCGGCGTCTCGCTCACGGTCACCTGGCTGGATGAGGAACTTGAGCGGCTGTGGGTTGCCCCTGCGGAGACGCCCGCCTACCGCCGTGGCAACGCGGCCCTGGAGGCTGGGGCCCGTGGCGTTGAGGAAACGTCCGACGGCGGCGCGGCCGCTGCTGCGTTCGTCGCCACCGAGTCCTCCCGCGGGTATGCCGCGGCCTGCGTAGCGGCCATTGAAGCCGCCCGCGCGTCGCTGCACGACGCCGAAGAGCGGCTGGGCCGCATGGATGCTATTGCCGGCGACGGCGACCACGGCCGGGGAATGGTGCGCGGCGTGGATGCGGCAGCCGCCGCAGCGTCGGATGCCCTGGCTGGCGGGGCCGGCGCCGGTGATGTGCTTGCCGCTGCCGGTGATGCCTGGGCGGACAAGGCCGGCGGCACCTCCGGCGTCCTGTGGGGAGCGGCGCTGCGTGCATTTGGCGAGACGCTGGGTAACTCTTCCGCGCCCGAACCAGGTGCGCTTGCGGCAGCCGTGACCGCATTCGCTGACCGGATCATCCAGTTGGGCAAGGCCGAAACAGGCGACAAGACCATGGTGGATGCCCTGCTGCCCTTCGCCTCCGCCTTTAGCCGCGCAGTGGCCGAGGGCGTGGAAACGGGCCGTGCATGGCAGGAAGCCGCGCAGGAGTCCGCTGCTGCGGCGGAAGCCACCGCGGACCTCCTTCCGCTCAAGGGCCGTGCCCGCCCGCTGGCCGAGAAGAGCCTGGGCACGCCGGACCCCGGTGCAACCTCCCTGGCGATGGTCTTCGCCGTGATGGGGCCGCACTTCACCCGCGCAACCGCTGCCACTGCGCAGGCGTCAGCGAAGTAATGGCAACGAGAGGAAACACCATGGGGCTGCGGCTCATTGTCGGCGCGGACGAGGCCGGCGTCGATTACAAGGACAAGATCCTGGCGGACCTGCGCACCGACCCCCGGGTCAGCGAGGTCCTCGACATCGGCGTCAACCGAAGCGACGCCCCGGACGACTTCACCAGGCCCTACCCCTACGTGGGCATCAAAGCCGGCGAGATGATCCGGGACGGTGCCGCTGACCGGGCCATCCTCTTCTGCGGCACCGGAATCGGCGTGGCGATCGCTGCGAACAAAGTGGACGGCATCCGCGCCACCGCTGCCCACGACTCCTTCTCCGTGGAACGCTCCATCCTGTCCAACGACTGCCAGGTGCTCACCATGGGCCAGCGCGTGGTGGGCATCGAGCTCGCACGGCGGCTTGCGAAGGAATGGATCGGCTACACGTTCGATCCGACGTCGGCCTCCGCCGGGAAGGTAAAGGTCCTCACCGACTTTGAGGGCTGCTAGCGCTGGCGCTGAAGCTGGGCGGGCTTACCCGTCCAGCTTCGCGCGGAGCCCTCCGATGATGACGTCGAGCCCGAAGTCGAACGCATGGTTGCCGCGCTCCGCCGGAGGGCCGGCATGGCTGACGGCGCGCTTGAGCGTGGGATAGCCCTCCGCCGGCGGATCCCAGACGACGTCCGGCGCGGCCAGATCCAGGGCCGCGCCCAACGCAAAGCTGTCAATCGTGGAAATCGCCGACACCACGTCCCGGCCACGGAAACCGGCAGCCTCCAAGGCAAGCGCGAGGTCCTCGTAAAGCCCGATGACCTCGGGGTCGGTAATGGACTGGAGCACCATCAGGGGTGCCAGCCGCGGATGGCGGGCAAAGGCGTCCCGGTAGGCGCGGATCAGGATCCGCAGGGCACCTTCCCAGTCCTCATGGTCCACCGGCGGATAGGGCTCCTCGGTGATGATGCGGTGCCTGAGCAGTTCCAGGATCTGGTCCCGTCCCGAGACGTGGTTGTAGATCGAGGACTGACTCACGCCGATCTTCCTGGCGAGTTTGGGAAAGCTGAAATCCCCGCTCTGGTCCACCAGTTCAAGTGCGGCCGTCGTGAGGGCCTCCACGGAAATCAATGGGAGGGGCGGGCGGCCCATCGGTTCTCCTCACTGCAGCTCTTGGACATCGGCTCCAGCCTAGCGGGCTGACACATATCCGCCCGTGCCGGCAAAACTATTGTGCTCTGGACCACTTGGTCCCATACTAAACGAAAGCCTTTCGTTTAAGTGGGCTTCAAGGAAAGGACAGAGCTGTGCCCGAGACCAAAACAAAACCAATTGCGCCGTCCGTGGATGGCGCACTCAAGCGCAATGCCCTGGGCACCGGAGGCATAGCCTTCCTGGTGATCTCGGCTGCGGCACCCCTGACAGTGATGGCGGGCGTGGCCCCGGTGGCGATCGGAGTAGCGGGCATCGGCGCCCCTGCCGGTTACCTCCTGGCGGGCATCGTCCTGACCCTCTTCGCCATCGGTTTCATGGCGATGACGCGCCACGTCAAAGCCTCCGGCGGCTTCTACACTTACATCTCGATTTCTTTGGGAAAGACCGTGGGGCTGGCGTCCGCCATCCTTGCGATCATCTCCTACAACTGCCTCCAGATCGGCGTCTACGGGCTCTTCGCCGTCCAGACGCATGACATGCTGCAGGTCCTCTTTGGGCTTGAGGTTCCGTGGCCCGCCATTGCCCTCATCGCCGTCGCGGCCGTCTGGTTCCTGGGATACCGGGGGATCGACGTGGGCGCCAAAGTCCTCGGCGTCCTCCTGGTCGCGGAAACAGGCATTCTCGGCGTGATGGGCGTGGGCATCCTCAGCAGCGGCGGCGCACACGGTATCAGCCTGGGCTCCTTCAGCCCCGGGCAGGCCTTTGGACCTGGCGTCCTGGCAATCCTGGGCATCTGCTTCGCCGCCTTCATGGGCTTTGAATCCACGGTGTTGTACCGCTCCGAAGCCCGCAACCCGGATCAGTCCGTTCCCCGCGCCATGTACATCGCGGTGGGCTTCATGTCCGTGTTCTATGCCTTCATCGTCTGGGCCGTCATCCAGGCCTTTGGCGACGACCAGGTGGTGGAAGCCGCTGGCGAACTGTCCGGCGGGATGTTCTTCCAGACCATACGGCAGTATGTGGGACCCTGGGCTGAAACTGCCATGTACGTCCTGATCGTCACCAGCGTCTACGCATCACAACTGGCGTTCCACAACGCCATCAACCGCTATGTCTACATGCTGGCCAGGGACGGGGTCCTGCCGGCGTTCCTCGGCCGCACGCACCACCGGTTCAGGTCACCGCACCGTGCCGGGCAGCTGCAGACCCTGTTGGCAGCGGTGGTCATCACTGTCTGCGCCATCCTGAACGCGGACCCGTACCAGCACCTCCTGATCTGGGTGAACACCCCGGGCATCTTCGGCATCGTGGGCCTCCAGGGGCTGGTGTCCGTGGCAGCATTCCTGTACCTCCGCCGGAACCCTGCTGCTGCCCGCAACAAACTCCTCGCCCCGCTCAGCCTCGTATCAGCGGTCCTGCTCTTCGGCGTCGTCATCCTCATCGCACTGAACATCGAACTCCTTACCGCGGCCAACGCCCTGACCAACACCATCCTGATCCTGGTTACGCCTGTGGTGTTCGCCGGGGGCCTGCTGGCCGCCCGGTGGCTGCGCCGCCGTCGTCCTGCCACCTTTGACCGCATTGGAAGCTTCGAAGCACATGAATGACATGAATCCTGACCTCATTATCCTTGCCGGCACAGTCCACACCATGGACGGGACACCCAACGGACCTGCGCCCCAGGCTGTAGCGGTCCGGGACGGGCACATCCAGGCGGTTGGAACGCGGCGCGACGCGCAGTCCTGGGGTCCGGCCGAGGTCATCGATTTCGGTGACGCCGTCCTTACCCCGGGGTTGGTCGACTGCCACGTCCACCCCGTCATGGGCCTGGACATGACACGCGGCTGCGACCTCTCCGGCATCACGGACCTTGCCGCCGTGCGCGCCTTGCTGCGGGCAGAGGCGGCGGCAACGCCGGCGGGCGAATGGGTCCGCGGCTGGGGACTCGACCCAAATGCCTTCGGGTCAGCGCCGCCGCACCGGGAGCTGATCGACAACGTCGTGGCCGGCCGCCCGGCCGTGATCCGGCTGTTCGATGCCCATTCCGCCCTGGCGAGCACGGCGGCGCTGGAAACCGCCGGCATCACCGGGCCACGGCACTTCGACCAGGCAGCCGAAGTGGTCTGCGACGGCAGGGGGAACCCCACCGGTCTCCTGCTCGAAGCCGCGGCTTTGGACCTGGTCCTGAAACATATGCCCCAGGAGACTTTCCAGGAACGGAAGCGCCGGCTGGGCGAGCTCTTTGATTCGTTCTCCCGGGCAGGCCTGACAGGCATCCATGTCATGGACTGCGGGGAGGGAACCCTGGAGCTCCTTGCCGCCCTTGAGAACGATTTGGCCGGATGCGGCAGGGGCCTGCCGGTGCGCGTGCGGGTTTCGCCATGGTGCATGCCGGGAAGCGGAGAGGCCGACTGGCGGCGGCTGGTGGAGCAGGTCAGGACTGCTCGGGGCTCCCGGTGGGAAGTGGCCGGAATCAAGCTGTTCGTGGACGGCACGGTGGACAACGGCACGGCCTGGCTTTTTGAGCCCGACAGCCACGGCCAGTCCGTCGCACCCTTTTGGCCAAGCCCGGAGGAGTACAACCGGGCCATCAGGTTCTTCGCAAGCCAGGGCATTCCCACCGCAACCCATGCCATCGGTGACGCCGGCGTGGCGGCAGTGCTGGCAGCGTTCGAGGATCTTCCGGCGGACCTGCCCCGGGCTCCGCACAGGATCGAGCACCTTGAAACGGTCCCGGACGGACTCATCCAAAGGTTCGCCGGTTCCGGCCTGATCGCCAGCATGCAGCCCAGCCACTGCACCCACTATTCGCGCGCGGACCAGACGGACAACTGGTCAAGGCGGTTGGGAAAAGAACGGGCGGACCGTGGATGGCGGTCCGCTGACCTCCGGTCCGCAGGCGTAACGCTTGCGCTTGGCTCCGATTGGCCTGTCGCCCCCTTTCCGCCCCTTCCGATCCTCGCAGACGCGCAACTTCGGCGGCGGTCGGGCCACCCGGATGAACAGCCGATTGTGCCGGGCCAGGCGCTCACAGCACGCCAGGCGCTGGAAGGCTACACCTCGCACGCGGCCGAAGCTGCAGGGGAGCGGACGGTATCGGGCTCGGTAACGGTGGGCAAGCGCGCTGATTTCACCGTTTTCGACGTTGATCCACTGTCAACGGCCCCTGATGAGCTGGCGCAGGGTCACGTGCTGGCCACTGTGGTGAACGGCCTGCTGCAGCACTGTTCCGTGGGCGTCGCCGGCTAGCGGCGGCGGATTTTGCCCCAGCGGTTTTGCCCCAGCCCCCGCCGCGCGGGGGCTGGGCTTACGTGATCCCCCTTCCTAGACTGGGGTGATGATCACAGTCACCGGAAGTGTGGAAACCAACCTGTCCGCGGAGAAGGCCTTTGCCTTCATGAGTGAGTTCGAGAACACCCCCAAGTGGGACCCCAACACGCCCGTCATGGACAAAACCACCCCGGGGCCGGTGGCCGTGGGGCACAAGTACCATGCCGAGTCCGAGTTCCGGGGGAAGCGCCAGACCCTGGTCTACGAGGTCATCGAGCTGACCGACAACCACATCAAGCTGCGCGGCGAGAACAAAACCGTGACTTCCTTCGATTCCATCGACGTCACCCCCAACGGGACCGGTTCGGTGGTGAAGTACACGGCCGAGTTCAGCATCAAGGGACCGGCCAAGATCATCCAGCCCCTCCTGAAGCCCGCCTTCATGTCGCTGCGGGATCCGGCGCTGAACGGCATCCGGGACACCCTCAACGCGCTGGCAGCAGCCTGACGGCTTCGAAAAACTCCCTGATCTCATGGCGGGGGTCGGCTTCAAGCCGGGACTCGCCGTCGAGCACCATGGTGCGCCGCTGCCCTCCAACTCCCGGCCACGGAAGGCGTTCCGTGCCAGGTGTCCCGGTTCCGGCGAAGGCCGCCCAGGCCCGGCTCATGGCGTCGCTGAGGGACGCCGGTGCCTTGCCCCGTGTGAGGAAGGCGGCCTCCGGCGCGTCCAGGTGCCGGAAGACGAATGGGATGTCCAGGGCGTGGCAGGCCCCCAGTTTCCCGCCCATGGCCGGGCTGCGCCATGTGAACAGGTAGGCGAAGTCCTTCCCGGCGGCTCCTTCACCGGTCGCTCCGTGGGCCAACCGGCCTGCGGCAGCCGCCTGCCTCGCGTCCAGCAGCCGGTTGCTGGGCTGGCGGTAAAGGGAATCCGCGATGGCGGCTTCCAGGAGTTCCTTGCCTGACGGTTCCCTGCCCAGCACCCTGGTGAGCGCCTCCGTATAGCCGGGGGCAAGCGCCGGCGGCACCCCCGCTCCGCACAGCACGGCGGCCGCACGGTCCGGGTAGCCCGGGTCCGACCCCGTGTCCGGGCGCATCTCGACGGCGAATGAGCCCTCGTTCAGGTTGGTGCCGATCAGCAGGTCCACCCCGAAGTTGACCCCATTGCCGATACTTTCCAGCGGTGGCAACGGAAGCGACGGCGTGCCCACCGTGGGCTGGAATGGCAATGGAACCGCGAAGGACTCCGCCGCAGCACGCTGTTCCAGGGCGGCCTGCGCTTCCAGCAGCCGCTCCACAGGGAGGGTCAGCAGTTGGTTGGCGGAGGAGGCATCCAAACCACACAACTCAAGGAATGTGGCGCTGATCCGCGCCGAGTCCTCCGGCCGGCGGCAGCGCTCGGCCGTGCCGCTTTGCATGATGGCCCGGCGGAAGAGCCCTTCCGACGCCGGCATGCCCAGCAGGGTGCCGATGGCTGCGGCGCCTGCGGACTCCCCGAAGATGGTCACGTTGTGCGGGTCGCCGCCGAAGGCGCCGATGTTGCGGCGGATCCAGCGCAGGGCCTCCAGCTGGTCCAGCAGGGCGAGGTTGGACGAATCGGCGTAACCGGGCCCCAGCAGGTCCGCCAGGTGCAGGAAACCCAGCGCGCCCAGGCGGTAGTTGATGGATACCAGCACCACGCCCGCCGCAGCCGCCAGCCGGGCGCCGTCGTACATTGCGTCACTGTTGGCGCCCATGAGGTAGGCGCCGCCATGGATCCATACCATTACGGGCCTGGCCGGGCCTTCCGTTGCCGGCGTCCAGATGTTCAGGTTGAGGCAAGCCTCTTCGCTCCAGGTGCGCGGCGTAGTGCCGGGAGGGGCATGGGACTCGGGATTCTGGGGCGCGGCGGGGCCAGGTGCGGTGCAATCAAGCACCCCGCTCCATGGCGATACCGGTACCGGCGGGCGGAATCGGTTGCTTCCCGACGGCGGCTCCGCGTAGGGGATGCCAAGGAACCGGTGGACGGTGGTCCCGTCAGTCTCAAATGAATTGCCCAGGACGGATCCGTCCGGAGTGGAGAGGGGCGTCATGGTTGACAGGTTACGACACGGGCGAAGGTAGGCTGGCATCACCGTTCGGCAGTGGGCGGCCACAGAGGTGTGGCTTTTAACCAATGTCCGGGAGGTAAGACGCGTGCTCCATGCCGGCGTGCCTGAAGACGAGGATTTTGCAGACGTTGCCCTGCATCTCCAGGAGTCCTTCCTGCAGAACCCTGAAGTTGAGGCATTTCTCCAGGATCTTGCAGCCTACGCGGCGGCCCGGCTTGGCGGGGAGGGGCACGTGTGCTCCTGCGAAATCGTGGTGCTGCGGCCCAAAAAACCCGCGGCATGTGCCAGCAGCCACCGCAGTGCACAACTCCTCTGCCAGCTGGAGGCCACGCTTGGCGATGGTCCCGGCGCCACGGCCATGCGGGCAGGAAAGACAGTGCTGGTTTCCGACCTCCGGCGCGAAGACCGCTGGCCGGAGTACGTCCACGCTGTCCAGGAGCAGGGCTTCCGCTCGGTATTGAGTATCCCCGCGCTGCTGGAAGGCGATTCCCAGGGCGTGATTACGTTCCACTGTTCACAGCCCCTCGTCTTTGGCAGCCATGGCATCGGTGCCGCGGAAGCGTTTGTCCGGCAGGCCTCCAAGGGGCTGACACTTGCCCTGCGGATGCTGAAGCTGGAAGAGACCAGGGACGGCATGAGCGCCGCCATGCAGACGCGTACCGTGATCGACCTGGCAACCGGGGCCATCATGGCGCAGAACCGGTGCAGCCAGGCTGCGGCCTTCAAGCTGCTGCGGGACGCGTCCAGCACGCGGAACATGAAACTCCGGGATGTTGCGGCCGCCGTCGTCGCGTCAGTCGCCGGCGCCGCGGACACCTTCACCTACTTCGACGAGTAGGGATCCTTCCGTTCCGGGTCACGGTGTTCCGGCTGCAGGGTGGAAAGGGCGGAACCGCTGAGCGGAGCCCGTAGCGGCAGGCCTTCGGAAGCGCAGTGTTCGTTGACAGCCTGCGCCAGTGCGTCGCGTTCCTTCGTTGAAAGGGCGGCTTCGCCTGCGCAGTAGTCCCGGATGAGCTGTTCAGAGGCGTCCCCGCCCAGCCCAACGAACTCCAGCCACAGCTGTGCCAGATCCAGCCGGTACTCCTTTATCAGAGCGCCGGTCAGGGCCTGCTGGTCCACGGCATCCATCGTCACGTCCTTGCCTTTGGTTGCACTCCTACGGTTGGGATTCGGAACCGGCGGCACCGTGGATGGGAAATGATCCAGGAAAATCCACAAGGGGAATTGACCCAGGCAGGCCGTGGGACCTTTGCCCCTAGGCAGGCAACTCCCGGAAGCAGTCAACTGGAGTGTCCGGAGCCGGCGAGTACACCCGGCGAGCACAACAGGAGGCAGAGACCATGGGCGCATGTGATGTCTGCGGCAGCAGCGAGGGCCGCATGTTCACCGTCAATATGGGGAACCAGACAGGCACGTTCGACAGCTTCGAATGCGCCATCCACATGATGGCTCCCGCATGTGAGCACTGCGGTTGCCGGATCCTGGGCCACCCCGTGGAAAGCCAAGCAGGCATCTACTGCTGCCTGCACTGTGCCAAGGAAGCAGGGAATCCCCACCAGGCCGCCAAACCTAAGCACTCCACGGTGGCCGTTCCGGCACACGGTGCATCAGCGGGCCAGGCCTAGTCCCGCCGGCACCACCGCAACAGGAAAAGGGAAGCCGTGGCCGGTAACGGAAGCTTCAGGATCGTGGTGGGCGTGGACGGTTCCGACCAGTCCCGGTCGGCAATGGACTGGGCCATCGAGGAGTCCAGGCTGCGCAAAGGTGAGGTCCAGGCGTTGACCGCCTGGAGCTTCCCTTATGTCAGCGATGCCCTGGGCACCGCCTGGGACTACGAGATCTTCCAGAAGGACGCCCAAGCGATCCTGGAGGCGGAGCTTGAACGCATCAAGGACCAGGGCGTGACGATCACAGGACGGGTCGTGGAAGGCAACCCGGCAGCGGCACTCATTGACGCCTCCCGCGATGCCGACCTGGTTGTCGTCGGCTCCCGGGGCCATGGCGGATTTACCGGCATGCTGCTCGGCTCTGTATCCCACCAGACCATCCACCATGCGCACTGCCCGGTACTGGTCATCCGCGAGCCTGCCGCAGATTAGGACGGACCTTCCACCTTTCGGTGAATGGAAAGTGTCGTCGTGTGATGCTGCCTGCGCTGCAAGGCTTGCAGGATGGACATGATTCGGATTGAACCCCGGTGCCGCGTGATTGTCGACAACGACTGGGCCGGCGACCCCGACGGCCTGCTTGGACTGGCCCACCATGCCCTGTCCCCGGCAAACAGGATCGCAGCCGTCACAAGTTCCCTGACGAATCCGATGTTCGGGCTGCCGGAGGGCAGATCCCAGCGGGGCGCCTGCCTGGCCGGGGAACTGCTCCGGGTGCTCGAGCGCCCCGAACCGGCGGCGGTGCATCCCGGACCGGACAGCCCTTTTACCGGCCAACCACGGAGCTCCGCTGCGGCGGGCGCGATCATTGAAACCGCAATGACCGCGGATGACCTGCCCTTGATTCTGGTGTGCGCCGGTCCGCTCACCAATGTTGCGGACGCGCTCCTGCTGGAGCCGGGCATCGCCCGGTTGCTGACGCTTGCCTGGGTCGGCGGAGCCGCCCGGAACGACGACGAGTACAACTACTTCACGGACCCCGCCGCTGCGGACTTCGTGCTGGCGAACCAGGAGCTCGCAGTCTGGCAGTTCCCCGCCGAAACGTACCGGCAGATGGTGGCGTCCGTCGCGGAACTCGATCATGCCTTCAGGGTTGCCGGCCCGGCCGGCGAGTGGCTGTGGGAGCACTTCAACAGTCTTGAGGTGCCGGACTTCGTGAAATTCGGGCCGGTGTGGTGCCTTGGAGACAGTGCACCCCTGGTGGTCACCGGGCTGGATGACGTCACCTCGGTGTTCACCGAAACGTCCGCGAGGCCGTCCCGCCGGATTTATACGGGTGTGGACAGCCGGTTGGTTCGTGCGGACTTCTTTGCGAAGCTGCACCTGCACGCCCGGCGGCCGTAGACAAGGGCAAAAGGCCTGCGGCAGAGGAATGGCCCGGACTTCCATGGGAAGTCCGGGCCATTATGAACCACGCTTAAGCGGGTTGCGGTGCCCCGGCCCCGGCGTGCTCCCTGGCCAGGTTCCCCAGCCAGCGCGCGCTCTCCTTGGGAGTCCGTTCCTGGGTGGAGCGGTCCACGGCGATCAGGCCAAACTTGGGCCCGTAGCCGAAGATCCACTCGAAGTTGTCGAACGCGGTCCAGGCGATGTACCCGCGGACATCGATGCCGTCCGCAAGGCAGGAAGCAACCCCGTCGACGGCCGTCCGCAGGTACGCCACCCGCTGCGTGTCATCCTCGGTGGCCAGGCCGTTCTCCGTGACGATCACGGGGATCCCGGCGATCCGCTGGGCCTCGCGGATGGTGGACTCCAGTGCCTGGGGATAGATTTCCTCGCCCATCTGGTTGGTGGGCACGCCCTCCGGTGCGGGCGCATGGCCATCGGGGCCGTACACGGTGCGCCCGTAAGTCTGGATGCCCACGAAGTCGTCACCCCGGGAGGCTTTGAGGAAGCGTTCGTTGACGTCCCGGCGCACCCGGTCTGCAATCCCTTCGCCACCGGGCAGCGCCTGGATATCGGAGTTTGCGAGGGTCCACCCCACCTGGAGGTCCGGGCGATGGGCTTTGATGGCCTTGGTGGCGGCCCGGTGCGCCGCCACCTTGACCTGGAACCCCGCCTCCGTGGAGCAGAACTGGAACGGGGCAACAGTGCTGGCATCCACGCCCAGGCGCTGGGCGGCGGCCGCCCAGATGGGCACCGAACCGCGGTTCTCCGGGGCTTCCCCGCCGATGCCGAATGACTCCAGCAGCCAAGGGAGGTTCGGCTCGTTCAGGGTGCAGGCGACGCCGATCAGGTCACCCAGGTGGGCCATGACCCGGTCGCAGTAGCGTGCGAAGAGTTCGGGCGTCCGGCTGCCCTCCCAGCCGCCGATCCGGAGGAGCCACAGCGGTGACGTGAAGTGGTGGAACGTGACCACCGGGGTGAGTCCATGTTCGTGGCAGGCTTCCAGCACCCGCTTGTAGTGGTCCAGCGCAGCCACCGAGAACTGGCCTTCCTCCGGTTCGATCCGGGCCCATTCCATGGAGAACCGGTAGCTGTTAAAACCGAGGCCGGCGATCAGTGCGATGTCCTCGCGGTAGCGGTGGTAGTGGTCCACGGCGTCCCCGGACGGCTCCGCGAAGATCGTTCCGGGAAGGTGCTCCAGGAACCAGGTATCGCTGTTGACGTTGTTGCCTTCCACCTGGTGGCCGGCGGTGGCCACGCCCCAAAGGAAGTCGCGGGGGAACGGGTTGGTCATGGGGTTCCTTTCGTGATGGACGCGTGCAGGCGTCCGAGGCTTCGTTGCCTTCCATCCTTCCGCCCGGCGTGACCGCCGCCACAATACCTTTTCAATCAATGACATTGTCATGTTTGGCGCCTGTGGCCCCGGCTGATTCTTGAAGGGAGCCGGCGAGCAGCCAGCCCCCACAACCGTTCCTCCGTCATCACATCAGAATGCAAAGGCGCACTACATGAAACTTCCGAACTCCACCGCCCGTGCGAGCTCCGCCGTTCTGGCCGGTGCCCTGCTGATGGGTTCCCTGGCCGCCTGCGGCGGCGGGTCCAGCCAAGCCGCCGCAAAGGCTGATACCAGCAGCCTCACCCTGGCCATCGACAGCGACTCAGCCTCCTTCGGGTTCGACCCGCTGCGCGTCTCCGCAGCCCAGCGCCAGTTCTTCGAAGGCCTCTACGACAGCCTGATGACCCTTCAGCCGGATGGTTCCGCAGGTCCGGGCCTGGCCAAGGACTTCAGCTACAACGCGGACAACACCGTCCTGACGCTGAACCTCAAGGACGACGTCACGTTCACCGACGGCTCCAAACTGGATGCCGCCCTGGTCAAGGCCAACCTGGACCGCCGCTCCGATCCCGCGCTGAGCGCCTACTCCGCCGTCGCGAAGGGCGGCGCCCAGGAAATCACCTCCGTGGACGTGGTCAGCCCCACCCAGGTGGCCCTGACCTTCGCCAAGCCGCAGCCCGGATTCGAGAAGAACCTGGCCTCCACCACCGGCATGATCGTGGGCAGGAACGGCGTCACGGACACGTCCAGCCTCGCTGCAACCCCTGACGGCTCCGGACCGTACACCCTTGACCCCTCCACCGTGAAGGGCAACAAGTACGTCCTGGTGAAGAACGACAAGAGCGCAGACGCCTCCAAGTACGCCTACAAGAAGGTGGTCTTCAGCGTGGTCCAGGACCCGCAGGCCCGCGCCAACGCCCTGGTCTCCGGCCAGGCCGACGTTGCCATGCTGACGTCCTCCACGGTGGACTTCGCCAAGTCCAAGGGCGTTGGCGTTTCCCAGATCGGCGGCACTGTGAACACCATGATCTCCTTCGACAAGATCGGCAAGACCGCACCGGCGTTCGCCCAGGAGAAGGTCCGCCAGGCCATTCAGTACGCCATCAACCGCCAGGCCCTGGTGGATGCCCTGCACAAGGGCGACATCCCTGCATGGAACGCCCTGCCCAAGGATTCGGCCGGCTTCACCAAGGACCTGGAAACCACATTCGCGTACAACCCGGACAAGGCCAAGAGCCTGCTGGCCGAGGCCGGATACCCCAACGGCTTCGAGTTCACCATCATCGCAAGCGCGCAGACCCAGACGGACCTGCAGGCCGTCCAGAAGGACCTCGCCGCCGTCGGCATCACCATGAAAGTCAAGATGGCAGCCTCCACCGACGAAGCGTTCGCCGCCGTCGCCACCACACCCCTTGGCTACGCTCCCCTGAACTGGGACAACCCCGTCGGCGTGATGTACGGAGCCATCCTGAACGGCTTCACCAACGTGCAAAAGGCCACCGATGACAAGCTCAGCGCCGCTACCGGCGAGCTGGCCGCGGCCAAAGACGACGCCGCCGTCAAGGCAGCCGCCACCAAGCTGAACACCCGCCTGGTGGAGTCAGGCTGGATGATCCCGCTGTATGAGGCGCTGACCAACCAGGGCTACAACACCAAGAAGGTGGCCCAGGTGAAGTTCGCCGGCACCAACGCCTACCCGCTCCTCTCGTCCTACACGCCGGCCAGCTAATACCCGCACCTTCCCGCCGGGCCCTCCCCAAACAGGAGGGCCCGGCCGGGCAGGGCCTGACCGATGGAGGTCACCATGGCACTATTCATCACTAAGCGCCTGCTGATGGCGCTGGCCACCGTGCTGGTGGTTGCGGTGCTGGCATTCCTGCTGGTGCACGCAATGCCCGGCAGCCCGGGAGCCGTCTCCCTCGGCGCAGGCGCCTCCCAGGAAGCCATCGACGAGGTCAACCAGAGGATGGGCTGGAACGATCCGCTGTTCACACAGTTCTTCACGTGGCTTGGTTCCGCCGTCCAGGGCGACCTGGGCGTCTCGCTCATCGATGGCCGCTCCGTCAGCGCCGACCTCGCCGGCCGCCTCCCCGTCACAGCCTCGCTTGCCGCCGGCGCCACCGTCCTCAGCGCGGTCCTGGGCATCGCCCTGGGCGTCACCGCAGCGGTCCGCGGCGGCCTCCTGGACCAGGTGATCGGCGGCTTCGTTGGACTCCTGGTCGCCCTGCCGGCGTTCTGGGTGGGCGTCCTCTTCGTGTACCTGTTCGCCGTCCAGTCCTCCATCTTCCCGGCCACCGGCTACGTGCCGTTCGAGGCCTCACCGCAGGACTGGGCCCTGTCCCTGGCGCTGCCGGTGATCACCCTCGCCGTGGGCGGCGCTGCCTTCATAGCCCGCCAGACCCGGGCGTCCATGCTCGAGGCGCTGCAGCAGGAACACATCCGCACGCTGCGCGCCACGGCCACCCCCACCTGGAAGATCCTCTACGTCCATGCCCTGCGCTACGCCAGCCTGCCCATCGTGGCCGGCATCGCCCTGCAGTTCATCGGCCTGTTCGGCGGCTCCGTCATCGCCGAGCAGCTGTTCGCCATGCCGGGCCTGGGCCAGGCTGTCCAGACCTCCGTCAGCACCCATGATGCCCCCGCCGTCCAGGGCGTGGTGGTGATCGCCACCGTGGTGGTGGTCGCTGTCAACCTGGTGCTGGAGCTGGCCACCAAGTTCCTCGACCCGAAGTTGCGTGCCTCATGATCCCAACAGTTACCCCGGCCCCTGCGGACGCGGACCAGGCAGGAAGTACGACGCCGGCAGCAGCCCCCGCGCGCAACGCCGGCAGGGCGGCCATCACCAAGGTATCCCGGCACCGGCTGTTCACTTCGCCGGGCGCCGTGGCCGGCCTGGCCTGGCTTGCGGCGCTTGTCACCGCGTCGCTGACAGCGCCGCTGTGGCTGCCCTTCAAGACAGAGGACCAGGATTTCGCCTCAGTCCTCTCCGGCCCCACCGCCGCCCACTGGCTGGGAACGGACGAACTGGGCCGCGACATCCTCAGCCGGATCTTCGCCGCCGCAGCCGGCACCCTGGGGACGTCCATGCTCACGGTGATTGTCGGCGTCGGGCTCGGCACCATCCTGGCCATGCTTGCTGCCGGCACCGGCGAACGCGTGGAGGCCGTGATCAGCAGGGTTACCGAGATCATGATGTCCCTGCCGGGAACCGTGATCATCCTGGCCGTCATCGGCGCGGTGGGAACCAACATCCCAGTGGTTATGGCCATCCTGGGCATCCTGATGTCCGCCGGCATCTACCGCGTGATCCTGGGCCAGGCCAAGTCCCTGCAGTCCCAGCTCTACGTGGATGCGGCCAAGGTGGACGGCGTCAGCCCACTGCGGATCAGCCTCCGGCACGTCCTGCCCGGCCTGGCGAACACCATCGTGGTCCAGTCCGCGCTCATCTTCGCTGTGGGCATGCTCATCCAGGCCGGCCTCGCGTTCATCGGCTTCGGCCCGCCCATCCCGCAGCCCAGCTGGGGCGGCATGATCCAGGGCGCCTCACAGCACGTCTATGACGCCCCCTGGATGATGGTGCCCACCGGTGCCGTGCTGGCGCTCACCGTCCTCTCCGCCAATGCCATCGGCAATGCCCTGGGCAAGGCCCCCAACGCGGCCGCACCGCACCTGCCCTCCGCCGCGGCACGCCGGCAGCGCGCCAAGGCCGTCGCCGCCATCGCGGCGGGGGCGCCCGGATCGGAGGACTTGGCCGCATTGGACGGCGCCTCTGCCGATAAGGGGACGCTCAGCGTCCGTAACCTGTCCGTCGGCGTCGACAGTGCAGGTACAGGCACCGGCGTCCGCCTGGTCACCGATGTCTCGTTCGACGTCCAGCCCGGCACCGTCCTGGGTTTGGTGGGGGAGTCCGGCTGTGGCAAGACCATGACCGCGCTGTCCTTGTTGGGCCTGCTTCCCTCGGGCGTAAGTGTCACCGGCGGCCAGATCCTCTGGAACGGAAGAAACCTGGCAGCGGTGGCGGAGAGGGACATGGAAGCAGTGCGCGGCCGGGAGATCGCGCTGATCAGCCAGGAACCCATGCGCGCCCTGGACCCGATGTTCACCGTGGGGTACCAGCTCACCGCGACCATCCGCCGGCTCCGCGGCATGGGCAGGACCGAGGCCCGCCAGGAGGCGCAGACCCTGCTGGAAAAGGTGGGCATCGTGGACGCGGCGCGGATCCTGAAGACCTATCCGCACCAGATCAGCGGCGGCATGGCCCAGCGCGTGGCGATTGCCCTGGCACTGGCCGGGCAGCCGAAGCTGCTGGTGGCGGACGAGCCCACCACGGCCCTGGACGTCACGGTGCAGGCCGAAATCCTGTCCCTGCTCCGGACCCTGGTGAAGGACACAGGCATGTCCGTGGTGATGGTGACCCACGACCTTGGTGTGGTGGCGGACATCTGCGACCAGGTGGCCGTCATGTACGCCGGCCAGGTGGTGGAGAACGGCACAACCCAGGCCGTCCTGGACCACCCCCGCCACCCTTACACCCTGGCGCTCCTGGCCGCCGACCCACACGCCAACCACGCAGACGACATGCCGGAGCGCCTTGCCACCATCAGCGGACAGGTGCCGCAGCCCAAGGACTGGCCCACCGGCTGCCGGTTCGCGGCCCGCTGCCAGTTCGCCGGCTCAGCCTGCATGGAACCCGTTCAGCTGCTGCGCTCCGGCGCCGGCGAAGGGCTGGTGCGGTGTGTCAAAGCGGACCAGCTGGCCGTCGAAGGCATGGACTGGCTGGCCACGGACGTGCCCGCCTCCCGCGTTTTGGAGGTCACCCCCAAGCAAAACCCGATCGTTGAAAAGGACCCGGCATGAGCACCGCAGTGACCGAGCGCCAAGATTCCGCGGCTTCCTCCGCCGCCACCCCCATGCTTGAGATCAAGGACCTGGTGGTCCGCTATGGACGGGGCCGGAAGGCAGCCGCCGCACCGGCCGCCGTCGACCATGTCAGCTTCAGCATCGCACCCGGGGAGACTGTGGGACTGGTGGGGGAGTCCGGATCCGGAAAGTCCACCATTGGCAAGGCAATCCTGGGCCTGCAAAAGGTCTCCGGCGGCACCATCACCTACCAGGGCAAGGACATCACCTCCGCCAGCGCCAAGGAGCGCCGGGCCCTGGGCGGGGAACTGCGTGCCGTCTTCCAGGACCCCAACTCATCGCTGAACCCGCGGAACACCATCGGCACGTCCCTGGCCGAACCGCTGCGCCTGCGAGGGGTTTCAGCGGCAGAGGCACGCGCCAAGGCCGGGGACATGCTCGAACGCGTGGGCCTGCCGCGGGACGCCGTGGACCGCTACCCCAGCCAGTTCTCCGGCGGCCAGCGCCAGCGCATTTCAGTGGCGCGTGCCCTCATCTGCGATCCCCAACTGGTGGTCTGCGACGAAGCCGTCAGCGCCCTTGACCTCTCCACCCAGGCGCAGGTGCTCAACCTCCTGGCCGACCTCCGCGACGAGCGCGGCCTGAGCTACCTGTTCATCGCCCATGACATCGCCGTGGTCCAGTTCCTGGCCCAGCGCGTGGTGGTGCTCTACCGCGGGCAGGTCATGGAAAGCGGACCTGCCGCTGCCGTCACCGGGAACCCCAAGCACCCCTTCACCCAGGCCCTCGTGGCCGCCTCCCCGGTGCCGCGTCCGGCGGAGCAGGCGGCGCGCCGGGAGGCCCGCGAATCGCTGGGCGTCCGCACCGGGGCGGCCGCGGTCCCCGGGCCCGGCGGATGCCCCTTCCGGCTCCGCTGCCCCCTGGCCACTGACCTGTGCGCCACCGAACGGCCGGCCCTGCGGCGTGTGGGTGCGGCGGATGTGGCCTGCCACTACGCCTGACCGGCACTTCTTCCACCTGCTTTTGACCAGCTTCCACCAGAACGGAACCCTCCTTCCATGACCTCCACGCCCTGGCACGCCGCCATGATCACGCCCCAACAGGACCTTGACGGCGCCCCCCTGCTCCGCAAGGAATTTACGCTCGACGAGGGCCACGGCGGCGTGGTGCAGGCGATGCTCCGGGCCACCGCCCTCGGCGTCTACGAGGCGTTCATCAACGGTTCGCCGGTTGGTTCGGACGTCCTCAGCCCCGGCTGGAGCTCCTACGAATGGCGGCTGCGCTACCGCAGCTACGACGTCACCTCCCTGCTGGCGCCAACCAGCGTGCTGGGGGTGGAACTGGGCAACGGCTGGTACCGCGGACGGCTGGCCTGGCACGGGATGTCCAACCTGTACGGCAGTGAGCTGGGGTTCCTCGGCCAGCTGGACATCGAGTTCGACGACGGACACGTCCAGTCGGTCGCCTCTGACACCTCCTGGCAGGCAGGCCCCTCCGCCACCACCTTCAACGACCTCTACGACGGCCAGACCATCGACGCCCGCCGCCTGCAAAAGGGCTGGGCGGAGCCCGGCTTTGTACCCGGCGCTGACTGGACGGGTGTGCGTGGGCTGGCGTTCGACGGCGGCCGGCTGGCTGAGCCGGTGGGCCCGCCCGTGGTGCGTGCCGGCGTCGTGCATCCCGTGGAAATCCGCACCTCACCCACCGGCCGGACGCTGGTGGACTTCGGCCAGAACCTGGTGGGCTGGCTCCGCTTCAGCGTAAAGGGCGAGGCCGGACACACCATCACCGTACGGCACGCCGAGGTCCTGGAAGACTGCGAGCTGGGCGTCCGGCCCCTGCGGTCAGCCAAAGCCACGGACACGTTCATCCTCTCCGGCGGGAAAGACGACTTTGAACCCACCAAGACCTTCCACGGCTTCCGCTACGCCGAGATCACCGGCTGGCCGGGCGACCTCACCGATGGTGACTTGGAAGCCGTGGTGGTCCACTCCGACCTCGAGCGCACCGGCACCTTCGAATGTTCCAACGAACTCGTCAACCAGCTGCACCGCAACATCGTCTGGGGCCTCCGCGGGAACTTCCTGGACCTGCCCACCGACTGCCCGCAGCGCGACGAGCGGCTGGGCTGGACCGGCGACATCGCGGTCTTCGCCCCCACTGCTGCCTATCTGTACGACGTCAAAGGGTTCCTGCAGGACTGGCTGCTGGACCTGGCCGCCGAGCAGAAGGCCGCGAACGGTCTGGTGCCCATCACCGTGCCCGATGCCCTGAAATTCTGCCCGCAGCCGCCCGAATTCCCGGCTCCGGAATCGTCCGCCCTGTGGAGTGAAGCCTCCGTGTGGGTGCCATGGGCACTCTGGGAGGCCTACGGGGACCTCAGCGTGCTGCGGAACCAGTACGAGTCGATGGCCTCGCACACCCGCCGGGTGGAGGGGCTGCTCTCGCCCACCGGCCTGTGGGACTCCGGCTTCCAGTTCGGCGACTGGCTGGACCCCGACGCCGCGCCGGACCAGCCATGGGCGGCCAAGGCAGACACCGGCGTGGTGGCCACCGCCTGCATGTACCGCACCGCGCGCCTAACCGCCCAGGCTGCCGGGCTGCTGGGCAGGCACGACGACGAGGCCCACTTCGAGGCGCTCGCCGCCCGGGTGCGTACCGCCTTCGCCGAGAACTACGTCGCTGCCGACGGCACCATCCGCAGCGACTGCACCACGGTCTACGCGCTGGCTATCGCCTTCGACATCCTGGCCACCCCGGAGCTGCGGGAGTTCGCCGGGACCCGCCTGGCCGAGCTGGTCCGGGACAACGGCTACCGCGTGTCCACCGGATTCGCGGGCACCCCGTTCATCACGCACGCGCTGACGGACACCGGCCACATGGACGAGGCCTACCGGCTGCTGCTGGAGAAGGGCTGCCCGTCCTGGCTGTACCCCGTGACGATGGGAGCCACCACGGTCTGGGAACGCTGGGACTCCATGCTCCCCGACGGCACCATCAACCCCGGCGAAATGACCAGCTTCAACCACTACGCCCTGGGCGCCGTTGCCGACTGGATGCACAAAGCCATCGGCGGCATCCGACCGCTGGAACCGGGCTACGCGCGCGTCCTCATCGCCCCGCAGCCGGGCCAAGGAATCGACTGGGCCAGGACCTCCCTGAAGACTCCGCACGGTGAGGTCCGGGTTGAATGGACGCTCGACGGCGGTGCGTTCCGCCTCGAGGCGACCGTCCCTGACGGGGTGGCGGCCGACGTCGTCCTTCCCGACGGTGCGCAGCGCACCGTTGAGGGCGGCACCCACTCTTTCGAAGGGCGCGTTGCCCCCATGCCCGATTACGAGGCAAGCCGCTGATGGGCAGACAGGAGACGGTTCGGCTCCTGCGCCTCGATCAAATCCGGATGCGGGACCCTTTCATCCTGGAACCGGTTCCGGGGGAGTTTGTCCTGTTCGGAACCAGCGACAGGAACGTGTGGAGTGGCCCCGCCACCGGCTTTGACTGCTATACCAGCAATGACCTTGAACACTGGGAAGGCCCCTTTGCGGCCTTCCGGCCGCCAGCGGATTTTTGGGCGGACGCGCAGTTCTGGGCTCCGGAGGTGTACGCCCTTGACGGACGGTTCTTCATGTTCGGCACCTTTGCGACGTCAACGGGCAACCGCCCCCGGGGCGTCGCGGTTCTTGCCTCGGATCTGGCCACGGGCCCCTACCAGCCCTGGAGTGACGGAGCCGTGACGCCGGCGGCCGAACCGTGCCTCGACGGGACGCTGTATATCGACGAGGATTCCACCCGCTGGCTCGTCTACAGCCGGGGGACGGAGGGAACCGCTGATGCACCAGGGATCACTGACGGCGAGATGCGTGCCGTCCGCCTGGCGCCGGACCTGCGCACGGCAGTCGGTGAGCCTGCTCTCCTGTTCAAGGCATCCGCGGCGGCCTGGACCCGGCCGCTGCGGTTCCCGGAGGGGGTGGAACCCCCAAAGGACCTGAACCTTGCCGCAGATCCCCTGTTCACCGATGGACCGTTTGTTGTCCGTTCGCCGGAAGGGTCTTTGCTGATGCTGTGGTCAAGCCACGGCGAGGCCGGGTATGCAATGGGCATCGCCGAGTCGAAAAGCGGAACCATCAAGGGGCCCTGGATCCAGCAGGCGGACCCT
Source organism: Arthrobacter sp. Soil761 (assembly GCF_001428325.1). NCBI lineage: Bacteria > Bacillati > Actinomycetota > Actinomycetes > Micrococcales > Micrococcaceae > Arthrobacter > Arthrobacter sp. Soil761. The sequence goes on along the minus strand of NZ_LMSF01000002.1, from coordinate 71,034 downwards.
GTGTGGTCCAGCAATGGCGGGCATGGAATGGTCCTCCGCACATCCGGCGGGCGTGACTATCTGGTCTTTCACGGGCCGAACGACACACCCAACGAAAGGGTCAGGATCACTGGCGTGGAAATCGACGGGAACAGCATCCGCGTCCTTCGATGAGGTGCAGCGGAGGCGCTGATCTGCAACGATGTGGCAAAAGATCATTCCCAGGGAGGACTCATGCCGTACACCGTGGATTTCAAGAACGTGTCCACCGCCGGTCTGGAATCGTCACCGGTAGCGGAGGCGTTGGCCGGGCTCCGCGCCAACGAGGCCCGCTACTACAAGAATAAATACGACCACGACTTCACGGTGGTCCCTGCCGGGGAAGCGCCGGAAGTGCTGGACTATGTGAACAACATCCTGTCCGCCGAGCGCAACCTGGTGATTGCCTCCAAACCCCTTGAGGTGTCCTCCTTCGAAGTGGACGGGCTGCGAATGGCCTACGTGTTCTACGAGTCAGGGCTGTCCATCAACGTCATGTACGGCATTGAGGAAGGGGGCAAGCGGGCGGTCGGATTCAAGCTCTCGGACGGCATGGACGTTCCGGAAGAGCTGGCGTCCAGCTTCAAGTTCGCCCGCCAAAAGTCGAAGCTGGCGGGCACCATCCGCGGCTCGTACTTCGTGATCAAGGGCGAGTACGCCTAGATGGTCACGTTAGACGCCGCCGCATAGACCGTCGCCGCGGATCCGGTCATGGTGGCCAGCTGGTAGATGCCGCCGTCGTCGCCGGACACGTTGTCTGACTGCAGCGTGGTCCGGGTCATGTTGGTGATGCTCTTTTCGTAACCAGGAGTTGCGTAGACGTCGTCACAGGCCGCTTTGGTCAGGGCAATCTGCGAGACGGTGAGCACCTGGCCGGCGGCGGTGGCGTTGTTCATGGATTCGAACACTTCGAAGTGGATGTGCGGCCACCGTCCGGCGTAGGCACCCGGGAAGATGGACGTGAAGGTGACCTGGCCGTTGGCGTCTGCCTCCTGGACGCCGCGCAGGTAGTTTTCGTTTTTCAGGCTCGAGTCGTACATCGAGTACTTGCCGTCGCGGTCGCAATGCCAGGCGTAGACCGCCGCGCCCGCCAGCGGTGTGCAGCCGTTGGCGTTGTCCAGCAGGGTGAGGGTGAAGGTCAACGGGACGCCCACCGCTTTAGCGGACGCGGTGCCGAAGCTGGAGGTGATGTCCTGCCGCACCACGCCGGAGGCTTCCAGGACGTTGGGTCCGTTGGAGCCGTCGCCCGGGTACGGTCCGGCGGTTTCCTGGGGAATCTCCACGCCGCACTCGGCAATGGCCCGGGTAATGGTGGGTGTCGACGTGGCGGAGGACGATGCCGTAGCCGAAGCCGATGCGGATTCGGTGGAAGCCGCCGTGGCGGTTGCGTCCGTGGCTGACGGCGCAGCCGTGGTTGATCCGTTGGGGCTGCAGGCAGCGAGTGCGACGGCGGCGCCGCCGGCACCGAGGAACATGCCGAGGGAGCGGCGGCTCATCAGCGTCGACAGGTCGAATTCAAGGCCGCGGTCGTGATCCGGGTGCGGCTGGTGCGCGTTTTCGGGGAGCTCATTGCGGTTGTGCGAAGTGGTCATGAACCCATCAGAAGCCACCGCACTATGCATCCGGTAGGCGGATTCTGTGAGCCACCTGTGTGACGTTGCCCCGCGACCCCGGCCTCGGCCGCGTAGGGCCGCTACCCCTGCGAGTGCGTCCGGGTGCCGGCGCTGACGGCAGCCTGGTGCCCCAGGTTCCTGGAGACGGCGCGGGCGGCCGCGCGGACAGCGGGGGCCAGTACGTTCGGGGGAGTGGACCCGTCCGGGACCACGATGGACAGTGACGCCACCACGGAGCCCTGGGCGTCGAAGATGGGGGACGCCACGGAGACGGTCCGGGACGGGACGGTACGGCGGATCATCGCAATCCCGGTGCGCCGCACATCCGAAAGGGTCCTGCGCAGCTGGCCCTCCGGCAACTCCGGCACTCCGGGCTCGTTTTCCGGCGGCCGCTTCAGGATGGTCTCCTGGAACTGCTGGTCCGCGCCCGCCAGCAGCACCAGCCCGATCGCCGTGGACCGCAGGGGCGCCCGGCCACCCACGCGGTACGCCACCTCCGTGGCATCCTTCGCGGACAGCCGCTCGATCAGCACCGCCTGCTCGTTGTCCCGCACCGCCAGCAGCACGTGGTGCCGGGTGACTTCGAACAGGTCTTCCAGGTAGGGAAGGGCAATTTCCCGCACCCCGTGACCGCGGGGCGACAGCGACGCCACTTCCCACAGCCTGACCCCCACGACATACCGGCCGTCGTCGAGTCTTTCAAGCGCACCCCATGCCACCAGCCGGGCGATCAGCCGCAGTGCGGTGGGCGCGGGCATGTCCGCATACCGGGCGAGTTCCGAAAGCGTCAGTGCCCGCCGCCGGTCGGAGAAGACGGCGAGCAGGCTCAGCGCGCGGTCGATGACGGGTTCGCCCTGTTTGGGCCGCTTTCCGCGGGCAGGCGGGGTGTCCGGGTCCGGAATGTCAGTCATGGCGGTGGTTCCTAGCGCTGATGCATTGGTGAGCTGCCCCACAATACTATTTCGACCAATGAAAATGCTGTGTGGGGGATAGGAGCACGCCAACCAAGCTGGAACTCCCAGCACCCGCACCCCAGGAGCCCTGCCGCATGACCGCCCCCACCCGGCTTCGGGCCGAGCACCTGTCAGAAGCGATGGGCCTGACCATCCGGGAGCCCAGCCTCAGCTGGACGCCTCCCGGCGGAACCACAGGCCAGGCGGCATACCGCATCACCGCAAGCAACGGCTGGGACACCGGGAAGGTCGAGTCGGCCGCCTGCAGCGGCATCCCGTACGGCGGGCCGGCGCTGCGCTCGCGGGACCGGTTCGAGTGGCGCGTCCGCACCTGGGACAGGGACGAAAAAGGCACCGAAACACCGAGCGGCTGGTCCCGTCCGATGCCGGTGGAGCTGGGGCTGATGCATGCCGAGGACTGGACGGCGCAGTGGATCGGGCCAGATGAGCCCCAAGTTCCGGCGCCCGGAGACCGGCCCGGCTATGCCCTCACCAAAACCTTCTTCCTGCCGGCGGCCCCGCACAAGGCCCGCGCCTACGCCACCGCGCACGGCATCTATGAGCTATTCATCAACGGCCACCGCGTGGGCGACCAGCAACTCACCCCAGGCTCCACCAGCTACAACACCGCGCTCCAGGTCCAGGCCCACGACGTCACCACCCTGATCCGTGAAGGCAGCAACACCGTGCGCGCCGTCCTCACCGACGGCTGGTACCGCGGCACGTTCGGATACACGCGCGACGCCGACATGTACGGAACGCACACGGCCTTCCTGGCGCAGCTCGAACTGGAGTCACGGGCCGGCAGGCAGGTCATCGGCACCGACAGCTCGTGGCTGGTGTCCGCCACGGAGATCCTCCGTGCCGACCTTATGGCGGGCCAGGGCGTGGATTTCAGGAAGGCCGACGGCGGCAGCGCACCTAAGGCGGGCAACGGCGCCCCGGTTGCCCGCGCACCCCGGCCGTGTTCCGCCGTCGTCCGTCCCGGCAGTTTCACCGCACTGGCCGGACCCCTTGCACCGCCCACCCGGGTGGCGCAGGAACTTGTTCCGGCGTCCACCACGCGGCTGGCCAACGGCAGCCAGGTGGTGGACTTCGGCCAGAACATCCACGGCTGGATCCGGCTCACCAGGCTCGGCGCACCGGGCGAAACCGTCACCCTGGAATACGGCGAAGCGCTCGGAGCGGACGGTGACGTCAACCGGGACCATCTGCGCCCCCTCGACTTCCGGGCGCCGGGAGCCTTCCGGGACGCAGGCCAGGTGGACACCGTCATCGCCTCGGGTGCCCCCGGGGAAGTCTTCGAACCCCGGCACACCACCCACGGCTTCCGGTACGTCTCGGTCCAGGGCCTCGCCGCGGGCCTCCAGCCGGGAGACATCACCGGCTGCCTGGTGCGGACGGACCTGGAACGTATCGGCACCTTCAGCTGCAGCGATGCGCGCCTGAACGCACTGCATGACATCGTGGAATGGAGCTTCCTGGGCAACTCCTGCGAGGTCCCCACCGACTGCCCTCAGCGCGAGAAAGCCGGCTGGACCGGGGACTGGCAGCTGTTTGTCCCCACTGCCGCCTACCTTTTCGACGTCACAGGCTTCTCCCGCAAGTGGCTGCGCGACGTCCGTGCAGACCAATGGGACAACGGCGTCATCACCAACATCTCGCCGTCCCCCGGGCCCGCGGCCACCTCGGCGGAGTTCATGGGCTTCACCAACGGGTCCGCCGGCTGGGGCGATGCGGTGGTGATGGTGCCCTGGGAGGTCTACCTGGCGTCAGGGGACGCCGGGATCCTCGCCGAAAACTGGGAGGCCATGCAGCGGTGGCTTCACTTTGTGCAGGCTACCGCCGAAACGGAGCGGCACGCCGCGCGCGCCGCCGCAAGCGCAGCGCCTGCGCCGCACGAGCGGTACCTGTGGGACACCGGCTTCCACTTTGGTGAATGGATGGAACCGGACGGCCCCGAACCTGACCTGTTCGCCGCCCGCAGCGCCGACCACGGGATCGTGGCCACGGCCTACTACCGGCACACCACGGACGTGATGGCACGAATCGCTGCTGTCCTGGGCCTGGATACAGAGGCCGCCGAGCTCGCGGAACTTTCACACCTGATCCGGGACGCGTGGGAGACGGAATACCTTGATTTTTCCGGCAGCGTAATCCAAGCCACGCAGGCCAACTGCGTCCGCGCCCTGGCCTTCGACCTTGTCAGCCCCGAACACCGCCCCACGGTCACCTCGCAGCTGGCCGCCCTGATCCGGAACGCCGGCACCCACCTGGGCACCGGCTTCCTGGCCACGCCCTACCTGCTCCCGGTCCTGGCGGACAACGGACAACTGGACCTGGCCTATGAACTCCTGATGCAGGACTCGGAACCGTCCTGGCTGACCATGGTGGACCGCGGCGCCACCACCGTGTGGGAGTTGTGGAACGGCATCGATGCCAACGGCACGCCGCACCAGTCGCTCAACCACTACAGCAAGGGTGCCGTGGTCTCCTTCCTGCACCGCTACACCGCCGGCCTGCGGCAGGCGCCCGGAAGCGCAGGCTGGGAGCGCATCATCATTGAGCCCCGCCCCGGCGCCGGCCTGGCATCCGCCTCCACCTCACACACGGGGCCACGGGGCCTGATCCGGGTGGCCTGGACTGCGGCGGAAGGTTCAAAGGACGGCGGCGTGCTGACACTCACAGCCACGATTCCCTCCGGCACCACCGCGGAGGTGCGGCTGCCCGGCGCGCCGGCCGCCGTCGTCGGGCCGGGACACCACACTTTCCCTGGCGCCACCGGCCGGGGCACTGCACAACCTACGCTGATGAGGAGCACACTATGACAGTGGATGACGCTACCGGGGTACTCGACCTGTCCCCTTCCGACATGTCGCGTTCTGACATATCCCGTCCCGACACCTCCCGTCCCGGAGGCAGGAAGGTTCCGCCATTCCCTGTCTTCGATGCCCCGGGCACGGCGGAGCAGGTCTCGGACGTATCCTCCGTGCACCGTGAAGTCACCTACGCCCGGGCCATCGGATTCCGGCCGCTGAAGATGGACATCTGGCTGCCCCGCAAGGCCTTTGGGACCACGCCGATGGTCCTCTGGGTGCACGGCGGAGCGTTCCAGCTGGGCGACCGCCGCGAACTGCCGCCCACCTTCGCCCCCGATTCCGTGTTCCGGCTGCTCAACGAGGCAGGCATCGCCTGCGCCACGGCAGACTACCGGCACTCGCTGGAGGCGCCGTTCCCGGCACAGCTCCACGACCTCAAAGCCGCGGTCCGCTACCTCCGGGAGTTCGCCGGGGACCTCAGCATCGACCCGGACAGGTTTGGCGCCTGGGGCGAATCAGCAGGCGGCCACCTGGTAGCGCTCCTGGGACTCACCGGCAAGCGCGAAGACCTGGAGGGCGGTCTCGGTGCGCAGGGGCACCCAAGCAGCGTCAGCGCCGTCGTCGACTTCTACGGCGTGTCTTCGCTGGTGGACATCCCGCCAATAGTCACCCCGGACGGGCTCTTTCCCCCTTCCTTGACTGCCGCTGTCCCGCCGGGAATGTCGCTGCAGCCCGAGCAGATGCTGGTGGGCGGGTCGGACGACCCGAAACTGCTGGCCGCGGCCAGCCCCGTCAGCTACGTATCGGCGGATGCCGCCCCGTTCCTCCTGGTCCACGGCGATTCGGATGGACTGGTCCCGCACTCGCAGACTGAGCTTCTGGCCGCCGCGCTCGCCGGCGCCGGCGTGGAACATGACGTCATGACCATCACGGGCGGCGACCACTGCTTCTTCGGCGCCGAGGACCAGTTGGATACCATCCTGGCCACAGCCGTTGACTACTTCTCACGGAAGTTGGGAACACCATGACACCCCGCACAGAACCAGACGTGGCTTCCCCCGACGCCACCCCGGCCGGCCCACAGGGGGAGGCCGCCGCCGGTTTCGCTGAGTACCTGGCCAGCCCGGAAGGACCGCAGTTCCTTAACCCGGACGCCGTTCGCTCACCCGGGCCGGACGTCCCCATCCGCGCCGTGACGGCCGACGGCCGGCACGGGCCGGTGGCCATCCGGATCTACGGGGAACCGGCCGGCGCGGACAGCCCCGCCCTCGTGTGGCTGCACGGCGGCGGATTCGTCAGCGGCAGCGTGGATAGCCCGGAGTCGGATTACCTGGCGCGGGTGCTCGCGAACCAGGGCACGCCGGTGCTGTCCGTGGACTACCGGCTGGCCCGCGACGGCGTGTCCTTCCCCATCCCGCACGACGACGCCCTGGCCGGCTGGTTTTGGGCCCGGAAGAACGCCGAAAGCCTGGGGCTGGATCCGGACCTGCTCTGCCTGGGCGGTGCCGGTGCCGGTGGCAACCTGGCGGTGGGCGCCGCGCTCTACCTGATTGACGCCGGAAAGCCGCTGCCCGCCAAGCTCCTGCTGGCCTACCCCTTCCTGCACGCGGAACTCCCGCCGCCGGCCGGGGGACTGGATCAGCGGGTCATGGCCGGGCTGCCCCGGCACCTGCGGTTCACCGTGGAGGACTGCATCCGGACGGCCGAGAACTACGTGGGCGGCCCCGTCAGCATGGCATCGTCCTATGCGATGCCCGGCTACGCGGACCCTGCCGGACTGCCGCCCACGGCCCTGCTCGCCTGCGAGTACGACGACGCCCGCGGCTCCACAGAGCTGTTTGCTGCTGAGCTGGAACGCGCAGGGGTTCCGGTGTCCTGCTTCCTCGCCCAGGGCGCGGTCCACGGCCACCTCAACCACACCGCTGGCCTGCCGGAAGGGCAGGCGGCCTTGGATTTCCTGGCGGGTGAGCTGCTGGCAGTCCGGCGGGCGTAACGCTTCCGGCGTCCGCTGGTGCTGCCGGCACCTGGCTTACCCGGGGTTGGCCGCGCCGTCGTTGACGGAAGCATGGCTGCTGGACCAGATGTCACCCATCTCCTCGGTGGACTGCTCCACAATCCGGCTCATGGCGGCATGCGCGGCGGCTGCCTGGCCCCGCTGGATGGCGCTGGCCACATCCACGTGCATCTGCAGTGCCTCATGGTCCGGAAGATGGGGCATCAGGCCGTGCTGGGTCCGCCCCGCCAGCACTTCCGCCACGAGTTTATGCAGCTGCGAAAACATCAGGTTGCCGGAGGCGTTGAGGACAGCGGCATGGAATTCGATGTCCAGGCGCAGGAAATCTTCCTGGTCTCCCCGCTGCCCGGCGGCCCAAAGCCGGGCTGCCATGGAAACAAGGTCGCTGGCCTGGTCGAGTGAAGCGCGCTCGGCCGCGAGCCGGGCGGCCTGCGGCTCAATGGCGCCGCGCAGTTCATTCAGGGACCGCAACTGCTCCAGCCGCTTGGCCGAGGCCAGCCGCCACCGGATCACCTGGGGGTCATAGAGGTTCCAGCTGGCTTCCGGCTGAACCACCGTTCCCAGTCGGCGGCGCGATTCCAGCATGCCCATCGACGACAGGACACGGGTGGCCTCCCGGATCACGGAGCGGGACACCTTGTGCTGCGCCTCCAGCTCATCCAAGCGCAGGATCGAATTCGGGGCCAGCGTTCCCTCGGCAATGGCGAGCCCCAGGTTCTCGACCAGCGATGAATGCAGGTCCGGGGACAACGCCGCCTTTGGGATGGTCATGAATAAATCATATGGGGCATGGCAAGGTCTTGTATATGTCTGCCTTATTTGTTTATGCTCGCTGAACACAACAGACGTAACGAGGCGTCTGTCACCCGCCCGCGAAGCTGCGGGCCTGAAGGCAAAGGAAGTCGTAATGAAGCGGCATTCAATTGTGAAGTACGCGGCAATTGCCGCAGCGATGTCGCTGGGGCTGACCGCCTGCAGCGGCGGCGGAGGCGGCAGCGACCAGGCCAAGCAGTCCGGCACCGTCCGTGTCACCCTAGCCAACCACGTGTGGACCGAGGGCATCAAGGCCGCGATTCCGGAATTCGAGAAGTCCAGCGGGCTCAAGGTGGAGCTGACCCAGCTCGGCGAGGACCAGCTCTCTGACCAGTACAACGTCAAGCTCAACGCAGGCAGCGACGAGATCGACGTGATGATGTACCGCCCGCTGCAGGAAGGCAAGGCTTTTGCCAAGAACGCTTACCTTGCGGACCTGACCAAGAACGTCTCATCGGACTCGGGCTGGGACTGGAAGGATTACCAGGAGGGCCCGGTCAAGGCCACCACCGTTGACGGCAAGGTGGTTGGTGTTCCGATCATCACCGAGCGCGAAGTCCTGTACTACCGCAAGGACCTGCTGCAGGCCGCAGGCCTCCAGGTCCCCAAGACCATGGAGGAACTGGAAGCGGCGGCCAAGGCCATCAAGGCGTCCTCCCCTGACACCGCAGGCTTCGTGGCCCGCACCGGCAAGTCCGCCGCGGTGACCCAGTTCTCCAGCTTCCTGTACAGCTTTGGCGGCGACTTCATGGACTCCAGCGGCAAGGCCTCTGTCAACACCGACGCCGCCAAGAAGGCCTACGCCTACTACGGCGGCCTGATCCGCAACTACGGTCCCGCCAACGTCAGCACGGACATGAGCTGGCCCGAGGCGATGGCCATCTTCACCCAGGGCGGTGCCGCCTTCTACACGGAGGCAGATTCGCTCTACAAGAACGCCACAGACCCCGCCAAGTCCAAGGTTGCGGACAAGGTTGGATTCGCTGCGCTGCCTGCAGGTCCCGCCGGTTCCAAGCCGTACAACATCCCCTCCTGGGCGCTGGGCGTGAACCAGAACTCCAGCAACCAGGACAACGCCTGGAAGTTCATCCAGTGGGCAACCAGCAAGGAACGCACCCTGGCAGCCCAGAAGGCCGGCGTCCCGGGCCCGCGCACCTCCGTCTGGTCCAACCCTGACGGAACCTCCACCTACCCGAAGGACCTTGCCGACGCGATCTCCGGCAGCGCCAAGAACGGCGTGGGCCATGACCGGCCCGAGGTTGTCACCGTAGGCAAGGCACGCGAAATCGTGGGTGCCCCGATTGTCGCCACCATCACCGGCGGGGACGCCGCCGCAGCGGCAAACGACGCCCAGACTGCTTTCCAGACCTTCCTGGACAGCGAAAAGAAGTAGGACACAGGGCGCCTATCGCGCACCAACATCCCGCCGGGACGGCCCATGGCCGTCCCGGCGCGGCCCACTTCACCCCCAAACTCCTTAGGTGAACCATGTCTGTATTGAACCCTCCCCGCAGCGCCCGCACCCGCCGGCCCGGTGGCCCCGCCGGTGCCGGGGGGAACTTTTCCGCCTGGGCCAACCGGCACCGAAAGTGGCTCTTCGCGGCACCGGCAATGATCTTCGTCGGCGTGCTGATCATCTTTCCGCTGGCCTGGACCGTGTACCTCAGCCTCACCGACTCCCAGGGATCCGTGCGGGCCGCAACGGAGTTCATCGGGCTGCAGAACTACATCACGGTCCTCAGCGATACCGAGCGTTTCTGGCCCGCCGTGGGCCGCACCCTTTCCTTCACTGGCGTCGCACTGGCCTTCGAAGTGGTGCTGGGCATGGGCGTGGCGCTGCTTCTGTGGCGGCCCTTCCGGGGTGAAAAGTGGGTCCGGGTGGCCATCCTGCTGCCGCTCGTGGCCACGCCCGTGGCGGTGGGCATGATGTGGCGGCTGATCTTCGATCCCAACATCGGCTTCGTCAACCAGCTCCTGGGCATGGTGGGCATTCCGCCCCAGCCGTGGCTGTCCGGCCAGGACACCGCCCTGGGCACCACCATCTTCATGGACGTGTGGCAGTGGACCCCCATGGTGGTCCTGATCCTGCTGGCCGGGCTGACCTCGCTGTCCGACGAACCGGACGAGGCCGCCCGCGTGGACGGCGCCAACGCCTTCCAGCGGTTCTTCTACATCACGCTGCCCCTCATGATGCCCACCGTGATCGTGGCCATCCTGCTGCGCGGCATCGATGCACTGAAGACCTTCGACATCCTTTACGCCACCAAGGGCAAGGGCGGCGGCTCGTTCCACGAAGTGGAGACGCTGAACGTCTACGCCTACGGACTCAGCTTCGACTACAACCAGTACGGGCTTTCCTCGGCGGTGCTGATCCTGTTCTTCATGATCATCATCGGCTCCATGTGGCTGCTCACCATGCGCAAGAAAGCGGTAAGCAAATGACCGTCATGACAGATTCCGCCGCCACCGCCGCGGACCGCCGGCCCCCGCGCCGCCGTAAGCCCCTGGCCACGCGCGCCTACAAGGTGTTCCGGGTCGTCGCCCTCATCCTTGTGGTGCTGTTCCTGCTTGCGCCGCTCTTCTGGATGCTGCTGGCATCGCTGAAGACCAACGTGGATATCTACGACACCGGCAAGGCGTTCCTGTTCTCGCCCACCATCGAGAACTACGCCAATGTGCTGCAGCGCAACAACTACTTCGTGTTCATCTTCAACAGCTTCTGGGTTGCCTTCGTCTCCACCGCGTTGTCAATCGTCCTCGGCGTCCCGGCTGCCTACGCCATGAGCCGGTTCACCATGCACCGCTCGGCGCTGGTGGTCCTGATGGCCCGTGTCATTCCCGGCGTCTCACTCCTGGTGCCTTGGTACTACGTCTTCTCCAACCTGCGGATGGTGGGGAAGTTCGAGGTGCTGATCCTCAGCCACATGTTCGTGGCCCTCCCGCTGATCGTGTACATCATGATGAGCTACTTCGACTCGCTGCCCCTGGAGCTGGAGGAATCAGCCGAAGTGGACGGGCTTACGCCGATCGGTGCGTTCCGGCTGATCACGCTTCCGCTGGCGGTGTCCGGCATCGCCACAGCCGGCATCCTGTCCTTTATCTTCTCCTGGAACAACTTCATGTTCGCGCTGGTGCTCTCCGGCTCCAAGACCAAGACCCTGCCGGTGGCGATCTTCGACTTCGTCTCCTACGCCAGCATCGACTGGGGCGGGCTGATGGCCGCGGCGACTGTTGTCACCATCCCCATCATGATCATTGCGCTCTTCACGCAGAAGTACATCGTCTCCGGCCTGACCGCCGGCGCCACCAAGGGTTAGGACCGCGGCGTGACCGTCATCAGCCGGATCGAAACATTCCTTGTTCCACCCCGCTGGCTCTTTGTCCGGGTCGAGACCGAAAGCGGCATCGTGGGGTGGGGCGAGGCCACCTGCGAGGGACGCAGCGAGACGGTGCGCGCCGCCGTCGGGCAACTCTCGGAGCTGCTCATCGGACGGGACGCCCTCCGGATCGAAGACCACTGGCAGGTGATGACCAAGGGGTCCTTCTACCGGGGCGGACCCATCCTTGCCAGTGCCGTCTCCGGCCTGGACCAGGCGCTGTGGGACATCGCGGGCAAGCACTTCAACACTCCGGTGCACCAACTGCTGGGCGGCCACGTCCGCGACCGCATCCGGATGTACGGCTGGGTGGGCGGCGACGAGCCGAACGAGGTGGCGGACCAGATCAGCGCCCAGCTGGACGTGGGCCTCACTGCCGTCAAAATGAACGCCAGCGGACGGATGAGCCCGGTGGCGTCGGTGGCAGAGATCGACGGCGTCATCCGCCGTGTTGCCGCGGCCCGGCAGGTCCTGGGCGACCACCGGGACGTCGCCGTCGACTTCCACGGCCGGTTCAGCCTGGCCAACGCCAGGCGGGTGGCCCCGTTGCTGGAACCCTTCCGGCCCTTCTTCCTCGAAGAGCCCGTGGTGCCGGAAAACACCCACCTGCTCCGGGAATTCACCGCGTCCACCACCACCCCGGTGTCCACGGGGGAGCGGCTGTACAGCCGGCAGGAGTTCCTGCCGGCGCTGCAGGCGGGCATCGCGGTGGCCCAGCCGGACCTCTCCCATGCCGGCGGCATCACCGAGGTCCGGAAGATCGCGGCCCTGGCCGAGGTCTACGAAGTCCAGCTGGCACCGCACTGCCCGCTGGGACCGCTGGCGCTGGCCGCCTGCCTCCAGGTGGGCTTCGCCACGCCCAACTTCCTCATCCAGGAACAAAGCATCGGCATCCACTACAACCAGGGCGCCGAAGTCCTGGACTACGTGGTGGACAAGACGCCGTTCAAGTTCGTAAGCGGCCACATCGAGCGTCTCACCGGGCCCGGACTGGGCATCGAAATCGACGAGGCCGTGGTGCGGGCAGCGGACAAGCGCGGCCATGCCTGGCGCGGACCTGTGTGGCGCCACCCCGACGGATCCTTCGCAGAATGGTGAATCCCATGACATCCCAAAATCCAGCCGTCACCTCCGCCGGCCTGCTGGCCGGCATCCGGCAGTCGCGGCTTGTCGGCATTGTCCGCGGGAACGACGGCGGTGCTGCCGCCAAGGCGGCGCTGGCCGCCATGGAGGAAGGCTTCCGGTACGTGGAGATCGCCCTCACCACGCCCAACGCGCTGGAGGCAATCCGCGAGGTCCGCGCGGCTGCGCCGGCCGGCTGCCTGGTGGGCGCCGGCACCGTCCTGAGCGAGGCCGACGTCGAACACGTCACCGCTGCCGGCGGCCAGTTCATCGTCACCCCCTCCCTTGCCCCCTCCATCAGCGAGGCGGCCAGTGCCGGCATCCCGGTCCTGGCCGGGGCGCTGACGCCCAGCGAGGCGTACGACGCGATGGAACGCGGTGCCACCGCCATCAAGCTTTTCCCGGCATCGATCGGCGGGCCCGGCTACCTGAAGGCAGTCCGCGATCCCTTCCCGGACATCCCCTTCATCGCCGTGGGCGGCGTGGGCCTCGGCGAGGCGGCCGGGTACTGGGAAGCCGGGGCGATCGCCGTCGGCCTGGGCGGTCCGCTGTTCGGCAGCGCAGCCTCCGGCGGCGACCTCACGGAAATGCGGGAACGTGCCCGCAGCTTCCTGGCCCTTGCGGCCGAATTTGCTGCCCGTGCCGGAACCGGGACCCCTTCATGAGCGTTTGCCTGCTGACCTTCGGCGAGTCCATGGTCTCACTCCGCGCCGGCGGCCCCCTGGCGAACGGCGGCACCCTGAACATGCAGGTGGCGGGGGCAGAATCGAACGTTGCCATCGGCGTCGCGCGGCTTGGCCACAGCGCTGCCTGGGCCGGGACGGTGGGCGCGGACCCGCACGGCGAGTTCATCCTTAAGCAACTGCGCGGCGAAGGCGTCCAGCTGCACCACACCGTGCATGCGGACCGGAGCACCGGGGTGATGTTCCTGGAGCAGCGCACCGCCGACCTCAGCCGGGCCTTCTACTACCGCGCCGGATCGGCGGGAGCCACCATCTCCCGCGGCCAGGTTGCTGCGGCCCTGGATGGCGGAACACGGATCCTGCACCTGACCGGCATCACTCCGGCACTCAGTCCAGAAGCGCGGGACGCGGTGGAGTACGCCGCGGAACGGGCAGCGGCTGAAGGGCTGGTGGTATCCCTGGACGTGAACTACCGGAGCAAGCTCTGGTCCCGCGACCAGGCGAGGGCCGTGCTCGGCCCCCTGGCCCGGCACGCCACCATCGTCATAGCGTCCGACGACGAACTCGACCTGGTTGCCGTCCCGCAGGACGGAAACGGGGAGGCGACGCCCCCGGCCGATGAGGTCCGTGCGGCCGCGCACCTGTTGGACTTGGGGGTCAGCGAAGTGGTGGTGAAGCGAGGCGCCGCGGGGGCCGCGGTCCATACAGCCGACGGCCTTCTTGAAGCTCCGGCCATCCCGGTGACGTGCGTGGACACCGTTGGGGCCGGGGACGCGTTCACCGCCGGTTACCTTTCCGCCCTGCTCGACGGCGAAGACGTCGCCGGCCGCCTCAAGCGCGGCATCCTCGCCGGCGCCTTCGCCGTCAGCACGCGCGGCGATTGGGAGGGCCTGCCCCGCCGCGAAGAACTCGCCCTGCTCGACTCCGCCAGGGGCAGTACCCAGCGCTGAGAAACTGCCCACCCCAACGGGAAATTCCCATCTACCCAAAGCCCCTACCCGAAAGCCAGCTGTGAAGATTATTGCCGCCGATGTGTTTGTGACCAGCCCCACCCGGAATTTTGTGACCCTCCGGATCACCACGGACGACGGCGTGACCGGCATTGGCGACGCCACCCTGAACGGGCGCGAGCTCGCCGTCGCCGCCTACCTGAAGGAACATGTGGCGCAGTTGCTCATTGGCAAGGATSCGCACCGGATTGAGGATACGTGGCAGTTCCTGTACCGGAGTGCGTATTGGCGGCGGGGTCCGGTGACGATGGCGGCGATCGCTGCGGTGGATATGGCGNCGCACCGGATTGAGGATACGTGGCAGTTCCTGTACCGGAGTGCGTATTGGCGGCGGGGTCCGGTGACGATGGCGGCGATCGCTGCGGTGGATATGGCGTTGTGGGATATCAAGGGCAAGGTGGCCGGGTTGCCGGTGTACCAGTTGCTGGGTGGTGCGTCGCGGAACGGGTTGCGGGCGTATGGGCATGCTTCGGGTGCGGATATTGAGTCGTTGTTTGATTCGGTGCGGGAGCATCTGGAGTTGGGGTACAAGTCGATCCGGATCCAGACGGCGATCCCGGGGATCAAGGCCGTGTATGGGGTGGCGGCGCAGGCGCAGGCKTCGGGGGAGCGGTATGACTATGAGCCGGCCGGGCGGGGTGCGTTCCCGCAGGAGGAGGACTGGGATACCCGGGCGTAYCTGCGGCACCTGCCCACGGTCTTTGAGGCGGTGCGGAACGAGTTCGGCCCGGAGATCCCGTTGCTGCATGACGGGCATCACCGGATGACGCCGATCCAGGCGGCGAAGCTGGGCAAGGCGYTGGAGCCGTATGACTTGTTCTGGTTGGAGGACTGCACGCCGGCGGAGAACCAGGAGGGGCTGCGCCTGGTGCGGCAGCACACCACCACGCCGTTGGCGATCGGGGAGATCTTCAATACGGTGTTTGACTTCCAGACGCTGATCAAGGAGCAGTTGATTGATTATGTGCGGGCGGCGTCCACGCAYTTCGGTGGGATCAGTCCGTTGAAGAAGGTGATGGATTTCGCGGCGCAGTACCAGATCAAGTCCGGTTTCCACGGTCCGACSGATATWTCCCCGGTGGGGTTCGCGGCGCAGCTGCACGTGGGGTTGGCGATCCATAACTAYGGGATCCAGGAGTACATGCAGCACTCGGCCAAGACCAACGAGGTCTTYGAGCAGTCCATGACGTTCGTGGAYGGGTACCTGCACCCGGGCGACAAGCCGGGCATCGGCGTCGAATTCAACGAAGAAGCCGCCGCGGCCTACCCCTACCAGCAGGCCTACCTGCCCTACAACCGNCGTTCGTGGATGGGTACCTGCACCCGGGCGACAAGCCGGGCATCGGCGTCGAATTCAACGAAGAAGCCGCCGCGGCCTACCCCTACCAGCAGGCCTACCTGCCCTACAACCGSCTCGTCGACGGCACCGTCCACGACTGGTAAGACCGCCACGACTGGTGAGACCGCCACGACTGGTAAGGCGGGCCGGGCAAGCCGCTGCTTGCGGGGGCGCCCTAACCCTTGAGCCGGAAGGCCCGGTTCTCCCCGGCGAGTTCGGGGGCGAGCCGGGCTACCGTCTCCTCCGCGTAGGAGGCAGCCCCCTCCATCAGTGAGTTGTAGAGGGTGACGAAAATCCGGCGCGCCTCGAACAGTGGAAAATCGTGGGGCAACAGGTCCGGAGGCAAGCCCGGGTCCTCCCAGGGGAAAGCGCGCCACGCATCCATCACCTCGGTCCTCAGCCGGAAGGCCTCCTCCCCGCTCAGGCGCTGGGCGTCAAGGGTCTGGGCCTTCCCACGGTAGGCATCGATAAAGGGTGCGTACTGCCCGCGGAGTTCGTCCAGGTCCCAGGCCTCGATCAACGGCCGGCCGCGTAGTTCCTCCTCAGGCGTGCGGAAGATGGCATAGTTGTCCACGCCCAGATGCCGGCAGGAGTCCTCCAGATCCTGCACCGTGTCCCACGCGGAAACCCAGACCGCGCCGTACAGCGGAGCGAAACCAAGCCACTTGAGCCGGCTGCGGAGCAGGTCACGCACCTCCCTGGAGCTTTCGGGAACGGTGAAGGCCATGACAGTCCACATTCTGTCCCACCGGCGGTCCTCGGAACCGAAACCACTGACCTGGCCCACACCCACGTCGAGGCGGGCCTGGGCTTCCGGCGTGAAGCGGTAACGGGACGTTCGTCCCGCGTTCGACTGTTCCAGCACCCCGCGTCCGGCCAGGCGGCTCAGCGCCGTAGAGGCGGCCGACGCGCTGATGCCCAGTGCTCCCGCCAGGGCCACGATCAGTCGCGAGGGCAGCCATCCGGTGTACTCCCGCCAATAGTCCGCCATCATCGTCACCACCAGGTGCTGGGAAGCGGATCCCTTCAACGGCCGCGGAAAATTGACCTGCTCGGCGGCAACGCGGTGTACGGCGGGGTCGCCGGAGTGGACGTGGAGGTTGCTGGTCACGGTCCATCTTCTCAGGCGTAGAGGGAACGGCAAATTGAATCTTGCAGTTTTCTTGACGGCCGTTGCAATAAGCGCATAACATCTATCCAAGTGATCCGGCCCACACCCCGCGCCGGTAGCTTTTCCCGCCGCAGGAGCGAGTCAGGCCCTGCTTCAAAACTTTCCAGGAGATCCGCAATGACCGCAGGTCCCGGTCCGCTGACGCCGTTGTCACCGGACACCGTTTCCGTCCCCGCCACAGCTTCCAAGGGCAACGCCAACGCCCGCCGTGCCGCTGCCGCAAGCTTCATTGGCAGCACCCTCGAGTACTACGACTTCTTCATCTACGGCTCTGCTTCGGCGTTGATATTCAACAAAATCTTCTTTCCCGGCATCGACCCATCCCTGGGCATGGTCCTTTCCATGGCCACCATCGGCATCGGCTACGTGGTGCGGCCCCTGGCCGCCGGCGTGATTGGCCACTTTGGTGACCGCATAGGCCGCCGCCAGATGCTGGTCCTGACCCTGGTCCTCATGGGAGTCGCCACGTTCCTGATCGGCTGCCTTCCGCCCGTGTCGGTGATCGGCGCCGCCGCCCCGATCCTGCTGGTACTCCTGCGCGCACTGCAGGGGGCTTCGGCCGCCGGCGAGTCCGTGGGTGCCGTGACCATGACCATGGAACACGCCCCTACCCACAGGAGGGCCTTCTACGCCAGCTGGGTCAACACGGGAGCGGTGGCCGGCATCATGCTGGCGTCGCTCGCGTTCCTTGCGGTATCGCTGCTGCCGCAGGACGATTTGCTCGCATGGGGATGGCGCCTGCCGTTCCTTGCCAGCATCCTGGTTGTCGTGGTGGGCCTGTACATCAGGCTCCGCCTCCCGGAATCGGAAGTGTTCGAGGCCGCCAAGGAATCTGCGGCCGGCCAGGAACTGCCCATCAAGGTGGTCCTGCGCGACCATTGGGCCACCATCCTCAAGGTGATCCTGTTCGGTCTCTGGAGCGTCGTTTCCTCGGTGTTCGCGGCCTTCGGTCTTGCCTACGCCGGCAAGCTCGGAGTCCCCGCGGCCGTCATGCTCACCGTCACTATCGTCACCGCGGCCCTGGGCATCGTCGTCCAGCCGTACGCAGGCATCCTGGCCGACCGGATCGGACGTAAACCGGTGTTCATCACCGGCAACATCGTCTGCGCGGCGTCGGTGTTCGCGTTCTTCTGGTCGATCAGCGCTGGCTCCATCCCGCTGATCTTTGCCACGGCCATCCTCTTCATGACCGTCGGCTACGGCATGGTCAACCCGCTTGGCCCATCCATGACCGCGGAAATGTTCGAAACCAGGATCCGCTACACCGGAGCTGCCACTGCCTCCCAGCTGGGGCTCGTCGTCACCGGCTTTGCTCCCGCCATTGCCGCCGCCATCGTCCAGCCCGGCCCTGACGGGTGGCTGCCCGTTGCCTTCTTCACGGCCGCCTGCTGCCTCGTCTCCGCCGTCGTGACCGCCGTGTGGGTCAAGGAGACCTACCGGACCCGGACCGAAGACCTCGGCAAGCGGCCCGTCCAGGCCGCCTGAGCACCAAACCAGCCCCCCAAAGAAAGGCATCCGCGTGCGCTACCCGGTCGTCGTCGAAGGCGATGTTGAAGCAACCATGACCGACGGAACCATCCTCCGGTCCACCGTCTACCGGCCGGACTCGCCCGGCAGCACCTTCCCGGTGCTGCTCACGCGCACGCCCTACGGGCGGGACCTGGCGGTCAACTCGGCGTACTTCAATCCGCTGACCGTTGCGGCGGCCGGGTACGTGGTGGTGATGCAGGACTGCCGCGGCAGGTTCGGCTCGGACGGCAGGTTTGAGCCTTCGGTCAATGAAGCGTCCGACGGCGCCACAACAGTGGAGTGGGCCGCGCGCCTTCCGTGGTCCAACGGCAGGGTGGGCATGTGGGGCCGGTCCTACTTCGCGGAAACCCAGTGGCGTGCCGCCCGGCAGTCCCCGGCAGCGCTCAAGGCACTGGCGCCGGGGGTCTCGGCGGGCGGCAACGCCAACAACGGTGCGCTGTACAGGGGCGGTGCCCATGAGCTGGGCAGCCGCCTGGCCTGGGGGCACGCCTCGATTTCCCTGAATGAAGTGATGCGGGAACATGCTGACGATCCCGAGCGGCGCGCGAAGGAGCTCCAGGAATGGCTTGCCCTGGACACTGGATTTGCCGATGGTTCCTGCTACGGAGTCCTCCCGCTGCGGGACCTGGAACCTAGGCTGGGCACCTTCCTTCGCAACGAGGTCACCCCGTCCGCGGGGGAGGGGCCGGGGAGTGATTTCTGCCGGTTGTGGGATGCTGCTTCCGATGCAGCGGTGCCGCTGCCAACGCTGCACATCGGCGGCTGGTTCGATATCTTCGCCCCCAACACGCTGGAACAGTACCGCCGCCAGGCGGTCCTCAGCAAGACCTTCCCCGGCATTGAACCCCGCCTCATCCTGGGCCCCTGGACACACACCAACCTCACGGGCGGGTACCCGGACATCCACTTCGGCGCAGCCGCGTCCTCCGGCATCGTCGATGGCCGCGGAGATCTGTCGTCCCTCCACACGGCCTGGTTCGACGCCGTCCTCAAGGAGGACGGAGCGGCCATCGCCGCGGTCCCCAAGGTGCTGCTGTATTTCCTGGGCGAGAACCGCTGGCGCGGCTTTGATGAACTGCCGGTTCCCGCCGGGCAGAGGTCGTGGTTCCTTTCCGCCGAGGGGGACCTGCTGGACCAGGCGGGTGCGGACGGAAACGTTGAGTACGCCTACGACCCCCTGGATCCCGTGCCCACTACGGGCGGGGCCACCATGCTCGCCGGCGCCTTTCCCGCGGGTCCGGCGCGGCAGGACGCCGTCGAGGCGCGCACCGACGTCGCCGTCTTCACCACGGAGCCCTTCACCGAAACCACCACCATCTTCGGTGCCGTCACCGCCACCTTGTTTGCATCTTCCAGTGCCGTGGACACGGACTGGGTGGTCCGGCTTTGCAGGGTGTCAGCGGACGGGGTTTCCCTGGGGATTGCCGACGGGATCGTCCGGGCGTCCTGGCGCGATGCCTATGCGGAAACCGGGCTGTTCGAGGAAGGACATCCGCCGTCTCCCATCGAGCCAGGCCAGGTCTACGAGTACACCATCAGCCTTTGGGAGACGGCTCTGACTCTCGCCCCCGGGGAGCGCCTGCGCGTCCAGGTCACGTCGAGCTGCCACCCGCGCTGGGACCGCAACCTCAACACCGGCAAACTGGCCTACGAATCGGGAGTTGCCGTGACCGCCAACCAGCGTATCCACGTTGGCGCCTCCCACCCCAGCCGCCTGACAGTGGGCCTGCTGTGAGCGCACCTTTACGGCCGCGCCTGGAGTTCCTGACGGAGCTGAACGTAACGGTGGAAACACCCATTGATGTTGGGCCCGCCCCCACCGGCCACCGCAGGATCATACCGATCACCGGCGGAACGATGACGGGGCTCGCCCTCCGCGGCACGGTGCTGCCCGGCGGCGCGGATTTCCAGACCCTGCACAGCCCGGAACTCACCGAGCTTGATGCCCGCTACGTTGTCGAGGCGGAGGACGGGGCATTGATCCACGTGCACAACAGCGCCGTCCGGCACGGCTCAGCGGCCGATATCGCACGGCTGAACCGCGGTGAACCAGTGGATCCGGCCGCCATCTACTTCCGGTGTTCACTCCGGTTCTCCACGGCGTCCAGGGAATGGTCGTGGCTCAACCACGTGGTTGCCGTCGGTACCGGCGAGCGGTACCAGGACGCAGTGAGGATCGCCGTCTTCATCGTCCGCTGACGCCGTTACGGAAGGGTTGTCGTCCCCGGGCTCCATTCCTGCTCCGCGCCCCACAGCGGTTTCCCGAATGCACCCCGGCGGGGATGGCAGGCAGATGCGTGTGGACTAAACACGCCACCTGGCAAGGGCTTCCCGTTGACCCCGCCGTCACCCGGTGTGAGGATGGCGCCATGAATGAGGTTTCGGCCTTTTATACCGGCCCCGGTCAGCTTTTGGCGGCCATCAGTTCTGCCCTGGATGCGGCCGGCGTGGACCGTTCGGCGCTGCGGCCGGCCGACCTCGGTGCTGTCGACGAATTCCATATCCGTGGACGCAGGGCGACGCTGGAAATCATCGAAGCGCTCGGCCTTACTGCAGATTCCCAAGTGCTCGATCTCGGAAGCGGATTGGGCGGCCCCGCCCGGACGCTCGCCGAGATGACGGGGTGCACGGTGACAGGGGTGGACCTGACACCGGAGTTCTGCCAGGTAGCGACGGCGCTTTCGGAGTGGACAGGCTTGTCCGGCCGCACCCGCTTCCACGTTGGGGACGCCACAGCCACCGGCCTTCCGGACGAGTCTGTGGATGCTGCGATGACAGTGCATGTGGCGATGAACATCCCGGACAAGCACGCGCTGTATGCCGAGGCCTTCCGGGTCCTGCGGCCGGGCGGCAGGTTGGTGGTTTACGACGTGCTGCAGGGTGAAGGCGGGGAGGTGCATTACCCGGTGCCGTGGGCCGCTGACCCCTCAACGAGCTTTCCCGCGACCCTGGAGGACATGCGCCGTCTCCTCCCTTCGGCAGGTTTCGACGTCATCTCGGAGGTCGACTCCTCGGACGAAAGCCTTTCCTGGTTCCAGCACATGCGTGCCAAAATCCAGCGGGAAGGGCCAGCACCGGTGACCTTCGCGACCTTCCTTGGCGACAGCTTCGCACAGATGGCAGCCAACCAGGTGGCCAACCTCGCCGAGCGGCGCATCCGGACGGTCATGTTCGTGTGCTCGCGGCCGTGACTTGCGTGCGGGGCTCTGGCGCCCGGGTCTCATAGGTTCCGGCGGCCTTCAGCCTTTACTCGTAGCCGTGTGGTGCGGGGCTCCAGCCTTTGTGCGGTCCCTCGAAACCCTAGGGTTTCGAGGCAACTTTGTGTGTAGCGTATAGGGCACCTCCACCGGGCAGTTTTGCGGGCGGGTCTTACGGGAATCTGGGAACCCTTGAACGCCGGGAATTTTGACGCGGGCTATTGGGCCTTGAATGGCGGTCGGTGGAGGACCGGCTAACGGGCGCCTCCAACCGCTTTCCCGATTGTGAGAAGGTCGGCGAGGTGCTCATGGACATCAAGTTGGATTTTCCGACAACGGAGATCTAGCGAGGAGCATTTCTTCCGATATAGAGAAGATGTCCCGCAGTCCCGAGGAGGCTGGGGTCCGTTGCGGTGGCCTTCAAGACTTCGAGTGTCGAAACGTAGGCGTCGGGGTCTTCGCTTCTGAGGTTTTCGATTTGGTCTTCCAACCCTGTGGCGAACCCATGGGTGGACGCGACGATCTCTGTTATCAGCCCTGCTTCCTCGAAGGACTTTGCGGCCTTGGATGGTTCCACACCGTATCCTTCGGTGAAGCGGCCAGGAATGGGATTGTCGTAGGTGCCGCGGCTGAGTAGTGCTTCCACGAAGGACGCTTCGGCCATTCTGTGTCGTTCATCCCGGATAGAGAGGGTCCGGCGTAGCAGGGCGTACTTGGACATTAGAGCAACGGCGATTGTTCCCCCGGGCATGGTGACGCGCATGAGCTCCTCAAGAGCCTTCCGCCGGTCGGCTGCAGAGGTTAGGTGATAGAACGGGCCCAGAGCGATTGTCGAATCAAAGGTGTTGTCCGACCAACGGGAAAGATCGCGGACATCCGCCTCAACGATTTCCCGGATCCGATCTTCACCGAACTCCGCCCGCGCTATGTCGAGGAGGTTAGGCGAAAGGTCTGCCAATGTGGCTTGATAGCCCATGTCGCATAGCCAGCGGCTGTAGCGGCCAGGGCCCCCGCCAATATCCAGTACACGCCCCGATTCCGGCATTGTCTTCGCTAGAAAGTGAGTGGTGAGTTCAAACTCAATGCGGCCCTGGGGCGTCTCTAGCCGCTCCCACTCTCGCCGATCGAAACTCGCGTAATAGCCTCTTGTTCCCCCAAGGTCAGTCATCCGCCGACTATGGCATGCAGAGTTGTCGGCCGATTGAGATGAATCCGTTTGCCGGGAAGAAGAACCTTGTCTTCTGATCCTCTCTAGGAACAGATTGCAATGATCTTGCGGTTAGTCAATGTATTTCCAGGAGTCCGGTGGACGATCCCTCACCGAACATCGCTCACTCGTCCTTCTCAGCCTCCGCATGACTCTTAAGTGAGGGGGTCGGCCCGCCCGTCTCCTCCGGCACGTCGCTTCGGGCTTGACCGTCCTGAACGAAAGTAATCCTAATTTGGCTCCCCCGCTCAAGGAACGACCCGGCAGACGGATCTTGGGAAGTCACCCAGAACAGCCCTGGCCACGTACGCGAACGGAGCCCCGGCCCGTCAGGGTCCCCGGACGCGAGACCAAACCCAATGTTCGCCGCCATCTCTTGGGCAATGTGCACAGGCTGCCCAACCAGATCGGGAACAGCCAGCTTCTGACGATCATCCATCTCTGCAACTCCTTTGAGCCTGACCAGCTAGAACGGTGAAACCAACCTTCTTCGTCACCAAAATACTGCCGGTGGTCAGGCGGGCCTGGCCAACGCGATTTCTTGGTTCCAAAAGCGCGCTGGGTGCCCTTTGGAGGATCCTTCAGCGGACGCTCGGATGACGTGTACTGCATAGGCGGTGACTAGGCGGCTCTGCCGTGGGGACCCGGCGTTTGACGGGAGGCGTCAGGGGATTCTGAGTCGTCCGAGACCTCGTCGAAGAAACGTCGGGGTCGTGGTAGCCACAGCGGGACGATGAGAATTACAGAAATCCAGGCAGCTGCCTACTCCGCCGCGCCCCACAGTGCCTTGCGGAGCAGCCGCTTCAGTTCCTGCGACTCCTCCCCGGACAGCACGGCCAGCTGGTTCAGTTCGGCCGCGTCCATGGCGGTGCGGGCCTTCGCGTGCATCTTCCGCCCCTCGGCAGTGGAGACGATGATCTTGGCGCGCCGGTCCTGCTTGCCCTGCGCCCGTTCCACCAGGCCGCGGCGTTCCAGATCGTCCACGAGGGTGACCACCTGGCTCGGGTCCAGGCTGAGGAAGTCGGCAAGCTCCCGCTGCGTCGGCTCCAGCCCGCTGCACGCCAGTGTCAGGACTGAGAAGGAGCGCTCCCGCAGGCCGAAGTCCGCCAGTGCCCTGTTGTTCAGGACCGAGCCTGCGGCATGCAGCTTCGCAAGCAGCAGTCCCACGTCACTGCCGATCCTGGCTGCCGCAAGGCGCGGGGTCTGAACGTCTGTGCCCAAGGTGGCCATCACAACTCCGGTACTGGTAAAAAACAATCGTTGACTTTTTCAATGATCCGTAATTTCATTGAATCCAACAAGGATCTCACACCGCAGTGGGACCACCCCAACGGCTTCGGCCGGCGCATGCGAAGGAGCAGGCCATGAGCTTGAACGGCAAAGTTGCAATCGTTACCGGGAGCGGGCAGGGCCTCGGCCTCGCCTACGCAAGGGAACTGGCCCGCCAGGGTGCCGCCGTCGTTATCAATGACGTGAACGCTGAAACCGCCGCGCAGGCCGTGGCCCGGATCGAGGCCGACGGAGGCCGGGCCACCGCTGTGGTGGTTCCGGTGGGAACCACGGACGCGGCCAAGGCCCTGGTGGCCGGCGCCGTCGACGCGTTCGGGCGGCTGGACATCCTGGTCACCAACGCCGGGATCCTGCGGGACAAGTCCCTGCTGAAGATGACTGACGAGGACTTCGACCTGGTCATCAACGTGCACCTCAAGGGCACCTTCACCTGCGTCCGGGAGGCGTTTGGCTACTTCAAGGAAAACAACGTGCAGGGACGCATCGTCACCATCGGTTCCCCCACGGGCCAGCGCGGCAACTTCGGCCAGACCAACTATGCTGCGGCGAAGGCCGGGATCGTGGGCATGGTCCGCACCTGGGCGCTGGAAATGAAGAAGGCGGGCGTGACGGTCAACAGCGTCATTCCGGTGGCCGCCACCGCCATGACCAAGACCGTGCCGTACTTCCAGAAGGCAGTGGAGGCGGACGAGCGTGGCGAGGCCATGCCGTCCTTCTTCCGCCATGACCTCGGCTTTGGAACGGCCGACGACGTCTCCGGACTGGTTGCCTTCCTCGCCTCCGACGAGGCAGCCAACATCACCGGCCAGGCCATCGGCGCCGGCGGTGACCGTCTGCAGGTCTGGACCCACCCGGAAGCGGCCACCACGGAATACCGCGACGGCGGCTGGACCTATGAGGCCCTGCTGGACAACGCCGGCCAGCTGTTCAACCGGGACACGCTGCAGGGCTACGGCGAGGAATTCCTGCCGCTGCCTGCAGAACTGCAGCCCGAACCGGTCCAGGCGCGCTGATCATGGCAGACCGATACGAACTGGGCATCGACCCCGCCAAACTCGAGGCGATCGACATGCACGTACACCTCGAGGTGGACAGCTGCGGGCACGGGTCGCTGCCTGAGGCATTGACCGAAGCATCGGCCAAGTACTTCAAGGCTGAAGACCGCACCCCGTCCCTGGACCGTATCGCCGAGGTCTACCGCGGACTGAACATGGCCGCCGTCGTCTTCACCGTGGACGCCCGCACCCAGCTCAAGCATGAGCCCAACAGCATCCCCGAACTCATCGCCGGCGCCGCCCGGAACAACGACGTACTGATTCCGTTCGGCAGTGTCGACCCGCGCACGGGTGAGGACGCCATCGCCGGGGCCAAGCACCAGGCGGTGGAGCTCGGTGCCCGCGGCTTCAAGTTCCACCCGTCCCTCCAGGGCTTCGACCCCTCGAACGAGCGCTTCTACCCCCTGTGGGGGACGCTCCAGGAACTGGGCCTGCCCGCCATCTTCCATACCGGCCAAAACGGCATGGGAGCGGGCCTGCCCGGCGGGTATGGCATCAAGCTCGCTTACTCCAACCCGTTGCTGCTGGACGCCGTGGCCGCCGATTTCCCGGGCCTGCAGATCATCATGGCCCACCCGTCGGTGCCGTGGCAGGACGAGGCAAACTCCATCGCCACGCACAAGGCCAACGTCTTCATCGACCTCTCCGGCTGGTCGCCCAAGTACTTCCCGGAGTCGCTGGTCAAGGCCTCCAACTCCTACCTTCAGGACAAGGTGCTGTTTGGCACCGACTTCCCGCTGATCACCCCGCAGAAATGGCTGGGAGCGTTCGCCGACCTCCCGCTGAAGGACGAGGTCCGGCCCAAGATCCTCAAGGGCAACGCGGTCCGCCTGCTCGGGCTGGGCGGCTGACATGGGCACGCTGACGACGGCGGATGCCGCCCTGGGTGCCCGGCTTTACGAAGCAGCGGATTGGTACGACGCCGAGTCCCTGCTCACGCTCGAGGAGCGCCAGGTCCTGTCCCGGCTGCGGTCATTCCTGGACGCGGAAGCCAGGCCGCTCCTGGCCGAATACTGGGAACGCGGCGAGTTTCCCGAACAGCTGGCGCGGCCGCTGATCGACCTGGACCTGATGGAACCGGCCGGGCTCACGGCGGACGGACCCGCACGGGGCATCTACCAGGGCTTCCGGATCTTTGAACTTGCCCGCACCGACGCGTCCCTGGCCACCTGGTACACCGCCCAGGCCGGCCTGTTCCGGACGGCCATCCGCGTGGGTGCCTCGGCGGAACAGCAGGCCGAATGGATGCCCAGGGTCATCGACTTCTCGCTCAAGGGCGTCTTCTCGCTGACCGAACCCGGGTCCGGTTCGGACATCGCCGGCGGACTGTCCACCACCGCCCGGCGGCAGGCTGACGGCAGCTGGGTCCTTGACGGCGCCAAGCGCTGGATCGGGGGCGCAGCCACCGCGGACGTCCTGGCCGTGTTCGCCCGGGACGCCGCGGACGGGCAGGTCAAGGCCTTCCTCGTGGACCGCGCCGCGGACGGAATCACGCTGGAAAAGATCCACGGAAAGACGTCGCTCAGGATGATGCAGAACGCCCACATCACCCTCACCGGTGTCCGCGTCCCTGAGTCGATGCGCCTGCAGAACGTGAACTCCTTCAGGGACGTCGCGGCAATGCTCCGGGCCATGCGCTCGGATGTGGCCTGGATCGCCACCGGCATCGCCGCCGGCGCGTTCGAGGCCGCGCTGGCCTACGTCAACGAACGCCGGCAGTTCGGACGCACCCTTGGTTCCTTCCAGCTGGTCCAGGAAAAACTGGCCCGCATGCTGGGGAACGTCACCGCCGCCCTGTCCCTGGTGGTCCGGCTTACCGAGCAGCAGGCCAAAGGCATCTACCGTGACCAGGACTCTGCTTTGGCAAAGATGCAGACGTCCCTTTTCATGCGTGACACCGTAGCCCTTGCCCGCGAGGTGGTGGGCGGCAACGGCATCACGCTGGCCACGGATGTGGCCCGCTTCCACGCCGACGCCGAAGCCGTCTACTCCTACGAGGGCACCCACGAGATCAACGCCCTCATCATCGGCCGCGCCCTCACGGGCGAAAGCGCCTTCACCCGCTGAACCACCCACCCGCTGAACCTAACTTCCACACTCGAAGAAACAACTGCCAGGAGGCAACGATGCCCAATCTCGTCGTCGATTTCGACACCCTGCTCACCCTGTCCGGCAAGGACCTCGGCACCACCGACTACCGCCAGATCACCCAGGAACAAATCAACCTCTTCGCCGACGCCACCGACGATCAGCAGTGGATCCACACCGATCCCGAACGCGCCAAGGACGGCCCGTTCGGCGCCCCGATCGCCCATGGCTTCCTGACGCTGTCGCTGATCATCCCGTTCTGGGGCGAGCTGTTCGACGTGGACGGCGTCACCACCAAGGTCAACTACGGCCTGGACAAAGTCCGCTTCACCTCCCCGGTGACGGTCGGCTCCAAGGTCCGCATGCAGGCCACCATCGCCGAGGTCACCGAGGTCAAGGGCGGTGCCCAGATCAAGGTCAACGCCACCATCGAAATCGAAGGCCAGGAACGCCCCGCCGTCGTCGCCGAATTCCTCGCCCGCTTCTACAAGTAGGCCGCACTACCGGCAGTAACCCCTTCACCACGCCGGCGGCACCACACGGCGCCGCCTCTTCAGGCAACCCCAAAATCCCCTTCCCTCCGTACCCCATTCCCCAAACCCTAGGAACAGCCATGTCCGGACACACCACGCTCGCACCCGCGGGCACGGCCGCCAAGCGCAAGGAAGCGCGCACGGTCATCCTGTCCAGCTATCTGGGCAGCACCATCGAGTTCTACGACTTCCTGCTGTACGCCACGGCCGCAGCGGTGGCCTTCCCCAAGGTCTTCTTCGCCGGCACGGACGAATGGGTGGGCGTGGTGGCGGCCTACGCCACCTTCGCCGCCGGGTACGTGGCCAGGCCGCTGGGCGGCATCATCTTCGGCCACTTCGGTGACAAGGTGGGCCGCAAGGGAATGCTGATCATCTCCATGGCCATGATGGGCATCGCCTCCACCCTCATCGGCCTGATTCCCGGCGCCGGCGTCATCGGGCCGTGGGGCGCCGTGATCCTGGTGCTCCTGCGCGTCTGCCAGGGCATCGCCGTCGGCGGTGAATGGGGCGGTGCCGCGCTCATGGCCCTGGAGCACGCCGACCCCAGGCGGCGCGGTTTCGCCGCCTCCTTCGTCAACGCCGGCGCCCCCACCGGCGCCGTGCTGGGCACCGTGGTAATGGGCATCTTCTCGGCATTGCCGCAGGACGCGTTCCTGGCCTGGGGGTGGCGGGTGCCGTTCCTGCTGTCCTTCGTGCTGCTGATCGTGGGCATGTTTGTCCGCCTGCGGGTCTCGGAGAGCCCCATCTTCGCCGAGGCCGTGGCCAAGGAAGAGGCCCAGGCAACCACCAAGCGCAAGATCCCGCTGCTTGAGGTGCTGCGCCGGCCCAAGGCCCTGATCATGATCATGTTCGCCGGCGCCGCCGGGTTCGGGCTGCAGGTGGTACTGCCCACGTTCTCAGTGACGTATGCCGTGTCCAAGGGGGCGCCGCAGCAGGGCGTGCTTTACGCCTTCGCCGGAGCCTCGGCCATCTCCATCATCTTCGTCCTCCTGGGCGGCCGCCTGTCCGACCGTTTCGGCCGCAGGCCCGTGATGATTGCCGGACTGGCCCTGTTCATCGCGTACCTTTTCCCCATGTTCGGCATGCTGGGCTCCGGCAACGTCGGGCTTGTCTTCGTGGCCTTTACCGTGGCACTGGTCCTGCACTCATCCCTGTACGGGCCGCTGGCAGCCTTCGTCTCCGAACAGTTCGGCACCACGTCCCGCTACACCGGTGCCGCGGTGGGCTACCAGCTGGCCACCCTGATCGGGGCGGGTTTCACCCCCGGAATCCTGGCCGGGCTCTACAAGGACTCCGGCCAGAGCATCGTTCCCGTGGTGGTGTTCCTGTCCGTCATGGCCCTCGTCTCGATTGTCTTCATCGCCCTGACGCGCGAGTCTAAGAACAACGACCTCACCACGGTCCGTTAGGAGAACCATGGACAACAACGGAGTTGGATCCTGGCTGCACCGCCGCCGCCGGAAGTCAGGGGCCAAGGCAGCCATCCTGTCCGGAGCCCGCACGCTGAGCTATGAAGAGTTGGCCGACAGGACCGACCGCCTGGCCAGCGCGCTCCGGGACAGGGGAGTGGCAAAGGGCGACCGGGTGGCCTACCTGGGCGAGAACCACCCTTCCTTCGTGGAAACGTTCTTTGCCTGCGGCCTGCTCGGTGCCATCTTCGTGCCGCTCAACACCCGGCTGGCTCCGCCGGAACTGCAGTTCCAGCTGCAGGATTCCGGGGCCCGGCTCCTGGTCAACGCCGGCGCCCTGGAGGCGTCTGCCGCTGCTGCCCTGGAAGGTACGGGCGTCACCCACCGGCTGGTTGTAGCGGCCGACGGCGGGACGGAACCTTCCGCCGGCACCTCACCCGCCGCCGTCGTTCCCTGTGAGGTGGCACCCTACGAGGAGGCGCTGCAGGCTGCGGCACCGGATCCCGCCGACGTGCCGGTGGGGCACGATGACGCGGCGATGATCCTCTACACCTCCGGCACCACGGGCAAGCCCAAGGGTGCCCTGCTGACCCACGGGAACATCACGTGGAACTGCATCAACACCATCGTGGACATGGACCTGAACCGAAACGATGTGGCGCTGATGATCTCGCCGCTGTTCCATGTGGCATCGCTGGACATGGGCCTGCTGCCGATGCTGCTGAAGGGTGCCACCGTGGTGCTTGAGGCGAAGTTCGATCCCGCCAGGGTCCTGGAACTCATCCAGGAGCACAAGGTGACCACCCTTAACGGCGTGCCCACCACGTTCCAGCTCCTCTGCGAGCATCCGGGATGGGCCGCGGCGGACGTCAGCTCCCTGGACAAGCTCACCTGCGGCGGCTCCGCCATCCCCCGCCGCGTCCTGGATGCGTACGAGGACCGCGGCATCGGCTTCACCAGCTGCTACGGCATGACCGAAACAGCGCCGGGCGCCACCATGCTTCCAGTCGACAGGTCCCGGGACAAAGCGGGCTCGGCAGGCCTGCCGCACTTCTTCACGGACGTCCGGATCGCCGACCCGATGGGCGGTGCAGTGGCCCCGGGCGGGGTGGGGGAGATCCAGATCTCCGGCCCCAATGTGATCAAGGAGTACTGGAACCGGCCGGAGGCCACCGCCGCCAGCTACGCGGACGGGGCCTGGTTCCGCTCCGGGGACATGGGCTACCGGGACCAGGAAGGCTTCCTGTTCGTCTCGGACCGGCTCAAGGACATGATCATCTCCGGCGGGGAAAACATCTACCCGGCCGAGGTGGAAGCCGTGATCGCGGAGCACAGGGCTGTCAGCAGCGTGGCGGTCATCGGGGTTAGCGATGACAAATGGGGCGAGGTTCCCCAGGCGATCGTGACCCTGCGGGAGGGCGAATCGCTGACGGAGGAGCAGCTGCGCAGCTTCCTGGACGGCCGGCTGGCCCGGTACAAGATTCCCAAGTCGCTGGTGGTGGTGGCGGACATGCCCCGCACGGCCAGCGGCAAGATCCGCAAGATGGAGCTCCGCAAGCAGCTCTGAGCACCAAAACGGGGCAGGTGCCCGCTGGCCCGTATGGTTCCGCCGTTGTTACCGTTCACGGTCATCAATTGGCGGAACCATACCAGCCAGTGACAGCATGGTTGGATGCTTGAGGCAACTAAATCCCATAATTCCCCGGACGGGACACCCGTCAACCCTGCGCTGCAAGCGGAGAGCAAGATCGCACGCATCGCGGTGACGGTGTTCCCCATCCTGGTGGTGGCCGCAGGTGTCATCGGCTTCCTGCTCCCCGGGGTCTTCAAACCCATGGCGCCCAGCGTGCCCTACCTGCTGGGCATCATCATGTTCTGCATGGGCCTGACCCTGACTCCGCCGGACTTCGCCGCGGTGGCCAAGCGTCCGTGGGCGGTGGCACTGGGCATCGTTGCCCACTACATCATCATGCCCGGGGCCGGCTGGCTGATCGCCGGCGCCCTCAACCTCGAGCCCGAGCTGGCCGTCGGCGTCATCCTGGTGGGATGCGCACCCTCCGGTACGGCCTCCAACGTGATGGCGTTCCTGGCCAAGGGCGATGTTGCCCTCTCGGTGGCGGTGGCATCCGTCTCCACCCTGATCGCCCCGATCGTCACCCCGCTGCTGGTCCTGTTCCTGGCCGGTTCCTACCTCCAGATCGACGCCGCCGGCATGGTCCTGGACATCGTCAAGACCGTGCTGCTGCCGGTGGTGGCAGGCCTGCTCGCCCGGCTCTTCCTCAAGAAGCTCGTCGCAAAGGTGCTGCCCGCACTGCCGTGGGCGTCCGCCGTCGTGATCTCCCTGATCGTGGCCATCGTGGTGGCCGGCAGCGCCGGCAAGATCATCGGGGCCGGCGCCATTGTGTTCCTTGCCGTGGTGCTGCACAACGGCTTTGGCCTGGGCCTGGGCTACCTCGCCGGCAAAATCGGACGCCTGGACGACAAGGCGCGCCGAGCCCTCGCCTTCGAGGTGGGCATGCAGAACTCCGGCCTGGCGGCGAC
This sequence comes from Arthrobacter sp. Soil761, assembly GCF_001428325.1. Lineage (NCBI taxonomy): Bacteria > Bacillati > Actinomycetota > Actinomycetes > Micrococcales > Micrococcaceae > Arthrobacter > Arthrobacter sp. Soil761. The sequence goes on along the minus strand of NZ_LMSF01000002.1, from coordinate 39,252 downwards.
CCTGGCCACCGCCCACTTCAGCCCGCTGGCGGCGCTCCCGTCCGCCGTCTTCTCCCTGTGGCACAACATTTCCGGCGCCATCGTGGCTGCCTGGCTCGCCCGGCGCCCGCTGCAGGAAAAGCGGGCCTGACCAGCGCCGTCACGCTCCACGGCCCGGAAGCCGGCCTGTTTCCATCCGTACTTCGTGGGTACAGGACCGGGTAGGGACAACGTCGTTCCCGATGTTGCCTGCCAGTTCCGGACAGGAGATGGACAGATGGCTCGGATTGACCGAATAGCTGAACCATGGGGGACAAGGACACCGTACGGCAGTGGCGGTGAGTGGCCGGTGAGGGTGGACACCCACCTGGCCGAAGGGGTGGCCCCGGAGGGCGTGGACAGGTGGGTCCAGACGGCGTCCCTCCTGCACTCCAACGGCGACGCCATGGACATCGCGGTCAAGGACAACCGCATTGTCGGGGTGCGCGGCCGGGCTGTGGACCGCGTCAACCACGGCCGGCTGGGACCGAAGGACCTGTACGGCTGGCAGGCGAACGCGTCAGCCGACCGGCTAACCACGCCCCTGATCCGCGAGGGCGGAAAGCTGGTGGAAACCGACTGGGACACGGCCATGCAGCGCGTGGTGGACCGTTCCAAGGCGCTGCTGGCCGAACAGGGCCCCAGCGCCATTGGCTTTTACACCACGGGCCAGCTCTTTTCCGAGGAGTACTACACCTTGGGGACCCTGGCGCACGGCGGTATCGGCACCAATCACGTGGACGGAAACACCCGCCTGTGCACTGCCACTGCCGGAGAGGCGCTGAAGGAATCATTCGGCTGCGACGGCCAGCCCGGCTCCTACACGGACGTGGACCACGCGGACGTGATCGCCCTCTACGGGCACAACGTGGCGGAAACCCAGACCGTCCTCTGGACCAGGATGCTGGACCGCCTGGCCGGACCCAACCCGCCCAAGATCATCTGCGTGGATCCCCGCCTCACCCCCGTGGCCAAGGCGGCCACCCTGCATCTGGCGCCACGGCCGGGCACCAACGTGGCCCTGATGAATGGGATCCTGCACGACATCATCGCCAACGGCTGGGTGGACCACGAGTACATCAAGGCCCACACGGTGGGGTTCCCGGAGCTCGAAAAAGAGGTCAGGAACTACCTGCCCGCACTGGTGGCGGAGATCTGCGGCGTCCCGGCGGAGCAGATCTCCGAAGCCGCCCGTATCATCGGCCACGCCGAGCGGCTGCTGTCCACGGTGCTTCAGGGTTTCTACCAGTCCAACCAGGCCACCGCCGCCGCTGTCCAGGTCAACAACATCAACATCATCCGCGGCATGCTGGGCAAGCCAGGCTGCGGCATCCTGCAGATGAACGGCCAGCCCACCGCGGAGAACACCCGCGAATGCGGGGCCGACGGCGACCTGGCCGCCTTCCGCAACTGGTCCAACGACGCCCACATCCAGGACCTCGCCAGGGTGTGGAACATCGACCCCATGTCCATCCCGCACTACTCACCGCCAACGCACGTCATGCAGATGATGCGGTACGCGGAGGACGGCTCCATCCGGATGCTGTGGGTCAGCGGCACCAACCCCGCCGTTTCGCTGCCCGAACTGAAGCGGATCCGCAGCATCCTGGAACAGGACCGCCTGTTCCTGGTGGTGCAGGACATCTTCCTGTCCGAGACCGCCCAGCTGGCCGACGTCGTGCTTCCAGCTGCGACCTGGGGCGAAAAGACGGGCACCTTCACCAACGTGGACCGTACCGTCCACCTGTCGGAGAAGGCCGTGGACCCACCCGGTGAGGCCCGGCCCGACCTGGAAATCTTCATCGACTACGCCCACCGGATGGGCCTGCAGGACAAGGACGGGCAGCCGCTGATCAAGTGGCACGATCCAGAGTCCGCCTTCGAAGCGTGGAAGGAATGCACCCGCGGCCGCCCCTGCGACTACACCGGCATCACCTATGACAAGCTGCGCGGCGGCTCCGGCATCCAGTGGCCGTGCAACGAGGAAAACCCGGACGGCACGGAACGCATTTACGCCGACGGGAAGTTCTGGGCCCACCCGGAGTACTGCGAAACGTACGGCCGCGACCTGATCACCGGGGCGCCCGTGGAGCCGTCCGAATACAAGGCCCTCAACCCGGAGGGCAAGGCCATCATCAAGGCCGCCGAGTACATGCCGCCGCACGAGCTGCCCAGCCGGGACTTCCCGCTCCAGCTCATCACCGGCCGCACGCTCTACCAGTTCCACACCCGCACCAAGACAGGCCGGGCGCCGGAGCTGCAGGCGGCCGCGCCGGACGTCTGGGTGGAGCTGTCAGTGGACGACGCCGTCGCGTACGGGATTGCCGAGGGCGACCTTGCAGAGGTGGAGACACCCCGCGGTTCAGTCCGTGCCAGGGTGCGGATCAGCGGGATCCGGAACGGGGTGCTGTTCCTGCCGTTCCACTACGGCTACTGGGACACCAACGGCGGCCACCGGCCGGACGGCCCGGGCCGGGCGGCCAATGAGCTGACCATCACGGACTGGGACGCCGCCTCCAAGCAGCCCATCTTCAAGACAGCGGCGGCGCGCATTACCCGGGTTTACGGCGGTGACGGGCCGTCCCTGGCGCCCACCACCACGGCGTCGGCTCCCGTCGGCGACTTCCCGGAAGAGGCCAGGACCAAGGGGACCGCCGCCGCCCTGGCTGACGAAGAAACCGGCACGGCAGGAGGGGCACGATGAAATTCGGGCTTGTACTTCAGGAAATGCACCGCTCCGAGAACGACCTGGCACACCACCTGCTGGTCATCTCGGAGCGCCACAAAGTGGACCACGAGATCTACCATCTGGCCCGTGACCTGGCGCGCTGGTCCCAGCAGCACGTGCGGGACATCGCGGAGATCGGCAGGAACTACGGCCAGGACCTGGACCCGGAGCCGCGCGGCGAAGCGGGGCTGATGGAGACCCTCCGCGAGAAGGGCAGTGAGATGGTGGGCCGGCGTCCGGAAACCGGGATGCTGCTGCTGCGGGACCTCCGGGAGCTGTACTTGATGGCGTGTGGGGTCTCGGCCGACTGGGAGCTGCTGGCCCAGGCTGCCCAGGGAATGAAGGACAAGGACCTGCTGGCCCTGGCCGAAAAGTGCCATCCCCAAACGATCCGCCAGATGAAGTGGGCCAACGGCAAGCTGAAGGAATCCGCCACCCAGGTCCTGGTCAGCTGAGGGGCTTGGTCAGCGGGTTATCCCGCCTCACGGGCTTCCTGCAGGTGAGCCACCAGTGCCTGCATCTGCTGCACCGTCCACGGCAGGTCCTTGCTGAGTTCGGCGCTGTTGTCGCTCCACATGGCGCGGGCGGCCGCCTTGGTGCCCTCGCTGCTGTGGAACCGGGAGCCCAGCTCATCCCAGCGGCGCACCAGCTCCCTCGCCTCCGGGCTGTTGGCAGGGACAGCGGCGTCCACCTGGCGCAGGCCCTCCTTGACCATCCCGGCCCATTCGGTCCGGGATTCCTCGGTGGCTTCCGGGCCCAGCCGTTTGCGCTGTTCCTCGAGCTCCCGGCGCTGGTCCTCGGTGAAGTAGTTCTCGAACATCGTCATCCTTTCCAAAACGGTCATGAAATAAGCGGGGGCGGCGTCCCCCTGGTTGATGCGGACCAGCAGGTCCCTGATGGTCCGCTGGAGCTGCCCGAGCTGGAGAGCCTGCCCGTCCAGTGCGTCCAGTTGGCGCTGCAGGAGATCCCGCATGGACTCCGGACTGCCACCCGACCGGTCCAGCACGGCGGCGATCCCACCCAGGGGCACCCCCAGGCTCCGCAGGGCCCGGATGCTGTAGAGGCGCCTGAGGTCCTGGCCTGTGTAGCGGCGGTGGCCTGCCGTGGTCCGGGCGCTTGCCTGGAGCAGCCCGATGCTGTCGTAGTGGTGCAGCGCCCTGACAGTGACCCCCGTGGCCGCGGCCAGTTCGCCAATGCTCCAGCGCGGTTCATCCAGATGTTCCATACCGCCAACGGTAGGACCTGACGCCGCGTCAGGTTCAAGTCCTGGGACGGCGCTCCTTGAACAGACGGCGCTCCTTGAACAGAAGGCGCTGCTTGAACAGAAGGAAGGTGCAGCCGAAGGGGTTTCATTCAGTGAAACCGGCGGCGCGTCCGGAGCCGTCCATGGCCCAGAGTTGAGTCCATGAACGCGGAGCCCAGGATTGGCCCGCTCAAAGGCACAGGACAGAAACGGCGCGGCATACATGGAGTCAACGATGACGGTACTGCGGATCCAACGGGGGATCGAGTTCGCCCGGCCCCAAAACGCAGTCCCGCTGCTGCTGGACCTCTACCTTCCCGGTACTCCCGGGGAGGGCCCGGACCAGGGCGGACGCCCTGCCGTGATCCACTTCCACGGGGGCGGCTGGCGGATGGGTGAGCGTTCCTCGCTGGGGCCCGGGGTGGACGGTTTCGGCCTCAGCCCCATCGAACAGCTGGTGGACGCCGGGTTCGTGGTGGCCTCCGCCGACTACCGCCTGACGGACGTTGCCACCTTCCCTGCCCAGCTGCTGGACGCCAGGGCGGCGGTCCGCTGGCTCCGCGCCCACGCTGCCCACTATGGCGTGGATCCGCGCCGGATCTACGCCTGGGGCGATTCGGCAGGCGGCCACCTGGCCGCGCTCGTGGGCCTGACTGGCGGATCCTCCCAACCGGCCGGCACCCTGGACCACGACGGCGATGACCAGGTTGCCGCCGTCGTGGCCTGGTACCCGCCCACGGACCTGGAACGCATGGGCGAACAGGCCAGGACGGATGCCATAGCCCGCGCCGATGACCCCGGCTCCCGTGAAGCGCTGTTGATCGGAGCGCAGCCGGCCGCCGCCCCGGACAAGGCCAGGGCGGCCAGCCCCTTCACCTATGTGCATCCAGGCGTGCCTCCCTTCCTCCTGATCCACGGAACGGCGGACCGGTTCGTCCCCGTGGAGCAGTCCACCAGCTTCGCCGCAGCGCTGGAAGGTGCCGGTGCCGCCGTCGAACTTCTCCTGCTGGAAGACGCGGACCACATGTGGCAGCTGCCGGACGGCGGCAGCTCGGCGGCCGGGCAGGCAACCGCCGCCACCATTGATTTCCTTTGCCGGCAGGCAAAGCAGCACTGATTTCCCCACTTCCTTCGGTGCGCCATGCGCCCGGAACACACCCGAAAGGCACCTCCATGCAGTTCATTGGCATCACGCACCACGGCGAACCCTGGGCAGCAGCGCTCGCCGGTTCCCGCGTCCTCCCGCTGGCACCCGTCGCCGGCTTCTGGACCGACGCGGAAGGCTGGCAGGACAAAGCGGCAACACAGGTTGCCGGCGCGGCACAGCATGACGCGTCCGACGCCGGCGCCTGGCTGGAGCGCGGCACCGTCACCGAAGTGCCGCTCGTCCCGGCGTCCGCACGGGTCATCTGCGTGGGCCTGAACTACAAGGCGCACGTGGCGGAAGGCAGCTTCAAGGACCACGAACTGCCGCCGTACCCCACCCTGTTTGCCCGCTGGACGGCGTCCCTGTCCGTGGGCAACGTCCCGGTTCCCGTCCCGGCCGGCGAGGCGGGACTGGACTGGGAGGGCGAAGTGGCCGCCTACATCGGCCGGCGCGTCGAGTCCGCGGATGAGGTAACAGCTGCCGGCGCCGTCTTTGGCTACTCCACCTTCAACGACATCACCTCCCGCAGGGCCCAGAAACTGACGTCGCAGTGGACCCTGGGCAAGAACGGCGACTTCAGCGGACCCCTTGGTCCACTGGTCAGCCGCGACGAGGTGGGCGACTTGCGGGACGGGCTGCAGGTGCGCACGCGCGTGAACGGAATCGAAGCCCAAAACGGCAACACCCGCGACATGATCTTCTCCGTCCCGGCCATCATCGCGCTCATCAGCCAAACGTTCACCCTGCATCCGGGCGACGTCATTGCCACCGGAACACCGGAAGGCGTGGGGTACGCCCGCACCCCGCAGTGGCTGCTGCAGCCCGGTGACACCGTCGAGGTGGAGATCGAGAAGCTCGGCACCCTGACCACGCCCGTGGGCGATCTCTCCCTCCGGAGCCGTGCCTGATGAGCACGTTCCAGAACGCCGGCCCCGCGGACATCCCGGAGGAGGCGCGGGTCCTGGTTTCCGGCGGCGGCCCCAGCGGGCTGTTCCTGGCCCTGGACCTGGCATCCCGCGGGGTCCCCAGCACCGTCATCGATCCCCGGACCGCCGTGGACCCCACCCGGCCCCGGGCCAAGACCACCAATGCCCGCACCATGACGCACCTGCGCCGGCTGGGCCTTGCCGACGCGCTCCGGAAGGCTTCGCCGCTGCCGGTGGACTACGCCCGGGACGTCATCTTCTGCACCGCGCTCACCGGGCCTTCCGCACATGAACTCCGCCGGTTCCGGCACGCCTTCCAGCTGGTTCCCGGCACCTACGGGCCCCAGCCGGAGTGCGGCCAGCAGGTGCCGCAGCCGGTCCTCGAAGAGGTGCTCCGCGCGGCTGTCGCGGACAACCCGCTGGTCACGTTTGTGACCGGGTGGTCTGTCCAGGAGGTCCAGGAGGTTCAGGGGCCGGGCGCCCGCGGAGACGAAGCCGGCAGCCATCACGCCGGACTTTCCCACGCCGCCGCTCCCGAAGATGCCGCTGATCCGGAAGGCGTGGCAGCCACGGCGCCGTACGCCGTCGTCATCGCCGATGTTTCCGGTACCTGCCGCACCATCCGCGCGAACTACGTTATCGGCGCCGACGGCGGATCCTCTGCGGTGCGCCGCAGCCTGGGGATGCGCCTGGAGGGCGGCTCCGCAGCCCTGTCCAACATCAGCATCCTGTTCCGTTCACGGTCACTGGCCTCCGCCGTCTCGCTGGATCCTGCCGTGCAGTATTGGGTGGTGGGATCGGAGACCTCGGGAATGGTGGGGCCCATGGACCGCACCGACACCTGGTGGGCGATTGTCCAGGGCGTGGATCCGGCCGTGACCGTCACCGCCGCCGATGCTGCCGCGATGGTCCGGGCGCTGGTAGGCACTGAGGTGGACGTCGAAGTGGTGGCCACGGACCCCTGGACGGCCCGCATGCTGCTGGCCCCGGAGTACAGCCGCGGCAACATCTTCCTGGTGGGCGACGCCGCCCACCTCAACCCGCCATGGGGCGGCCACGGCTTCAACACCTGCATCGGCGACGCCGCCAACCTGGCCTGGAAGCTCGCCGCCGCCGTCAACGGCTGGGCAGGCCCCGGCCTCCTGCCCAGCTACGGGGAAGAACGCCGGCCCGTGGCAGCCCGCACCATCCGCGACGCCGCGGAGAACGGCAAGGCCCTGGCGTACCATTTTGCGGATCCGCACCTGGCGCTTGCCGGGACCCGTGGTGACGCTGCGCGCCGGGCTGCCCACGACGCGCTCGCCGTGAAGCAGAGCGAGTTCGACTCCCTGGGCCTGGTCCTGGGCTACTCGTACGCGGAGTCGGCCCTCGTGGTTCCCGACGGCCTGCCAGTCCCGGCCGAAGACCCCATCCGCTACGTACCTTCCGCCAGCCCGGGCGCCCTGCTGCCGCACGCATGGCTGGCGGACGGCACCTCCCTGTACAGCCATCTGGGCACCGGATTCACCTTGCTGGTGGACGCCGGCGCGGCAGGCGCGACCGCGGCTGAAGTCGCCCAGCCGGTGCTGGCGGCCGCCGCCCGGACGGGCGTTCCGGTGACCGTCGCAGTCGTCGGACCTTCCGACGACGGCAGGCCCCTTTCCCACGTGTGGGGCGCCAACGCCGTGCTGGTCCGCCCGGACCAGCACGTGGCCTGGCGCGGAAATTCCGCCCCCGCCGCGGGCGCAGCCCTATCCGTGGCGGCCGGATGGTCGCCCACTTCCCTTGAGAACACCAGGAGCAACCGTGTCGACGCCGTCATTCCGTGATTACCTGTTTCCCCCGGACCACCCGCGCGTGGCGGACATCCGGGGCCTGAACGCCCGCGAGTACGCAGAAGCTGCCAAGACCGACCCGTTCGCCGGGCCCATGATCGAAGGCTGGCAGAAGCTGTACCCGCAGCCCTTCACCGGCATCACCAGCGACGGCGTGCGCCGGGAAGGCCTGTACCCGCTGGCACCGGCCGGGCCCGGGGAGGAAGCGCCTGCCGCGGAGATGGTGGCCGCGGCCCGCAAGCTGCTGGGCACCGTCACTGCGGACCAGGCGCGGAAGCTCAGCTACGCCGTGGATGCGCCCGAGTGGCAAAGCTGGGCCAACCCCGAATTCATGCAGCACGATACCGGGCTGCGCCTGGATGAGCTGGAACCACCGGTCCGCGACGCTGCCCTGGGCGTGGTGGAAGCAAGCCTGAGCCCGCAGGGGTTTGAGCTGGTGCGGAACCTGATGCGCATCAACGGGTTCCTGGGCGACCTGGTGGAGCTGCCGCTGCTCATGAACGAGTTCAGCTACAACTTTGCCCTCTACGGCGAACCGTCCGAGACCGAACCGTGGGGGTGGCAGCTCTTCGGCCACCACGCGGCGCTGAACTGCCTGGTGGCGGGGACGCAGCTGGTGGTGTCGCCGGTGTTCATGGGCGCCGAACCGGACATGATCGACGCCGGCCCGCACCGGGGCGTGAAGGTGTTCAAGGAGCGCATCGCCCTGGCCCGGCAGCTGATGGGCGCGCTGCCCGCCCAGCTCCGGGCTGGCGCCACCGTCTACGCGTCGATGGTGGACGCGGCCATGCCCGAAGGCCGCCTCCACCCGGGCGACGAGCGGCACCTTGGCGGGTGCTTCCAGGACAACCGGGTGATCCCCTGTGAGGGCATCCCCGTGCGGGATATGCCCACGGAGGCCCGTGAACTGCTGGACGCGGTGGTGGATGACTTCATCGCCTACCTGCCGGACGGGCCCCGCGCCGCGCGGTGCCGGGAGATCCAGCAGCACTACGGTGAATCGTTCTTCAGCTGGATCGGCGGCTGGGAGGGGGAGGAGGCCTTCTACTTCCGCCTGCAAAGCCCTGTGGTGGTGCTGGAACTGGACCACCACACCGGCGTGTTCCTCAGCAACGACGAACCTGCCCCGTTCCACATGCACACCGTGGTCCGCACCCCCAACGGCAACGACTACGGCCGCGAACTTGTCAGGCAATACCCATCGGCTGCTCCGTAACTGCCGTTTTGAGTGTCCGGAACGGCCGCTACGGAGCAATGGATTGATGACAAAGCCAGGGCCCGGATTTCCTTTCGGAAGTCCGGGCCCTGGCCTTGGGAGCAGCGGTTAGGGGATGTCCAGTGCCGCGCGGCGCTGCGGCGGCGGGCCCACCACGGTCAGGTCCATCTCGGCCTGGGCACGCCCAAAGCCTTCCATGTCCATGTAGGGCTCGCCGCCCTCGGTGTACATGTAGTCTTCGGTGGGCTCGTTGAAGTACTCGAAGAACCCGTTGAACACGGACGGCGTCAGGAACCCCACCATCTGGGTGTTGTGGGCATCAAACGCGAACGAGTGGATGGTTCCCCCGGGGGCGTGCACAAAGTCACCCTTGGTCAGCAGCATCTCGCGGCCGTTGGCGTAGAGCCACATCCGTCCCTCGGTGCAGAGGAAGTTCTCGGTGTGCTGGGAGTGGAAGTGCAGCGGAATGTAGGGTGTCTTGGCGCCCTTGGTGTGAACGGCGAAGTAGTTCGAGCCGGTGTTGGACGGCCGGGACAGGTAGGTATACATGGTCTGGTAACTGACCATCCGCTCACCCTCCCCGGCACTCAGGAAGTAGGGACTCTGGGTAGGCGGCAGGCCGGCGTCGTTCCTGAACGACGGGGCCACGCGCTCAATATCAGGGAAGGTGATGCCGAACTCCGCACCCACCTCGGCCTGCTGCTGCAGGCTGGCCTTGTGTCCTGGCCGGACGGGCGGGACGTGGGAGTCGATGGGCGTTCCCACCCGCTCGTAGTACTTCTCGCCGCCGCCGGGCGTCATCCAGTTCAGGAAGCGGGTGTAGTGGGCAGCCATCCGGTAGGCGTGCGGGGTGTTCGGCGGGATGACCACGGAGTCTCCGGGGGTGAGGATCCTGCTCTCGCCGGGCAGCCAGACGTGCAGGATCCCGTCGAAGACGTAGAGGGTCTTGTGTTCGATGCTGTGGCTGACAAAGGGGGATTCGGCCCCCATTCCGCCGGAGATGTAGGCCGCGCTGAAGATGCCGCCCGTATCGGCGGCGCGGGCGATGACCGTTACTAACTGGCCGTTGATTTCGTAGCGCGCGCCCTCGCCCGACGCCATGTAATACGGGACTGCCTCTCCGGGCAGCACGTTGGCCGCCGGGAGTTGCTTGTTCATTTCCTCAACGCTGAGGGACATGGTTTCCTTCTTTCCAGTCGGCCGGCCTTTGCCGGAGCGTGACCTACATCATGGCTGTCCATCGCTCCGGCCACGAGTGCAGATTCCAATGGTTGGAAACCGAACGCAGTTGGCCGTCGTGCCCCTGCTAGCCCTCACATTCCTTGCAGTACTTCTTGCCATCCTTCTCGCGCGCCAACTGGCTGCGGTGGTGGACCAGGAAGCAGGACATACAGGTGAATTCGTCTGCCTGCACCGGGACCACCTGAATGAGGAGTTCCTCGTTGGAGAGGTCCGCGCCGGGCAGCTCGAAGCTGTCCGCCAGGTCCGTTTCGTCCATGTCGGGAGCTGCCTCCCGGCGGCCGGACTTATCGGACTTCAGCTCCTCCAGGGCGACGTTCGGCTCTTCCTCGGGCGTGACCCGTGGAGCGTCGTAGTCAACTGACATGTGGTGTGTTCTCCTGTCCAGCTGCTGATGTCCAGATTGTTCTGGACAGATCGACAACGCCGGACGCGGGCAACAAATTCCCGTGCCCCGGCATCCGGCGCCGCCCCGGCATGCCGCCCGTGCGGCGGGCATGAACGGTGGCGCTCACCGGAAGTCAGTCCCCGCCAGACCGGCACAGGCGTCCCACAGCCGCCGCCGCGCCTCCGGGTCAGAACCCATGCCGGGGGTGGGAAGCTCTTTCCGGCCTGCCCACAGCTTGCCGGTCAGCACCGCCGTCTCGGGTGAGGTTGCCAGCCAGAGCGGCGTGTCGGCAGCCTTCTCTGCCGACTTTCCCAGGGTGTTCGTGATCCACCGGAACGGGCCGCCCACGTCCTGCAACAGCCCCGTGTTCTTCACCAGTCCGGGATGGACGGCGTTGACCACCACCCCTGTTCCACGCAGCCTGGCGGCGAATTCCTGGGTCAGGAGGACCCGGCCCAGCATGGTGGGCGGCGTGGAACGGAGGAAGCTGTATTTCCCCTTCGCCGTCTGCAGGTCATCGAACGGGATCCGGACATTGCCGTACTTGGACGCGATGTTGATGACGCGCGACGGCAGGGCGGCGGACGCACCCTTCCTGAGATCGTCCAGCAGGAGCCCGGTGACCAGGTAGTAGGACATCACGTTGGTGGCGAAGGTGAGCTCCAGCCCTTCGGCAGTTTCAAGGCGTTCCTTGCGGAACACGCCGGCCGCGTTCACCAGCACATCCAGCCTGCCGTGACGGGAGCGGAACCCGTCCACGGCAGAGCGGATCGAAGACTGCAGTGACAGGTCGCAGGCCAGCGGCTCAAGCTCCGCGCCCGGAACGCGGGTCCGGATATCGGCCATCGCCGCCTGGGCACGCGCCACGGTCCGGCCCACCACCACGACAGTTGCGCCTTCGCGGGCAAGGCCGGCAGCCACTGCCCGCCCGATCCCACCGGTGGCACCGGTCACCAACGCAATACGCCCGTTCAACCGTGCCATGCCCATCGCCTCCAGCGAGTCCGTGTTCCGGGACTATCCCAGCACTATCCGGTAGATCTGGCCAGAGCCTTCCGGACCGGACTCAGGTGCCCGGGCCGTTACGGTGCAGCGATGCCCCTGGTCAGCTTGCGGATCCCGTCGTGCTTCGGACCGGTAGCCGCGGCCGTTGAAGTTTTGGTTGGCGTGCTGCAGCCAGCCGGAGCGGCCCTGGCGACAGGAAGACCTCTTAATGGTTGGCTGTTGGTGCCGTCACTAAGAGGTCTTCACTTGTTCACAACTGAATCAACGTTGTGGGACGTTCAGCGAGTCCGTGATCATCTCAAGGGAGATATCCCGTCATCCAGCTTTTGGGTCTAACCGGCGAGGCCGCGGGCAGCTGAGCTTGGGGACATGGCCGCGGCCGTGAGGACGGACGTTTCCCGTTCGCTCTGCTGCACCTCGTCGAGCTCCTTGAGGGTGTACTTTTTGGTCTCCTTGGCGGTCAGGGCTGAGGCTCCGGCCAGGACCATGAACCCGAGCGCGACCATGGACGGTCCGACCCAATCTTTCAGGTCGGGGCCAGCGAGGGCTGTCGAGAGAACGGGGCCGATGACGCCCGAGATGGCGAAGCCGACTTGAGTCCCAAGGGCGAGTCCGGAGACGCGCAGGCGGCCGGGGAACATCTCCGCGAAGAATGACGGCCAGGACGCGTTCACCATTGAGTAGAAGAGGGAGTAGTTGATGATGCCGAACAGGAAGATCAGCGACCAGTTCCCGGTCGTGATTGACCACAGGTAGGGGACCATCGTGACGCCCACGCCGCCCGTTGCGATGAGGAACATCGTCTTGCGGCCGATCTTGTCCACAAGGAATCCTGCGAGGGGCGTGATGCCGAGGGCGATCACGGCCGAGACGGTAGTCGTCAGGAGCATGGTCGGCTTATCCAGCTTGTATCCGGCGGTACCGAATGCCACCGAGAAGGTCTGCATCATGTAGCTCGTGCCCGCGATGAGGGCGCAGAACACGATCCGCAGCACCGCACGCCAGTGGAAGCGCAGAAGATGCCGGAGGGGAGCAACGTTCACCTTGGCGGCCTGGGCCTTTACGAACTCCGGCGGCTCTTCGATGTGGCGGCGGATCAGGTAGGCAGCGACGACTACGAGGGCGGAGGCCCAGAACGGCAGCCGCCAACCCCAGCTCAGCAACTGCTCCGAGGGCATGGCGGCGATCGGGATGAAGACCAGCAGGGTGAGCAGCGTGCCGGAGGAGGAACCCAAGGTGGTGAAGCTCGCGAGGAACCCGCGCCGGCCTTCGGAAGCATGCTCCAGGCTCATGGTGATGGCACTGGGCTGCTCGCCGGAAAGGCACAGTCCCTGGATGACCCGGATCAGCACGAGCAGGACTGGAGCAAGAGGCCCGATTTGGGCGTATGTGGGGAGGCACCCGATCAGGAAGGTGCAGCCGCCGATGCCGAACAGTGTGATCATCATGACGAACTTGCGGCCGCGACGATCGCCCAGCGGCCCCAGGATGAGGGAGCCGAGGGGGCGCACCGCGTAGCCGACCGCGAAGGTGATCATGGCGAGCAGTACGCTGAGGCCCTGGGGCAGCTCGGGTGAAAAGAAGAGCACGTTCAGAACCAGCGCCGACGAGGTGCCGTACACCGCGAAGTCGTAGTACTCCAACGTCGTACCGATCCAGGCCGCGATTGCGGCCTTGACCGGGGTCTTCCTGGGAAGTGTGGTTTCTGTCATTTCGTCTCCGTGGGTGATGGGTGAACACCGGTTGCCGCTAAACCTGGGCTCTCGGAAAGAGATCTTGAGTGGAATGTCCTGTTGGTCCTGCTGTGAGCTCTCTCGCAAATCGTGTTTACGGCTTTGCGGACCGGCCTCAAACATCAAGTTAACGTTTGCGGTATGGGTCACACAAAGTCGGCTTTTATGTACCTACATAGCGATTTGTTATGGCTTGGAGCCGAAGGACCGGAGACCTTGGACAACACGGAAGCTCGCCGTGGGACGGGGATGGGAGGGCGGAAGGCCCGCCGGCCCGCCGGCCGGGGATCAGGCGGGACGATTACTGCGGCTGGGCCACACGCAAGCCGACGCCCCTGGTCATTTTGCGGATTTCGTCGGACTTAAGCCCGCTTGCCCCGGCAAGTTGGTAGTCGTCAAGGAGCCGGGATTTCCTGGCCAGGGCCAGAACCTGCGTTCGTTGTTCTTCCGCGTCGTTCCGGGCGCCTTCTGCTGCCGCCAGCTCTGAAGCCAATCCCGCAATGAGGTGAAGATGCCCGCTCCGGGTTTGGCCGGACGGGTACAGCTCGCCGCGTGCCAGCGCGGCAGACCGGATACTTGCTGCAGGCTGTCCGGCGGCCTTCGCGACGGCGGCAACCTTCACGCCATCGCACACGGCCTGGGCAAGGCAATCACCCAACTCGGCGGTGAGGGCACGTACCCTGCTGGACCGAAGTGCGAGGGTCGTCCTCAGCTGGGCCAGCATGGCCAGGACTTGTTGGGCTCGGGCCGTGGCGGGGTCCGGCTTCGGGACGCCCCGGTACCGGTACGCTGCCGCGCCGGCCGCGCCCGTGCCGGTCCTGGCTGAACGCGGAGGTATCCGATCGTGAATTTTTCTGCCGGGCACCTCTGCTCCTTGTCTCCGTTGGTGTTCGCCTGCCCGCGCGGCTTCCCGCCCGTCGGACGTGGAGGCGTCGCGGGGGCCGGCGGTGTGCCTTCATTGGGCCCGTTATCCACCCTGCAGGTTACGCCCCGGTCAAACCGGCAGGGCAATACCGAAAGTACTTGGAGCAATAGGCGAAAGTTCTAGGTGCTCCGTCATAAGGGCTGCTTATCTGTCCACGCACTTTAGGTCTTATCCAAGGGGGCGGCTCCTTCCCTAGGCTCAAATGAACCACCCCCATCCGTACCGGAAGCCTGGAAGACACCATGCCTGAATTCGTGCCCGCATCACGCGTAACCCGTATCAAATCCTCACCCAGCGTTGCCGCGGCGGCCCGTGTCCGGGAGCTCAAGGCCGAGGGCCGCCGGATCCTGGACCTGACGGTCGGCGAGCCGGACTTCGACACGCCCCAGCACATCAAGGACGCTGCCTTCGCGGCCATCGACCGTGGTGAAACCAAGTACACATCGGTCACCGGGACGCCCGAACTGCAAAAGGCCATCCTGCAGACGCTGCACCGCAAAACAGGGCAGCAGTACACCGCCGGCGAAATCACCATCGGGGGAGGCGGCAAGCAGGTCATCTTCACCGCGTTCATGGCCACCCTCGATCCGGGCGACGAAGTTGTCATTCCAGCGCCGTACTGGGTCTCCTACCCGGACATGGTGCTCGCCAACGAAGGCACCCCCGTCATCGTTTCCTGTGGTGAGGACACCGGTTTCAAACTAACCCCCGAGGCACTGGCAGGCGCACTGACGGAGCACACCAAGTGGGTCATCCTCAACACGCCCTCCAACCCCACCGGAGCGGTCTACTCCCGCCAAGAACTGGCAGGCCTGGCCGCCGTCCTCAAGGACCACCCTGACGTCTATGTCCTCACCGATGAGATCTACGACGAGATCCACTTCGGCGAAGAGCCCATAACGGGTCTCGTGGCCGTTGCCCCTGAGCTTAAGGACCGTGTGCTGGTCACCAACGGGGTCTCCAAGGCCTACGCGATGACCGGATGGCGGCTGGGTTACGCCGGCGGCCCGGCGCCCCTGGTGGCTGCCATTAACAAGCTGCAGTCCCAAATGTCCTCCTGCCCGTCCTCGATCAGCCAGGCGGCTGCCGCCGCGGCGCTCACGGGAGACCATGCGTTCGTCCGCGAAAGCGTGGAGGTGTACCGCGAACGGCGTGATGCGGCAGTCGCCGGGCTTAACGCGGTCAATGGCCTGCAGTGCGCGACGCCGGAAGGCGCCTTTTACGCGTACGTCAACTGCGCCGGGGTCATCGGCAAGACGACACCCGACGGCAGGCGGATCAGCAACGACGAGGACTTCACGTTGTATCTCCTGGAAGCGGCGTCCGTTGCCGTCATCCAGGGTTCGGCGTACGGACTAAGCCCCTACTTCCGGATTTCCTATGCCACCGGCCTGCCGGTGATCGAGGATTCCATCGCTGCCATCGAAAAGGCCGTCAGGGCGCTGGCCTGACCCAATCACTGCTTTGCCCACGCTTTCTACAAAACAGGAGCACCTCATGATCCATGTCAAAACGAAATTCGACCGCCCTTCCGAAGATGCCGTTCAGCGGCTCTCCAAGTTCTCATCTGCCACCGTGCATGAAGCCCAGGGCCGCAAAGGTGCGGTGAGTTCGAAGATCAAGCCGATTGACCGCAGCATGTCCTTCTGCGGCCCCGCCGTCACCGTGGTCTGTGCACCGCGGGACAACCTGATGCTTCAGGTGGCCATTCACTACGCCAAGCAGGGCGACGTTGTCCTGGTGGCAGCCGGTGAGTACGAGGAAGCCGGGACATTCGGCGATGTGCTGGGCAACGCCATGAAGGCGAAAGGCCTGGCGGGTATGGTTACGGATTCAGGCGTCCGCGACACCAAGGACCTGATTGAACTCGGATTGCCGGTGTTCTCCGGCAGTGTCTGCATCAAGGGGACCGTCAAGGAAACCATTGGCCCGATCAACCATCCCCTGGTGTTCGGCGACGAAATTGTCTACCCGGGCGATGTCCTGCTGGGTGATGCCGACGGT
The DNA here is from genome assembly GCF_001428325.1 of Arthrobacter sp. Soil761. NCBI lineage: Bacteria > Bacillati > Actinomycetota > Actinomycetes > Micrococcales > Micrococcaceae > Arthrobacter > Arthrobacter sp. Soil761. Next base: position 22,866 of record NZ_LMSF01000002.1, on the reverse strand, counting down.
GTGGTGGTGGTCCGCAAGGATGAGATCGAGGAAGTCATCAGGCTGTCGCAGGCACGCGTGGACGCTGAGGACGACCTCATCCGCCGCTACAAGGAGGGTGGCACCACCATCGAGTTGTGCAAGCTGACCGAGGTCCTGAAGGCCAAGGGGCTGCTGGTGGAGGACGCCGAATTGGAACCTGCGCTGTAGCTTCACACCGATGGGGTTAAACCACAGAGGCCCGGAGTTCCTTCTGGAACTCCGGGCCTTCTGTTGGCCGCCGGCGGTGCGGTGGTTCAAGCCACCTCAGTTCATCCCGGGAAGAAGATACGCAGGCGGCCCCACCTGGGAGTCGTCCAGGTACCACATGGTGGATCCCCGCTTGCCCGGCGGCATCATGCTGCCCTCGAAGACAAACACCGGATCCGAGGCAGCGCCGTCCTCGGCCCGCCAGAAACCATTGGTGGGGCAATGCGAACCGGTGCTGGCCTTAAGCTGGATCCTTCGTTCCGAGGATTTCCGGTATTGCAGGCTGGTGATCTTTTTCATGCTGGGCTCCAAGGGAATCATTTGTGCCGGGTAAACGCCGTTGGCGAACCTTTATGGCTTTTATCCTAGGACGCAGCAAAATCCATGGATAAGACGAATGGAGCGTGACCTGATAAGGGCCGCTTATGATGCATCCGCGCCAGCGGAGGGTGTTCCGCTGGAAAGCGGCTGGTATTTGCTGCGCAGCATTTCCTGGAGCATTTCCTTCAGCACCAGCAGAACGGCGGAACCGGCCTCAGAGAGCGGTTCGTGGTCCGGAGTGCACAGCGCGATCTTGCACTGGAGTGCAGGCCCGGTGATCCGCAGGACCCGGAAGTCCTCCTCATGGAACAGGGCATCCGCGGCCGACTTTGGCAGGATGGTCGCACCCAGGTCGCTGCGCAGCAGCCGGGTCAGGGACGGCACCGATTCCACTTCCCCCACCAGGTGCAGCGTGAGGCCCTTGCTGTCGAAGCCCGCCTCCACCACCTGGCGGAGGGTGTGGATCCGTTCGGGCAGGAACAGGCCCAGCGTGGCCGCCGCTTCCAGGGCGATGGTGCCGGCCCCGGGATCCACCGGAAGCTCCCGCGCGGCGTTGACCACCAGGTACAGGTCCTCGACGATGAGGGTGGTGAATTGCACACCCCGGATGGGCCCCGGTTCATAGATGAGGGCCATGTCCAGCCGCCCGTTCTTGATGGCCTCGCTGAGTACGCCGCCGTATATCTCCGTCAGGTGCAGCACGATGTCGGGGTAGCGCCGCCCTACTTCGCGGATAATCCGCGGGGTAAGGCTTGAGGCCATGCTGTAGGGAGCGATTGCTATGGAGACGCGCCCGGAAGGTGCCGCTCCTGAAGCTGCCACATCGATCCTTGCCTGCTCCACTTGGCGCAGGATGGTTTGGGCGTGCCGGTAGAGGGTATGGCCGGCCGCCGTGGGCTCCACGCCCTGCTTGCTCCGGATCAGGAGCCGCTGCTTCAGCTCCGTTTCCAGGGCCGACACCTGCTGGCTCAGCGCCGGCTGGGCGACGTGGAGGGCGGCGGCCGCCTTGGTGATGCTTCCTGAGTCGACGATCTTCACGAAGTACGCCAGCTTCCGGGTGTCCATAGCGCTCCTCTTTTCCAGCCGGGGACGGCACAGCATGCGGGGTCATACGTTGGCGCTATGGCGGGACAGGCAATACGTCTTTGTGTGATCCGAGTCTCGGGCATAGGTTAATTGCAGATGACTTTTCCAATGACCAGATCATTCTATCCCGGCCCAAGCCATCGCCGGTTTTGATGCCGGCATATGTTTTGTGCATAAGCAGGAAAAAATTTGTTGGAAAAGCCAGTCTTGTTGTTACGAAATAAGGGCCGCTTGAATTTTTCGGGGTCGCCAATAGCGCCCCTAAAGGTCATAACTGTTCCCTATAGCGTGATACCGCATTCGTCTTTGTGTGGCTCCAATCCCGATGCCACACTGATTTACACCCGCAGCACCAGCAGAGGAAGGCCCGCAATGCCCACAGTTGATCTCGTAGCGGATCTTGGTGAAGGTTTTGGCGCCTACTCGATCGGCGACGACAACGCCCTCCTGGAAATCGTCTCCAGCGCCAACATCGCCTGCGGCTTCCACGCGGGGGACCCTGACATCATGGACGCCACCGTGGCTGAATGTGTCAGGACGGGAGTCGGCATCGGCGCCCACCCGAGCTTCCCGGATCTTCGCGGCTTCGGCCGCCGGGCCATGGACCTCACGGCTGACGAAGTCCGCAACGATGTGATCTACCAGCTGGGTGCCCTGTCGGCGTTTGCCGCCTACCACGGCGGTACCGTCTCCCACCTGGCTCCCCACGGCCGCCTGGGCAACCTGGTGGCCACCCGCGCGGACTACGCCCGAGCCGTAGCAGATGCCGCCGCCCGGGTGGACCCGAAGCTGATCATCCTGGCGCAGGACGGTGAACTCGCCACTGCGGCGGCGGAGCGCGGCCTGCGGGTGGCCATCGTTGGCATCGCGGACCGCGCCTACCAGGATGACGGGACTCTGGTGCCGCGCAGCCGGCCCGGCGCCGTGATCCACGACCCCTCCGTCATTGTCCGGCGCACTGTGCGGATGGTGACCGAAGGACTCATCGAAACAGTCTCCGGCAGCGACATCGCCATCCATGCCGACACGGTGCTGCTCCACGGCGACAATCCGGGCGCCGTCGAACTTGCCCGCCTGGTTCGCAGCGAACTGATCGCCGCAGGCGTCACCATTGCCCCGTTGGCACAAGTGCTCGCCGCAAAGCAAAAGGTTTCCTGACCATGGCCGCCCCAACGACAACCAGCCGGACAATGCTGGACATCTACGAGTCAGGCGACGCCGCCCTGCGTGTGGTGGCACAGGCCGGTGACGCAGAAGCCAACTGGGCCACGGTCCACTCCCTGGCCGGCTGGCTGGCGACCGCCGGCGTCGAAGGCATCCATGGCGCCGTTCCCACCTACGACTCCGTCCTGGTCGAATTCGACCCCTACCTCACCTCCGCCCGCCAGGTCAGGGCGTTCATCCTCCTGGGGATGCGCCAGCTGGACTTTGTTGGCACCACCCTGCGCGAGCCGCGCCGCTTCGAGGTACCGGTCGTGTACGGGGGCAGCTACGGGCCGGACCTGGAAAGCGTGGCAGAGCACCAGGGCCTGGACGTCCAGGACGTGATCGCCCGGCACACGGCCAAGACCTACGTCATCCGCTGCCTCGGAGCGCCGGCAGGCTCGCCCATGATGGACGGACCAGACTTCCCGGTCCCCGTCCCCAGGCTCAAAGACCCGCGGCTGTCCGTACCCGCCGGTGCAGTATCCGTGGCCGGACGCCAAGCCGTGATCGCGCCCGCCGTCGCACCAGGAGGCTGGTGCGTCATCGGCCAGACCCCCCTTACGGTCCTGGACGCAGCACGCGAACCCCTGGTGCCCTACGTCCCCGGCGATGAACTGCGCTTCTACCGCATTCCCGCGGAGGACTTCGGAAAGTACGAGGGGCAGTTCCTGGAGGCCCGGCCATGACCGGGTCACTTATCGTCCTTCAGCCCGGACACTCCGTCGTCACCGACCTTGGCCGGACGAAGGGTCCTGCATTCGGACTTCCCGTCAACGGCGCCCTGGACCAGTTTTCGGCCAAGGCCGCGAACATCCTGGCCGGCAACGGGGACAACGATCCGCTGCTGGAACTAACCGCCCTGGACTTCAGGATGCGCGCCACCACGGACCTGCTGATCGCCGTGACCGGCGCGCCGCTGGACCTCTCGGTGGGCGGCCGCGACTGCCCCCAGTGGGAGCCCGTCTCCGTACGGGCCGGCGAAACAGTGGCGGTCCGCGGAATCCGCACCGGTCTCCGGGCCTACATCGCCGTCCGCGGATCCTTCACTGTCCCCACGCTGCTGGGCAGTTGCGCACCGGACACGGTCGTGGGCTTCGGACTGAAACTTGTTGAGGGCACCCGGCTTGCAACGCAAAAGACCACCGCGCCCCTCACTCAGCCATACTTCGGCTTGCCCCTGTTCCGGCTGGGGCTGGCAAAGCCGGAATTCACCACCCACCCGGTCATCGACGTCACCGACGGGCCGGACGTAGCCGAATTCGGCGACACCGCAGACCTGCTTTTCACCACGCAGTACACCGTGAGCCCCCGAAGCAACCACATCGGACTCCGGCTCGGCGGCGCACTTCCCGAACGCCAACTCACCTCCGAGGTCCTCTCCCGCGGTGTCCCGGTGGGGGCCATCGAGGTTCCGTCCCGGGACGAACTGCTGGTCCTGCACCGGGGACGCGGCGTTACGGCGGGCTATCCGGTCCTGGGGGTCGTCACAAGCCGCTCCCTGGATGTCCTGGCACAGTCCAGGCCCGGACACACCGTCACCTTCAGAAAGACAACCGTGGCTGAAGCAACAGCCATGCACCGCACAGCCTGCCTGGAGCTGGACAGACTCCGGAACACCGTGAACACAGTCTTTGGACTCCTGGGGGTCGGCGCCGGCCAGCGCTGGCACGAACTCAGCCCGGCGTCAGGAGCCTGAACATCTTGAATGCCCGTCCCACCGCCCGGGACCGCACCCACAAACCGCTACGCGATCCCTAACCCCCTGCCAACCACTACGCCCAGCCCATTGCCGGACCTAAGAGCCCCGCCATTTACCACTTATTGGAGTCCCTGTGCCTTTTTCCGACTACACCACAGCCCTCGTCACCGGAGCGTCCACCGGCATGGGCGCGGCCATCGCCGAACGTCTCGCCAAGCGCGGATTGACCGTGCACGCGGTGGCCCGCAACGAGGAACGCCTCGCCGAACTGGCCGACCGCACGGGAGCAGTCCCGCATGTGGTGGACCTGACCGACACCGCCGGCCTGGCCGGCGTCGTCCGCGACCTCAAGGTGGACGTCCTGGTGAACTGCGCCGGGGTCTCCCGGACCGGCAACATCCTGGACTCCTCCGAGCAGGACATCGACGAACTCATCGACGTCAACCTCCGCGGCCTGCTGCAGCTCACCCGGCTGGTGCTGCCCGGCATGGTGGAGCGGGACCTGGGCCACGTGGTCAACATCAGTTCGATCGCCGGGCTCTACAACTTCTACGGCCACACCGCGTACCACGCCACCAAGGCCGCCGTGCACCAGATCTCCCGGCAGTTGCGCAACGACACGGTCGGCAAGCGCATCCGCGTCACCGAAATCTGCCCCGGCCGGGTGGAGACCGAAATCTTCGGCCGCAACCTGGGCGGCAGCCCCGAGGCCATGGAAGAAGCCTGGCAGACCTACTACGAGGGCTACGAGTCGCTCACCACGGACGACATCGTCAATGCCCTTGATTACGCCATTGAAACCCCGCGCCACGTGAATGTGGGCATGCTCGAGCTCATGCCCACCTTCCAGGTCCCCGGCGGACTGACCTTCGACCGCCGCGACGCATAACGATCCGCCCGCAGCACCTTCCCACCAACCGATAGGCCTTCAACGATGCAGCACGTGCAAACCGTCAGTTTCCCCGAACCCCAGCTCCTGGCCGATTTGTCCCCGCTCCCGGAGGGACTGACGGGAGTGGTGTGGGACATGCAGGGGGCCCCTGACGAGGCCCACGGAAGCATCGACGGGGTCATCCTGCCGTACCTCAATGCCGGTGCGGTCCTGGCGAACCTTGGCAAGGTCCCTGACCTGAAGTTCGTGCAAACTCAGTCAACAGGGTTCGACGGCGTCCGCGAGGCAGCGGGTCCGGCCGCCGCCGTGGCAAACGCCTCGGGCGTCCATGCAGCTGCCACCGCGGAGCTGGCCGTTGGCCTCATCCTCGCCAAGCTCCGCGGCATCGACCAGGCCGCCCGCGATCAACAGGCCGAACGCTGGAACCCGCAACGCCGCCAGTCGCTGGCCGACCGGAAGGTCCTGCTGCTGGGCATCGGCGGAATCGGGAAGGAGCTGGCCCGCCGCCTGGAGCCCTTCGAAGTCACACTGACCCGGGTGGGAAGCGCCGCACGGACCGATGCGGACGGCCAGGTCCACGGTCCGGATGAACTCGTGGCGCTCGCCGCCGGCCACGACATCCTGGTCTCCGTCCTTCCCCTCACCGAGGCGACCCACCACCTGGTGGGAGCCAAGGTCCTGGCCGCCCTGCCGGACGGCGCCCTGGTGGTCAACGTCGGCCGCGGCGCCGTGATCGACACCGACGCCCTAACGGCTGAAGTGGTGTCCGGCCGCCTGCACTGCGCCATCGACGTTGTCGACCCCGAACCGCTGCCCGCCGGCCACCCGCTCTGGTCGTCGGAGAACGCCCTCATCACCCCCCACGTTGGCGGCAACGCCTCAGCGTTCGAACCACGGATCCTGAAACTCCTGAAACGGCAGCTTGAGGCCCTCGCCGCCGGCGAAACCCCGGTCAACCTGGTGCAGCAGGGACCGTTCGCATGAGCTCACTGTTTGACCTCACCGGCCGCGTCGCATTGGTCACCGGCTCCAGCCGCGGCATCGGCTCGTCACTCGCCCGGGCACTGGCCGACGCCGGTGCCACGGTTGTGCTGAATGGCATCAACCCGGAGCGGCTCAAGGAAGCCGAAGCCGCGCTCGCCGCCGACTTCCCGGCCGGCCGCATCGCCAGCATCGCGTTTGACGTCACCGACGGCGAGGCGGCAGCCCGCAGCATCGCGTGGATCGAAGAGCACGTGGGTCCGTTGGAGATTCTGGTGAACAACGCCGGGATCCAGCACCGGGTGCCGATGCTGGACCTTGAGGTGGCGGATTGGGAGCGGGTCATTTCCACGGACCTGACCAGTGCGTTCCTGGTGGGGCGGGAGGCGGCCCGGCACATGATTCCGCGCGGCCGGGGCAAGATCATCAACATCTGCTCGGTGCAGACGGACCTGGCCCGCCCCACTATCGCCCCGTATGTTGCCGCCAAGGGCGGGCTGCGGAACCTCACCCGGGCCATGACGGCCGAGTGGGCCGCTTCCGGCCTGCAGGTCAACGGGATCGCGCCGGGGTATATCCACACCGAGATGACGCAGAACCTGGTGGACGACGAACAGTTCAATACCTGGATCCTGGGCCGCACCCCGGCCCACCGCTGGGGCACGCCGAAGGACCTGGCCGGGCCCGTGGTCTGGCTGGCCTCGGACGGGTCGGACTTCGTGAACGGCCAGACCATTTTCATCGACGGCGGAATGACGGTGGTGGTCTGATGCCCGCGAACACACCCGTCCAGCCAGGCCCCAACACGCTGCCCGCCTCCGGGCCGGCCGTGGTGGCCCACGCCGCCGGGGACCTCCGGATCGATGAGGTCCCGCTGGCCCTGCCGGCGGATGACCAGGCCGTCGTCGAGGTCTTGTACGGCGGCATCTGCGGCTCGGACCTGCATTACTGGCTGCACGGCGCGACCGGGGAATCCATCCTGAAGGCACCCTTGGTCCTGGGCCACGAAATCTCCGGCGTGGTGGTCCGCGCCGCCGCCAACGGCCAGGGACCGCAGCCCGGAACCGCCGTCGCCGTCCACCCCGCCACCCCGGGACCCGGCGCGGCCAGGTACCCCGCGGACCGGCCCAACCTCTCACCCGGCTGCACCTACCTGGGCAGCGCCGCCCGCTACCCGCACACCGACGGCGCCTTCAGCCGGTACGTGAACCTGCCCGTCCGGATGCTGCGGGCCCTGCCCGAGGGCATCGACCTGCGCACGGCCGCCCTGGTCGAACCCGCGTCCGTGGCCTGGCACGCGGTCTCCCGCGCCGGGGACGTGGCCGGGAAGACCGCGCTGGTGATCGGGTCCGGCCCCATCGGTGCCCTCGCTGTCGCGGTCCTCAAACGCGCCGGTGCAGCGCACATCACCGCTGTGGACCTCCATCCCAAGCCGCTGGAGATCGCCAAGGCCGTCGGCGCGGACCAGGTCATCAACGCCGCAGACACGGAAGCGATCGCCGCCGTGGAGGCGGACGTGGTGATCGAATCCTCCGGCAACCACCACGGACTGGCCTCCGCCATCCGCGGCGCGGTGCGGGGCGGGACCGTGGTGATGGTGGGGCTGCTGCCCACCGGCATGCAGCCGCTACCCATCTCGCTGGCCATCACCCGCGAACTGGACCTCAAGGGCTCCTTCCGCTTCAACGACGAAATCGACGAGGTCATCGCGGCGCTTGCCGACGGGTCACTGCACATCGACCCCGTCATCACCCACCAATACCCCGTGGAGGACGCCCTGCACGCCTTCGAGGTGGCCAAGGACTCCACCAGTTCCGGCAAAGTCCTCCTCAGCTTCGACGGGAACGGGGAGGAACGGTGAACGCCCCGTTGCCGCCCCTGGTGGTGATGGGCGTGTCCGGCTCGGGGAAATCCACCATGGGCTCCCTGCTGGGCCTGCGCCTGGACATGCCATTCTTCGATGGCGACGATTTCCATCCGGCCGCCAACAAGCAGAAAATGGGCGCCGGCAAACCGCTCACGGACGTTGACAGGGAGCCCTGGCTTGGCACGCTGGGGGAGCTGCTCGCAGGAAAGGCCGACGGCGTCACAACAGTCCCGCCTATCGTCGCCTGCTCAGCGTTGAAGCGCCGCTACCGGGACCTGCTGCGCAGCGCAGCGCCGGATGTTGTCTTCATCCACCTGACCGGAAGCGCGGGCACCATTGGCGCGCGGATGGAAGCCCGCGCCCACGAGTTCATGCCGCGGACCCTGCTGGAATCCCAGTTCGCAGCCTTGGAGGAACTGGACGAGGACGAGGCCCACCTCCTGGCCGATATCACCGAGCCCCCGGAACTCCTGGTGGAACGGCTGGCCACGGAGCTCCAGGCCGTGTCCGCTAAGGCGGTCCGCACCGCCTGATTCACAAACGGGTGTTCCGCCCTTGTGGTGGTAGTAGGTAGACTGGCCTACCTACTACCACCGCAAGGAGCCCCATGCCTGTGTCACGCGCTTCGGCGACCAGCCGCCGCCCCGCCCGGGTGCTGCTGCTTGAAGCGGCAGCGCGCCTTTTCTATGCCCAGGGGGTGGCCGCCACGGGAATCGACACCATCACTGCCGAGGCGGGCGTTGCCAAAAAAAGCCTCTACAACAACTTCACGTCCAAAGCGGACCTCGTGGCCGCCTACCTGGAAGCACGGCATGAGGAGTGGCTCGGCCTTTACCGGACGCGGCTGGAAAAGGCCGGGACCCCGTCGGAGCAGGCACTGGCGGTCTTCGACGCCTACCTCGACCACGCAAATGCCGCCTACCAGCACGGATTCCGCGGCTGCGGGCTGCTCAACGCGGCGGCTGAACTGCCCGCAGGGGACCCCGGGCGGACTGCAGTGCGGCTCCACAAGGAGGAAGTGCAGGAACTCCTGGCCCGGCACGTCACGGCACTGTTGCCCGGGAGGGAGGGGCAGGCGCCTGCCGTTGCCGCCCACTTGGCCTTCCTCCTCGAAGGTGCCATGGCCAGGGCAGGCCTGGAGGGCGGCGACGTGCCGCTGCGGCAAGCCCGGGCCATCGCCGGGCAACTGCTGGACGACCTGTGAACAACAAGCCAAACCATCAGCAGGCCCAGCCCTGGGGAGCGCTCTCCATAGTGGCGGCATCCATCCTCTGGGGAACCACCGGAACAGCGGCCACCTTCGCGCCCGCCGTGAGCCCACTGGCCATCGGCGCGGTGGCAATGGGGCTGGGCGGACTGATGCAGGCACTGTACGCCGCACGGCACATTGCCGTTCAGTCGGGCAGCCTGCTTGCGCGATGGCGCCTGGTATCTCTCGGTGCCGTGGCGGTTGCTGTCTACCCCCTGGCCTTCTACAGTTCCATGCGCCTCTCCGGAGTGGCCGTGGGTACGGTGGTTTCCATCGGTTCAGCTCCGGTAGCGGCCGCCCTGATCGAACGTTTCGCGGACGGGAAGCCGCTGAGCCGACGCTGGATTCTCGGGGCGCTGCTGGGAATTGGCGGGGCAGCCCTGCTGTCCCTTGCCGGGCACTCGCCGGCAGCACCCGCACACGGGGCTGCTGGCGCCGGGGCTGATTCCTGGAACTCGACTTCCTTGACTTTGACTTCCTTGGCGCCGACGGCGGGAATCCTGCTGGGGCTGCTGGCCGGAACTACTTATGCTCTGTACTCCTGGGCGGCACACCGGCTGACCGGTGACGGGGTCTCTTCACGGGCGGCCATGGGCGCCGTGTTCGGACTCGGCGGGCTCCTTCTGGTGCCTGTCCTTGCCGCAACGGGACGCCCGCTGCTGGAGTCCTGGACCAGCGTCAGCGTCGGCGCCTACATGGCGGCGGTCCCCATGTTTGCCGGGTACCTGCTGTTCGGGTGGGGCCTGGCCCGGGTAGGGGCGAGCACGGCCACCGGCATCTCGCTGCTCGAAACCGTGGTGGCCGCCGTCCTGGCCGTGCTCGTGGTGGGAGAACGGCTCCAAGCACTTGCCTGGCTTGGCGCCGCCGTCGTCCTGGCAAGCATGTTCATCCTGGCGCCGCGGCGGCAAACTGCTGCGGCACCCGGGGGCCGCGCAGGTGCACCACCACGGCCATTAGCCGGTGGTCTGCCGGCCGCCGCTCCGGGCCAGCACCGTGGGACCGAGCAGCAGGCAGGCGCCCAGCCCCAGCAACAGAATCCCTAGCACCACCGCACCGGGAGCCGGCAGCCCGGCCCCCGCGATAATGAGCACCACACCAATCAGTGCCGCCGCCATGCCCGGGAACAGGCCTGCGGGGAGACGGCGTGCCGGATAGCCGGACAGCAGTTCCATGGCCAGGTGGGGATCGTCCGCGATCAGCCCCAGTTCCAGCTCCTTGAGCAGGCGTCGCTCCTCATCGGACATTGGCATGGCAGGCCCCGGCTTCCTTGGGCGGCGGTATCGGTATCGACCGTAGGAGCCTTCTACCGGTTAGTCAATAGTCCGGGGTCCGGGCTGGAAGCCGCCTACCGGCGTCGTAATTCCGCGAACTCGATGGACGGCACGATTGCGCCCGCGTCCCGCTCCACAAAGTTGGTTCCCGGCGGCACCAGGTCGTCGATGGCATCCAGTACGGTCTCGCCCAGCTGTACATCCGCCGCGCGCAGGTACGCCCGGAGGTGTTCCTCGCTGCGCGGGCCGATGATCACGCTGCTGATGGCGGGATGGGTCAGGGCAAACCCCACGGCCAGGTCCACCAGGGACATTTCCAGCTTGTCCGCCAGCCGGGCCAGCGAGTCCGCGGCCAGCAGCTTCCGCTCGCTGGATGGCCCGGAGATGTCGTACCGGCCGGGCAGTGTGTGGACCCGGGTGGGCGGCTTGCCCGATTCGAGGACGAAGCTGCCGGACAGCCAACCGCCCGCGAGTGGGCCGTAGGCAAGCACGCCCAGGCCATACTGCTGGGCGATGGGCAGGACGTCCCGCTCGTTGCCGCGGACCAGCATGGAGTACGGAACCTGGTTGCCCAGCGGCGGGATCAGATGGTTTGTGGTGGCCAGCCACTGGGCCTCCACCAGCTGGGCCGGGGTGAACACCGAGGTCCCGTAATACAGGATCTTGCCCTGGCGGATCAGGTCGTTGAGGGTGGTGATGGTCTCCAGGACGTCGGTGTTGTAGTCCGGCCGGTGCGCCTGGTACAGGTCGATGCGGTCCGTCTGCAGGCGCCGGAGGCTGCCCTCCACGGCCTGGGTGATCCAGCGCCGCGAGTTCCCGGAGTGCGCCGGGTTGGGGCTCATCTGGCCGTGGAACTTGGTGGCCAGGAAGACATCGTCCCGGCGGCCGCGGAGGGCCCGGCCCACCACCTGTTCGGACTCACCCTGGGAGTAGACGTCAGCGGTGTCGATTGCGGTGATGCCGGCGTCCAGGGCTTCATGGATGATCCGGATGCTCTCGTCCGCGCCGGTGGGGGCTCCCTGGGAGCTGCCGTTCCCCTCGCCGAAGTTCATGGTGCCAAGGGTGAGGGGACTGATGGGGGTTCCCGACCGTCCGAACACCCGCAGTTCGCTCAGGCTCATCTGCGGCCTCCTCCATTCAGTTGCCGTGCCTTGGATCGTCACGAGGCTACACAGATTCGGCAGGCCGCCACAGATTCCCGCCTTAGTCCTTCTCTTTTCGTCGTACGGAGTAACCGGCGCCCCGCAAATGACGTTTTGTGGCGCGCACGCGGCACTCCATAGCGCCTATATTGAGGGATGGGCTCCTCCAATAGTGACGACCAGTTCGTCCAGTTGCATGACATCATCATGGGCAGCGCCAATGTTGCTGATTTCCTGACTGAGCTGTCCTCTGTTGCAGCCTCCGCCGTCAGCGAGGACGCGGGCGTGTTCGTCGAGTGCGGCGTGACCCTCCAGCGCCGCAAACGCAGTGCCACCATTGCGGGCAGCAGTGAACGCGCCGTTGTCCTGGACAAGCTGGAGCAGGTCCTGGGTGAAGGTCCGTGCATTGCGGCGCTGGAGGCCATGAAGCCCGTCATCCTTTCCAATGTGGAGACCGATACCCGCTGGCCCAAGTACCAGAAGTTGCTGGCCGAGAACGGCTGCCGCAGCGTCCTGGGCGTCCCGCTTGCCCTGGACGGGCACCAGTCCGCCGCGTTGAATTTTTTCGCTTCGGAACCGGACGTCTTCGCTGACGAAGTCGTTCGCAGGGCTGAGGGGTTTGCTGACCTCGCGGGCCGCGCATTGAGGCTGGCACTGCGGATCGCCGACGCCCAGAACCTGGCGGACGACCTGAGGGCCGCAATGGCCAACCGCACCACGATCGACCTGGCGTGCGGGGTGATCATGGCCCAGAACCGGTGCAGCCAGGATGAAGCCATGGCCCTGCTCACCAAGGCGTCCAGCCACCGGAACCAGAAGCTGCGGGACCTTGCAGCGGGAGTCATCGGCCGGGTCAGCGACGGAGCCGTGACCACGCACTTCGATCCGTAACGTCCACCTCCGGAACCCGTCCTGATCCGCCTGGATGCCGTCCCGGTTTCGCCTCCGCGCCGCCCTGCAATAATCTGAACCAACGGTTGTGCACGGGGGTGTCAGCGCCCGGTACAACAGCACTGTAAGTTCCGGGACCATCACAGACGAGGCGGACACCCATGACGGCTTCAGACCAGCAGCACGCACCAGGCCCAGCGATCCCAGCAGGCCCTCCCGCCGCTGCGGCCGGGCCAGTCGATCCGCACCTGCTGCAGCAGCTGGCCGACGCGCATGGTGTGGGTACGTCCTTCCAGGGCTGGGATGGGCTGCCGCATTCCGTTGCCCAGGAGACGCTGGTCAAGGTGCTGGCAGCCCTCGGTGTCGAGGCACACACCAACAGTCACATTGAGGCTGCCCTGGCCGAAGCCGAACTGGCGCCGTGGCGGCGGATGCTGCCGCCCGCCGTCGTCATTAAGCAGGGCGAACCGGCCCAAGTGCCGGTCCACGTGCGCGACGGCGCCACCGCGCGCCTGACCGTCACCCTGGAAGGTGGAACCGGACAGCGCGAAGCGGTCCAGCAGGATGTCTGGGTCCAGCCCCGGGAGGTGGACGGCGTGTCCACGGGACAAGCCACCTTCGCGCTTCCCCAGGACCTGCCCTTGGGCTGGCACACGCTGCATGTCGAGTCGGAGGGCGCTATGGCCAGCGCCGCCCTGGTGGTAACCCCTGCGCGGCTGGCCACGGCAAAGCCGCTGGAGGAACGCCGCGGCTGGGGGCTGGCCACGCAGCTGTATTCGGTCCGCTCAAAGCGGTCGTGGGGCATCGGCGACTTTGCGGACCTGGCGGACCTGGCCGCGATCAGTGGTGCGCGCGGCGCCGACTACGTGCTGGTCAACCCGCTGCACGCGGCCGAGCCGGTACCGCCGGTCCAGCCGTCGCCCTACTCGCCGTCCACCCGCCGGTTCTTCAATCCGCTGTACATCCGCATCGAGGCCATTCCCGAGCTGGCATACCTCCGGCCGCGGAAACGTGCGGCGCTGGAAAAGCTGCACGAGGAAGTGGCATGGCTGAACCGGGAAGGCACCCGCCTCGACCGCAATGCCGTGTACGCGGCCAAGCTGCAGGCGCTGGAAATGCTTTATCACACGCGCCGTTCACCGGCCCGGCAGGCCGCCTTCGATGAGTTCTGCCGCAGCTCCGGCCGCGGCCTGGAGGACTTCGCGCTCTGGTCAGCCATCCGCGAGGACCTGGCGCCGGACGACCCCCTGTGGACAGACCCGGAGTGCGCCATCGGAACACCGGAAGCCGAAGCCCTCCGGGAGAAGCTGGCGGACCGGATCGGGTTCCACCGCTGGCTGCAGTGGATCTGCGACGAGCAGCTCGAGAACGCCCAGAGGGCCGCGCTCCGGTCGGGGATGCGGCTGGGCGTGGTGCACGACCTTGCAGTAGGCGTGGACCACAGCAGTGCCGACGCCTGGACGCTGCGCGGCGTGCTGACCCCGAACACCAGCGTGGGCGCACCTCCTGACATGTACAACCAGCAGGGGCAGGACTGGGGCCAGCCCCCATGGCACCCCGCACGCCTGGCCGAGGCCGGATATGAACCGTTCCGCAACATGCTGGCCAACGTGCTCAGGCATGCCGGCGGCATCCGCGTGGACCACATCCTGGGACTCTTCCGGCTGTGGTGGATCCCCATGGGGAACGCTCCGGGGGATGGCGCCTACGTCCGCTACGACCACGAGGCCCTGATCGGCATCCTCGCGCTCGAGGCGCACCGCGCCGGTGCCGTGGTGATCGGGGAGGACCTGGGCACTTTCGAGCCCTGGGTGCGTGACTACCTTGCGGCCCGGGGGATCCTGGGCACGTCCATCCTGTGGTTTGAGTACGACGGCGATTCGCCCCTTGCGCCCGAAAAGTACCGCACGCAGGCGCTCGCCAGCGTCAACACCCACGACCTGCCACCCACCGCCGGCTACCTTGCCGGGGACCATGTGGGGCTCCGAAGCCGGCTGGGGCTGCTGGAACGGTCCGAGCAGGAGGAGCGCGCGGAGCACAACGCGTCTTTGGAGAAGATGTTCGCCCTGCTGCGCGAGCGCGGGTACCTCTCCGAGGGCGCCGCCGGCGGCGTGGAGGGGCAGCCGTCCGAGGAGCACACCATCGAGGCGCTGCACCTGCTGCTGGCCCAGGCGCCGTCGGTCCTGCTCGGCGTGGCCCTGGTGGATGCGGTGGGGGAGCGGAGGGTCCAGAACCAGCCCGGAACCACAGAAGCCCTGTACCCCAACTGGCAGGTGCCCCTGGGTGGGCCGGACGGCAAACCCGTCTACCTTGATGACCTCCCCGCCAACAAGCGGTTCAACTCGCTGCTCGCGGCGGTGGAGGGAGCCCTGCACCGGGCCTAAGCGGTTCTCAAGGCAACAGGCCCCGCCGCTTTTGTAAGCGGCGGGGCCTGTTGCCGTAGTTGCTTTGCCTGGTTTGCCTTGTTCGGCGGGTGAACTAGTTAGCGGCGATCACATGGGTGAAGTGGTCGTACCGGATGGTGACCGGGCCGCCGTCGTGCTCAAACACTATGTTGGCACCCGGGGAAGCGCCGCCGGCCCCATAACTGATGTCCCAGCTGCGGTTCAGGGCCGCCTTGAACTCGTAGCTTCCCGCAGGAAGGTCCGGAACGGACAGCTTCCACACGAGGTCTGCCGGGTCCAGCACCAACTGCGCCTGGTTACAGGACGGCTCCCAGTCCGAGGCGCAGCCCAGCTCGCTGTCCATGCTTCCGGCTGCCGCCACGGCGGCCGGCTGCTGCGAGGCGTAGACGGCGCTGAGCAGGTGGGTGCTGTTGTCATAACGGAAAGTCACCGGGCCGCCGGGATGGTCCAGCACGATGTTCTGCCCGTTGAGCTGGCCGTCGGCGCCGTAGTTTTCGTCCCAGCCGCCGTTGAGCGCTGCCTTGTATTCGTACTTCCCGGCCGGCAGGTCCACGGTCAGCCGCCAAATGCGGTCCGCCGGGTCCAACACCATCCGGGCCTGGCTGCAGCCTGGATCCCATTGTGCGCTGCAGCCCATCGCCTGGTTCAGTGATCCGGCCACCGTGACCGAGTCGGGCTGCGGGGCCTGGCCCACCGTGACAGTCCTGGTTTCGCTGGTGACGTTGTAGCCGGTGCCGGTCATGGCCGCCCGATATTGGACCTTGGTGCCGTCCGCCAGCCCGGTCACGTCGTCGGTTGCTGAGTAGACGGGCGAGGACGAGTCGGTGCCCACAGCGGTCCAGACCCCGCCGCCAACACTGCGCTCGAAGGACACCACGTGGTTGGCCTTCTCCGGGTCAGCGGTGGCGCTGAGCTCAACCTTGCCTTCCACGCTGCTGCCCTCCGCAGGCTTCTGCAGGGTCAGCACGGGCGCGGGTACGGCCGCGGAGCGGCTTTGGCTGGTGGCGGAATGCCCGCCGTTGTCCAGAACGGTGGCGCGGTACTCCAGCGGTGTGCCGGCATCCAGCGCCGCGACGTCGTGGAAAACCTGGTACGGAGCGGTGTCGTCCGTGCCGATCGGCTGCCACGCGCCGCTCGCCGTCCGGGCTTCAAAGGTGACCTCGTAGAACGAAGCACCGTCGACGTCGGCCGTTACGTTGATGCGTCCGTTGTCACCAGGCGCGGCGGCCGGCTGCCGGAGGGCGACGGCGGGAGCCTCCTTGGAGTGCGGAATGC
The DNA here is from genome assembly GCF_001428325.1 of Arthrobacter sp. Soil761. Classification (NCBI taxonomy): domain Bacteria; kingdom Bacillati; phylum Actinomycetota; class Actinomycetes; order Micrococcales; family Micrococcaceae; genus Arthrobacter; species Arthrobacter sp. Soil761. The sequence goes on along the minus strand of NZ_LMSF01000002.1, from coordinate 6,353 downwards.
GGCCCGAGGATTCGTAGACGACGGCGGAAAGCGGCGGCACGGTCACGGTCAGTTTTGCGTCGTCAGAGGTTTTGGCTTCATCGGCGCCTTCGCCGTAAACGCGCATGTAGCTGCGCTTGGCGATGTAGGTGGGGACTTCCACCGTCTGTGTCTGGGTGCTGTTGTTCAGTGCCACCACGTATTCGCGCTGGTCCTTGGCATCGGTGCGGGAGAAGGCGTAGATGCCCGGCCCGTCAGAGGCGTAGCGGTGCTGGTGTGCGCCATTCCGCAGTGCCGGGTGCTCTTTGGTGAGGGCTGCAAGCTCCCGGATTTTGGCGTAAAGCGGGTGGCTTGGATTGAAGTTGTCCGTGGCGTGGGTGGCGTCCGTGCCCAGCAGGTCGTCGTCCAGGTAGTCCGGGACTTTGCTGGCGAAGAGGGTCTGGCGGGCATCCTGGTCGCCGCCCGGGCCGGTGAAGCCCTGTTCGTCGCCGTAGTACACCACCGGGTTGCCGCGGGAGAAGTACATCAGCTCGTGGGCCAGCTCGTCGCGTGCCACCTTCTCGGCATCGCCTGCGGCGGGGTTGTCCTGGGCGATAAAGCTGCCGATGCGGCCCATGTCGTGGTTGCCCAGGAACGTGGGCAACTCATAGACGTTGGAATCGGCGTCGGTGTACCAGTCGTCACCGGCGAAGAACGCCTGGAGCGCCTTGGCGTCCTGGCTCTTGGAGGCAAAGTTGCGGGCGGCATCCTGGAAGGGGAAGTCCAGCACGGCCTGCATCTTGTTGCGGGTGGTGAACTGGGACGTGAAGCTCTTGGTGGTGTCGAAGACCTCGCCGAACATGAAGAACTCGTCCTTGCCGTGCTCCTTGGCGTAGCTGAGGACGTTGGGGCCGAATTCCTGCCAGAACTCGTTGTTCACGTGCTTCATGGTGTCGATCCGGAAACCGTCCACGCCAAAGTCGCCGATCCAGGACTTATAGATGTCCTCCATGCCGTGCACCACGGCGGGGTTTTCGGTGAAGAGGTCATCGAGGCCGAAGAAGTCGCCGTACATGGAGTCCTCACCCGTGAAGGTGGTGTCGCCGCGGTTGTGGTACAGCGTGGGGTCGTTCAGCCAGGCGGGAACCTTGAGGTTTTCTTCGCCCGGTGCCAGGACCGGCTTGTAGGGGAATGACGTGTTGGCGTCCAGCCGGGGGAAGGTTCCGGTACCGGCGTAGTCGCGGTCGTCGAACGCTTCGCCGGAGGCTGTCTTGTAAGGGACTGCGTCCTTTGAGATGTAGCCTTTCCGGTTGCCCTCCTGGTAGCCGATGACGTCGGCCGTGTGGTTGGTGATGATGTCGAAATAGACCTTCATGCCGCGGGCGTGGGCCTCGTCGATCAGGGCCTTGAGCTCACCGTTGGTGCCCAGGTGGGGGTCGATCTGGGTGAAGTCGGTGACCCAGTAGCCGTGGTAGCCTGCCGACTTGTCCTCGGGCTGGACCGCCTTGTTCTTGAAGCTGGGGGTCAGCCAGATGGATGTGGTGCCCAGGCCCTGGATGTAGTCGATCCTGCTGCGCAGGCCGGCCAGGTCGCCGCCGTTGTAGAAGCCCTTCCTGGTGGGATCGAAGCCGGAGACCATGGGATCCGGCCCCAGGCCGCCCTGGTCATTGGCGGTGCTGCCGTTGCTGAACCGGTCTGCCATGACGAAGTAGAAGTTCTCGTCCGTCACGGGACCGCGGAGCGAATGCAGGGCGGTGGAGGATCCCTGGCCCTGGGCGCCGGGATTCTTGGAGCCTGAATCCTTGAGGCCCACCGCGGCATGGGCCGGGAGGACTGCTGCGGAAACGGCCACCGCAGCGGCAAGGAGGCCGGCCGCCGACCTCGCCGTGATTGCCCGGCCCGGGGCCCGGCGGCGGGTTGTGGGGTGCTGTGTTCCTGCGGGCTTTGCCTGCAGTTGGGCGCGTGGGGGCGCGCCGGGAGGGGTGCGGAATAACAAGGGTGAGACCTTCCTGGGAAGCAGCGCTGCCGTACAGGCTTGCCGTTGACAAGGGATGCGGCAGGAGGGTTCTAAGGACAGCATGCAGACCTGTGAACCAAGTCACAACTGTAAGCGCTTGCACTGAATTACTCCAGCGTCTGGGGAAGAGTAAGGGGAGGAAGCCGTAGCGGGCATCGCAGTTAGCCGGCGGACACCAAGGCAGTGGGAGAGGGGGTGCGAAGATCATGAAGCACGGGGCCCGGGAGCCCGGTGACGGGATCCAGTTCAAAAGTGGCAATGTTGTCCGACCTTTCGTGGGCCACGTGCAGCCAGCTGCCCCGGACCATGTGGTGCCGCGGCCAGTCCCCGCCGCTGTCGAAGTCCTTGACGGGGATCAGTTCGGTGCCGCCGGCTGCTACTTCCAGGACGCTGAGGAGGTTGGATCCACGCACGCCGGCGTAGGCGAAGTTCCCCTGCGGGCCAAGGCAGATTTCGGCGGCCGAATCACCGTCCTGGCTGCCGCCCGCAGTTGCAGGTCCGCGGAATATCAGCTCATAGGTGCCGGCCTCGGGCCGGACCACGAAGACCTCCACGGAGTACTCCGACACAATGAAGACGTTGCCCGTGGGGTGCTCCACCATGTGCCGGGGACCGGTGCCGCAGGGGAGGACCACCTCGTGGTCGGCTACCAGGCCGGTGCCCGGCTCATAGGTCCAAATGCGGAGGGTGTCGTGGCCCAGATCGGTCGTCATGATGCGCCCGTCGCGCAGCATCAGGCTGGCATGGGCGCGGCTCGGCCTGGGGCTGCCGGGGAAAAGGCCGGCGTGGGGGTCAACCGACGGTGCCGCGGGGAACCGTGCCGTCATGCCGCCGTCGTCATCCAACTCGTAGAGCAGGACCTGCCCGTCACCCCAGCATGCAGCGGTGACAAACCGGCCGTCCGGGTCCACGGCGACGTGGCAGGTGGCCTCTCCGGCAGGCTCCGGTGCCCCGGACAGTTCCAGCGCAAAGTCACCCCGTCGGCGGTAGGCCTGAACCATTTTGCGCTGCTCCGCCGCTGCGTAAACCAACGGCAGCGTCGGGTGCACGGCCAGGAACGACGGCGACTGTGCCTGGACTGCCGTGCCCAACCATTCAAGGCTTCCGTCCTGATGCTCCCGCACGGCCCCGATGCCATTGGCGCGGCCGCCGCCGTCGGGGGTGTAGGTGCCGATCCAAAGAATGTTGCTGGCTGTTCCCGTGGTCATTAACCCATCCTGCCAAGAGTTGGCATCCATTCCCGAGCACAAGGCCACCTATTAGCATGGGATTTCCAGCAGCGGACGAAGGAGGTGGATCCCATTACCGCAGTCACAGTTTTGGGTATTCCCGTTCGGTGCCGTCCGGAGAGCTTGGCCTAGCCGCCATGGGGACGCCCGTCTTCCCACCGAAAGGCGTTGCTGTGCCCCCTCTCGACTCACGGACTGCCGGCAGTCCTGCCCCGTCGCCGGTCTTCGAAGGCATTGTCTCCGCATTGCGGTCCGCCGGCTGCGTTTTCGCGGAGGAAGAGGCCCGCCTGCTGCTGGCGGAGGCCTCACTTCCCGGCGACTTAGCGCGAAATGTCCGGCGCAGGGTGGAAGGCGTCCCCTTGGAACTCATCCTGGGCTGGGCCGAATTTGCGGGCCGGCGCATTCTGGTGGAGCCCGGTGTCTTCGTGCCGCGCCGCCGTACCGGGCTGCTGGTAAATGAGGCCCTCGCCCTGCTGCCGGCGACGTGGCCGGAGGGGCCCCGGCGGAAGCCCGCTGTTGTAGTGGACCTCTGCTGCGGGTCCGGAGCCGTGGGAGCGGCCATTGCTCATGAGGCGCCATGGGCGGAGGTGCATGCGGCGGACATCGATCCTGTGGCCGTCCGGTGCGCCAGGCGGAACGTCGGGCCCGTGGGCGGCCAGGTTCACGCGGGGGACCTGTTCGATGCCCTGCCGCGTGAACTGCGTGGCCGCGTCCGGGTGCTCGTGGTCAATGCTCCCTACGTGCCCACGGAGGCAATCCGCACCATGCCCCCCGAAGCGCGGCTGTACGAACCTGCGGCATCCCTCGATGGCGGTCCTGATGGACTGGACTTCCACCGACGCGTCGCCGCCGGGGGCATCGGATGGCTGGCTCCCGGCGGGCACCTGATCATCGAAACCAGCCAGCGGCAGGCATCCGGCACCTCCGCGATCCTGGCCGCCGCCGGGTTCGGCACCCGGACAGTCCATTCGGAGGAAGTGGACGGCACCGTGGTCGTGGGGCGCGTGGCGGCAGGGACCCACTAACCCGTCCTCCCGCTCCCCAATATCTTGCCTGCCGCCTGGAGGATCGAGCCAACCAGGCCCAGCAGCCGTGGACCGCACGTAACGGTCCTTCTGAACCGTCCGGAAAACCCCAGTACGCCAGGCTGCGTTCCCTACCAGACTGCGTTCCCTATTCGTATTGGTGGGGTGGTGGTGGGGGTTTGAAGTAGTGGTTTTGTTGGGGTTTTTGGGTGGGGTCGTCGATGTGGGGTGGGGGGATGAAGGTTGGGGTGTGGTTGGTGGTGGTGATGGTCCATTGTTCTTTGTGGATGAGGTGGTGGTGGTGRCTGCAGAGCAGGACGCCGTTGTTGGTGGTGGTGGGTCCGCCGTGTGTCCAGTAGGTGATGTGGTGTGCTTCGCACCAGGGTGCGGGGATGGTGCAGTTGGGGAAGGCGCAGCCTTGGTCGCGGNCTGCAGAGCAGGACGCCGTTGTTGGTGGTGGTGGGTCCGCCGTGTGTCCAGTAGGTGATGTGGTGTGCTTCGCACCAGGGTGCGGGGATGGTGCAGTTGGGGAAGGCGCAGCCTTGGTCGCGGGTGGTGAGGGCGGTGCGTTGGGCTGGGGTGAAGAGGCGGGTTTTGCGGCCGAGGTCGAGGATTTCGTTGTTGGTGCCCAGGAGYGCGGGGATGATGTCGGCGTCGCAGGCGATTTTSCGYAGGGTGGTGGCGGCGACGGGGCCGGTGAACGCGAAAGCCCCKGTCCCTGCCTCTGTCCCTGTGCCTGTCTGTGTCCCTGGTGGTGCGGGTATTCCCGGCCGTTCTCCTGTCGCTGTTGCTGTGGTGTGGGTGGGGAAGAGGTCCCGGTAGTGGATGGTGGCGATGATTTGGGGTTTGTTGCCGCCGGTGGTGGGCAGGGTGTTGGTGGCGAGTGCGGTTTTGGYGGCGGTGATGATGCCGTCGAGTTGTTTTTGGGCGCGGGTGCGCCGGTCCAGGTCMGGCRGGGCCGGCTGGGCAGGCAGGTCGGGCACGGCTGCTGTTTCGGCTGTTCGTCCGTGGTGTTCGGTGCCGGTGGTTGGGGTGGTAGTGCCGGTGCTGGTGTTTGGGGTGGTGGTGCGGGGGTTGGTGGCGGTGTTCATGACGGTGAGGAGGTGTTCGTATTGGTCGGTGGTGGCGAAGATTTCGAGGTGGTGCAGGCCGTGGCGTGGTTTGCGGATGAAGGCGCCTTGGGTGTGGCGGAGGGCTTCTTCGGTGGGTTCGGTGCCGTCGGCGTCGATGGTGTCGGTCCAGCGTTGGGCCAGGCGGGTGAGGAAGTCGGGGTCGGTGGTGGTGGCTGCGGTGGTGAGGTGSTKTTCGATCCGGTACAGGGTGTGGGGGGTGGTGTGGTGTTGGAGCCGGTCCAGGGTGGCGGTGATGAGGGTCGCGGCGTGGGAGGACACGGCCGGTGCCTGGAGGGTTCCGGTGGGCGGTTGCGGGGTCCTGTCCGTGGCGGGGTGGGGTGTGAGGGCGGTGGCGAGGTGGGGCCGGGTTGGCGGGAGTGGTTCGCCGGTGAGGCTGGTGCGGGGCAGGGTGTGCTGGGCGAGGGTGAGGCGGCGGCGTGCTTCGCGGATGGGGATGCGGAGCCTGAGGCGGAGGAACTCTGCGGTGTTGCGGCAGCCGTCATCGGCAGGGGAGGGCACGGCAGGGTGGGTGGTCCTGGCCGCGGCCTGGGTGATGGCYTGGGTGCGGGTCCGGTCCACAGTCAGGGCTGAGATGAGTTGCAGGTACTCCACGGTGCGGGCAAGGTTCTCGACCCGGGCGGCGTAATCGGCGGCCTCGACATAGGTGGCKGYKGCCAGSASGYCCGGGGCGGCCAGGGCGGCGGTGGCGAGTTCTTCGGCAAGTGCCCCGAGGATGGCAGGGCCGGATCCCTCCCCGCCGGGGACGGCGCGAAGGCGGGCCGGACTCGTCCGCCGGCTGCCGGCGTCGTCAGCGTTCCCGCCGAGCAACCCACCGTATAACCCGCCGAACGGCCCGTCCAGCTGCTCCCCAATGGCCTCCATAACCCAACTCTGCCAGCCACCACCGACAATCAAGAGCCCCCAAAACCCCTATGTGGAAAACCCGGCAGGGCGGCAATGCAGGCCGCGTTAAACGCTGCCGGCCGCCGCCCCTGTTCTCTGTTGGCATCGG